>JBEKTQ010000053.1:0-3017 GCA_049515895.1 Bathyarchaeia archaeon | reverse complement strand
TGGCCGCCAAACCCGGATTGGACGGCCATGACCGCGGAATCAAAGTGATCTGCGCCGCCTTGCGGGACGCCGGGATGGAGGTGATCTACACCGGCCTCCGCCAGACCCCGGAGCAGATCGTCTCGGCAGCCGTCCAGGAGGACGCCGACGTCATCGCCTTGAGCGTCCTGTCCGGGGCCCACAACCATCTGTTTCCCCGGGTGATGGAGCTGGTCCAGGAAAAGGGCATTCAAGACGTCCTGGTCATGGGGGGCGGCATCATCCCCGAAGAGGACATTCCCCCCTTGAAACAGGTGGGGATCGCCGCTATCTACACCCCGGGCACAAACACCAGCGACATCATTAATTTCATCCGGGAACACGCCAGAAAAAATTAGCCGTAAACCTATTAGCTGTCAGCGGTCAGCTTTCAGCGATCAGCTTTCGGGTTTTGGGTTTTGGGTTTTTGCTATTAAGCTATTGCCTTCCTTTGTGGATGGCCCGGCGGCCACAGGCCGCCCTATAAATTCCCCTAGCCCTACCGCTTATAGGGCGGACTGTGCCCGCCGCCTTACTCTACCCAATACTTATTAGCTGTGAGCGGTTTCAGCTTTAAGCTTTCAGATTTTTGCCTTAGCTGATTGCTGACCGCTGATAGCCGACCGCTATTACGCCGGCGTCCCGCCGGTGCGTTGCGTAGGGGCGCCGCGAGCCTGCTTTATTCGTGGCACAAGCCTTGTTACCCCCATAAATTATGGTCGCGCCATGGGCGCTTGAGCCCGGCCCTGCCACTGCTCCGAAAAGTTTTGAAGAATTGGTGGCACAGGCGTCTCGCCTGTGCGGACTGAATGGCGGGCGAGACGCCCGCCCCACCGGTCTTCTCATAATTATGGGTGAGCCAAAGGCTCATGAGCGACTCCCTGAAAAAGCCGAAAAAGGCGGTTTTCTGTTTTCCGTTTTCTGTGAAAATCAAAAGCAAATTCAAAGGCCCCTTAGCACGGACAGAAAACAGAAAACAGATAGGGCGGCCTGTGGCCGCCACCCACGGGGTGACAGTGGCACAGGCTTCCAGCCTGTGATTGGGGCGCCCTGGCGATGGCGGCTATCAGCTTACAGATGTAAGCCGTCAGCTTTTGGATTTTATGGGTTTTTGCTTTTGCTTTTGCTTTTAGCTGACTGCTGACTGCTGATAGCTGATAGCTATTGGGCACTTTTGCCTATGGAGAAATAGGTATTTTTGCCAATGGCAGAGGGAGCTATCTGTTCTTATTTTTTAAAATATGAGGGAATGGCCATTTGCTCCCCCAGGATAGCCTGAGTTATTAATGGGAGCATTATGGGGTCCCTTATTTATATCCCCACTCCCCCGATGGGGGAGAGGGGCGGGGTGAGGGGGAATTTAATCTCTTTTCCGCTCCCATTAATAATTCTCCCTCGCCTCCCGGGTTCCCTCTTAGCAAGGCTGGATCATACTAAGGGTGGCGCCTTATGAAAACCCCGGCCAATATTATTAAGATATCCCTGGCCGCAGCCATTTTGGCGCTATTGCCCTTTAATCCCGGGAGCCCGAGGTGCGAGCCGCAGCCAGCCAACCCGCCTGAGGCACAGCCCCAGGCCAGGCAAGACCACCCCAGGGCCGGCACAATCGAGGACCGGGACCAGCAGGATGAAAAGAGCCAAAACTTTAAAGAACTCGAAGAGCTGATCAAAGGAAGTCTCATGATCCAGTATCAGAGACTGGATGCCATTGTAGACCTGAAAGATCAACTTGATTAAAGATTAGCGGCAGCCTCTATCCTCCTGCCTCACTCCTGGATCCAGATCCAGGCCTCCGCCAGGTATTCCCGCAAAAAGGTGCGCACCTCCCCGGACATGAAATGGGCGAATAACCTCAGGAGGACGTCGGCCCAAAAGGAGGCTCCGGCCAGTGCCACCTTTTCGAAATCGCCCCGGTGTTTCAGGTCCAGCTTAACATCCTCCCACCAGGCCCCCGGGGTCCAGCCCCGAAAGTCCGGGTCCAGATGAAACAAGAGCCGCACCTTGCCGTGCTCCCGGATAACCATTCCCAGGCGGGGAACGAAGACCTCCCGGTAATCCTGGACGGTGAGCCGCTCCCTGGCCCGCAGCCATAGGAGCGGGCCTTCGCTTTCCGGCATAACCTCCAGCATGGCGCCCCTCCAAAGCTTTTATGCTGCAAGTTGGTACGTCACGCAGGTGGGCCTGGCCCACCTTCTCCAACCGGCGGGCCAACTTATGGTGGGGAGTGCCCACGCCACATAAACAAGTTAATGAGCCCGCACCGGAAAGTCAAAGTAAGGGTGCGTCGCATCCACCCTTAAAGACTCGTGAGACGCGTCCCACCTGGCACGCCGGCCGTCCCGCCTTATCTGTTGGCTCGAGACCGGTTCCCGGAAAACTTGCCGGGAGTTTTGCCGGGTCTTCCTCCCTGACGGGCAGCGTTTTTCTGGTATTTCCATTTATAGAGATTATCTTGGAAGCTCAAAGAACATCCGCGCAACTCTCTGCCAGGTTGCCGTCAAACATGGAAAAATCTGTGGTAGAGGCGCACCCAGGCGTGCGCCCACCCAAGGGCGGACCCACCGGTCCGCCCCTGGACCAGAACAAGATTAGGGCTCCTGAGAGGCGCCCGGCTGGAAATCCTGGCGCCCCTCCTCCCTGAACGCCTTGATTTCTATGATCCCCTCGGCTATATTTCATAAGTGAGGTCTACGAGACGATCCATGAGCCCGGAGGAACTGAAGGCGAAAATCCGGCTCGCGGCTCCCCAGGGCAACATTGCCTGCGCCGCGGCCTTTCGCCTGGCCGAGGAATTGTCCATTTCCACACAGGAAATGGGAAAGCTCCTGGACGAACTCGGAATCAAAATCAAGCTGTGCCAGTTGGGTTGTTTTTAACCATGTCCCATTCCCATCTATTCGGACCGGTGCCTTCCCGCCGCCTCGGGCGGTCCCTGGGGGTGGACTTGATCCCCCGGAAAACCTGTCCCTTTGACTGCATCTATTGCGAGGTGGGCCCCA
>JBEKTQ010000052.1:0-2739 GCA_049515895.1 Bathyarchaeia archaeon | reverse complement strand
GTGGCCTGCGAAGGGAAGATGCTGGTGGTAGTGGCCCCGGAGGACGCCGGCCGGGCCGTGGAGATCATTCAGGGGAGCCGCTACGGCTCCGAGGCCCGTCTCATCGGCGAGGTGGGGGCCCAACCGCCCGGACGGGTGACCATCCGCACCAGCATCGGCACCGCCCGCCTCCTGGACCCCCCTTCCGGGGACCTGCTGCCCAGGATTTGTTGATGAGGAAAAAGGACTGGGCGAAGGGCCAAAGTCTTTCGCCTGGTGGCGCCTCCCCCATTTCCTACCTTGGTACCTAGAAATTTTCTTGCAAAAACAAAATACTGCTACTATATTTCATGCAGGTTAATGGGGGGGGCCGCGGCCAGCCGTTCTCCATGGGGAAACGAAGGAACTCCATCGCGGCCGGCGGCGGTAGATCCCGCTCCCGAAATGGCAACCCTCGATACCATCCGACAGTCGAACCTGGTGAGCAGGAAAGGAGGAGGGAGTCTTATGCGAAAGGCGGTTCTCTGGGTAATGGCCGCAGTGTTCCTGGGAGTAGCGTTATTTGGGGCCCCCCAAGGCGCCTGGGCTCAAGACGGCAAAAAGATTTACGAAGACAAGTGCGTGCCTTGCCATGGCGAGAAGGGGGACGGCAAGGGCGCCATGTGCACTAACTTCAGCCCTGGTCCCGGCAATTTCACCGACCCCAAGTTCTGGCAGGGAGACGTCAATAAAAAGATTTTCGACTCCGTTACCAAGGGTAAGAACCAGATGATTCCGGTGAATCTGAATCCCGGGGAGATCAAAGCGGTTACTGAATATATGACTAAATCTTTCAAAAAATAGAATTTTTGCTTTTTTGTAAGGGGAGGCGCCCATTAGCAATTCTCCATAATTAAGGAGGGGGAAAAATATTAAGGAGAAATTGCGCAAAGTTGGCCGTGGCTTTGGCTATCCTCGGGTTATGGTTCTCTTTACCAGTGAAACAAGCCCAGGCAGTCCCCAGTTTCGCACGCCAGATGGGTCTGGACTGTAACGCCTGCCATACCATGTTCCCCGAGCTGACCCCGGTGGGGAGAAACTTCAAGCTCAACGGTTTTACCGCCACCAAACATGGCGACAAGCCCTACGAGTGGCCGCCGCCGATTTCCGGCATGGTCCAGCTATCCTTTACCCATTTACAAAATGACCGGCCGGCTGGTACGTTTGATCCCTCGAACCGGGCCAATGATAATGTCAATGTCCCCCAGGCCATCAGCCTGTTTTATGGGGGCCGCATCTACGGCGAACATCTTGGCGGCTTAATCCAGGGGATTATGACGGGAATCCTGGGGACACTTTACCATACCCAAGGCGCAGCGCCTCTTTTAACAACACTCTTTATCTCCTGGTCTGGCAGACGTTTTGAGGTCCAGCGGGATGTAGCCGGGGTTTATCCCAGGGGAGCGGCAGCGGATGAGATGAAGGAGCTGGCATCCCTTTAGCCGGATCGGTTGACCAACCCCAGGAAAGCGGCCTTCTGGCCGCTTCCTGCAATCGGGTGTGTCCGGCCTGTTTATTTTCTTATGGTCCAGGTTTAAAATTCGCCTTTAGGAGATAAGTGTTAGCATCTTCTGGGGAAATTTAACCAATTGCCACCCTGAACCCGTTCAGTTTGACAGGACGGGGTGGAGACCTCAATTGACTTTCGGATAAATGCCTATCGCTGGTTTGCTATGCAGAGACGTGGATTTTTAAAGCTGTTGGCCTCCATCCTGGGATTAAGCGCCCTCGGCGCTTTTGTCTATCCCCTGTTCCGCTTTCTGCTGCCCGTTGAGGCAGCGCTGGTGGCAAAAAACCTCATCATCCCCAAAGGCGAGGTCCCGGTAAATACCACTAAAGATCTGATGTTCGGCGGCACCCCGATAATCATCCTCGACATTCCTGACAAGGGATACCTGGCCTTTTCCAAGGTCTGTACCCACCTGGGCTGTCTGGTGAAATTTGATAAAGATCGGCAGGAGTTCATCTGCCCTTGCCATGCGGGCACCTTCAACCTGGAGGGGGACGTGGTGTCCGGCCCCCCGCCCAAGCCTTTGCGGAAGTTTGCCGTGAGGGTGGAAGGCGATAACCTCGTAATCGGGTGACAAGATGATGCCAAGGCTGAGGGAATGGCTAGAGATCAGGATCGGCCTCGATGAACTGGTCCGCTCGCAGCTCACCGATTACCTGGTTCCCAAAAATATCAATATCTTTTACACCTTAGGCATCGTCGCCCTTGCGGCCTTTGTTTTCCAGGCTTTCACCGGTATCTTGCTGATGTTCTACTATATTCCCGATGATAAGGACGCCTTTCAAAGCATTCAGTTTATCATGAACCACGTGCCTTACGGCTGGCTCTTCCGCGAGATGCACGTGATGGGCGCCAACCTCATGGTGGCGGTGGTCCTCCTCCACATGGGCTCCGTCTTTTTCCTGGGCTCCTATAAGAAACCCAGGGAACTCACCTGGGTGGTGGGGGCCTTGTTGTTGCTCACCGTCCTGGGCTTTACCTTGAGCGGCTACCTCCTGCCCTGGAGCCAGTTGAGTTTCTGGGCCACCACGGTGGTGACCGATATCCCCTCCGCCTTTCCGCTGGTGGGGGATTTGATTTGCAAAATATTAAGGGGAAGTGAAAACGTTTCGGGGGTCACCCTTAACCGCTTCTTTGCCCTGCACGTCGCCTTTTTCCCTTTCCTGTTCTCGAGCCTCTTCGCCCTGCACGTCTTCTTGGTGAGGAGAATC
>JBEKTQ010000051.1:0-3669 GCA_049515895.1 Bathyarchaeia archaeon | reverse complement strand
TTCGTGGCTCTGGGCGCCGGCTTTATGCTGTTGGTTCCGGTGGCCGCGTTGCGTTCCCTCAGCCTCAACCTGTTGCTGATCCTGGCGGTCCTCTATTTCTGTCAGGGTTTGGGGGTGGTGGCCGGCTGGTTCCAGCGTCTGAGGCTGCCCCGGGTTCTGCGGATCATCGCCTACGCGGTGCTGTTTTTAAACCCGCTGTTTTTTTTGATCATCACCCTGGGGGTGCTGGACCTCTGGTTCGATTTTCGCCACTTGCACCGGCAACCCGGGGACGCCGGAGGAGGAATCGAGAGTTGAAGGTCATTCTGACGAAAGACGTTACCGCCCTGGGCTCCCTGGGCGCCGTGGTGGAGGTGGCCCGGGGCTATGCCAGAAATTACCTGATTCCCCAGGGTCTGGCCATGGAAGCCACCCGGGGCAACCTGGCCCAGGTGGAACAGGTTAAAGCCAGATATGCCGAGCTCCGGGCCAAGGAGCAGGAAGCCGCTTTGGCCAATGTCGCCCAACTGGATGGGGTGAGCGTCACCATTGCCCAGCGGGTGGGAGAGGGAGAGCGCCTTTACGGGTCGGTGACGGCGGCCATGATCATCACGGCACTGGAGGCCAAGGGCTTCAATATCGACCGCAGGCAATTGGACCTGCCGGAGCCTATCAAAAAGCTGGGCAGCTACCAGGTCCCCGTCCGCCTGGCCCCGGAAGTCAAGGCCGAAATCACCGTGGCAGTGGTGGCCGAGGCAGATTAGCTTTCCCGGTATGGTTTTTGGGGGAAAGGGGGTAAGGGGGCCGTCGGCCCCCCTTGGCTCTTCCCACACTTTTACCGCAGAGACGCAGAGTCCGCAGAGAACACAGGAGGCAAGGGGCCGGCGGCCCTTAGCCCGCTAACTATAATGCCTTCTTTCTGGTTCCCAAGTTCCTGTTCCAAAAAGTCTTCATGTAGGGTGCGCACTGCGCACCATAAGTATGCGTAACTTTTCATGTTTTTGGAGTGAGCCGAAGGCTCCTGAGCTCCTATTCCGAAAAGTTCGTAGAAAGTGGTGGCACAGGCGTCCCGCCTGAGCATCAGATGCGGCGATTACTGCGGCCCGCCCCACCAAATTTTTCATCGTTTCGGGTGAGCCCAGGGCTCATGAATTACTGCTTGGAAACCCATTTTATTGCAAAGCTCCTGCTTTGCTCAGAAGCCGTCTCATCCTGAGGGCAAGCTGGCTCTCGCCAAGCGGAGCTTGGCGCCAAGGGTGCGTTCCCAAGCTGGAGCTTGGGAACGAGAGAAAAAGGAGGTAAGGGGGCCGTCGGCCCTCAGCCCTCTGCCACACTCCCGAAATATTAATCAGAGCATTAAATAGATTGCATTTAAAAGGTAGCCGCAGGCTAAAGCCTGCGGCTACAGTTAAATTCCCCATCAGGAACTTGTTTTTTGCTCTGATTGCTAATTGGTGGCGCCGGCGCCCCGCCTGGGCGCCTTGATTCAAAATTGGCTGCTTTTAATCGGAATGGAGGCAGGATTTAGAGCCATCAGGTGAAAAATCAGGTACCCCTCTTGGGAAGATCAATTAATCTTCTTTAAAACCGTTAACTTGGTTCTTAATCCTTAACTTCCATTCCTTCCCCGCTTCCGTGGAGCGCCCAGCCCCCATTTGCAATCCCGCCGGGTTTTCGATATGATGCATGAAGAGAAATCCTGTAACCGGTCAACTAATCATCTTTTAAATTCAAATAGTTACTAACAGAGAACCGTTCTGCCACCCGGGGAGAGTCACCATGCCTGGAAGCATTCGGCGCAACGCCCAACGGATGGTCGCGGCCCCGGCGGAAGCCGCCCCCCCCGGCGGCTTTACCCCGCCAGCAAATCCCGAGGCGGAGCAATCAGTCCTGGGGGCCATCCTGGTGCGTCCGGAGGTGCTGGACCGGGTGGCCGATGTGATCGCGCCCGGCGACTTTTATCGGGGGGCCCACGGAAGAATCTTTCAGGCCATGCTGGACCTCTACGGCCGTGGCGATCCGGTGGACCAGGTGACCGTCACCGCCCTTCTGGGCGAGCGGGGCCAGTTGGAAGGAGTGGGGGGGCCGGTCTTCCTGGCGGGTCTGAGCGAGCAGGTGGGATTCGCCACCAACGCCGTAAAATATGCCGGCCTGGTGCACGACAAGGCGATCCTGCGCCGCCTGCTGGACACCACCCAGGAGATCGCCGGCTCCTGTTTTGGGAAGGTGGAGGATGTCGCCGAGTTTCTGGACGCCGCCGAACAGAAGGTCTTCGAGGTGGCCGAGTCCAAGGTGCGCCTGGGCTTCCAGCCCTTGTCGGCCCTGGTGGAAAGGGAGATCGCCACCCTGGAGGCCATCTGGCACCGGGAAGTGAACCGGATCACCGGGGTGACCAGCGGCTTCAGCGACCTGGACAACCTCACCGCGGGCTTCCAGAACAGCGACCTGATCATCATCGCCGCCCGCCCCAGCATGGGCAAGACCGCCCTGGCCCTGAACATCGCCTTCAACGCCGCCTATAAGCCCCAGGTGCCGGTGGCCTTCTTCTCCCTGGAGATGTCCAGGGAGCAGTTGGTGCGGCGGCTGCTCTCCAGCGTCGGCGAGGTGGACGCCTCCAACCTGCGCCGGGCCTTCCTGAGCACCATGGAATGGGCCAACCTGCAGACGGCCGCGGGTTATCTCCTGGATTGCCCCATCTACATCGACGACACCCCGGCGGCCACCGTTTTGGACATCCGGGCCAAGGCCCGGCGCCTCAAGGCGGACGGCAAACTGGGGATGCTGATCATCGACTACCTGCAGCTCATGCGCGGCCGGACTGACGTGCACAGCCGGGAACAGGAGATCTCGGAGATTTCCCGGTCCTTGAAGGCCCTGGCCAAGGAGCTGAAGGTGCCGGTCATCGTGCTCTCCCAATTAAACCGCCGCCTGGAAGACCGCCCCCACCCACACAAACGGCCGCAACTGGCGGACTTGCGTGAATCCGGGGCCATCGAGCAGGATGCTGACGTGGTCATCTTCATCTACCGGGACGAAGTCTACCGGGATGACTCCCCGGACCAGGGCATCGCCGAGATCATCATCGGCAAGCAGCGCAATGGTCCCACCGGCAAGGTCAAGCTCATTTTCCGGGACAAGTACACCACCTTCGACTCCTATGAGCGGGAAGAGGCCCCGGCGGGAAATTGAGGCCTCGCCGCGGCTCTCTGATTCATGCCACCTTTGACCTTGGCGGCCGCCTCGGGCCTGAAAACCAGGGCCGAGGTCGAAAGATTTTTTTATACCAGGCCGCGGGCATCCGGGCCTTTCCCACGGGGGAGGCTCTGGTGACGCAGACCGACCCCGGGGGCCAGGTGAGCGGGAATTCTTGGGGAGCCCTGGTTAAGGCGGCGGGCACAGCCCACCCCAGGAGCGGTGAGATAGGGTAAGTTTCTTCATGCAATTTTGTTGCCGGACAGTTTGCTAGGGCGGCCTGTGGCCGCCGATTATCGGGGTTATGCCAAACTATCTACACCTGGTTTTTCAGGGTGGTGACCTATAAGCTGGCGATATGGCAGGCCGTCAACGACGGCCAACCCCGCTGACCCGCTTCCCCGGCGGGGTTTGATCCTCTTCACCGCCTGCCTGGGGGCCTTCATGGCCACCCTGGACACCAGCATCGTCAACATCGCCTTGCCCCAGATAGCCCGG
>JBEKTQ010000050.1:0-2796 GCA_049515895.1 Bathyarchaeia archaeon | reverse complement strand
CGGTGGCCATGCCGCAGGGGTCACACCCGATCCCATCCCGAACTCGGTAGTTAAGCCCTGCAGGGCCGATGGTACTACGTGGGTGACTGCGTGGGAGAGTAGGACGCCGCCGGATTTAATTTCTAGCCCCAAGCCCGCCCCTTGACGGAGGCGGGCTTTTTTTATTATCTTTGTGCCTAATGAAGCGAAAAACCTTGATCGCGCATCTAGCCGAGCATGGTGCCTTCTTCCTCAGGGAAGGCCGTCGGGCCCTTGTTTAGAGTGGCGGGATGCGCTTCGCTTTCCCGCCCTACAGTTTTCTCGGCGCTGGGGGGGCCGTCCTTGTCGATCTTCTCCTTCCAGGCGGCGACGATCTTGCCCTTGATGGACTTCAGGTCTTCGGCGTCATACTTCCATTCCATCTATCAGAGGGGAAATTTCAAGACCTTGGTGCCTCGGCATACCGAAATAGTAAATGAACTGGCCAGGAAGATTTGCAAAGACCTGGATATTCCATGGGTGAAACAATGAAATTCAGGGCCATGATCAAAAAAAGCGGTAACTGGTGGATCGGCTGGCTTATTGATCTTCCCGGGGTCAATGCCCAGGAAAAGACGCGAGAAGAATTGCTGCAATCCTTAAGAGTCGGCGCAGAAGACCTTTTGAGCACCGCGGTTCCCTTTGAAGCCGAGGCCCAGATGACTACCATCGAAATTCCTGCACCAGAATGGACCTTGGAAAATCTGGAATAGAAAATGGAATTGAGGGGTCACACCCGATCCCATCCCGAACCCGGTAGTTAAGCCCTTTTAGTGGCACAGGCCTCTGGCCTGGGTGCCCAGGCTGGAAGCCTGTGCCACCAGATAAAGGAAATGGTGGGCAGTGCCCACCCTACACGGGAGGGCAGAGGCCGCCGGATTTAATTTATAGCAGTAAACCCGCCCCTTGACGGAAGCGGGCTTTTTTATTATCTTAGGCCCAGGAGAGTAAGCCATGTCCCACAAAGTCAGCATTGTCATCGAAAAAGATGATTTCGGCTATTATGCCTATTGCCCGGAGTTGGAAGGCTGCCAGACTCAAGGGGATACCTTTGAAGAGGTCATGGCCAATATCAAAGAGGCCATTGAGCTTTATCTGGAAACCCTGTCAGCAGAAGAAATTAAGGCCTCCCTGAGCAAAGAGATTCTTACCACTTCTTTAGAGGTTCGAGTTGCCTAAACCGCTCCGGTTAACAGGGCGGGAGGCTGAAACCCTGCTGCTAAAAAGCGGTTATGAGCTGATCAGGAGCTCAGGCAGCCACAGGATTTATTTTAAAGAAGGCCGAAGAATTGCCATCCCTTTGCATGCCGGTGGATATCTCCATCCCAAGATAGTTAAACAGGTTTTGAAATTCCTGGAAGATGCTGAATAATCAGAAATTGTAGGGCGGGCGCTGCCCGCCATTAATCATCTCATTTCCTTATTGGTGGGCGGCTCCCACCCTGCATGGGAGAGTAGGACGCCGCCGGCCCACAGGCTGGAAGCTTGTGCCACTGACTGCGTGGAAGAGCATGCCCGCCCCTTGACGGAGGCGGGCTTTTTTATTACTTTGAAAGGAACCTAGGAAAAGGTGGATTGATGACTACCATAAAGGTTGGCCAGGCGCGGACGAAGTTGGGACGCCTGGTGGATGAGGCGGCTGCATCTCACGAACCGATTCTCATCACCGGGAAAAGAACCAATGCGGTCTTGCTTTCCGAGGAAGACTGGAGGGCCATCCAGGAGACCCTGTATTTGCTGTCTATTCCCGGTATGCGCGAGTCCATCCGGGAAGGCTTGCAGACGCCGGTGGACGAATGCGCCAGGGAGCTTGATTGGTGACATGGGAAATTGTTTACGCCAGGCAGGCCCAAAGGGACGCCAAAAAGCTGGCCGCCGCCGGCCTAAAGGGCAAAGCCATCGAGCTATTGGAAATCATCCAAAAAAGATCCTTTCCGCACTCCCCCTCGGTTTGAAAAACTGGTGGGCGACCTTGCCGGCGCTTATTCCCGCCGCATCAATATTCAGCACCGATTGGTCTACGAAGTCCTGGAACAGGAGAAAATCATTAAAATCCTTCGCATGTGGACCCATTATGAGTAGGTTGGGGACAGGATCACCCCGATCCCATCCCGAACTCTACATGGGAGAGGAGGACGCCACCGGCCCACCGGCTGGAAGCCTGTGCCACTATTATTTTCATAACAGTAAGCCCGCCTCTTGACGAGGCGGGCTTTTTTGATTGGCGCCAGATGATTCTGGCTGCGGCAGCACCGGCGCCTCAACAGGTTTCCGGGTTTGGAGCTGACCGCGGATAGCTGGTAACCATTATAGCCGGAGCTAAGCCTTGCTACCCTGATTCCCCTTGGCTGATCCGTCTTCCCCGGTGGTTCCCCAAGACTCCACTACTTCCCTGAGGGTTGGGGATGGCGCCGCGGCCGGGGGCCGCGCCTGCAGCAGGCGGTCCAGGGCCGCGGCCAGCCCGGGGTCCGTCTCCAAGGCCTGATTGATAGCGGCCGTACGTCCGCGCCGCAGGCACTCCAGGACCTCGGCCACGGTCGCCTGGCTCAGCGGCAGGTTGGGCAGAAACTGAGGCGACCGCGCCCGCTTGCCGGGCGCCACCTGCACCACCAGATTGCAGTCCTGGAGCATCTGGACCACCCGCGCCGCCAGGTTGTTGCCCTGAGGCAGGATCTCCGCCAGCTCCTCCAGGGACAGGGGCGGCTGCCGCCGGTGGAAGCGGGCGCTGATGCTGAGCAGGGCCGCCAGGCCCAGGTATTCGTCCACCGGCTCCGGGGG
>JBEKTQ010000049.1:0-13279 GCA_049515895.1 Bathyarchaeia archaeon | reverse complement strand
GGTGGTTCTGGGACGATTCATTATCAGTGGTTCCTGGATGGCTCTGCGGTTTCGGGTGCTACCAGTTCGACTTATTCTTATACTGCTGCGGGGTCTTCGCATTCGGTTACTTGCCAGGTTACCGATAGCGCTTCCATCCCGGTTGCTTCTCCTGCTTCTAACGCCGTTTCTGTTACGGTGAATTCTGCTTTGGTTGCTCCGACTGTTTCTGCTTTGCTTGGTACTGTTGATCAGGGTCAGACTTCAACTTTGAGTTCTACTGGTGTGACAACGGGTACTGGTCCGTACACGTATCAGTGGCTTTCTAAGATTGGTGCTGGCTCTTACTCGTCGATCAGTGGTGCGACTTCGTCTACCTATTCTTTTGTAACATCAGGTTCCACGACTACGGGTGTTTGGAGTTTTGAGCTTCAAGTGACTGACAGCGCCAGTACCCATGTTGTAGTTACGTCTTCTGGTGCGTCGGTTACTGTGAATGTTGCTCCGTCTATTACTGTGTCGCCTACTTCGTGGACTATTGATATGAGTCAGTCTAAGACGTTTACTGCTGCTCCAAGTGGCGGTTCAGGCACTTACTCGTCTTATGCGTGGTATGTGGATTCTGCGCTTCAGGGTGGCCAGACGGCTTCTACGTTTAGTTATTCTCCTGCTTCCACGGGTTCTCACTCTATTACTGTGACGGTTACTGACAGTTTAGGTGCGACTTCGCCTCAATCCACTGCTGCTTCGGTTACGGTGCACTCTGCTTTGGTTGCTCCGACAGCTTCTACTTCTTTAGGCACGGTTGAGCAGGGTCAGACTTCCGCTTTGAGTTCTACTGCTGTTTCGACTGGTACAAGTCCGTACACGTATCAGTGGCTCAGTGAGGCTCCTGGCGCTGGTTCTTACTCGTCGATTAGCGGTGCGACTTCATCCAGCTATTCTTTTGCTACTTCTAGTTCTACTGCAACTGGAACTTGGAGTTTTGAGCTTCGGGTGACTGACAGCGCTGGTACGCCTGCTGTGGTTACGTCTGCAGCGGTTTCTGTTGTAGTGAATTCTGGTCCGACTGTTACTGTGTCTCCTTCTTCGTGGACTATGGATATGGGTCAGTCTAAGACGTTTACTGCTACTGCTTCTGCCGGTTCAGGTAGTTACACGGGTTATCAGTGGTATGTTGGTGGGGTATCTCAGAGCGGTGCGACTTCGTCAACGTTTAGTTATTCTCCTGCTTCCACGGGTTCTCATCCTATTACTGTGACAGTTACTGACAGTTTAGGTGTGACTTCTCCTCTGTCTGCTGCTGCTTCTGTTACGGTGAATTCTGCTCCTTCTGTTAGTGTGTCGCCTACTTCGTGGAGCATGGGTGTTGGTCAGTCTAAGACGTTTACTGCTACTGCTTCTGCCGGTTCAGGTAGTTACACGGGTTATCAGTGGTATGTTGGTGGGGTATCTCAGAGCGGTGCGACTTCGTCAACGTTTAGCTACTCTCCTGCGTCATTGGGTTCTTACTCGATTACTGTGACTGTTACTGACAGTTTAGGTGCGACTTCGGCTCAGTCTTCTGCTGCCTCTTTGACAGTTACTTCCTTCGGATTGGACAGCAGCGGTACCGGTACCAGTTCTGCCACGAGTGGATCTTCAATAACTATGACTTCACTCAATTGCAAAGTTGGCGATGTTATAATTGTGCTTGCTAGGACCCATGGTGGTAGTAGCCCCATAACTGTGACCGCTATTTCAAGTACTTCTTCTCAGACCTGGCACTTGTCAAGGGCTTCGGTTAGTGGTGTATCAGGTATTGGTTACATTTCGGAAAGCTATGCTGTCGTCACCGGATCTGCAGTGACTTCGATCACCGTTACATTTAGCAGCACTCTCTCGTCTACAAATGCAGCTTCCGTCCTCGTCTTCAGCATAACCGGGGCAAACACCGTTAATCCGTTCGATCCGTTCTCTACACATAGTGGTCTGCCGTACAGCGCAAGTAGTAGCAGCGGTACCCCTTCAATAGGAAGCATATCGACCTCGAATGGCCATGAGCTGATAATCGGACTTGAAGGCGATAGGTCGACAACAGCCGCAACCGCTGGAACTGGTTTCACTTTAATCGAGGGTCAAGTGGCGGGAACCGATGGGAGTGCAGCAGCCCAAGACGAGGTAATAAGTTCTGCACTGTCTGGCGCTACGGTCAGCTTCGGGTCAAGCCAAAGTGGTTGGGCCATGATAGTGGATGCGGTGCAACAAGCGCCTGCCCCCACTGTTATTGTGTCGCCTTCTTCGTGGACTATGGATATGGGTCAGTCAAAGACATTCTCTGCTACTGCTTCTGGCGGTTCAGGTACATACACAAGTTATCAGTGGTACGTTGATGGGTCTGCTCAAAGCGGTCAAACTGCGTCAACGTTCAGTTATTCGCCTGTTTCCTCGGGTTCCCATTCCATTACTGTGACGGTTACTGACGGTAATGGCGTGACTTCCCCTCAGTCTACAGCCGCTTCTGTTACGGTGAATTCTGCTCCGACTGTGAATGTGTCGCCTTCTTCGTGGACTATGGATGCGGGTCAGTCTAAGACGTTCTCGGCCAATCCTAGTGGTGGTTCAAATTCTTACTCTTCATATCAATGGTACGTTGGTTCTTCAATGGTTCAAAATAGTGCCAGTTCATCGTTTGCTTATTCTCCTGCTTCATCTGGTTCTTACTCGATTACTGTAACTGTCACTGACAGTTTAGGTGCGACTTCAGCTCCTTCTTCAGCTGCCTCGGTTACGGTGAATTCTGTTTTGACTGTGAGTGTGCCTTCTTCGTTGACGGTGGATGTTGGTCAGTCTGTTACGTACTCTGCGTCTGTTTCTGGCGGTGCAGGCGGTTACACGTATCAATGGTACTATAACGGCGCTCCGGTCGGTACTAGCGCGACTTATTCTTACACGGCTACAGAGGCAGATTATACTGCGGGTTCATTCACTATTTCCGTTACGGTGACTGACGCTGCAAATAACGCGGTTACGTCTAATACTGAGACGGTCGCTGTTAATCCTGCTGTGGCTTCTAAGTTGGTCTTTCTGGGTGCACCTCCTTCTTTAGGTGCTGGCGCGACTTCACAGCCGATTGTGGTTATGTTGGAGGATCAGTATGGCAACCTTGTTAGTGCTGGTCCAGACGGCGTTACGGTTACTTTGTCTCCAAGTGTTGACTGGTATTCTGATTCTCCAGGTGTAACTCAGATTTCGACTGTTTCAATTTCGGGTTCAAGCTTTAGCTCCATAATCTATTTCATGAGTAATACTGCTGGGTCTGTCTCGTTGAGTGCTTCTAGCGACGGCTACACGGCTGCATATGCTTCTTTGACGGTGAATCCGGCCTCGCCTTCTCAGCTGGCGTTTGTCGGTGTGCCTTCTTCTGTGGGTGCTGGTGTGACTTCTGGGGGGATTGTGGTTCAGTTGCAAGATCAGTATGGTAACGCTGTCAATGCGGCGTCGGCTATTACGGTTACTTTGTCTCCTAGTGGCAATTGGTATTCAGATTCTGGTGGTACCACTCCAATTTCGAGTAATCAGGTCACGATTAGTTCTGGTTCGAGTAGTAGCTCCAGTTTCTACTTCATGAGTACTAATGCTGGATCTGTTTCATTGAGTGCTTCTTTGACGGTTACTGCTGCTCCATTGGATCACATAACGATTAGTCCAACTGGTGCAAGTATCGTTGCTGGTGGTAGCCAGGTCTACTCTGCTGAGAGCTTTGACCAGTACAACAATGATTTAGGCCCTGTTACTGCTTCATACAGTGTCAATGCGGTTCCGATTGTCGGTAGCACTGTCTCTGAGACTAAGGTTGACTCATACACGGTTACTGCATCATTCGCTGGAGTGTCTGATGTCTCTACAACTTTGACGGTTACTGCTGCTCCATTGGATCACATAACGATTAGTCCAACTGGTGCAAGTATCGTTGCTGGTGGTACTACTTTCAGCGTCAACAGTGTTGCGATCTCTGGAGCCTCTGTGACTGAGACGGCGGTTGGTTCTTACACGATTGGTGCAAGCTACAGTGGCAAGTCTGCTTCGACTACTTTGACGGTTACGGTTGCTGCTTTAGGAAGCATAAAGATCAGTCCAGTTTCACCGAGTGTGGTTGCTGGTGTTCCTCAGGCTTTCACTGCTGCAGCGTTCGAACTACTTTCAGCGTCAACAGTGTTGCGATCTCTGGAGCCTCTGTGACTGAGACGGCGGTTGGTTCTTACACGATTGGTGCAAGCTACAGTGGCAAGTCTGCTTCGACTACTTTGACGGTTACTCCTGGTGCTACTACGCACTTTGTGGTTTCTGCTCCGAGCACTGCAACCGCTGGAACATCTTTCTCGGTTACAGTGACTGCTTACGACGCGTATGGTAACTTGGCTACTGGCTACGCAGGCAAGGTGCATTTCACCTCGACCTCTGCGGGAACTCTGCCCAGCGACTCTTCACTTTCAGCAGCCACAGGAACTTTCACAGTTACCCTAACAACGGGTGGCTCACAAACAATTACTGCAACCGACACTGTAACAAGCTCAATTGCTGGCACAAGTGGCTCCATCTCAGTTGTTTCTGCAGCTCCTCCAGCGACTAGCATCAGCTTGTCAGGGACTCCAGGTCAAAACGGCTGGTACAATTCGGCCGTAACTATAACTTTGGCAGCTACAGATAACAGTGGCACAGGAATCAAAGCAATCTACTACACCATCAACGGTGGACCAACACAGACTATGACAAGCTCCTCCGGATCATTTACCATTTCAACAGGCGGATTATACAGCGTATCATACTGGGCAGCCGATAACAACGGAAAGACCGGAACCGCACAAACCGCCATAGTCCTAATTAACTTATCCAACCCAACTACCACCGCGAGCACCTCAGGAACGCTGCTTTCAGGCACAACCAATTGGTATGTAGGCTCAGCTACCGTAACGTTAACTGCAAACGAGCAAACATCAGGAATCCACTACATATACTACAGCTTAAACGGCGGCGCCACATGGAACACTTACACTGTTGCAAATCAACTAACTTACACAGCAAGCACTTCATTCACAGTAAGCACTCAAGGTGCAAACACGATAGAATACTATTCAGTTGACTACTCAGGCGACACAGATGGCGCCCACACAATCGCAGTTAACATCGCATACACGTTGACGTTTGTCGAGAGCGGTCTTCCATCTGGAACAACATGGAGCGTAACGGTAGGCGGCACAACAACTTCCACCACAGGAAACATGATCACAGTCCAAGAACCGTCGGGCAGCATTTCATGGAGCGTTCTAACTCCAATTTCCGGCGGCACAGGCATCCAATACGTAGCTTCATCACCCTCAGGGTCAGTTAATGTTCCAACAACAGCACCAGTAAGCATCACATACAGCGCATCAACACCTGGAACATACTCCGTCACCTTCACTGAAAACGGGTTGCCATCGGGCACTCCCTGGACGGCGACCTTCAACGGGAATTCAAAATCGTACACTTCAGCTACAATAACCTTCACAGGAGTATCATCCGGAAGCTATGCATGGAGTGTATCAACCCCAATATCGGGCGGAACAGGAATTCGATATGCAGCCTCATCAGCCTCGGGAACCATGAGCGTTCCAACGACAACATCGCAAACTATAACGTACTCTACCCAATATCAGGTGTCTTTCGTGGTATCTCCATCTGGCGCGGGTACTACAAGTCCCGCGGGAACAAACGTGTGGACAAATGCGGGTTCACTTGCAATCTCGGCAACGGCCAACACTGGCTACAGCTTTAGCAGTTGGTCAAGCAGCACGAGCTCTATCACATTTGGAAGCTCAAGTTCCGCTTCAACAACAGCAACAATACATGCACCAGGCACTATAACAGCCAACTTCGCAAAAGTAACCAAATACACAATTACTTTCACTGAAAGTGGTCTACCATCGGGAACATCATGGACTGTAACTTTCAACAGCCAAATAAAGTCTTCAACCACAAGCTCCATAACTTTCACAGGAATCGCCGCAGGCAGCTTCAAATGGACCGTTACATCACCAATATCCACAAGCCAAGGCGTACAATACGTAGAAAATCCAAGCACTGGCACAATGAACGTTCCAACCACGACAAGTCAATCCATAACCTGCCAGAAACAATACTACCTAACAATGAAAGTCTCACCGACAGGAACAGGAACAGTCTCACCATCAGGCGGATGGTACAACCAAGGTGCATCAGTCAGCATCTCAGAAACACCAAAATCAGGATACACATTCACAAGCTGGAGCGGACAAGGCTCAGGCTCATACACCGGAACCAGAGCAACCAACACGATCACAATGAATGCAGCCATAACCGAAACAGCCAATTTCGTCACCAGATCACGAAGCGACGTAGCTTCTGAAACCCAAACACCGCTAATATTATACATAGCATCGATCGTCATGGTTATGACAGCAGCGTCGACAACATTCATTGCAATCAAGTCTGCAATGAGTCAACACAAAGTAACTTTTCCTATGAAGAAAACTCAAAGCAGCCCCAGAAGATAAAAACGAAGTAATTAAGACAATGTAAAACTCGCTAAAAGCAGGCTCAACACAAGAAATGTTGAAGCCCAAAACCATTTTCCTTTTTTCCAGTCAAAAATAAACTTTGCTCTCTACATTTTTTCTTTTTTCACAAAGTAGCACTCGTCGACATGACTTCAATTTTAAACGTTTATAATGTTAATTCATGAAAACATCCTAACAAGCAAATTCAAAGATAAAGGGCCAATCTCCAAGAAAAAAGAAATAACTTACCAAATGAAAAACAAGCCAAAAATTCAGAAAACTGATTCTTAAGCATCTCAAAAAAAGGAAGAAAACTACTTTCTTTTCCTAATAAGCTTCGGGTACAACATTGAAAGCGCACCTACTGCTGCCAACATGGCTAATGCAGCTGGAAGAAATGCTTCTGTAACAGCTATAGATATGCCAGCGGATCCACCGAGGAGCGTCAGCATCAACAGAATTACAAACATTTTCTGCTTTGAACTTCTCCGCATCGTCTCAACTCCCGAGTTTCCCAAAATGCTTCTTTTCATTATCGGACATATTTATCAATGACGCGTTAGGTTTTCCAGCAAATAAATAAGCTTTCGTAATACACAATATGTCAACCTGCGAAATAAGCAACCCGAAAATAACAAGAAATTATTAAAAAAGAAAATGAAAGCTTTACACATGCAAAAATGGCTGGTGGCGCAACATCGTTTTTGGATATATATTCAAATTTGAAATATGATTTATATCATGTTTTTTGAATCATAAATTGATTGGAGAAGGGCGAGGAGAAAGGAGAAAGCCTCCATACACCCAGGGATTAGGAAACTTCATCCTGAATCCCTGGCAACCTTCTACTTATTAGGAAAACAGAATTTTGAACCCAGAATTTTTCCCAGAACACATATGCAAGATAAACAACAACTTGGGAAGTACTTTTCTTTTGAGACAAAATTTGAGTTAAAAACATCGATATAGAAGATAATGCAAGTTTTCCTTATGACTTTAAATTCAGGTTCCAAATATTTAGGTGTAGTTAACACCGTTTATAAGTTAACGGTTATTCTAATCGCAATTGCAGTCATCGCGGGTGTGGTTGTTTACATGTTTACAAGTGGTACATTGGCAACTATGACTGGTGGAGGAACAGCTGGGCAAGAGAAGGTTGCGGTGCAGTCGGCGGCAGCTCCTACTGACGCTACTCTTTCTGTGTATTATCAGAGTACGGGCGGGCCGATTCCGACAGTTACTGGTTTAGTCGTTAAAGATAGTTCTGGTAACTCACTCGAAACCATAACTGCAATCACAACTGGAGCGACTCCATCTGGCACTGGAGCATTAACACAGTTAACTGCAACGGCCAATCCGGCTCTTACTTCAGGAACTGCTTATACGGTTACGCTGGTCACTAAGGCAGGCGGTAGTTTCGTCTCACCATCCTTCATAGCTCCTTAAACTGGGCTTTGTTTTTGCCCATAACTTTTCTATTTTTAATTTTTTGCAAAATTTTAATCCAAAAATTAATTTAGCTTCTTATTTCCTTGGGCACCGATTGTGCAAGTTTGCAAATAAAACCACAATTTGAGACAAATTAAATTTCAAAAATCTTGATATCATGAATATTTAGGTGTAGTTAACACCGTTTATAAGTTAACGGAAGGAATAAAATGTTAAACCACAAAATTTAGCGAGGAGGTGTTATGAAAAAAATGAAAAGTTTTAGACGTAGTCGAATTATTCTAATCGCAATTGCAGTCATCGCGGGTGTGGTTGTTTACATGTTTACAAGTGGTACATTGGCAACTATGACTGGTGGAGGAACAGCTGGGCAAGAGAAGGTTGCGGTGCAGTCGGCGTCCGTAGCTACTGGTGACGCTGCTCTTTCTGTGTATTATCAGAGTACGGGCGGGCCGATTCCGACAGTTACTGGTTTAGTCGTTAAGAATAGTGCTGGTAACTCAGTCGAGACCATAACTGCAATCACAACTGGAGCGACTCCATCTGGTACTGGAGTATTAACACCGTTAACTGCAACAGCTGCTCCGGCTCTTACTTCAGGATCTGCGTATACGGTTACGCTGGTCACTAAGGCAGGCGGTAGTTTCGTCTCACCATCCTTCGTAGCTCCTTAAACTTGGGCTTTGTTTTGGCCCACAACTTTTCCTTTTTCAACTTTTTCAGAAAGGTCTTTGCTTTTTTCAAATTAGGCAATTTCTCTTTAGGCCTAATCTGTAATGATCAGAATAAGAATGACAACTTGTTAAACTGTGGCGCTGCAAGATAGAAATGATTGACTAAAGCATTCTATTAGAAGGCTAAAGCTAACCATAATTCTAGGCAAAAATAATTTCTGAGAAATCAGAAAGTATTACGTTTGCGTAATATATCAAAACTCGGAATAGAAGTTAAATAGCCATAAACAGCTTTTTTTGTCTATCTCGCACTTGAGAGTCAATTTAGAGTTTTTAAAAAAACCTACTTTATTAATGAACTGGATGAATGGAAGGTAAGAAAGCGGTAGAATGCTAAGGACAGACCAAGAGTTGCCTGTGAAAACAGGGAAGGAACTTCGAGTTTCCATTATTAATCTTAGAGCTCAGTCTCCCTTAACGTGGTCAATCCAAAAATTAACCGATGAGGAACTGGTAAATGGGTAAACATAAGCGTAATTTTCGGTTGCTTGATAGGCGTGCCCTTAGTCCAATATTTGCCACAATGTTGTTGGCAGCAATCATAATTGTTTTTGGTTCACTCGCTTATTACTTTTCAAGCAATCTCACCACTAACACCACAAACAATTACGTAAGTACTTTATCGGGCAATCAGGCAGCCATCGCTGAGCGAATAAGCTTTGAAAACGTCCTTTACACTCGATCTTCCACAACATTAACGGTTTACATCATTAATTCTGGAAGCGAAAGTAACGTAAAAATCAACACGATCTTCCTCTACGATGCGAGCCACAACGTGGTAGCATATTATCCCAATTCTGTTAATCCAAATCAAATTACGTTACAACCTATCGGTGGAGGAGCAACAATTGCAGCAGGTCTTAACGTTGGAAAGGAAGCACAATTTACACTCTCTAATGTCAAGCTAAAAACAGGTGCGCCTCTAACTCCTGGTTCCGTGTATACACTTCAATTAACAACTCAACGTCAGAGCGTGTTTGATTATGAATTTGCACCGTAATCTTCGAAGAAACAAGAAAGGCATCGGCACAGTATTCGGAATGGTATTTTTCATACTGATAGTTGTGATTGTTTTTGCCAGTTTCATGATAATTCTCAATCAAAACACAAGCCTCGAAAATACAGTAATCACGACTAGGCAAATGGATAATGACCGAGCCACGGAACAAGCAACTTTATCCATCTTAAACCCCGCGGAAGCCCCTGGAAACAAAATAATTTACGTAGAGTGTGACATCGCCAACGACGGTCCACTTTCAGCTCAATTAGATCGATTATGGATTAAAGACATAACCACAAACCAGACTGTTAATGCCCCTATATCTGGTGGGCTTGTCCTAAATTCTGGAAGCACTACTCCATACTTTAACGCGATAGGTTTCCCAAACGTAAATTCCTCTTCCACTGACCAGTTTAACTTTTGGTTTATAACAGCGAGAGGAAACGCCATATCAGCTTCCCCCACTGCCAATCAACTAAACATGGGTTCCAACGGATTAGTTTCAAACAGCACAGCTGGCAGCCCCGCTCCCACCATACAATTATCCCTTACTACAAAATCCCCGAACAACCTGATTTACTTAGCAGTGATCTTCGATGATGACGGTCAAGTCACACCTTTTTCAACTCCTAGTCTAACCTGGGTTGAGAGAGGGGAATCCAGCACAACCCACTCACAGGGTGGAGACAGTTTTTTGGAAACTTGGTATGCCATAATGCCTTCGAGCGGTACTATGTCAATCTCTTTTACAGAGAGCAACGGTGAAGGGGATTTCTATTGGGCGGCAATGGCATTCGCAGTTAGCGGAGTCAACACCGCTTCGCCCTTTGATGGGACTTGCAAAATCGCAATCGGAAATAATAATCCTCATGCTGGCAGTGGAACACAACCAAGCCTTTCCGTCAGTACGACCAACGCACATGATTTAGTCGTAGGTTCCTTGGCAGTCGACTGGCCAACCCCTTCAATAACACCAGGAAGCGGCTTCACACAGGTAAGGGGTGTGAAAAACTCAGGCGGCGCCACACAAACGACTGAGACTACTGCTCCAAGATCAATCTGGATTGAATCCATGATTACAAATACAACCAACACCCACTTGTCAGTAAATGCCACTTTTACTCCTCAAGATCCATGGGCTTTTATCGCGGATGCAATTAAACTGAATACTCCTACGTTTGGTCTTCCTTTGACGCTTTCGCCTACTAGTGGTCCCGTTGGTCAGGTAGTTACGGTCTCTGGGAGTGGTTTAGCCGCTAACTCTCCGCTTTTGGCAACTTTTGCTGGCTCACCGGTATCCCTCAGTGGTTCCACTACAACTGATGGGTCGGGCAATATCCAGCCCGGTACCACATTCACGGTCCCAGCAGTTGCAACAGGGGGCAGCAAAGAAGTCGCAATCATCGACAATAAGTTCGATTATGCTAATGCCACGTTCACAGTTACCTCACCTATCATAGCTCTCAGTCCTGCGAACGGTCCGGTTGGCACAACGGTAACCGTAACAGGTTCTAACTTTATTTCTTCTTCAACAATTGCACTCACCTTTGATGGAAACCCGATAACGACGAATCCTTCTATCGTAACTACGGACGCCTATGGTAGTTTCTCGGCAACTTTTGTGGCTTCTGGGACGGGAGGGGGAAATCCAGTTTTGGCGAGTGATGGGGTAAATTCAGCCAGCGGTATTTTCATTGTTACTCCCTCAATCAGCATAAGTCCTACGCGGGGTCTTACTGGTACTCCAATTACGATTACAATATCTGGTCAGGGCTATACTGCCAACTCACAATTACAGCAGATAACATTTGGTGGAGCTCTGGTTTCAACCACTCCGGCGAACGTAGTTAGCGATGCAAGTGGATCATTCTCGAACGTAATCTTCACTGCTCAATCCTCAGCTGTTAGCCCAGAAATTGTCAGTGTAACAGATGCAAGCGGTAATTCCGGCACCGCAACATTCAATTTCGTGACTCTCGACCATTTCACAATATCTGGTTGCCCGTCTTCTGTGAATGCAGGTACGAGCTTTGGCGGCGTCACAGTTGCAGCTTATGATTCTGGCAACAACGTGATAGATGGCTATCTGGGTAAGGTCTACTTTACTTCAACCGACAACAACGCTATCTTGCCCTACAAGTCCACAAGCCCCTACTCGTTCACTCTAGGAGATAGTGGCAGCCATATTTTCTCCGGCTTCACTCTGGAAACTGCTGGTTCCCAGACTATCACGGTGACTGGTGGAACGATATCTCAAACAAGCAGCGGCATAACCGTGAATCCAGCATCCGCATCTGCCATGGTTGTTACTGGTTTTCCAAGTCCAACAACCGCAAATGTTGTTCGCACTGTTACGGTAACGGCTAAGGATCCGTATGGTAATATTGCTACGGGCTACACGGGCACCGTTCATTTCACTTCTACAGATGTTTCGGCGGCATTGCCCAGCGACTACCAATTCTCCTCTACTGATAGCGGTATTCACACTTTCAGCGTTACACTAAAGACGCCTGGTGTTCAATCAATTACCGTCACCGACACAGCAACGTCTACAATTACCGGTTCTCAAACTGGCATTACGGTGAATTCCGCGTTGATTGCTCCAACTGTTTCTGCTTCGCCAACCACGATTGATCCGGGTCAGTTTTCAATTTTGAGTTCTACTACTGTGACGACTGGTACTGCTACTTACTCCTATCAGTGGCTTCAGAAGGCTCCTGGTCCTAATCCTTATTCGTCGATTGCCGGTGCGAATTCGGCAAGCTATCTGTTTCTCACATCGGGTTATACGACTGCAGGTGTTTGGAGTTTTGAGCTTCAAGTTACAGATAGTGGTGGGGCACAAGCGACTTCAAGCGCCACTTCCGTCTCCGTCGATGCTGGTCTGACTGCTGCCGTGACGCCTGCTTCTTGGAGTATGGATGTTGGTCAGTCTAAGACGTTTACTGCTACTGCTTCTGGCGGTTCAGGTACCTACTCGTCTTACGCGTGGTATGTGGATTCTTCTCTTCAGAGTGGTCAGACCGCGTCAACGTTTAGTTATTCTCCTGCCTCTGCGGGTTCTCACTCGATTACAGTGACGGTTACTGACAGTTTCGGTGCGACTTCGCCTCAGTCTGCTGCTGCCATTGTTTCAGTGAATCCGACTGTTACTGTGTCGCCTACTTCTTGGAGTATGGATGTTGGTCAGAGTGAAACGTTCACAGCTACTCCAAGTGGAGGTTCAGGTACTTACACAAGTTACCAGTGGTACGTTGGTGGAGTAGCTCAAAGTGGCGCCACTGCGTCAACGGTCAGTTTTGGTCCCGCTTCTGCGGGTTCTTACCTGATTACTGTAACGGTTACTGACAGTTTCGGTGTGACTTCGGCACAGTCTCCTGCTGCTTCGGTTACGGTGAGTGCTGCTCAGACTGTTTCGGTGACTCCTGCTTCGTGGAGTATGGATGTTGGTCAGAGTCAGACGTTTGTTTGTGCTGCTTCTGGCGGTACGGGTGCTTTGCATTATCAGTGGTATTTGGCTGGGTCGGCTGTTGGTGGTCAGACGGGTGCTACTTATGTTT
>JBEKTQ010000048.1:0-2752 GCA_049515895.1 Bathyarchaeia archaeon | reverse complement strand
TATAAGAGGAGCAAGCCCCCGGTCAGCAGCGCCTGCACCCGCCAGCGGGTGTGGATCAAAATAATCGACAGCGGCAGATAAACCAGGGCAATGCGTTGCAGCACCCCCGGAATTCGCAGGTTTGCCAGGGAAAAGAAGTACACCTCGGCGCCGGGAGGCGGGGAGAGAAAGATCGCCCAGATGCTCTTTTGGGTCTCGACGGGTGGGCAGATGACCTGGAAAAGCCAGCCGAAGATGAGACCGCTGCCGGTGAGCAACCCCAGGAAAAAGAGGACCGCGGTGCGCACCAGGATATGCCGGTACCGCGCCAGGGTTTCCTCGGTGTTGGCCCTTTTTTCCAGGGAAAAATCCGAGGAGACGCCGACGATGAAAATGAAGAACGGAAAGATGAGGTCGGCGAAGTTGCAGCCATTCCATTCGGCATGGGTCAGCCGTAGGACGCGCAAGCTGTCGCTCCAATAGACCAGGTTGTTGACCAGGATCATCGCGGCAATGGTCACCCCGCGAAAGATATCCAAGGATAATAGCCGCTCAGGAACCTGGGCCATCATATCTGCTTACCGGAACTGGCGGGCGTTCTGACGCCCGGCGCCGGGTCGCCCGCCGGCCGCGGCGAAGGTATTGGGCGTTATTCCCCGGGGCTCTTGAGAGCAGGCTAAGATAGGGAGAGGGCGGTGGAGAAAGTTCTATTAAATTATATAAGTATCAGCCGGCGTTTGTCCAAGAGGCGGTCAGTCTCTATTCCCCGCCGCCGCCGCCGCTGCTGAAACCGCCCTTGGGATAGATGTTGCGGGGGTTCCAAAACATCCAACCGCTGGAGCCGAATTTATCCGCCGCCTCGATCTGGGTCCGAATCCGCTCCTCCCCGAAGTCGCCGCCGTGGAAGGCATAGTCGCGAAAGGCCTGCAGCCAGGGGCGGAAGCGCAGGGGCGAGACCCCGGTGCGCTCTTGGGCCCGCTTCAGCGACAGGTAGACAATTTCATAAGGATGCTGGACCGGATTGCGATAGTTGGGAATCCCCCATTGATAGCCGGAGGGATAGAGCATGGGGCAGACCACGTCCACCGCATTGAGGGCATCGCCGACCTGCTGCCCGATGCCGGTATCGTCCAGGTTCCACATGACGTAGCCGAAGATATCGGCGGCCACCATGACGTTGTAAGGGGCCAGGGCCTCATGGGCCGCCTTCAAGAAGCCGGTGATGGCCCGGGTACGGTTTGCCATGGTGTTCGGCTGGGTAAAGGCCACTGCCTTGTTGTCGGGGCAGCGGACATAATCGAACTGGATCTCGTCGAACCCCTGCTCCGCGGCGATTTTGGCGATGGCAATGTTGTAATTCCAAACCTCTTTATTGAAGGGATCGGTCCAGCGCAGCCTCTCCCGGTCGCGGAACACTCCGCCGCCCTTGGTCTTGACGGCCCACTGCGGCCTGGCGGCGGCCAGGGGATCGTCCTTGAATACCACGATGCGGGCGATAAGATAGAGGCCTTTCTCCTTGAGGCTCGCCAGCATGCCTTTATAATCCTTGAAGAGGATGGTCTTCTGGGCTCCGGCCTCTTCGGCCAGGGGCAGGTCCACCTTGAAGGGGATGAAACCCCCATCGCCCTTGACGTCCAGGACCAGGGCGTTCATCCGGTTCTTCTCAATGGTTTCCAGGGCGGCCTCACGCAAACTCTTGCTGGCGGTGCCGTAGACCGAGAGATATAGCGCTTTCACCCTGAAGGGGGTAAGGGGGATCTCCGGGCCGGGGCCGCTCAGCTCAGAGGTGGACATCTCTCGCCGGGCATAACCAGGGGCTCGCAGTTTCAGGGTCTCGCCGCTGCCTTCCAGGCGAAAGCCGCCGTCATTGCCAGTGCGGACCACCTCCGCACCCAGGGTGACCAGAGCGCCTTCGACCGGCTCCTTGGTCTGGGCGTTCACCACCTTGCCGATATAGGCGGCCTGGGCCATGACCGCCGGAAGCACGGCCCCCAGCAGGATTAGCAAGCCGATGGTCAATCGCTTCATCTTTTCCCTTTGCGCCTGTCCACTCTATCATGCGGAACAAGCCTAATTTTTCTAAAAAGCTGCCATGAAGCAGGTGTCCCCTGCAGGCGACGCGCCCTGGCTTCAGGCAGGGGCGGGCGCCGTCATTCTATCCCATTGGCTTCCGTCGTTTTACTTCAGGCAACCCCGGGTGTCCGCCTTAATTGCCGCTACCTGCAAGTCCGCCGGGGCCTGAAATTGAGGACTGCCCGACCGCAGTCCCAGGCCCAGGGCTCAGCATCCGAGAACGGTAAGAAGGGCGAGGAGACACAAGAAGAAGCCGATTCTATTAATCATTGTTTTTCCTTTCTTATAGCTGTCAGCTTTCACCGGTCAGATTTCAGCTTTTTGGGAAAGCTTTCTGCTACTTTATAGATATCTAAGCTAATTGACGCTCTTTTGCCAAACTTTTTGTTTCTTGAAATCCTTCATTAGCTTTCGCTTTTAGTCTTTTCCTTTAGCTAATAGCTGACAGCTTCTTTACCGGCCTTACTCCGTTAAAACGACATGGTCTTATGCGTTCCTTTTCGTTCCGCGGCCCGGCCGCTGACGATGGCGGCAAAACCCTTGACGTCGTCGCTGTTTTCCATCAGGTAGCGGGGCTCTTCCATGATTTTCTCGGACTTTGAGGCATTCCGGCGATCGATGCTGAAGGCCGCCACGTACCCGGCCTTCTGGGCCTCCGCTTCCAGATAGTCGTCATAGATGCCGAAGGGCCAGGCCAGCA
>JBEKTQ010000047.1:0-7042 GCA_049515895.1 Bathyarchaeia archaeon | reverse complement strand
CCATCCGAATTCCGATACTCAAACATCAAGTTTTGGGGATACTCTTTTCATATTAGGGGTTATAGGAATGGAAACCTTAATTGTGGCAACTCATCAAGCCTCCGGCAGAAAGCAATTTCCCTCACCAAAAAAAGCCCCGAATTTTGAAGCGCGCGCTTCGGAATAGAACATATTGAAAGGCGCCATTGTTGACCGAGCTTGAATTCCACGTTAGATAGCTTTGGTAATAAGAATAGTGAGCCTGAATTTTGAATTCGTATTCACAGTTCACAACTTATTTTAAAGGATCCACTCATAATCCTGAAATATTGATGATGTCTATGAGTCTTAAAAAAGAAGAAAGAAAAACTGTCGAAGATGATAAATTCCGAGACTGCCTCGGAGTGTAATCAAAATGGCACTTAGGAACTTGCTTAGCAGGCAAACTTATTCATTGATATTCTTATGGGTGCTCACGTGGTTCTCTTATTGGATTCTCATGAAGGGTCAAGAAAACGTCATTAACATTAGTGGAGCCGTAATTTCAGTTGCATTAATACTGGCTTCATACTTCGTGCCTTCTCCCAGTAGATTTTTGAAAGTAGTCTCAGAAGTCAGCCTCCCTGCAGTTAGCCCCTCTGCACCAAAATATTCGGTCATGCAAACTGCAAACACCATTACAGATGCTAGAACATCTGCCTGTTCTGCCGAGTCCTCGAGCTCTTCTGCATTTGAAAAATCCTATCAACAAAAAAATGAAGAAGAAAAAACACGGCAGATGCCCATGAAAGCATTATTGACAGAGGGAACCAAGCCTCAACCTGCTCAAACGCAAATGACAACGCAACCATCTGTGCCGCTACTAGAGAATAAACCGCAAAGCACTGAGAAACTTAAAGTGTCTTCAATGTCGAACGAGTGCCCGAAAAATTTGGAATATTACACGATGAGCTCGCGCGCTTCACAATTGTCGATAGTCAAGCGCCGAAAAGAACTTTGGCAGCAAAAACATGTAAAATCAAAATAAAAACGGAATCGAAGGACAAGGTAATACATGTGTTTGCCGCGCGCTAGAGAGGGTACTATCCGTCAAATTGAATTCGGAACAAATGGCTAATGCATCTGTTGTTTGAAGCATTGTGATTATGTCTAAAGAAGACATTAGTTTAATTGCTAAGCCAGTGGCTCGATTCTTATCCTTAACCCATCTTTCCCACCATATTCTTTCTGGACCTGAAAAAGCGCAAGGGACGCAAAGGTGCCATGCTTTAATTCTAAACCCTTTTTCCTCTGATTTACTCGTTATTTGGTTAAAGGAATCCTCAATCTGACCTTTTTGAGAGTCGCCTAAACCTCTTGGAAAGTATTTTGCGCGCGCAAAATTGGTTTTCAAATTTTTCAAGAAGCCAGATTGCGGTAATGTGATTGTTGTCAATGGCACTCTTTCATTCTCAAAATCCTCTATTGACAGAGCATGTTTAATCTAGGAGTTGAATGTTAGCACTCAATGTGAAAGTCCTTTCCATTGGCTACCAAAAGTAGTGTTATCAAATCGATAATTGAGTTCCCGAGATTTTCGAAAAGGCCAAGATAGCCAAAAACTTGGAATACGTCGCTATTCACTTTATTTGATTCTTCAGTAAGTGAGGCGGCAAACTGTCAGAGTCAGCCAACTGCGACCAAGAAGCATTAGGAAGAATTATACACTTAACCAAAAAACCCAAGAATGTGTAGAAAACCGCCTTTTCACGGTTACAGCGCGCGCGTCCCAATATCAATTTTTGGAAAAGAAATAAAAGTTTACATTGAAAAGGCTTAGACTTCTATTATTTTTCCATCTTCCTCGACGATTTCACTCCAAGTCCCTTTTCTTACTGCTTCTATCAATTTCTTCTCAAGGGTTTCTAACAATTTCTTATCAATGGCTTCTGAATAGTTTGTGCAATATTTTTGCTTCATATTTTTCGAAAATTCATATATTGGATTTCCGTCTACATCAAAGCCTTCTAAACTATAATAGTAAAGTTTTTTTTCTATTGTATCAATTTTGTATGGTTCAATTGTTATTCTTTCAATTATCATTCTTTTCACCTACCTACGCGTTTTTAGACTGTGCCGTTCAATGCGATTTTTCTTAAGTTAGCTTAAGGTTCCCAATGGGCTACAGGAACAGATAGATCGACTCTTTACTTTGGCTTTACTGCAATCTTTACTTTAAAGTATTTTACTGTTCTGCAGCCTATATTTATTTTGTGAATTGCAAAACTTAATTGCAGAATTGAACTGTTAACATGTGAATAATGGGTGTTTTTGTATTTTTAGGTGAATCGCTAGATGTGTATCAATGCTTAATAACTTTTATTAAGACTTACTACAGAAGTTAGGCTAGCAGCATAAGATTATTGGTGTTGGCGGGCGTCGAAACGCCAGCTTCCAATTAAAACTGCCGTGGTTGCGTCGAAACGCCAGCTTCCAATTAAAACTGCCGTGGTTGCGTCAAAACCCAAGTTTCCAATAAAAACTTCTGTGGTGGAACCTAAGCGTCCGTTGCCTATTTCTGTGATTGAGCCAAAAGTTCCGTTAACTTCTTCCGTTGTGGAGCCTGAGCGTCCATTGCCGACTGCTGTAGTGGAGCCAAAGCGTCCATTGCCGACTGCTGTAGTGGAGCCAAAGCGGAAACTCCCAATTCAAAAAGCAGAGTACAAATTATCGTCAAAACGCAAGCTTACCAAAACAACCCTCGCGCTAGTAGCATTGCTTATAATACCAATAGCTATATCATTTGCCACTTTTGCAGCCCTTACCAACTCACCTCATGTTTCTCCAACTGACTTTACATCACCTTACTTGTCTTCCAATGTGCCGTTGACATCATCGGCAAACTTGGGCTTGTATTCTGATTACGCATGCAACAATCCTATGGGTCACTTGGATTGGGGAAACTTGATCGCCGGGGGAAGTGTCAACCAGACAATCTACATCAAAAACAACAGCAGCGGCGTTCCACTAACTTTGAGCATGACGGCAACTAATTGGAAACCAGCAAGCGCAAACGGACCAATAACTGTAACATGGGACCAAGAAGGCACAATACTTTCGCTCGGGCAATTAACAGTTGCAACCGTAACCCTATCCGTCTCGCCGAGCGCGGTTCACATCACAAACTTTAGCGTCCAAATATGTATAACAGGCACAAAATCCTAACCAAACAATCAAGGCTAGTTGGCATCGCAAGCTTTAACATTCAAATTGGACCCCTTGGCACAAATCAGGCTCGCTCTCATAAGCAAGCAAAATAACTTTTCTGAAACATGATTTTAGATTCATAACGCTTATTGAATAATCTATGAATAATTAGCGCACATAAAAAAAGAGCCGTAAATGATAGCGTTCCAGAAAAAATTGGGAAGCCATAGAACTTTGCCAAGGCTATCATAGCAGTCATTAGCCTTGTGCTATTATCAGTTATCTTGGCTTCAGGCAGCGTCGGGATAATTCACCGAAATAGAGAAGGAGCCACAGGACCATCGCAGTCACCTTCAGCTACACTGGCTATTGCAACTATACAAGTAACTTCAAGTGCAACCATAAATTCAACCCCAACCTCGACACCAACCCCAACACCGACACTAACTCCCACCGCGCGCTACCTATGGCTGTGATGAGAATAATGAGGAAAATGTGCAATCTTCGCATAATTAAACAGGTTTTAAGCAGCAAATTAAGGGTTCTTACGTTTAGGACTATTTTTGTCTATCGAAACGGGACGGAGCAAACAAAGGCGAAGGCTAAATTACCGAAGCACACAAATGGCGGAACAACTTATTCTTAAGTGGTAGGGTTAAACTAATTTCGGAAAACCCGTAAACTTGCAGGCTAAATTAAAATTTAATTCTCTCTCTCTTGACTAACGGTACATTCGTAAATCCATCTATACATCCATACATACACTCTCTCTCACTCAAACAAACACAAACAAACGAAAGCAAAAAGACAGCCAGAGTTTTTTCTAGGCCGCCTAGAAAATTTTCACGGCGGCGGTGGGAACATTTAGTAAAAGCCCCTATTTTCGGAACTCGGAACTATTTTCTATAGTCACCACCATAACACACAAGGTGGTTACCATAGTATTTAGTTCCGAAGTTCCGTTCTTAGCTAATTTCTAAAACTATACTTTTAGGTAAAACTATGCCGATGTTAAAATTAATTTCAGAATATGGGTATGGGAACTAGTAGTTGTTAATTGCTAGCTAGTAGTAGTTCATAGAGCGTACCAAAAACCATGTAAGAAAACACAGCGTGTGCTTGCAACAAAAAGAATAAGCAAAGCATTTTCTATTAGAATTTTATTCTTCTTGAGCTCACACTGTGTGCTATAAGAAAAGCTACCACGAGCTGAGGCACTAATTTTTTTGTGCTTGTTGCAACAGGAAAATAGGGCTGGAACAAAGATAGTAGGTTTACTTAAACTATGTATGCAAACGCTATTCTGCAGCGCAAGTTCAGTATAACCGCCGGAAAGTAGGAACTGAATCTCAACCAAAGTGGAGATATCATCCAAAAACCACTTTTTTCCTTATATCCTTAGTATTAGTTTGGTGAAACGTCATTTTTTAAGTAAAACCGTTGCTTTTCACTCATTTTTTTTCCTTTTTAAATGAAAAATGGCGGTTATTTGCCTTAAACCGCGCCCAGAAAATTAGCCAAATTACTTATACTAAAACGGACAAAGGTGCATCTGCAGAGAGAAGAGGATTTCTTTGCTTCTTTTCAGCGCAAAAAAATTAAGGAGAAGAAAAATGAAAACCATAAACAATAAAATTGCAGCCATAACGATTTCGATATTCTTTATACTTTCAATGACTGCTTCACTGACGCTAATACCAAACGCAAACGCGCAAACTCTAGCACCGGGCAAAATAGATATTCAAACTTATGCTTACGTTGCGGCAAATCCTAACCCTGCAGGTGTCGGTCAAACAATTAACATTGGCTTCTGGCTCGATATACCGCCACTTGATGCGAACGCACAATATGGCGATAGATGGCAGAATCTCATGTTGACAATTACAGGACCAAGTGGCACTACAAAACTGGGACCATTTACATCAGACCCTACAGGAGGAACATACACCGACTTTACGCCCACGGTGGTAGGCACTTATACCGTGTCTCTCAGCTTTCCCGGACAAATACTAGCCGGAAACAATCTTGCGCCAGGAACAGCTCCTGACGTGTATATTGGCGACTATTTCGAACCTTCTAATGCCACGACAACCTTGACAGCGCAGCAGACGCCAGTTTCAAGTGTTCCACAAGCTCCACTTCCAACAACCTACTGGACGCGCCCAATAGAATCCGTTAACAGCTATTGGTCTAGTATTAGCGGGAGCTGGCTATCGCTAGCAGGCAATGGCAATTATAATGCCAGTGGAAGCTATGCCCCGTACACTACAGCGCCAACTACTGCTCACATCCTATGGACAGAGCCTGGCGGTGCGCCTGGAGGTCTAATCGGAGGAGAATTCGGCGGAACTGATACAAGCAATTTCAACGCTCCACAACAATATCAACCTAAATTCGCACCGATAATCATGAACGGCGTCCTCTACTACGAGATGATTCCAGGATCTTCACAAAATCCTACAGGCTGGGCTGCCATAAACTTGAAAACCGGACAAACAGTATGGATAAAGAATCAGCCAACTGGGCAAACAAACGGACCAATCTTAAAATGCGGTCAACTACTCGATTTTCACACACCCGACCAGTACGGAGCCATGGAATACTTATGGGCCACCGGGAACCCACTTGGAAACCCAACATTAACCGGCGTTATGTGCAATGTCCCCGCGCCTCAGCAAACAGTTTTTAACAATGGAGCATATGTGCCTGTCACTACTACACTCACTGGAACCACATACAGCATCTATGACGCTCTGAGCGGAAACTATGTATTCAGCATTGTCAATGACACTTTTCCAATGACGCTTGCAGAAGACGCAGCTGGCAACATAATAGGCTACTTTACTAACAATACCAATCCAACCGCACCTATGCTGGAAATGTGGAACTCAACACTAGACGTCATGAATTACGAAACTGGCGCCCCATCGAATGCTTGGATTTGGGAACCTGCACAAAACGAAATCATTCCATGGGCAGCAGGAATACAATGGCAAGCACCAATAGCCGCAAACCTTAACGGCGTTCCTTTCCCATCATCGACTGCTTCATTTACCTTTGCAACCGTGCCTGGCTCTCTCGGTATAAGCGGCTCATGTATCGAGGACGGTGTAATACTTATGACCTGTTCAAGTACTGTAGCAGCCTTCCAAACGGGGTTCCAAATTGAAGCAGGCTACAGTATGGCCAACGGCGCACAGCTATGGATAACTAATCGGACGGAAACACCGGAAACACGGCTATCTATGGTTCCAGCTACCGCTGGAGTCTACGGTGAAGTCAACTGTGAAACAGGTGTATTAAATGGCTACAGTATGATTACAGGCAACCTTGTATGGGGACCAATTACACTACCGGACCAAAATGCTTACACCAGCATTGGTGGCTATCGAGCCATTGCCGCTAATGGCACGGACTACTTGTATGGCTTCGGAGGAACTATATACGCTATTAACATGGCGACGGGAGCACTCCTCTGGACGACAAATACCACGCAGCTGCTTGGCCCCGCTGGGGCTAACACTCCTTATGGTGTGTGGCCACTGTGGACATCTCCTCCTGCTGTAGGAGGAGCTGTTGCTGGTGGAGTGCTATTTGTTCCAGTGGGTCACTCGTACACTGCGCCGATGTTCCGTGGAGCTCAGCTAGTGGCGATAAACTGCACCAATGGGCATTTGGTATGGAGTGATATGGGCTTTGACCTTACGGCTCCTTGTGCTGTTTCCGACGGCATCGCGATCGAGTACAGTTCTTATGACAACAGCATATACGCGTATGGTCAAGGACCAAGCAAAACCGCTATCAGCGCACCTCAAGTAGGCATTACAACAGCAACGCCGATTACACTAATTGGTTCAGTGACTGACATCTCCGCAGG
>JBEKTQ010000046.1:0-7301 GCA_049515895.1 Bathyarchaeia archaeon | reverse complement strand
ATATTATGTGATGTGGGAAAGATAATTTACTTTCATGCATGTATCTGATATATGGGAAATTGAATCAAATGAAAAATCCAAATTCAAAGAATAACAGGGATAACGAAACTCAAGAAATCAACTATGTTATGAATTACGACTGCTCCCCAGATATTGTTTGTCTTATCATAGAAGTGCCCAACAATCATTCCGAAAAAAAGGGCAAAAGGAATACTCAATATATTCTGAAAGTGAATACCTGCAAAAATACAGGTTCATGATAATTGCAAGAAGAGAGATTCCAGCAAGGGACATTTTTTGGGAAGTGAGAACCTCAAGTGGAATTACAACTGCGAGTAGGATAACCCAAGCTGGAAGCCACTGCCGAATGCTAATCTTGCTTAACTTGCCAATGGGGAATCGTTTCCTGAATGCAAAGTACCAAATAAGCGGTATTGCAAGAAACCAGAGATGCCCTGTCCAGTCGAATACCCAAGAGGAACTTGCACTCAGCTCTAAAACGTGAAAAAATAAAGCAATGTAAAGAACGAGCACCCCAAGAATGATTAATACAAGTGCAATAACCGAGTCACGCCAATTGAGCGTCTTCGAGATACTTGAGTTGTTCAAGCTCGGCATAGTGCTCGTTCGAGCGTAACGTGCGCGCTCGTTTTGCATCAAAACCACAATGCTATTTCTACGCTATGCAGATTTAAGACTTATCTACTCTGTAATAGCGAAGTTCCTAACCCTTGAATGTACTCGGTCATAGACCATTTATAGTCCTAGCGTACTCTGAAAACTTGAAAAAACGATTAATTTGATTTTATTTGATTTTTAATTTTGGGTCTATAGACAATGAAAGCAAAACCTATGACTAACAAAGCAACGCTCAAAAGAATCAGGGGAAAAGTGTAGCCTCTATAAGGATTGGTTAATTCGGGAAGTTGGAAATGAATATCTGCCTGATATGAAACTAGTATTGTTTGTTGATATGCATACGCTAAACTTGCTGCTATCAAAGCGAGAACACCCAAAATAGCTAAGACAAGCCCCAACATCCGTGTTTTTGTCATTTATACGTCGATTATATTTCTTCGCTATTCAGATTTAAGACTTATCTCGTTGTGCATATAGATTCTTAACAGATTTTATATGCTAATTGACGAGTGCTTACTATTGAGCATATGATTAATACACAAAGATTATTCACGGCAAACTTGGCTATCAAATTAGTTGTTTTACTACTTGGAGAAGAAATTATAGATTTAGTTAGCACGCAACTTATTTTGGCTTCTGGAGGCTACGAAGGAAACCCCTTGCTTGCAACATTTAATCAAGCACATTCAGTTCTTCAGTTTTCATTGGTTGGAAAAATTGTTTTTCCTCTACTACTTTTTCCAACGATATACTTCGTTTTTTTCAAAATAAACGACGAAACTAAACTTGGCAGATTTATTCATAGATTTCTAATAGCATCCATTTTCGCCACCAACATACTTTTCATAATTGTATTAAGTTGGAATATTAGTTTATTAATGAAAATATGAGTATGATTTTATTTTCTTTATCCGTTTGTGTCATTTTAGGCTATTTCCATGCTATGCAAATAAAGCAGGTTCTATCTTTTGTTTTTGTTGCGTCATGTAAGGAATGAAATTTACAAGACAGTTTGCGATAGCGTTATCTCCATTAAACAATGGTGGATAAGGAAGGTATGAAGGAAATTTGATTCTTCCTTTGGCTGAAAGAGATTCTATGTGACAGTTCTCAGCTACAAAATCGCCAGCAGCATGCCATGTTTCATGAAAAATGTGCCTAAGCTGTGGAGTAGGCTTACCTTCAATCGTGACATAGCCAGCTAAGTGCAAGCCCATTCCATCTGAAATTTTTGGAGTTACTTTGCTGAGATGCTCTCTTAATTTGTCTGCAACTTGGTCAAGCGTGTCAGTTTTTTCAACAGATGATTCTTCAAACTCAGCCAAAAAATCCAACGTTGGTTTATCTTCTACAACTCCCAATCCCCAAAATGATGTTCCAAAAGGCACCTTTGAAAAACCATAGATTTTCTGTACGTTTGGGATAATTTTTTCAATTTCATTTGAAAAGTGATTTCGAATTGTGCCAACACTATCTGCCGCCAACACAATGCCATAAGGACACAAAATAGTAAATGTGCTTGTCAAATTCTTCACCTTTCTCAAATCAACTAATATTCTTGTTTATAGGCATAAAGTTTCACTTTTGTTAAGACTTATCTTGTTTTCAAAAAGCCAAAAAAATTAAGTGGAGAGTTTTCACTATTTGCATAAAACATAAAAGGAATATTAGCACTAACAAAACCATTAGGCTACTCTAATGTCAATTCCCGTAGAAATCGGAGCAGTAATAATTGGTTTTTTCTTAGGGTTTGTTGCGTTTATTGGAGAAGATGTTATTAGAAGATGGCAAGATGGAAAGGATATAAGAAAAAAGGTTCTGAAACATCTTATTGCCGAGGCGAAAGAAAACAGGTCAATTTTAGATGTCTCAACTTTTGTTTCTCTTCTTTTGGTACTATGAGAATCTTAACTGCCTCTCTTTCTTTTAGAAATTCATTAATGAGCCTGCTTTTGCCTCGCTGCCGCTTAGTCATATTGGCATGGCGCATAGCGCACGTTTCACAAAAAATGAGGGTATGGCGTTTTAGCCAAAGAATCGATTGACTCTTACGGTGACGGTTGCGCTGTGACTGAGGCTGCCGCTTGTTCCTGTTACGGTGACAGTGTACGTTCCAGATCTTATGCTGCTGGAGACTGTTATTTTCAGCGTTGATGTGCCTGAATTTGTTATTGAGTTGGAGGTTAAGCTAGTGGTTAGTCCGCTGGGCGCTGATGCTGACAGTGAGACTGTGCCCGTGAAGCCGTTGAGGGCGTTTACTGTGACTGTTGAGGTTCCGGAGGATCCGCTTCTGATGGTTAAGGAGTTTGGCGAAGCTGAGATTGAGAAGTCGGGTGCGGTGACCTGCACATTTACAGTTACGCTGTGCACAAGTGATCCGCTGGTGCCTGTTACCGTGACGGGGAATGTTCCCGCGGCTTGTCCTGCTGGTACGATTATAGTTAGCGTTGAGGTCCCCGGTCCCGTAACCGAGGGTGGACTTGGCGTTGCTGTCCATCCAGTTGGAGCACTTACTGTGAGAGCTACCGTACTCGTGAATCCGTTCAGTGCGTTTATTGTTAATGTTGTTGTTCCTTGTTGTTTGTTTGCAGTGTTTATTGTCACGGGATTAGGGGAAGCAGAAATTGCGAAGTCCAGTGTGGTTACTGCTGTGAAGGTTGTAGTTAGGGGACTGCCTAAGCCTGTCGCTAGATCGTAACCTGGTCCTGCAGGGTAGCCGTTTGATCCAGACACGATGTCTCGAAAGTCCGTAGAATAGGCGGCTGACTTCGCGATTTGGTAAAAGTTGTTGTTGTTGGCAGTGAGTCCTAAAGCTTGGATTGCTGCCCACTGCGGTGATCCTGCACTTGTTCCTCCTACATCCCACCATCCGGCTTGTCCGTTATATGGCGTGGAGTCATAGACATAGAGGCCGGTGTTTGGGTCAGCGTCATAAGAAACATCTGGAGTGGACCGCTTTCCGTAGGCTAATCCGTAGGTTGCCTGGTAGGCTGGTTGTGTTTCCAACGCGCTTACTCCGCCTCCGCTTCCGCTCCAAGCTGTCTCCGACGTTACCGTTCCGCCTGAGCCTAAGTTAAGAGTTGTTCCACCGACCGCAACTACATAAGGCGATGTTGAAGGCCAGATGACACCTGCTCCGTTGTCGCCGCTGGACGCAAAACAAACTATGCCGTGCTGGGACATGGCGTTTGCAAAATATGAGTCATATGCTAATTGGGTGGAAGATTCGCCTCCTCCCCAACTCATCGACAATGCTACTACACCTGGATAGCTTGTGGCGTAGCTTACGGCGTTCATGAGATCGGCAAAGGCATTGGAGGTAGCCTCAACCAACAGTATCGTTGCTTGGGGCGCGATGGCATGTGCCCATTCTACGTCAAGTGAGATTTCAATCGCCCATCTGCTGTTTGTGCTGATGCCTGAGCTCATCTGATGTTCGACGAAATTGGCGGCTGGTAGCCCGAAATTAGAGCTGAAGACGGCTAAATCGCCGGCGATAGTTGGGTCATTGTAGGCGTCGACGATTGCTATTGTTTTTCCTGCGCCGCCTGTTGTAGAGGTGAGATGGTACGCATTTATGATTTGGCTTGGGGTCAGTGGGTCCGGTCCATAGGCTGCTGCTGCAGGTCCGTGGGCTGTTGCCGGCCCGTCTGCTGCTGAACGGACTATGAATTGCGGCTGCGCTACCCATTCATCGGTTGTCTGTGCCTTCACTGTTAATGCAATTCCCGGGAAGCTGACTACAAAGACGAGTATGGCTAAAACGATGATGGGCCTTGCCTTGTTTCCAAATAATTTAGACAATAAGGTTCGCTCCTATAGTAACTTTTAACTTTTTTCGCTATTCAAGTTTAGCCAAGTATGGACTCTCGCGAATTTGGGCTCGGCTAACCTGACTGCGTGTTCTTTGGGCGACACTGCAGAATTCCGAGCTGGCCGGCATCGGAAATTCGAACTTGGTTCAGTTTAAAAGTTTTGCGCAAACCAATTATATAGCTTGAGCAAAGAGAGGCAACGTGGAGAAGAGGCGTCTTCTCTGCTTCTTCTCGCCAAAAAATAATAATAGGAGAGAAAAAGGCAAGGTTTACATTGAAAAGGCTTAGACTTCTATTATTTTTCCGTCTTCTTCGACAATTTCAATCCAAGTCCCTTTTTTTACTGCTTCTATCAATTTCTTCTCAATGGTTTCTAACAATTTCTTATCAATGGCTTCTGAATAGAGTTTGAAATATTTTTGCTTTACATTTTTAGCTAATTCATAAATTGGATTCCCGTCTACATCAAAGCTATCTAATCTATAATAGTAAAGTTTTTTTTCTGTTGTATCAACTTTGTATGGTTCAATTGTTATTCTTTCAATTATCATTTTTTTCACCTACCTATGCGTTTTTCGGCTGTGGCGTTCAATCCGATTTTTCTTAAGTTAGCTTAGCTTCGCAATAGGCTACAGGGAGCAGATAGATCGACTCTTTGCTTAGCTTTACTGCAATCTTTACTTTAAAGTATTTTACTGTTCTGCAGCCTGTATTTATTTTGTGAATTGCAAAACTTAATTGCAGAACTGAACTGTTAATATGTGAATAATGGGTGTTTTTGCATTTTTAGGTGAATCGCTAGTTGTGTATCAATGCTTAATAACTTTTATTAAGACTCGTCGAAACGCCAGCTTCCAATTAAAACTGCCGTGGTTGCGTCGAAACGCCAGCTTCCAATTAAAACTGCCGTGGTTGCGTCAAAACCCAAGTTTCCAATAAAAACTTCTGTGGTGGAACCTGAGCGTCCGTTGACTACTTCTGTGGTGGAACCTGAGCGTCCGTTGCCAACTTCTGTGGTGGAACCTGAGCGTCCGTTGCCAACTTCTGTGGTGGAACCTGAGCGTCCGTTGCCAACTTCTGTGGTGGAAACCAAGGTTCCGTTAACTTCTTCCGTTGTGGAGCCAAAGGGTCCGTTGACTGCTTCTGTGGTGGAGCCAAAACCAAAACTTCCCTCGACGAACGCAGTTGTGGAACCTAAACTTCCAATAAAAACCGCGGTGGTAGCGTCAAAACCTAAATTTCCCATGACGAACGCAGTTGTGGAGCCTAAACTTCCCTCAACAAACGCGGCCGTGGAACCAAAACTTCTCTCGACAACCGCAGTGGTATCGTCAAAACCAAAACTTCCCTCGGCAAGCGCAGTCGTGAGATCAGTGCGAAAACTCCCAGGGCAAATAGCAGCCCCCGTTGTCGCATTAGCGCGGAAACTCCCAATCAAGAGAACAGCGCACAAAGTAGCGTCAAAACGTAAGCTTCCAACGGCAACCTCTGGAGTAACGTTAGTACGTAAACTTCGAAACCAAATAGCAACACCCATATTAGCATTAGTGCGGAAACCTCCAATTCAAAAAACAGCGCACAAAGTAGCGTCAAAACGTAAGCTTCCAACCACAACCCTCGCGTTGGTAGCATTGCTTGTAATACCAATAGTTTTATCATTTGCCACTTTTGCAGTCCTCACCAACTCACCGCATGCTTCGTCAACTGACTCAGAGACAAAATACATGTCTTCCAACGATGCGCTGATATCATCCGCAAACTTGGGCCTGTATTCTGACAGCGCATGCACCACTCCTATGGGTCACTTAGATTGGGGAAACTTAATCGCTGGGGGAAGTGTCAGCCAAACAATCTACATCAAAAACAACTGCACCGGCCTTCCACTGACTTTGAGCATGAAGGCAACTAATTGGAAACCAGCAAGCGCAAATGGACCAATAACTGTGACGTGGGACCAAGAAGGCACAATACTTTCGCCCGGGCAATTAACAGTTGCAACCGTAACCCTTACCGTCTCCCCAAGCACGGTTCACATCACAAACTTTAGCGTCCAAATATGCATAACAGGCACAAATGCCTAACCAAACAATCAAACTTGATTGGCATCGCAAGCTTTAACATTCAAATTGCACCTTTAGCAAAAATAGTGCGCGCTCTCATAAGCAAACAAAATAACTTTTCTGAAACATGATTTTAGATTCATAACGCTTATTGAATAATCCATGAGTAATTAGCGCATATAAAAAAAACCCGTAAATGATAGCGTTCCAGAAAAAATTGGGAAGCCCATAGAACTTTGCCAAGGAAAAATTATTCTACCATAGCAGTCATTAGCCTTGTGCTATTATCAGTTATCTTGGCTTCAGGCAGCGTCGGGATAATTCACCGAAATAGAGAAGGAGCCACAGGACCATCGCCGTCACCTTCAGCTACACTGGCTATTGCAACTATACAAGTAACTTCAAGTGCAACCATAAATTCAACCCCAACCTTGACACCAACCCCAACCCCAACCCCAACACCAACGCCAACGCCAACTCCAACCCCAACCTTGACACCAACCTCGACACCAATCCCGACACCAACACTAACTCCAACCCCAACCTCGACACCAACCCCAACACCAACACTAACTCCAACCCCGGACCCAACACCAACGCCAACTCCAACCCCAACCTCGACACCAACACCCAAACCCACGGAAACACCCACTCCAACTCCAACACCAACCCCAACTCCAACACCTACGCCTTCCCCAACTCTGTACACCTTTGGTAGAACAGACACAGGAAACTATCAAAACTCAATGACTGCAAATAATAAAGGAGCCTCAGCATTTGTTGCGGG
>JBEKTQ010000045.1:0-5941 GCA_049515895.1 Bathyarchaeia archaeon | reverse complement strand
ACTGTACATTTACGGATACCTCAATCAGGTGCGTTCAAGCAGAAAACTAGAACGAGAAAGCCACCGCAACCTCGAAGTCATGTGGCTCATGAAGAAACTCGCTCCAAACTTCAAAACCATCGCCGACTTCCGCAAAGACAACATCCACTGCGTGAAAGGCGTCTTCAAAGAATTCGTCAAACTCTGCATCAGCCTTGACCTTTACGGTTCCAAACTCGTAGCCATAGACGGCGTGAAGTTCAAAGCGGTAAACTGCATAGACAAGAACTTCAATCGCAAATCACTCTTATACAGACTCAAAGTAATTGACGAGCACATCTCAAAGTACATCAGCGAAATGGAAGAAGAATACCGCAAAGAAGAGAAAGGCGAGTCCAAGCACACAGACCTACTTGAAGAGAAAGTGAAGAGGCTGATGAAACGCAAAGAAGAGTACACTGCAGTCTTCAATAAACTCAAAGAATCCAACCAAAATGAAGTGTCTTTGGTTGACCCTGACAGCAGGCTTATGAAGAACCGCGGCAGGGTTGAGCCTTGCTATAACAGCCACGTTGCCGTCGATGATAAGAACCATTTGATTGTGGATTACAACGTTACGAACGCGCCCTCTGACAATTGTCAGCTTAGTTCAATCGCTAAAAGCGCCAAAGAAATGCGCGGAGTCGAACAGTTAGAAGCCGTCACTGACAAGGGTTTCTTCAATTTCATGGAGATAGTTTCTTCAATTTCATGGAGATAGTTTCTTCAATTTCATGGAGATAAAAGAATGCGTCGACAACGGCATTACGCCGTACGTTCCTGAACAGAGCAGGTACGGAGTTGGCTGGATCAAGAAGACTGGCATTCCAACTCGAGAGTTCTCAAGCGATAGGTTTGTTTATGACAAGGGCTCGGACACGTTTCGGTGTCCTGCGGGTAAACGGCTTGAATTTTCTTATCTGGATCATGCGCGCAGGAAGAGAATGAGGGTTTATTGCACTGACGCGTGTTTTTCATGTGGTTTCTTCATGACGAAGTGTACTCGGTATAGGAGGGGCAGGACGGTGTGGCGGTGGGAGCATGCAGACATTGTTGAGGAGATGAAGCGGAGGATGGAGCTTGAGCCGTGGAAGGTCAAATCTAGGAAGTGTATTGTGGAGCATCCTTTTGGTACGATGAAGAGGGCGTTTAATCAGGGTTACCTTCTGCTGAAGGGGTAGGGCAAGGTCAATGGCGAGGTCGGATTCACCATGTTGGCTTACAACATGAGAAGGTTTTTGAATATTCTTGGACCGAGATTTATGCTGGTTTTCTTATCAGGACGAGGAAGAAAAGGAGTAGAAAGGTAAATAATCCAGTCATGGCAAGATTGTAAGATCCCAACGCCTAAGGCAAACTATTAATTTTCACACGCGCGTTGCGGGTTTTTGGGTGATTGTTGGGGAAAGGAGGAAAAAAGGAAGAGAAATCTTTCAGTAGTTGCGACAAGCTGAGAAAATGTTCGGTACGCAAGACGAAGTATATTTGATTTTTCACACGGTCTCACCACTTATGCGCGCTTTTTTACCGTAGCACTTTAGGGACGAACATTTATGAGTAATAAATTGAAAAATTCTAATTACCTCTGAAATTTAACTGTAAGTTCGCATACATACAATATTTTATAATAGACATATAGTCTTTTATAAAATACCAGGCCATTATAACACAGAACAGAGACTATCTATGCGCGAAATTAAAAAACAAGAAAATGAAAAACCAATAAGGCGGGGTTCAATAAAATGTCAGTGAACGATATTATTAAAGAGTATAAAACTGCTTTCTACGCTTATGATGATAAAAAATGCGGTGAACTTGCATTACAGGCCGTTGAAGTAGGTATGGATCCGTTGGATATAGTTGAAAAGAATCTTTTAGTCTGGACAAGAGACCTTACGGGTAAGAGTTTCTATGCAGGAATGTATGAGGAAAAAGCTGCCACAATGAAATCTGAAGAAGCTATAATGGTGTCAGACATAATAATGATAGCTGAATGCTTAACGGCAAGTGTTTCTGTATTGAGACCATATTTAGCGAAATCCGCAAGGAAAGTAGCGAGTCCTGGTACTATAATTATTGGAACTGTTGAGGGCGATGTTCATGATATTGGGAAAACCATAGTTGGTTCAATACTGGGTTCTGCAGGATTCAATGTTACTGACATAGGATTCGATAAATCATCTAAAGACTTTGCGATGGCAGCAAAATTAAACAAAGCTGACATTTTAGCAGTAAGTTGTTCGATGGCATTGGCTAGGCCAGTAATGACAAGCATACTCGATGATTTGAAAAAATTTGGAATACGTGAAAAAACGAAGGTAATTGTTGGCGGCCAAGCAACATACGTAGATGATCCTGGAAGGATTGGTGTCGATGCTCATGGCGCTGATGTCTCTGAAGCCCTTAGTAAGACAGAAGAATTAGTTAGAGTACTTAAAGAACAAAAAAAATAAAAGAACAAAAAAAATAAAAGAACAAAAAAAATAAAAGAACAAAAAAAAATAAGGAGAGATAAAAATGGTTAACCAATTTAGTTCTCAAGAAGTGCATGGAGACTATCCGGCTGGATTTAATGTCCCTAACTATCATCCAGTTTTGACCGAAAGTGAAGAATTATGGATTGAAAAGGCTAATGCAAGAATCAGGGAAAGAGACAAGCAGGGTAAGATGTCGGCACGCCAAAGATGTGGGCAGTCCCAGTGGGGTCCAGGACCAGTTGATCGTGTCCCAATGGCTTTGCCTGCTCAGTCACATATTATTCCACGAATATTTGATTCTTATCTTGACAATCCGCCAATACTCACCAATAGAGACTTATTAAAACATCCGAATCTATATTTTCTTGCCGAAACGATTTGGCGTGCTCGATTTTATTGTGACTGGATCTATAATTCACCTGTGAGTTTTGGAGAAGATATCTTAACTAAGCAGTTTAGGCTGATAGATAATGGTCCTCCGTTGGCTGTTGAGGGATTTGCGAAAACTAAAGAAGACATGGAATACTTTTACGACAATGTACCTGATCCCGCCGCAAGTGGGACCTGGCCAATACATCTTTGGCTAAATAAGATGAGAGTGAAAACTCTGCCAGAGCTTCCATCATATGGATCAGCTTGTGCAGGTCATATTGCTTCAGCTGGTTTTTTTATGGGGATTAAAGAGTTCCTTTTGGCTGTACGCAAAAATCCCGAACTGGCAATATTAGCTACGAAATGCGTCACTAAATTCATTAATAGAAAGATTGACATAATGGCAGATGTTATAGGACAGCAACTCAACGCTGATGGGGTTGGCAACATGCTATATTGGTGTGATGGTGCTGGCGGTTTTCTAACAGGAGCAGAGTTCAAGCTATTATTCGACGAAGGCTATGGTGCCAGCATCACGCACTCTGCAAAAAAAGGTTATGCACCGTGTATCGCTTTCGCTGGACCAGTACCAAGCATGGAACTAATGTGCGATCATATGGGCAACCTATTAGGTGGGGGGCAAGTTATTGGAGAAACTCCACCTTATGAAGACCTATGGCCGGTATTGCATAAATACGACAATATGTATACAGAAGCAAACTCTCAAAATAAAACCCTGCTTGCCAACGATCCAGAAGCGGCAATTCGTAAGGATCTTGGAAGATTAGCAGCACTGCAGGCAAAGACCAAATTGCCAAGAATGATGCTCGAGCATGCCATAGACGTCCTTGCTCCACTACCGATGGTTGATTTGCTAATAAAGCTTAGTTTCGAAATATTCACGTATCCTATAAAGGCTTAAATGGAAGAGGAACTCAACTCTCTCTTTTTTTCGTATTTTAGCCTATAAATGAATGAAATCGGCGCAAACAATTATTTTTGTACTAAGCGTGCGCTAAAGTCCAAAATTAATAAGAAAACAGGTGTTGGAAAAAGTGGAAGATTCAGAAAGGGTTTTCGTAGAATTAGGGTTTTCTGAACAAGAATTTAAAATTTATCTTTTTTTGTTGAAAAAAGGTGCTAATAAGGCAAAATATATAGGTACATCTTTAAGTATGACTAAAGGTGCTGTTTACCGTTCTTTGAAAGCTCTACTGGATAAAGGTTTTATTACATCTACAATCGAAATGCCATCCTATTATGTTCCAGTTCCTGTCCAAACTGTATTTCAAAACGTACTAAATAAAAAAGAAAGAGAAATTCAAAAAATAATAAATAATAAAAAAGTCTTTATCGATAACTTAAGATCGCTTCAAATCAATTATTCCTCTGAATGTGGAAAGTTTACGGTTTTGGGGCACACTTCCAGCGCTTATGCTAAAGCCATAGAGATGGCTAAGAATACTACGAGTGACCTGCTGATTATGCAGGACTACCCGCGGTCACAATGGGCAGACACGAGCAATAAGAATGGAGAGCTTTATACCACAACTAATATGGCTATTGATCTTTTTTCAATATATAAAAACTTAAAATCAAAAGTTCGACTAAAATTCATTAGCAATTTGAACCATAAACAATTAAGAATGACAATAAAGAATCCCAAAAAAAATTGTGAGTGGCGATATTTGGATTTACATTTTGAAATGTTCCCAAGATTCATAATTAGTGATGAGAATCAAATGCTATTATCTATTAGTCAAAAAGTAGATTTATCTTTAAAAATGCGTGACAATTATTTTTGGACAGATGATAAAACTATTGTCCGATTGATGAGGATGTTATTCGAGGGACAATGGAATAAGTCGATTGACATCACTAATGAATGAGCGCGCCAGTTTGTTGCTAATTTTTAGAATTGACATTTGTCTGCTAAATCAATTTGTATTTGTATGTATTTGGAGTATAGTATGGAGAAGACTGAGAGTTCTTGCTCCATTTTGCGTAGTTTGAACTTGGATGACATAGAGGAGGTTGTGTCTGACGCTTACTATCAAGAAGGCGCTGGCAGGCCTCCGAGAAAATCGATCGGTATTTTCAAAGCGTTGATAGTTAAGAGGGTTAAGCAGATTCCAAGCGACAGGGAATTGTATCGGCAGTTGTGATATGATCAAGATTTACCAGGTCTGCGATATTGAAGCTGAACAGATGACAAGATTTAGGAATCGCATCGGAGTTGCAAGGCTCGAAAGAATAATGGGCGGCTTGGTCGATGAACTACTCAAAGGCGGGTTGATCATTGGCAAGATTGTGGTGATGGATGCTACGTTCATCAAAGCGTACAATAAACGTAATCCTCATGAAAACAGCCGCGGACACTCAGACCCCCAGACTAGAGTAGGCAGGAACGGCAAAACCTACGAGCTCGGTTACAAGCTACATATTGCAATAGACGCGAAATCTGAGCTACCTTTGGCAGTTATTGTGGCGTCGGCCAATGATAATGAGAAGAAGCATGCTCCTGTTCTGCTTGAAAAGACTTTGAAGGCAACCAAACGCACTGTGAGACTGGTTGTTGCAGATTCTCAGTATTCTAGCAGAAACCTCAGAGACCAGGATTCCTCGCCTGGCAGGCATTAGAGTCGTGATTCCATTTCCTGCAAATCAGCATCGAGAACAGAAAGGATTGCTAAGAGTGGACCGGTATTTCAGAACTCATTGACCAACTATCGAGAAACGGCTTTACAGGTTGAGATCTTCGGTTGAGCGGGTTAATTCTAGACGCAAAGAACAGCTGTGTTTGGAGAAACATCGGGTCAGGAGTATAGAAAGGATTACTGTTCATGCTTTAATCTGCATGATTGCTATGCTGCTCAACGCGGTTGCTGCATTTCGGTTGAACAGAATAGAAAAAGTCCGGTCCATAACCTTACTCGCAAGATGAGCAGAAACCGATGGTTTTGAAGTTTGGAGCGAGTTTCTTCATGAGCCACATGACTTCGAGGTTGCGGTGGCTTTCTCGTTCTAGTTTTCTGCTTGAACGCACCTGATTGAGGTATCCGTAAATGTACAGT
>JBEKTQ010000044.1:0-7239 GCA_049515895.1 Bathyarchaeia archaeon | reverse complement strand
AAAGCATACCGTCCCCGCAATTCCGACATCGGTAAACTTCAAAAGGCAGCAAAGATTTCGCGCCCTCATCTTTTGGCAATAGATGACCACATTTCACACAATGGAGTTTCATGCTTTCTCACCACATCCTGATTCTATAGACATGAGACGATTTTATGTTTTTGTGTGTGTGCATTAAAATTTAATCCCACACACAGAGCCGTAGGAAATGCTGTACCACCCGTCATGATGTGGCATACCACCCAGAAAGTAATACTTGCATTAAAAAAATTCAAGGGCTTATACTAGGTGAGAAATAACCTCTCATCCGATTGTTAACTGGACATTTAGAATGCTTGTTTTTGCACCGATTTTTAACAGGAAGATTTATCGCCCATGAAGTTAACAGAACCTCAGGTACTAATTTAAGAAGTGAGCGAGAGGGTTAAATTTGAGCCTAGGCGTGAAAATTGAGCAGTTGCTTGTGATAGTGTTTTTAATTATTATTCTTTTCATTATGGTTGCTATACTCGTAAGTCCACAATTTGCACAAGTATTAGCCATTTTATCGATATTTATTGTGATAGCAGGTTTAGTTGCAGCGCTTTCAAATAGAAGATAGCTTATCAACCGAAAAGTAACAGGGAAAAACACTTTTAGCCCTTCAACCGAAGAAGTAACAGAACCGACTATAAATATACAAATAAGTTAGTTAGAGAAGCTAACATCCGACATCTCAACGGTCACGACGGGTCTATGAATATTTAATCCAACTGTGAAATTGCTCATTCTTTCGCCTCAATTATTAATCGCCAATCTGTTATCGTAAGCTCTAGGTGTTGTCCATCATTCCAGCCTAGTTCGTTGACTGCCTCTTCTGGAATGACTATTACATGTTTGTATTGACATTTGTCCTTGTCCTTGTCCTTGTAATCAAGTTGTTTCTGGAGTTTAGCTTTCATTTGTGCTTTCCAGCTTTCAATAGTTAAACATGAAAAGCTATTATGAAGGTTTGTGGGCACAAAAAGAGGCAACAAACGTTCAGAATCACAAATAAACGAATTTTTGCATTGAAGAGGTAATAAGTCTTAAATCTGCATAGCGTAGAAATAACTTAAAAATAGTCGCTTTGTCCAGATAAAGACTGTTCTGTTTGCGGAACACCTTGTTCTTCTGGGAGAGCTAAAAGGGTGTGTTAACTGTTTGTTGGGCTGAAGTGAAGAGAAATGAATCAGAGAAAGACTGTCGCCTTGCTGTTTGTGTTAATATACCTCGCCAGCTTGACAGCCGTCAGCCGCGTCAAGTCGCAATCTGTCTCCACTATTTTCATTAATACTGACGGATCTGTTTCAGGGACAGATGCGATTGTACACAGCGGCAACCACTATGAATTAACCGAGAACCTTTGCAATTCATCCATAGTTGTGGTGTGCAACAACATCGTTATTGACGGCGGAGACTTCACGCTTCAGGGACCAAATGGCTGGCCTACCCCTGCAGACATAAACCTCACATGCACGGGCGTCACGGTTGAAAACTTCGTCATCAAATATTGGGAGGTAGGCATCCTCGGCGTTTATGATGGCAACACTATCTCGAATGACAGCATCATCGGCAACGAGAGAGGTATAGCAATCTACGCTAACGGCTACGACGTGGTCGGCAACTACATCGCGCACTGCGACTATTGCATTCGCGTCACGGGAACCAACGACACCTTCACCCGTAACACCATCGACAACCGGGGCTTCGCGGGCTTCGCCTTCTGGATAACCGACAGCTCAGAGATCCTGATAACAGAAAACAGCATTACGACAAACAGCCCCCTGGTTTTCCAGACCGACTACGGCGGATTCCAAGTTTACCACAACAACTTCTATAACATGGGGCCGACTAAGAACGTCTTGGAGATTTACCTGAACCCGACGGACGCGAATCTGCCGCCTTGGGACAATGGCTACCCGTCAGGCGGAAACTACTGGAGCGATTACACGTCAAGGTATCCCAACGCCACCGAAATTGACAATTCAGGAATCGGCGATATCCCATACAACGTAACAACCAGTCCTCTCACGCCAAACTTGATGGTGCTGGACAGGTACCCGCTCATGTCACCCGTCAATATCCCAAACCTCCCTTCTGCGCCAAAACCAACACCTGCTCCAACCTCAACGCCGTCACCCTCCCAAACTCCAACATCAAGTTCTTCACTAAACACAACATCCTCACCAACTCCTGCCGTTCCAGAGTTTCCGACTTTGGTGATTCTGCCACTTTTTGCAGTAATGATCCTTTTGTCAATTGCATTTGTAAGAAAGAGAATAACCAAAGAATAGTTCCCTCTTTTACTTGCAGCATTTTAGCCAAAGTTTTCCATTGAGCCTTTTCAACGCATATGGCCTTCGTGAAAAAATTGATAAGCAACTAATATACGAATATACCATTAAGCACAAAAATGGAGGGTGAAAAAACAAAATGCCAAAATTAACATTCACCGTGAGCCATGAAAACGAGGTACGATTAAAGGAAAAATTGCTTCACAAAGGCGACAAGTCATGTATAATAAATGACGCTTTAGACCAATACTTCAAGAAGACAGAACAATGAATAAAGTATAACCCTTAATCCTTAACAATTTTTTATTAAATTAGCCAGTTTTGATTGATGATAAATTTCAAAACTGCATAGCGTAGAAATATACCTTCTTAGAATGACGCACAAGCAAGTATACCAAATGTAACTATTATTTCAATAATAGTGCGGTTGGGAGCGCACCCGCTATTTTTTTCTGTTTCTGGCTGTTTGTTGTATCGAATTGTGCCAACATATCTTCAAGTGATCAGTGTGCCTTATCGTGGGGTATAGTACCGTACTGAGAAGTCAACATGGCTAAATGTCCTAAATGTGGCGAAGAAGTTGCTGAACCTGACAAATTATTAGAAAACCGTTTGTTTCGTATCGAAGCTTACACATGTATGAACTGTAATTGCTGTTTCAAAGTTACGAAATAGTCATTTGCATTTTTTCCTATGGCTTAAAAATAATCAAGTAATCCTTTTTCTCTTCAAGACAGAATTTTCTATTTTTTAGCAATCGCTCAATTTCTTTAAGGTCATAATCGCCTTTAATCTCTAATTGGTAGCTGTCAGGGGTTCTTTGTTTGATGAGAACAAAAGTGGGCTGTATTAAATGCTCTGTACCTAATTCTTTCAATAGGGCAACAGCTTCTTTTCTATCCAACAGGTTACCCCTAACTTTACTTGTGAACGTACAAGACTAATAACTCTTTGTTGTATCACTCTAAACTAACTTGACCAAGTATTAACTTGTGAAAACTTTTAAATTTGCATAACGTGGAATAGTCGTATCAATAGAGATACAGAATGCATGGAAAATAGAAGCAAAAACCGCTTAGTTAGAGTTCTCTCAGTTGCGTCAGGCTTATTGATAGTGTGTAGTGTCATTATTAGCGCTACTTCGCCAAGTCCGAGAAGCTTTTTGTGGGGGCTCAATTTGTCATTAGGACTTTCGGGGGCTATATTGATTTTTGCAGCTCTTATAACCTGGGTTAACCCTTCAAAACAGAAAACAGACGCTTCTGTCGATTAAACTGAGTTCATTTACGATTATGATAGGATCACTCGGTAGAAATAGATCAATTCTTAGTCAAGAAACCTTAACTAAACCAAATCAAGGAACATAACTTTTTTACTAATATCCCTGATCGCTACCTTTACCGTTAGCGAGCAAGCGCGTGAGAAACTGAAAGAAAGACTGGACACCCCGAATAAGCAATTAGTTTGGAGAATGGGTTTGCTGAGGCTCTGGCACAGAATAAAAGAGAAATTTCTTTTTAGGAGAAAAAAGAAAAATTAAATTCTCATCACAATACTATGACGCGTATCGTGAATTTTAACCAGAGCCTACTCAGCCCCTATCTTTTTTCCATTTCTTTTTAGGGACTAAAAAAGGGAGGGAAAGGGTAGTTTTTGTTTTGATTCAACTTATGGTCGTTTCCTGAGCATTATCATTGCGAGCGCGGCGATTCCTATGATTATTACCACTATGATTGCGATGAGTCCGTACATGAGTGTATTATTTGACGCTAAGCCAGCGAGCGGTGTCGCTGTTGGTGCTGGTGTCGGTGCTGCGGCGCTGGCGTAGAAGGCTGCTGTGTCGGACGATGGCCAGTAGCCGTTGGTGCCAGCGAAGTTGGCGTAGACGATGTAGTTGCCTGGTATGTCAGGTTTCCACGTTAGCGTATACATTCCGTTTGCGTCGGTTGTGGCTGTGCCGATTGTGTATGTGTTGTTGTTGGGGTCAAACACTGATAACGTAACGGTGACGCCTGTAAAGTTGGTTGGTTCTCAAACGGCGTTCCAGTTTCCTCCGATGCTAGCATGATAGCTTGGATGGGCTACGTTTACGAGCAACAACCATGAAAAAACTGAAAGAGGGCATACAAAAGATTGATTTTTTACTAAAACCTTGGTACACTAAAGATCTTAAACTTCGTCGGCCACACTTGATGAAAAAGCACTTAGCCCAAGCTTTAGAAAGTAACAAAAATCCACATGTGGTTAGTTTTTTTGTTAATTGTAGTTTCATAAACTCCCCTCATTATTTCCAGCTCTTTTCCTCAGAAACTAGCACAATAAAATTATTGCCTCAGCTCACTGTAGCCCTTCTTCTGGCACACACACGATGAAAAGATGGCTCTAGGTGCCTAGGAAAACATATGATTTGTAATGCTCAAAACCAATTGATGTATAAACACGGATAGCTGGTAGATTGTTGCTCTTGACAGATATAGCGGGCGTTGATGAAGTCTTCAACGCTTCTCTGACGAACGCTGAGACAATGGTTGTGGCACAACCTCTGTTTCTATGTGGCTCAAGTGTAACAATAGGACCGATTAAACTTCCGTAATCGTTCAAACGAGCTGCACCGACTGAAACGAGTTTCTCGGTTTCTCTCACGCCAATCCATGAAGAGTCTTCAAATCTTGACTTTACCTCTTCAACAGAGCCACCCCATAGCGCTAGATTTGCCTGGCTCAGCAAGTCTGAAATTTCCGTTGAATCTTCAATAGATAATTTTTCAGGCGTTTTTGATATTCTTATGTTTTCGCTTCCTTTCTTGATGGACATTAGCATTATAATCACTTTGGAAACGAATGAAGGATGTTTGCTCAGAGCGACTTGTTCGTATTCGACGGGTACTTGCAGGTAGGCGTTCCCGATGTTGAGTTCATCTAGCATTAAACAGATAGCTGCTTCTGTTCCTCTCAGTTGTACAAGATGGCTATTATAGTTCAGGGATAAACCTAGAATTTCTTCCCTTTCATTCAATACTAAGTGGAACTCGCTTATCGCTCTATGCCGCCTGAAGTCATGAATGAAAAAATAACTATCAGCGGATCCTCGTACACGTATTTCCAAAAGTCCTTCTCTAGGCTTTCGTTGAGCTTAACTATTTTCATCAGTTCAAGCCAATTGTTAGTACTTGTAGCGCTGGCTAAAACTCTTTTCTCTGCATAATATGCAAAGTTTTATATTCACATTGGTTGGATAATCCAACCAAGGTTGAAAAAATGAACAAAACCAAACTAACCATAGTAGGCGTAATACTGATAGCGGTTATTGTAACTGCTGCTTTCTTCACCACTCAACTACCCAAAAAAACCGTTGCCGCTTTACCGGTGCGCGTTGTCGACGACATAGGAAGAGCCATAACTCTTTCAAGCTACCCGAACCGAATCGTGTCCTTAGCCCCCAGCTGCACAGAAATACTCTTTGCACTCGGCCTAGAAAACCGAATAGTCGGATCTGTCTCCTATGACGGCTACCCACAAGACATTCAAAACTGGCTCACAGCAAACAACGTGTCAGTGGTGGGCAACTTTGGTCAAGTAAGCATCGAAGAAATCAAATCTCTACAACCTGATTTGGTTTTAGGCACGGGTGGATACCAAGACCCAACAGCCCAAGCGCTAGAAAGTCTAGGCATTAACGTTATGACGCTATCTCCAATAGGGTTCAAGGGTGTACTCAACGACATCGCTTTAGTCGGAAACGCCACGGGCAAAATAAGTGAACAACGAACACTCGTCGCGAATCTCACCAGCAGTGCAGCAGCCATCGTTGACAAAGTGCAAGAATTAAACAAAACAAGTGTCTACGTTGAATACTATTTCGATAGTACAGGTTTTGGCAGCTACGGCGGCTCTTCTTTCGTTAACGATTTGATTTCTATGGCGGGCGGCATTAACGTTTTTGCGGGCTGGCAAGGACAATACGTAACAACATCAAGCGAAGTAATAGTCTCTGCGAATCCCCAAATAATCATAATTTCCAACGGCATAATGTCCAGCTTGGCGGGTCTCACTCCACAAGTGGTAATCCAGAGACCGGGCTGGAACGAAATAAGGGCTATCCAAAATAACCGCATATACCTCGTCAACGAAGACCTGATCACCCTAGGCGGTCCCGACGTCATTTACGGTCTAGAAGATTTGGCACAAATAATACACCCAGAAGTATTTGGCACGTATAACGCCACGGGATGAAGACTCCAGTTAATCCATCTCTATGCAGCCTTCACCCTCCCATTTATCTCTAAACAACTAAACTCCGTTTTCATATTATTGGCTTCAGTAAGCTAACCACCTCAATTCCTGTTCTAGCCTCTTTCCTTACGAACAAGAAAAAAAGTGCCTCAGGTGTCTATTGCTTTTCTTGTCTGTGTGTGCCCTGCTGCTCGGCTACATGCTCACCTGCATAGATGCATGCCTGCTTGCCGTCCGGGTGAGAGTGAGTATGTAGGTGTGAGTGACTGAGTGGCAGTGAGGATTTGAGTGATGAAGTAAGTGTGACTGAATGATGTTCAGTGTGAGTGATGCAACAGGGGGGTAGCAGTGGGTTCGAGAGAGAGGATTAAAATTTGATCACCCAAACCCAAACTCTACTTATTTTCTCTCTATCTAACTCTCTCTCAACAAAACAAAAATAAAAAACACCAAATTACGCAAATTGTTTCTGTTTTGGACTAATATCAAAGTGTCACAAACGCGTGTTAACATTCGTGACGAATTAGAAAAAAAATATAAAATCGGTTAACGACTATAGTTTTAGGATATGTGAGAAAGCATGAAACTCCATTGTGTGAAATGTGGTCATCTATTGCCAAAAGATGAGGGCGCGAAATCTTTGCTGCCTTTTGAAGTTTACCGATGTCGGAATTGCGGGGACGGTATGCTTT
>JBEKTQ010000043.1:0-7427 GCA_049515895.1 Bathyarchaeia archaeon | reverse complement strand
GCGCCTAGTTTTTCTGGTAACTCTAGTGTTATTTTTTTCATTTTCTCATTGTTTATCGGACAGTTCTCAGGAGAATGCCTAGAAACTATTAAAAATATAGCCATAAAACATCGCTCTCAAAAAAGAGAATAGTCAAAACTGAAATATAAACCATAGCAAACACGGTAAGCCATGTAAAAATAACTATGTTTCTTAGAAATAAACTCAGATAGTGTCTTCTTATAGGCAGCGGCAGCCAATACATTGTCAAATGGAGTTCTTATGCATAATAGTCGGCTTTAACCAATTAACCTTCGTCATATCATTCTAATTAAAGGAATAGAACGATTCAAAATGAGCGAGAAACATCTAGAAAATTTTGCAAATGAAAGAATACTTGAAACACAAGAAGAAAGCGAAGAGGATGACGAAGTGACCTTTAGATTTTTTGTCAATGGAAAAATTGTTTCTTGGGCCAAGACCCAACTTTACAGTTATTTAGAAGAAATCCACACTGCAATCGGGGAAAAACGTAAAGGATATGGTAGAAAACTACTGTCTCATATAGAGAAAAACGCTAAAGCGCATGGTGCTACTACGATGAAGGCATGTTGTGACCCCTACAGTGAAGAAGCAGCGGGTTTCTTTAGAAGTATGGGCTACAGGCTTAAACCAATTGAGAAAGATGCGCCAAGATTTTTAGAGGTAAGCAAAAGACTTTAGAAAAATTGATTCCCATTTATTTCCTCAAAGGTAAGTAGATTTGTGCCAGCTAAAGAATTTCGCAATTGTTTGTACTAGGTTCAAGCTACCTCTTATCTTCTTCATAGGTTTTATGCCTGTCCATTGTTTCTTTGGTCACCCTGGTTTTTCCTAAACCACCGTTGTGGGCGCTCAACACAAATTTCAACGTATTTTCCTTAAAAAATTCTCTAAATTGATTACCACATTTAGTACACCTGTACATCTTAACGTGGAATCGCCCAAAATTCCATTCCTTATCAGGTTCTTTCATATGGGCAGTACAATTCGGACATTTAGGCATAATTACACTTCTTATAGTTATGAGCAACATTGCTATATATCGTTTTCATGATGGCTTTGTCAGCAGCTTCTAAGTGTAGCTTGGCAAGCGCGTGCTAAAATCTAAACACTTAAACAGACAAGAAGAAACCGGAAAGCCCAGAGGATATTTAGCAAGATTAATTCCGTGCCCCGGACGTACTATGAGAGTGATGAAGATTGGCTAGTCACGTGCCCTGAATACCATGGTAAGGGTACAATAGGTACGGGTGATTCTAGAAAACTATGCCCAAAATGCAATGGAGCAGGAAAACTGAAACAGTAACAGTTTGGCTTGATAGTTCCAACCAACATCTGGTTTCGTAATCCAGAAAAAAGAACCCCTCTGAAACCCTTAATCAACTTTTGTTCCAACAAAAATTAGTTAGAAAAAAAGGAGTGGTGCGGGAAACATCTCCACTCAAAGCACGGTTCAAATCTCATATCCCGCATCACTTCACAATTATATCTAGTTTTAAATTAAGAAACATAGCAAAACAAATTTGAAGATTTGTATGCATGTCTTGTTAAAGCAGAATTTTCTGTTTTGTATAGGTTTCCTTGACAATCAACCATTTTTCAGCGGGCAATCCTAAACGATTGTTTAGCGCAATTTCAACAAAACATAAATCATGCTAGCAACATATTTTTGAGGAAATCATGTTATAGTTTAACATGTTTTTTGGATGTGGTGTCTACGGGTGCAGACGGAAAAAGGATTTCGAATAAGCAGGCCTCTTTAGATAACAAAGTCACAGAGTTTCCGATTGTTGGAATTGGCGCTTCTGCAGGCGGCTTAGAAGCGTTTAAGGATTTGCTTGAGTCTTTGCCCATTGATACAGGTTTGGCTTTCGTGATAATTCAGCATCTTGCCGCAAGTCAAGAAAGCATGTTGACTGACATTCTTTCAAGATTCACCAAAATGGTTGTTCTCCAAGTTGAGGATGGGATGCATGTTAAACCCAATCATGTTTACGTGATTCCGCCAGGATCAACCATGACCTTAGTAGAGGGCTTTCTAAAGCTCAACCCAAAAGGTAAGTCTCTGCGCCCCATCGACGCTTTCTTAAGTTCCCTCGCCAAAGAACGCAAAACTCAAGCCATAGGAGTTGTGCTTTCGGGAACTGGTACTGACGGAACCGAAGGGTTAAAAGCCGTAAGAGCTGAGGGGGGAATCACTTTCGTGCAAGACCCAGAATCCGCCCAGTACGCGGGGATGCCCCAAAGCGCCATTTCAGCTGAATCCGTCGATTTCATCCTTTTCCCAGAGAAGATTGCAAAAGAGATTTCAAGGATTGCCAGACACCCTCAGCTGGTTCGAGCTGAAATCGTGCACAAGGAACCCAAAGGAAGAAGAGAAACGGGTTTGCGGAGAATCTTCACATTATTAAAACTGTCATTCAACGTAGATTTCTCTCACTACAAGGAAACAGTCATCAATAGGCGAATTACACGCCGCATGGTAATTAACCACGTTGAAAACATTACAAAATACGCCGAATACTTAGGAACACATCCCGCTGAGTTACAAGCATTATTTAACGACATGTTAATTGGCGTAACAAGCTTCTTCAGAGAACCCGATACCTTTTCAATTTTGAAAGAAAAACTGTTTCCTGAACTCTTAAAAAACTTGGCATCAAAAGAACCCGTTAGAATCTGGATTCCAGGCTGCTCCACGGGCGAAGAGGCTTACTCCTTCGCCATTGCACTTCAAGAATTTCTCGAAGAAAAAGGCGCAGGTGACCTTCAGGTTCAGATTTTCGGGACTGATGTGAACGAAAAGAACGTTGACAAGGCCCGACAAGGAATATACCCAAAGAGCATAGAATCTGATGTTTCCGAGGGTCGCCTGAAACGCTTCTTTACAAGTTTCAACGGAAGCTATCAAATTGCGAAATTCATTCGTGACAAGTGCATATTTGCGAAACAAGACTTAACCGCAGACCCTCCGTTCTCCAACCTAAGTCTCATTAGTTGTAGGAATATGCTCATCTATTTCGACTTGCAACTTCAAGAAAGAATCATATCAATTCTGCATTACGCGTTGAGGCCAAACGGTTTTCTTGTTCTAGGTGAATCTGAAAGCATTGGCAAATCCACGACCCTTTTTGAACCAGTATTCAAAAAGAGTTTTGTTTACGTGAAAAAGAGGGCGGAACCTCGTGTTAATTTCGGGTTCGCATCGACCGTTCCTTATTCTAGAAAAACAGCTTTCAAGGAGCCTGCTAAAAAAGATCCAGCCTCTCTTTTACGGGATGAAGTTGATCGACTACTAATAACGGAATATGTTCCTGCGGCACTGCTAGTCAACAATGACTTAGACATTCTTGTTTTTCGGGGAAATGTAACAGCTTACCTTTCTCCCGAATCAGGGCAGGCGAGTTTGAATTTGGCAAAGCTGATTCGGAAGGAGTTGAGGGCAGAAGTCCAAACAGCTGTTTATAGGGCAAAAAAAGAGAATAAGCCTATAAAAGAAGAAGCTGTACGCTTTCAATATGGGGATCAACCGAGAACAATTAATATTCAGGTAATACCGTTACGCGTCGTTGAATACGCAGAGCCATTCTTCCTCGTAATGTTTGAAGATGTCAGTTCAGCTGCTGCACATCTTCGTCAGACCATCGAGCTTACTGCTACACCGGAAGGACGCGAGAACGTTAAGAGTAGCCAAATTCGTGTTCTCAAAAAAGAATTGGAATCTTCTAAGCAGTATTTACAGACCGTCATCGAGAACCAAGAAGCAACCAATGAAGAGCTCAGGGCGGCTATGGAGGAAGTACAGTCAAGCAATGAGGAACTGCAAAGTACGAACGAGGAATTGGAAACAGCTAAGGAAGAATCCAATCGAGTAACGAAGAATTAACCACTTTGAATGACGAAATGAAAAACCGAAACCGAGCTCTCGCCAGACTAAACGACGACCAATCGAACCTAACTAGGAACGTTGATCCAGCGGTAGTAATGGTTGATAGCAAACTCAAGATTAGACTTTTTACACCGTCCGCTCAAGGAATTCTTAATCTCGGTCCTTCGGACATCGGCCTTCCAATATCTAACTTGCGCCTTGCCATTTCAATTCCTGATTTAGAGAAAACCATCTCAGAAGTAATCACAACGCTCGGCGCAGTGAATAAAGAGGTCAGTGACGAGAAGGGACGCTCTTATGAAATGCGAGTTCGACCATACATAACTGAAGATAACAGGATAGATGGCGCCGTTTTATCCTTCATAGATGTCGATATGCTGAAAAAACATGAATATGAATTGCGCGGCGAAAAAGAAAAGTACAGAACACTTGCAGAAAACTCCCCGGACATAATTGCAAGGGTTGACAAAAACCTGCGCTACTTGTTCATCAATTCAGCTTTTGAAAAAACAACTGGCTTAGCTCTGAAGAACTTCGTGGGCAGAACAAACCACGAAATACAGTTGCCAGGAAAATTCGCCGAAACATGGACCCAAATTCTTCAAAATGTATTTGAAACTGGCAGGGAACAAAAAGGAGAAGTTGAATTTCCAGGTCGAGAAGGGACTAAAATTTATCAATATGTCATTGTTCCCGAGTTTTCCGTTAACGGTAATGTTGAGACTTTATTATCCATCTTGAAAGATATCACTGAACGAAAGAAAACTGAAGAAGCATTGGCTGAAAGTGAGCAAAAGTATCGTACAATTGTTGAGACTGCAGCCGAAGGTATAGTCATCGCTAAACCCGATGGTACCCACATCTTTGTAAACAATAGGCTAGCTCAAATGTTTGGGTACTCGACCGATGAACTTCTTAAGAAATCGAGTTTTGAGCTCATGTCTCAAGCAGAACAAAGAAGACAAGCTTTGCAGGTAAGAAAAGACTTGGAAAATGAACAGATTCAGTACAGAGAATTTGAGTTTCGCCGCAAAGACGACTCTGTTCTGTGGGCAGCTTGTAATGCGTCACCATTATTTGACGAGAACGGAAAGCACGTAGCTAACATATCAATGTTTAGCGATATTACTGAACGCAAGAAAACTGAAGAAGCTTTGAAGAAAAGTGAGGCGGAATATAGCTCTCTTTTCGCCAACATGATAGATGGCTTTGCTTATTGCCAAATGATATTTGATGATGCAGGAAAGCCAGTTGACTTTGTCTATCTTCAAATTAATGATGCTTTTGAAAAAATAACAGGCTTAAAAAGAGACCTTGTTGTGGGAAAGAAAGTGACAAAAGCGATACCTGGAATTAAAGCCGCTAATCCGGAACTTTTTGAAATTTACGGAAGAGTCGCGCTCACAGGTCAAATAGAGAAGTTTGATGTATTCTTCAAGCCCTTAAGCCTGTGGCTAAGTGTTTCAGTTTATTGCCCAGCAAAAGGTTATTTTGCAGCAGTCTTCGAGGACATTACCGAGCGCAAAAAAATTGAACAAGAGTTATCTATCACTCTCGCAGAATCACAGCTACGCGAATCTGAGATTTCAGCCCTATTGAAGGGATCAAGAGCAGTTCTGCAGCACAAGGAATTCCAGTATTCGGCGCGAGCGATATTTGACGCCTGCAAAGAATTAATCGGGGCAACAGCAGGCTATGTTGCCCTCTTGAGTGACGACGGAAAAGAAAACGAAGTCTTGTTCTTGGATTCAGGAGGGCTTCCCTGCACGGTTGATCCCTCTCTTCCCATGCCTATTCGAGGACTCCGCGGTGAAGTGTATAACTCTGGAAAAGTAGCAATTGAAAATGATTTTCCCCAAAGTGAATGGCAAAAATTCTCACCCGAAGGTCACGTGCTACTCCAGAACGTAATGTTTGCACCATTGACGATTGAACATAGAACGGTCGGGGTAATTGGGTTGGCTAATAAAACAGGTGGATTCACGAAGAGGGACGCTGAAATGGCGTCGGCTTTTGGGGAAATTGCCTCGGTCGCCCTAGGTAACAGCAAAATGCTTGAAATGCTTGAAGAAAATGGAAAAAAGTTGAAGACATACTCAGAACATTTGGAAGCGTTGGTTGAGGAGCGGACCCAAAAGCTTCGAGACTCTGAGCGTCTTGCGGCTATTGGCGAAACAGCGGGCATGGTTGGGCATGATATTCGTAATCCACTCCAATCTATAACCGGCGAACTTTATTTGGCTCGGACAAGCCTTGAATCGTTGCCTAATACCCATGAGAAGAACGATATAAAGGAAAGCATCGGCTACATTGAGGAACAGCTACTCTATGTGAACAAGATTGTGCTAGACCTGCAAGACTTTGCGAAAGCCGCGAAGCCTCAATTACAAAAAGTAGATCTTGAAAAAACCGTCCAAAATGTCTTATCGACAATGAATATTCCAGAGAACATAACCGTTTCAGCCAATGTAAGACCAGGGTTACCGAAAATCAACAGTGACCCATTGTTTCTAAAGAGGATACTTACAAATTTGACCTCAAACGCTGCCCAGGCAATGCCTAACGGTGGAAAAATAGCTATAACAGCGACGTGCAATGCCAATAAGGTTATTGTCACAGTTTCCGACACAGGCCAAGGCATACCTGACGACGTAAAGGACAAACTTTTCAAGCCGCTGTTCACTACTAAAGCTAAAGGTCAAGGCCTCGGATTAGCTATTGTAAAGAAGCTTACTGAAGCATTAGATGGTAAAGTAACTGTTGAAAGCCAACTCGGAAAAGGAACACAATTCAACGTCAAATTTCCAATAAATTGAAATTAATGGCAGATTCGAGGTTTCGAAAGACCGCGTGGGTTCAAATCCATAGAGACCTATCTTGCTTCAGGTTCAAATCCAATTTATTTCGCTAACGCTTTCAGCTCAACTTTGTCTCTGCTTTAGGTCTTGAAAAAAGGGGCTGGGTTATAAACCGAGCGACTTGTTGATTTCCTTGACGGCCTCAGCAGACTTTCGGAACGCTTCCTCTTCTTTCTCATCAAGCGGCAGATCAATTATTTTCTTCACGCCATCTCTGTTGACCACAACAGGTACGCTTAGACACACATCCCCTATTCCATGATAGTTCTCAAGGTAACAAGAAACGGTTAAAATAGAATTCTCGTTGCGAACTATGCTTTCAACTATCTTTGTCAGGCTCAAACCGATGCTGTAGTTTGTTCTGCCTTTGCGTCTTATGATTTCTTTCCCTGCGTCGCGCACTTTCACGAAAAGTTCATCGAAAACACTTTCTTTGTACGGGACATTGCACAGAGGGCAATACTCTTTTAGCCGGATTCCAGCAACGTTCGCAAGACTCCAAACTGGCACTTCGCTGTCTCCGTGTTCACCAATTACGTAAGAATGGACGTTTCTCGAATCAACTCCCAAGTATTCTCCAAGCAAATACCGAAGTCTAGCTGTATCCAAGACTGTTCCGCTCCCAATCACCTTTGTTTTCGAGAAATCCGAAAGCTTCA
>JBEKTQ010000042.1:0-8158 GCA_049515895.1 Bathyarchaeia archaeon | reverse complement strand
AGACTTGTTCCTGTCAGGATGATATTGCAGCGCTAGTTTCCTGTAGGCGTCTTTTATCGCGTCTTTGGACGCATTCTTCGGAACACCTAGAATCTCGTAGTAATTCCTTTTTTCAGTCATTAACTACCACTTTTGAGTCCTATTTACTGCAAACGCTAACCAATATAGCGCGCTACAAAACACAATTTATCATCCAAAGAAGATAAAGCTCTTTTCATATTTTTTAGAACGGCTGGTAAAGATTTAACAAGAAACAGTTAGTCAGTAGCAGAACCGCGAGAACTGGAACTAATAGCTTGATAGACCTTGTTACTCTTGGAATACACTCCGCAAGGAAGCTTTTACTAGCAGTCAACTTACAGAGTTGTTTCTTTACCGGGGATAAGAATTTGATTCATGCCTATTCTTCCAAATCCGGCTTTTTTAGGAGCATCGTCGGTGGGAGCTATTTCCCTGTCAATATGGGTATTGCTATTTGCCATTTGCAGCTTGCAGCCGAACACTTGGGTTGGAAAACCAAAATTACGTTTGAAGAGCGGTCTTAACCAGAGAAGCCATAACACGTCCAGCCAGAACAGAAATAAATCCTCAAGACCAAGAAGACTACCAACTAAAGGTTCTCAGCCAAGCCTTAAAAGAAACATTACGCCGCGAACTGCTCGCAGAAAAAAATGAGGAGAACAGTACGTATTCAGCTCCAGAGCGGTGAGTTCGGGCAGCCCCACCATCTTTCTATTCTCGTAACAAAAAGTAGAAATGAGCATTGATTGCTAGAAAGTTGAAGTAGGCTCATCGGAAGAGTTTGACCCTCTTCGTTTCAAAACTAAGATGAAAACAATAATTCCTACAACAATTGCAACAACCGCGACTAGAATCGTAGGAAGAGGGCTGCTGTGAGTTGAGTTTGAGGCACTGTTCAAAAGTGTCAATGTGGCCGCAAACGGTTGACTTTTCATGTCGACATGCTCGAATGTTTGATAGTATCCCTTTTTAATTATGCTAAATGTGTAATTTCCTGCGGTAGCATTTTGGAAAACGATGTAGCCTGTTGAATTTGTGGCGCCTGAGAGAGTTTTCACTCCTTCCGGTTGGACCGTTGACGAAACGTTTACGTCGCTCAGAGCTTTGCCTTGACTATTTTGGATGAGTAATTGTATTTTCATAGCGCCTTTCGAGGAGCTTTGAGTTGAGTTCGAGGTCGCCGTGGAATTTGAGGTGGATGTGGAAGTTGGCGGCTGGACAGTTATCTGGGTCGTTGTTTGAGAGTTTGCGTATCCCGTTCTTGAGGCAGTTGCTGTGATAGTGCAAGTTGTTGTTTTTGTGAAGCTGGAGGCAGTGAAGGTTGTTGTGTAATAACCGTTTCCTTCATCTGTCGGCTTCGTGAATGTTCCACCGCTGTCTGACGTAAACTGAATTGTTGCTCCAGTAACTGCAGCGCCATTAGCGGTTATGGACGCTGTAATGTTTGTCTTGTCTCCATTATTGAGGCTTTGACTGTCTGGCCTCAACGTTATTTGCAGGGGCAAGAAATCTATGAGGTATGTGGTCATCGTCGCTTGACCAGTAATGTAGCTTGAAGCTTGCGCAGTGATTGAGGTTGAGCCAGGTGAATTTGTTACAGTAAGTGTTCCTGTGGCTTGTGTCTGGCCGAAAGGGATTGTTAAGGTTGAGCTGATGCTTCCTACCGTTGGCGTTGAAGAAAACAAGTTCACAGTTACGTCTTGTGTCGGGTCTTTTGCTGGTCTTCCTTGTGAGTCTTGAAGCTGCACCTGGATTGCGCTGTATGTGGCATTGTCCGACGGCAGCATAGAGGGGACGCAGAAAATAGCTAATTTCGATGGAGTAAAGCCTGTCGTAGTTATGGCTTGTTGGCTTCTCAACATGCTGGTAGCTACTGCGGTTATTGTTGTAGTGCCCGCTTTGTAGGTTGTATTCAAAGTTGCGACAGAGTAGGTTTGGCCTGCTGGAATGGTCATTTGAGAGTCAATTTGACCTACAGTTGGATCTGTTGACGCTATTGAAACGCTAGTATCAGTCGAAAGTATTGAGGCGCAACCGGTTGCATTCTGCAGTTCGACAGCGACTTGTGGATACGAGTTTTCATCTGCGGGAACTTGCGGTGGTCCTGCATATATTTTAAGTTGAGTTGGATTTGTGGCAACAGGCGTCGTAGTGATAGTTAACTGTTGAGATGAATACCCTTGGGCGAGGCTTGTAACAATCGCTGTCTGAACTTTTGTATAATTTACTACGGTTGTGAAGCTAGCTGTGGCATAGGTTCCCCCTTCAAGAATTACGACACTTGATGTGACGTTTCCAACATGTATTGCGTCTGAACACGATAATGTAACTTGTACTCCTCCTTTGGGGGCTTTTGCTGGGGCACCGCTTGAATCCTGAAGTTGAACCATTATGGCGTTGTAAGTATTGCCGTCGGCTGGCAGAGTGGATGGAAATCCATATACCGCTACTACGCTTGGAATATACCCAACAGTAGTTATGGAAGTTTGTACGGTTGAAAATCCACTCGCTGTGGCGGCTATTGTTGTTGTTCCTGGGCTGAATGTCGAGTGGAACTCTGCTGAGACATAGGTTGCTCCTTGGGGTATCGTTATAGATGACTGAACTGTTCCTATACTTATGAGAGAAGATGACAACCCTATGGTTGTGTCCTGTATTGCCCTTGCTGGTTTTCCGCTGGAATCCAAAAGTTGAACGAAAATGCAGGTGTAAGAATTATTGTCTGCAAGTACGCTTGTCGGCCCGATGTAAATTTTAAGGCTGGACGGATTATTAGTTGATGCATAACCGCCGTTTTGGCTCATTATCATGAGTAATGAAAAAGTAATTATTAGGGCTAAGGTTGCAGACTTTATTTTCTTGAACATTTTTCTTCCTCTATCCAAGGATTTTTTCAATTTGTTTTTTGTTTAGTGTAAGGCACAATGAATGTGCATTAGAGCGAGTTTTCTAGTTATTTTTCAATGGCAAGTTGCTTAAGTATATTATGTAGTAATAGACACTACTTAAATTCTGTTGGACTCATAGACACATCATCGAAAACCAGAATCCTCGACTACGAACTCATTCTGAGCATCCTAAACTTGGAACTGACCTGAATAGCAGAAGCGCTAGTTAATGGGCCCCAAGAACGAGTTTTGGAGATTATAACATCGATTGATTAATTGTAACTTTGAAGTTGTGGTGGCATTTTTCGCAACGATAGGCTTGAATGGTAAAACTATAGTTTTTCAGTTCCCTTGAAGGTTTGTCAACTTCTTTACCACAGTTAGGACAATGAGGCATAGGGCATCAATCTTTCTCTTTGGATAACCTAAGAATATGAATATTATGAACGCAGAATATGTAATAAATATAGAATTCAGATGGGGCAGGTTTTAGGCTATGCTTCATTGTTAATTGGTAGATTAACGCTGTTGATTCCTTCAATCGTTCTAACTATCTCAGAAGCATAAATCTATAGAGTAGAAAAATCGACCATCAGCTTTTAAAAGCAAGGAACTTTGTGTCAGGAAGCGTTTTGGTTCACCTTGGCAAAAAACGGAAATAAAATTTCGCGTAGGCGAACGTTGCCTTCAGGACTTTGACGGCAGAAAAAGTTTATTAGGTGTCATCTGGCTTTTTCAATTAACTAATTTTTAGGTGTTTGATGTTATGCAACAACCAATAAAATCAGAAAGTATGAGGCAGAAAGAGGTTCATCGTAAGAATATCGTTATGGAATACTTCGGGTTGGTCAGTCAAGGAAAGTTCAAGGAGGGATTACGCTTCTTCTCGCCTGATTGCAAGACACATAACCCCTTCATCGCTGGTAGCATGGATGTTCTGACCGATGCAATGAACGCCGCCAACACGGAGGGAGCCGCTAAGTATCCAGAAGCCGAGTTTGCCGTCAGGAATGTCCTCGCGGACGGCGATCTTGTGGCCGTTCACACCCAACTTCTGGGCTCAAAGTCTAAACCTGGAGAAGGAGGTCTGAGGCAGGTTCACCTCTTCCGTTTCGACGGTGACAAAATTGTTGAGTACTGGGATATTACCCAGCAAATTTTAGCGAACATGCCCAACGCGAGCGGAGCATTCTAAATTCGTTTGAGTCTCCTCGATCAAACCCGAAGAACCTTTTTATTTTCAAGCAAAAGAATAAGGTTGGATTCTTTTTTTTGCAATGAGACAGCGTAGGAGAAAATAGTAAACTAAAAAGCATGGCTTGGCAAAGTGAAAAATATTCTTTCTGTTTCACCAAATCTTTGGATGCATACCAGCGAAAAGGTTTTTCGGTATTCGGCTTAATTTGGCTTTTAATTCAACGATATATTTGGTTTGTATATAAGATATTCAATGGATTATTACTTCACCGTGGTTATATGCCCATGTTGAGTTTGCTCATTAAGCTGTTTAAATTTGAAAATAATGAGTTTGCAGTTGCTTTTCAGTAGTCATAAAGCTTTATTCTTTACTTTCTTAGAATGATTATTCCTGCTGTAGGTGACTAATTTTCAAGTGCGCTTTGATCGTTAACTGTCCCAATTGCGGAAAAGAACTTGACTCGCCTGATAAGAAAATAGAAAATTCTGTTTTCTGCTTAGCCGTTTACACTTGCAGTGAATGTGGTTGCCATTTCAAGGTGTCACGCTGATTTTTTTAGGGTTTATGATTCCAATATAGATTATAAAAATATGAGCGCGGAATGCGCTTTAAACTGAGATTGTCTCGTATTTCACCTTTTTTCTTGAATTGGATTTCCATGGATCTTACGGAAGATTGATACAGCAATTAATCATTAAGGGTAGCACGCAATAACCGAATAAGGCATCTAGGTATCGATCATGGCTCAAATTAAAGGAGAAGCGCAAGAACGAAATGAGAAGCCCAAAAAAGGCCATAATTATTTTGCGTTTTTCGTTGTTCTTTTATCCGCTGTCTTTGTGGCAGTAATAGCTATCCTGTATCTTGCGAACGATATCATTCCTGGACCAGAATTCGCAGTTTTGATCCTGTTAACCTACGCGATCTATAGCAAGAAAACTTGGCGGTTCCTGAAAGACTGGATTCCCTTCCTCTTAGTTTTTGTGTCATATGAAACCCTTAATGGACTTGTAGGGACCGTCTCCAAATTCAACATACACTATGGACCATACAACTTTGACATGGCCCTCTTCGGCGGAAACAACCCCAACTTGCTTCTGCAACATTACTTAAGAACGCCCGTCCTAAATTTTACAGGCGCCTTCTTTTACACAATTTATTTTTTTGTACCAACAGCCTTCGGCTTCGTTGTTTGGATGAAATATCACAAAGATTTCTGGAAATACACTGTTTCTTTGGCAGTATTAGTTTACAGTTCCTTAGCCACTTTTCTCGCTTATCCAGTTGCTCCACCATGGCTCAACCCGGCGTTAACAAATCAAGGTTTAACCCGCATTCTGTCATCCTCAGTTGACAAGAGCCTAGGAGTGCCAGCATACAAAACCCTCTATGATTTCTTTGGACCTAACCTTTACGCGGCTTTTCCCAGCCTTCACTCTGCGCTGCCTTGGCTTGTGTTTCTTTTCGCATTTAAGTTTTGGAATCGAAGGGCACTTCCAGTATTGGTACTTCCAATTGGAACTTGGTTCAGCGCGGTTTACCTAGGCGAGCACTACTTTACGGACATCTTAGGGGGAATCGCTTACGCTACCATCGCGTTTGTAGCTGTGGAAGCCCTCATTCCAATGATATCACACCGGCTAAGCCTCTTGAGGCAACAAAGACAAAGAAAAGACTAAAGAATCGCTCTGAAGTAGGATTCTAATACCTATTTACCATCATCAAAAGAGACTTCGGGCTCGTCTCTATTTCTCTCGTTGTTTAAATTTTAGATATTGATTTCTCTGGTTCTTGTTTCAATGAATTCGACAACTTTTTGTTCACTGAACTTCTTTTCTTTTTTCTGCAATCGCAGTTGCTCTTTCACCACATTTAGTAGTTTCTCCGCACCAACAGGCTTAATCAAGTATACGTCGGCGTTTTTGTTCAATGATGATATTGCGTTTTCCATCGATGGGTATCCAGTTAGCATTATTTTCCGGGTTTTCGGGACACTATCTTTCATCAGTTTCAGTAACTCTACGCCTTCCATGTCCGGTAATCGAATATCTAAAAGCGCAACGTTGTAGACTGTTTTCTGTGACATTTCGATGGCTTCATTTCCAGTAGCCGCCAAATCAACAACGTAACCTTGGTTCTCAAAAATGGTTTGAAGGGTCTTTCTTATGTTTTCGTCATCATCAACAACTAAGATTCTAACATTCTTAACCAAACTCATTCACCTCTTACTTTTTCCACGCACCGCTTCAAATCACCCTCAATTATTTGATTACCTGAAATCATTGTTCGAGGGGCTCTCTGATTTTTCCTTGGGGGTTACAATAATTTTCACGGGCATTACAGACATATTCGCTAAAAGATACGTCGTTTATTATCCACTTGCATAAAGGCCATTCGTAATCAGCCAATTCAACTTTGACTTTTATTTTCGAATACAGATTTTTCATAAACTGAATTTCGAGATGGCAGGCGCCCAAACCAAATATCTTGTGCATAATACCACTGAATTTGTCAATTTGGTTCGGAATTTCATTCTTAGGGATGTTAAAGTTATTCTCTAGCTGAAAGTACACTGTGTTTTTGACTGGTGCTCCTAGTGATGTTAGTGCTTCGTCAATTGCTTCGATTAAGTATTCGTTAAACTTTTTTTGAGCTGAAACTTTATTGGAATGTGGGGCTTTTACACTGGTTTCTTCTGTCTTTTCGTTCTTCTGGGAGTCAAAGATATCCATTAAGATTGGCTCACTGAGCGAGGTTGAAGTTGTTGGTGAACCTTTAAAGTTCTTTTGGTATGTAAATTTTTGTTCCCCCGGTCACTCTGGTTTTTTCCGTGCGCTTATTTGTTGAACAGTTTTTCTGTTGTGCGTGTGTGCAATATGTCCTTATTGGGACCTATGTATTGAATATTATGTATTGATAAACCATAATATAAAGATTCCTAACCCATAAAGTAAACAGTGTGAAGGCCCAACTTTTCCGCCTCTGCTCTTACTCAAACCGGTGAGATTTGAACCCCGAAAGGCGGCAGAACTATGTCTAAAAATCAGGAACTTTTGAGAAAAACACGAGACAACAACCTACTGAAACCATTTCTGTTTGCGCGCTTATGCATACTGTTAGGACAAGCTCCACTAACAAAGGCTTAAGTTCTTTCTTAAGACAAAATAGGAAATCACAGAAAAGGAGAAAAATAAAAAATGCAATCATCAATCAGAAACAAAAAGGCTTTAGCTATTGCTTTGATATTCACAGATATTCAAGGAACAATTGCAACTTATTCGTATCTTCAAGCTGTCCCTCAGCAAGTAGGCATAGGTCAGAATGTCTTCCTTGTAATGTGGGTTGACAAACCTCCAACTACTGCCTTCGGGCCGTTAGGTGATCGATGGGTAGGCCTTTCTATCACTATAACTCAGCCAGACGGTAAACAAGTAGTCTTGGGGCCATTCAAGTCTGATGACGCAGGCGGCTACACCGCTACTTATACTCCATCCGAACTAGGCAACTACACTGCAGTCTTTAGTTTCCCTGGAGAGACTCTGACAGGTTCAACAGGAAACCCAGGTAACCCGACGTTTGCCAACACCCAGGCAATCGGCGACGTTTTTGGTCCTTCTACTAGCGCAGCTGAGACCTTCACGGTTACGCAAACTCCTGCAGGCACTATTCCAGAGAATCCGCTTCCAACTAGTTACTGGCAGACCCCTGTCGAAGCGTTCAATCACAATTGGTATGTAATAGACGGCAACTGGCTCGGATTCGGCTCTGTAGAATTCGCAAACACTGGAGACTATGCATTCACCGGAAACTACAACCCATACACAACAGCACCAACCTCTGCACACATACTTTGGACTTCTCCGCTAGTTCCTGGCTCGCCAGGCGGTCAAATGGGCGGAGAATTCGGTGCCAGCGAGGAAGGCAACTACTACTCAGGATTCCAATATCAACCTAAGTTTTCACCGATAATCATCAACGGAGTTCTTTACTATGATGCTGTACCTACCTATTCAAGTGGTGGAAGCTACCAAGGGTGGGTTGCCAGAGACCT
>JBEKTQ010000041.1:0-8661 GCA_049515895.1 Bathyarchaeia archaeon | reverse complement strand
CCTCGGAGTTTTTGCTGTTGTCATGGCCTACGACTTTTTTGGGACAATCGCTCTCATAACTTTACGTTTCACGCATAGCGATGAGCCATACTTCGTAAACATGAACCTCATAGGTCTCGCAGCCTCAATTTGTATAGCCATGGGCATGGTTGTGATAGCTGTGGTTTTCGGCGTACTTTTGAATTTGAATGTTCTTTCTGGTCCAGGAGCACTTGTGCCAGCAAGCTTTACTTCCGCTGTGCACGGAAGTGTTAGTGCGCTTTCTGCAAGTTTGGGTGCAGTTCAAATTCCCACGTCATATTCCACTTGTTTGCTGAATGATGGTCTCTATAATTACTTGATGATTGCATTTGGGGAGGAAATGCTTGTTTTTGCTTGTGTCTCTGCTTTAAGGGATGCTTTAGGGCCTCTTGCTAATAGAGAAAAACATAATCAACGTATCGGTAAAAACACGCGAATCATTATATATTTTTTGCTAATTGGTTTCTGCTTCATCTCGCCCGTTTTGCTTTGGAGTTTATGGCATGGACTTGAAAGTTACGCAAATTGGTGGCTGATCATGCCAGCTTTCATAAATGGTTTGTTGCTGTTACTTTTGAAGTTCACCAAAAATGTCGGACAGGTAAAACTCGGGATCCTCGCTGCTATAATAGCTCACGGAACCTATGATTCTTACATTACACTATCGGCTTACGTTCAAGGATCCGTGTCGGCTAAAGGGTTGCCGTTGTTCCCTGTTGCTTGGAGCTTTGCTGATATCTATTTAGTTTTTCTGTTGGGTCTTGCCCTGGTTTGTTTGGCTATCCCAATTTTGCTTAGCGGCGATAAATAGCCTTTTTTCTTTTGATTGCAATGAAACTTAAAATCTTGTCTTTAGCTGTTTTGATTGTGGTTCTGTCAGTTCTGTCGGTGAATGTAGCGGTTGTTTTTGCTGGCCAGACTTCGAGCACAATCTTCGGGTTAAATAACGGGGTTTACCTGAATCATCTGTCTTTTAGGAATGGTGCTTCAGCGACGTTTTTGAATGATTATGTTTTTGGGTCTGCTTACCAAGAGAGTTCTGCTAATGCGACTTACGCGAATTTCTGGTTTATTGACGGTCTTGGTGTTTGGTCGAACGTTAATTTAACGTTGAATGTTTGGTTTCAAAGCGGTGTTCTGAATTTCACGGCTAATGGAAACGGAACAGTTGAGTTGTATTGTCCTAATACTCCCACGTACATGCTGGGGGGACCGTATAATTTAGGTACGGGTTACAACAGTGGTTCTAACGTGTGGACCTTACCTGTGCAGAACGGCGTATGTTATGCTGCGGCGTTCACCCGGTATTGGGGCAACTTCTACATCACCGAGGTTGACTCTAACATCACGGCTTTAGGTTGGACTGGCCAAGTGTTCACGGTTGACACTCAAGGCTCCGGAGGAATCTTCAGCGTTTACACTGGCTCTAGGAATGCGCCTCAAGCCATCACGGGATTAATTGGATACAGTTACAATCAAGTAACCGATATTCTCACGGGGTCTTATGATGCCAATGGCCAAATTGTGCTTGATTGGACAGCTGCGCCCGGTTCTAATCCGACGCCTACACCATCATCTTCAGGTGGACCTGGACCTGGTGGAAATCCGACTCCTACACCGTCAACTTCAACGTCTCCGGTGCCTACGGTTACGCCTGTTCCAGCTCCGAGTTTCTTTTCTTTCGGTGGAACAGTGAATTTAGGGTCCTGCTATCCTAATCAAACGTTGAATGAAATGTTGAATATAACGTTCAGCAGCAGCTCCCTGACTATTAACTCAATATCGTTTTCTATGCCTGTAGGCGGCTGGTTAGGTACCTCTCAGGTTTTTCCAGCATACTATACGATGGGAAACGCGAAGATAAATTATGTTCTGAAGGTACCTGCATCCGCTGCGCCTAGCAAATACTCGGGGTCCGTATCGGTTTCGGGAGTGGATCCCTTTGGAACAGTGGTCTCTGGGTCAGCGCCTTATACGTTAACGGTTCTTGGCTCAAGCACTAAATCTACGTCTATAAATCCGCTTTTAATTTACGTCTTCGTTGGCATAATAATTTCTCTTTTTGTCTCTACTTTCGCAGTCGTACTCTACAACAAGCGCCGTTAGAGGTACTGAGAAGCTTTTTTCTTGTGTGTAAAATAACATGTTAAACATTTCGAAGTTATCAAGGGTATTTCCAACGAAAGGCAGTAAAATTGTGGCTTCAGCTTTGGTTATTGCTGTTTTGCTGTTGAGTTCTTTTATTGCTCTGTACCGTCCAAGCGTTGTTCCGAATGCTGTAGCTGGTTCCCCTTTTAGTTCACCACAGTTTCTTGACGCTAAGCTTTTGCCTTCTTCTACGAGTTTGCATGTTGGAGACAGCCAAGTTTTCACGTTAACTTTAGATAACGGATCCCGACCTGTCTCTGTTCAATGGAGCGTCAACGGCTCTGTTGTGCAAAGCGACTATTTTACAAAGTCCAATTCGAGTTTTCCAATCCAATCAAATTACACTTACACATGTCTGGATGCCACTTTGGACACTGTGAATATTCAGGTGCAAATTATTGATGCCTTGGGAAGAACAACGTCTGAATCCGCTGTCGTGTATGACCCAGCAAGTTACCCAGCGAATTATCTGGGAGCTTCAACTGCTACGGCAAACTACATAATCCATGCGGACGGAACAGGTTGGTACTATGCGGTCAACGGAACTGACGGTTCGATCGTCAGCAGTTGGACCTCAACAAACTTCAACACGGTTTTTAATGATGCTCAAGGAGTTTTAACTTCTGGTGGTGAAATCGCCATTGCCAGTGGTTCTTACACTGTTACTGCTAAAATCACTATTTCAAATCCAAGTATCGAGTTGGTAGGTCAGGGAAATGCAACTTGTCTAAGTTTAGCTAACGGTGTGAATAATTCGGTCTTAGCTGTTACTGGTGCAGGTTGCGTTATTGAAAGCTTGCAGATAAACGGCAACTCGGCAGGACAATCAAGCGGTTACTGTCAAGGCATACTTGTTTACGGAGCGCAAAATACTCTTTTGGAGAACCTGTATGTTCATGATACCTTTACTGATGCCGTCGAAATTAGCGCTGGAGCAGTGGGAACGCAGGTAATTGGCTTAACTGTAAATAGAGCTGGAAATTACGGTGGAATAATCGTTTATGGGTCAGGAACAGTTAGCACCACACATGACATTTTGATTGACAGTTGCACCGTAACTAACTCGGGAGTAAACGGGGGGGCAGATGGTATCTTTCTTTCTGGAACATGCAACGACACTGTCACCAACTGTGTTATAGATGGTGCCACTGATACATGCTTTGAAATTCAATCTGGAGGGGTTACGAATAGTCCCGCTTACGGAATCACTGTGAGCAACATTGTTTGTGCCAACGGTTATAATGATATCGACGTTGACGGGATGTACCCGAACCCGATAAACTATCCACTTTCCGGTCTTACGTTGACGAACTTTGTTGTCACCAATGCTACAGACTATGGAATGTATCTTTCAAGTAATGTGACTCAAAGCGAAATCGGGGACGGATTCATAAGTAATACTGGTCTTGACGGCATTTTTGTTCAGAACAACGTTACTGACTGCACTTTCCATGACATTACACTAAATAATACTGCTTTGGATAGCGGAAACGGCGCTTTTGAGATAGGGTATGACTCAAACAATAACATTATGCGAGATTTAACCTCTATAAATTGTCAAGGAATAGGTGGCTCGTTTATTGACACTCTTACAAATTCTGTTTCGTCTCATCCTAACATTAAAGGTCCAAACCAATTTATAGACTGCAACTCGTACAATGCGGTTAACAATGGCTTTTACGACTATGAGGCTTATGCGCCCATTGTTCAAGGCGGTGTTTACTCAAACTCTGGTAATGTTGGAATCAACATTTATACTGCTGATAACGCTCAAATTACAGGCACGACCATATCAAACTCGGTATCCGAACAAATTTCGCTTACCATATCAAACAACGACACCGTAGTCAGTAACACTATCTTAAATACCGCATCAACCAAACATGCAATATTCCTATCAACTTCAAACTGCGACTTAATCAGCACCAATTATGTTACAAACAACGTCGGTGGCGCTGTTGGACTTGGAATAGAAGAATATAACGGAGTAAGCAACATCATTCAAAACAACGACTTCAAAAACTTGGCTACAGGAATATATCTCGATAATCAGGATGATTTGTGTACAATACTTTCTGGAAATAATTTTCAGAATGTGACCACTCCAATAAATGACGGCGGAACCTTTACAATCACAAATGCCAAAACTCAAATCGTCACTGTCAATGGCGCTGTTACAGGTGGTCAACTGTTGTATGAAGGAACCAACGGTCAATACTACGTTGCAAGAGCAGATTCAGCGGCAGACATGGGAGGAATAAACGTTTGTGTGACAGCAATGGCAGCTCAAACTGTAGGCGCCGGAGGTCAATGTCTCATTATGACACAGGGATACTTCACTAACCCAAGCTGGAGCCTAACAATTGGAAGTGCAATTTACGCAAGTGCAGCAACCGCTGGAGCAGTAACTCAGACAGCGCCTTCAGCAACAAACAATGTAATTGAAAACTGTGGTTCAGCATATTCAGCAACAGAAGTTTGGTTCAATCCGCAAGTAGGCAGCGTGATAGTTCACAGTTAAGGGAGCATTAAAATGCAGAAAAACCGTAAGTTTCTTTCAACTCTCCTGATTTTTTGTATTGTTACTTCTGCGTTTCTAATTGTATATGACTTGCCTTTTGTTCATGCTACTGGAATAACTGTGGTTGGAAACTATGCACGTTTCACCGCTAATGGTGCTTACTCAAGTTTTTTTGGAGTTATGAACGTTACTCCTGCGTCTGGTGACGTTCTTGTTGCTACATACCAATGTTTTTGGCAAGGTATGATATTTTCCAATTTGACGCAGACAGGTGTCACTTGGAGTTCTGCATTAGTTACAAAAATTGATACAACCAGTCATATTCAAGTTCAAATATTTTTAGGAGTAATTGGAGCGGGTGCATCCACAACTGTAACCGCTTACACTAATGGAGGCAGTGACGGAATTGTAAATATAGAAGAGTTCAGTGGTGTAGCTACAAGCAGTTACCTTGATGGAACCAACTCAACAACTGGTTCATCAACCACTCCATTATCGGGACAAGTTACGACGACAAACGCTAACGACTTGATAGTTGCAGTTACAGGAATGGATACTTCTGCCCAGTCTTCACCGTCTGGCGGTTTTATAGGGGTCGATGGTGCTGTTTATCGCAGTGATTCTTCACAAGAGTATTTGTGGCATGTAGTTTCTTCCACAGGAACTTTTCAAGCTGGAACAACTGGGTTATCAAACAATTATTGCGGTGCGATTGTTGCTCTCAAAGCTGCTGGAGCATCAACTGTTTCAGTTACCTTCACTTCTTCGGTAGTTTCACCTGCTTCAGGATGGATAACAGTTAACGGCTCTGCCGAATCTGTGCCTTACACGATTGCAGCGGCAAACGTAGGTGACGTTTACACGATAGCAGCTAACAGCCCAGTAAAAATCACATGGGGAAACCAATACGTCTTCAGCAGTTGGTCAGATTTGGGGGCTCAAAGCCACACTTACACAGTTTCAGTAGCAGCCACAGTCACAGCCACGTTCACACAGCAACTCTATAATATAGGCTCAAGCCAAACACCCGCGAACCAAATAACATCCATAGGCGGAGTTTCAATCAACAATATTCAGTCTTTCGGTGGGACGTCATAAAACTTTTTTCTTCTAAAGAAATTGCAGATAAATTGAAGTTGGAAAATGTTTCTCTATGTTTGCAAATGGTGGATAGAAACCGTAAGTAAGACCATTTACATCATTTTGCGGTTGGTATTCTGGAAACACAATTTTCAAGATTTCTGGTTTATTATAATGCAAACTACTGAGACAGAATACAATGTTTATTTTGCTATTGTTAATCAAAAATGCCCTTAACAAAGACGTTTCACACCATTGAAAATAACTTGTAAGAATGTCTCTTTGATAATCATAGGGAAAAAAAATGTCATGAAAATGAACGATAACTCCTTTCTGAAGTCTTGGCAAAATCTCCAAGATGATAAAGTTCACATCTGAACTTGGCTTCACTGTGTGAGAAGAATCTATAAATAACAAGTCGCGTTCCTGCAAACTTGTAAAAAGTTCATAAGGAATTGTTTGCACTTCTTTTTGAATGATTTGAACTTCTGGAAGCATCCTGAGACTTTTATGAGGATATGGTTCTATGCAAACAATTTCCGAGTTTACGCGAGTTTCATTCTTGTTAATCTGAGCAGCTTTTAAAGAACAAAAAGTCGAGGTACCGCTTCCAACTTCAACTATTTTGCGAGGCTTAAAATAACGCACAACAGAATGTAATGCCTGTGCTTCTATGTACCCAAAACCATGCCCAAAATTTTTTTCTAACGCTTCACGATATATATTGTTTCCAGCATATTCTTTCTTAAAAGGAACACAGATATTTTTTAGATTTTCAATTTGTTTCTCTAAATCAAATACAACTCCCGGAAGCTCAGATTTATTCGCCCAAATTTCCCGAGTCTTTAACAACTTATCAATGTTTGCAACGGATGAATAATAATGATCTGGAATAATTTGGAGTCCCACCTTCAATCCCAATCTGTAAATTCTTAAACGTGTATAAGCTAACTGACGAGCTAAAAATTGACGCTGCGAACGTTTCATTTTACTAATCGCATATTACTATCAGTTTTAATTATTAGAATTTTTCTCTAATTGTATTTGTTTAGCTTGCTCCGTTTAACTCTTTTTCTTCTTTAAGCAAACCCTCGCATATTTGTTAGGTGTGCATCAATGAGTTTACCAGAAGTCAGACTTACCAGGCAAAGAATAGAATCCTGCAAAGTCAAGAAATTCCAGATGTTTTTGAAGGCTGAATATTTGTTTGGTTCTCGTCCAATTGAGGTTGCAGGGGAATTAACGTCTTCAGATCGCTTAGAAAGCGGTTTAACTGTGCCTTTTGGTCCACGGGGAACTGATTGTTGGCTTGCCGAAACCGATGCTCCTGACATGACGAACACTGATTTCGTTAAAATCCTTGTAACAGTCGTTACTGCATTAGCCCTTCAAACCAATCTCAAAGAAGCAATCTTAGGCATCAACAAGACCATAGATAAATTAACAGAGAAAATTCCAGTTGCGATCTTTAAAGTCAAAATCGCTAAGCAACACATGGAGAAAGGCGAAGAAGTACCCTTCCGTTTAGTTGCGTTACCGCTGATTGACGAGTACGAGCCTTGGGCAAAAGAACTATACGAGTATTTTAAAGCAGCAGGGAACAACTATGTTTTTCCTTTTAACCGTCAAGATGTTTGGGATTATATCACGCGGAAAGAGAAAATATTTGAGGGTTTAACATATCGAATTAAAAAATATGTCAACAGCAAAAAGAAACCTGAAGTAATCACTCTCGACCAACTTAAAGCAGAAAACAACGGGGTTTTAGAGAAATTGTTAACGGCACCTGCAAACGCTTTAGGAATAGCTATTGTTCAGGCAGACCGTTTCGAATACAAACTTGAGGCAAATGGTAGAATAACGCGCAAAGAATCTTACGCCGTTTTCAGCCATCCGAAACCGCTCAAGAACAGCGGATTACATCAGAACCAACGAGTTGCTCACAGACTACGGCTTCGACGGAATAGACCTGGCAGCCATGATAGGCTGGAGCATGAGAGCCTCACAGAAAATCAGCGCTTCACCAGCACAAACAGGAACCTACGCAGAAGTAAGAGAGATGTGGCACCGATACATCAAAAAATTATGCCGCAAGAACAGCAGCAACGGCGCCAGCTAAAATAGACGTTTATGTCTCTGCTAACGGTCTATTTTTTCTTTCATGGAAAAGAAAGTCTGTGGCTTGCATCTAAATGTGCTTGTGGAACGGTTTAGAAAACAGGGATTAACGGTAGTTGATTGGGTGTACACAGGAGATAGAAGCATACCTTGTGAAGTATGCGCTGAATTGTACCCTAGTGGTCACGGAAAACTCTTGAATAGAGGTCGTTTTACGTTAAACTGGGAAGAAAAACCAAGCGTTGATGCGTAACGCATCAGTTTTTTCTATTGGTAATAAAAAATGAAAATGAAGACCATCAAACTTTGTTTAGGCATAGCATTTGTTATAGTCGGCTTTGTTTTGTTGTATTTCAATAATTCACAGTGGCTTGGTTTGTCATTTCCAAATCCTACCCCCAATTCACTGTTAGCTGTTTACAACTTCTTTACGTGGTTATCTGGCGCTCTAGTCGGTTTGGGAGTTGTATTGATTTATTATGGGTTACGTAAGAAACGTTAGCCAAGTTACACTCTTTTTTTTATATGCCGTTAGTTATGAATAACGGTTAAAACCTTTTCTTTTGAAGAGTTGGAGCTCGCTGAATTGCCTTCTCCCAGTCTCCATTCTTCGAGGGAAGCGCGGTCCTCTCAACCGAGGACGACTTCACCCTCCATCTTTTACTACGTACATTCTGGACCTTGTGATGTACGTGGCAAAGATGGTAAAGATGTACGTGGTAAGTCTGTGTTTTCTGTACAAATGCTTACTAAATCGTGCATCTTAACTTAGA
>JBEKTQ010000040.1:0-8956 GCA_049515895.1 Bathyarchaeia archaeon | reverse complement strand
AGAACTATTATTAATACTACTACTACAATAGCAGACCAGAGCCACCCAGCTAAACCACCTTTGTTATTATGCAAAAACCTCATTTGTCCAATCACCTCTTGTATAACTGACTCATTGTCTTTTCAATTCTACTTAACGATTTGTGACTGTAGAACCACAACTACAAGTGCGCGCTCCTACCTAATGAAAAAGAAAGATTAGGAAGGAGTTGGTGGCGGGGGCAAACTTTGGACTCTTCGCCTCTTCTTCAAGACTACTGCTGCAACTATACCAATTACAACAATAACTGCAACTACGCCAGCCAAGATTACCATATTCCCACCCAAAACCTGAGCCTGATTAGGCACCGTTATCCAAACTGGGTCCTCTATTCCACCAGACATTCTGCCTGAGTTGGAAACATAATCATTGATGCCTCCGCTGCCATTCATATTTGAACCTTGCAGATTAAAGCTCCCGCTTAGTCGGATTACGTAGTACAAGTCAACAAAGGTGCTTCGGGCTTCCCCTCCACTTACGTAAGGTGTTGTCGTCTGCACTGCCAAGAGGCATCCAATCTCCCTTATTCTTCAACATCTTATGCAGGTCATCCAGGCAACAGAGATGGTATGAGTTTTGTTTTACCCACCAAGACGACGACTGCTGGCGGGTCAGCGGATTCATCGCGGTATGCTTTGAATTTAGAAGTTCCAGGTGGAATTTTGAGAATCTAAGGGTCGTCTTTTGTTCCTCTTTCTTTAGTTGGCAAAAAATTCACCTTAGCTATGTCGAAGTTTTTGCATTTGAAAATCTGCTTTTAAGATGTTATTATCAAATAATACTGTTATTATCAAATAATACATGTTTATTTCATAACGTTCCATGAGTTAATTCATTATGCATATAAGTGTTGTATCACCATATAGTGTATGTAGAAGCGCGCGCTTAGGCCAGAAATATTAGAGCTCTGCTAATAGAAGTGCGCTTCAAGAAAAGATAATGTATGAGAAGATCTAAACTGGAAATGTATGTGGATATTCTGAAGGTCTTGGCGCACTGGGGTCCGTCGAAGCTGACGCGCGTAATGTACAAGGCTAACGTTAACTGCAGCGTGCTGAAGGGGTACCTTGAATTCTTGACCAAGCAGGGGCTGGTTGAAGAGAAAATCATCAGAAAAAAAAGATCAGTCTATGCGATCACGCAACGCGGCGTGAAAGTGCTCAAGTATTTCAGAGAACTCAAAGAAGGGCTTCCGATAGTTGAAGAAACAGGAAACAAAGCACCCTATCCGTTCTAAAGCTATAAAATAAATTGTTTGGATAATTCCCTATTCCGCCCGTTTCACGACTGGCCTTTAGCCCGCCCCGCTTTGCAAATTAGCGGATTTTGGTTCTCAAAAATGTTCAAAAGCTGCCTGACCTGCTTAGCTGTTTTTAATGATGCAATATGGAGTCCAGCGATATTCACCGTCGGTTTGAGGCCTCAGTTAACATTTTTGTTGATCCGCCTCAGAAGAAGCAAGTTATTGACGCCCTTTCAAAGGTTGAAAATATCGAAGAGATTTATGACGTGAAAGGTGAATTTGACATTGTTTCGATAGTTTCGGCTTCGAGCGTGGAAGAGTTCCGCAACGTCTTGCATAAGAAAATCATGAAGATAAAAGGCGTCCAAAGCACCATAATCTCCGTAGTACTCAAATCTCACAAATCCGCCTTTAAGAACATTCACATGCGCTAAACCGCACCCAACGCCTTTCAAAATTTCCACCAATAGAGGAAACAAGGTCTTTCGAGTTTTATTTTATCATAAGAACATGTAAAGAAATAATATTAATTTTGATTTATCTTACTCTATACCGCCATATTTTTGAAAGGCCCTGGTCTGAGGGTTTGGCGGCGTTGTATTCACAGTATAGTCTGATAAGCTCAGATTGGCGTTAGATGGAGAGAAAGAGCAAGCTATCCGCTTAATAGTTGCTGAAGTATTTTTGTTTTCTTGAAAACCTATTTCGGTTTATTATAGAGGCGTTGAACAGCTGGCGTTTTATTAGAGCTTTCTTTTGGCTTTGCCTACGTCTTCTTCGATTTTCCCTTTTACTTTCTCAGCTTCGCCCTTAATTATTTGACCTGTGTTGCCCGTAACTTTGCCCGCGCCTTCGCGGATTTTGCCTTGGTCCTTTTTGAGTTTACCTTTAACTTCTTCTTCGCTCATAAAATTTCACTAACAGACTGGAGTCTCCGCGATTTTATTAAGCGTATGTGTATGGTGCTTAACACCCACAATGATAAACATAGCCCTCGCAATGGACGCTGATTCGGGTATGCGTAGGCGTGGACGTTTACGTATACGCGAGTAGGTAGGGGAGCATGGGTTTGGGTTTGGGGGTTAAATTTTAATCTTTCTCTCTCTCGAATTAACTACGAACGCTTTCACTAACTCTCGCTCGCACGCTCCCAAGTGCCCCAAAGTTGTGGTTGTGAGTCAACACAAACATGAACATAAAAGCGAATAGAACACTAACTTATGCAGACTGAAATCAAGAAATTTGGGGGGTGAAAAATTGGCAGGAGAACGTTTTGAAATATTCAAAGATGTTGTTGGAAAATTCAGGTTCAGACTTAGAGCTCAAAATGGAGAGATTATTGCAAAAAGTGGAGCTTATGAATCGAAAGAAGGATGCCAAAAAGGAATAGCGTCAGTTAAAGAAAACGCCGACAAAGCAATAATAGAAGATTTAACGACTTAAAAAACCGCACTTTCTCTTTTTCAAATTCCGCATTTCTGATATACACTACATAGACAACCGGATTCTTAAATGGCAATACACAGTTCACGCTAAAACTAATTTAAAATTAGAAATTCAATTGCCATTTCCACTAATGTGGCAAAGAGCTACCTATTATTTTCGATTGGTTAGAAATTAGAAATTTCTGTTTATTTCCGATATTCTAAAAAATCATAAAATTAGGAAATAAGTGCCCATTCAGGTTAGGTTTAACGTAGTTAGAAATTCAGAAAATCATGATTTAATCCCATACATCAAGTTAACAGAACCTTTCAGAACAATGGTTCATAAAACAGAAATTAACAACATTTTTAGAATTTTCGGAAAAAACATGGAAGTTGCTTATCTTAAACTGGAAAAAAATTGGAGACAGGAAGTTTTCCACAGGTCATCATCTGTGATGGGTTAAAGCTACAATCAGCCCAATTATTGCGCCGAGTAAAACCAGCAAGCCGCCGAGTCCACCGCCGATGAGTCCCACAATTATCAGCACTATAGCCCAGACAAGAGTAGTAACGCTTCTTGCACCAATGATCGCTATGACTCCGCAGATTAACATTACAATTCCACTGTACCCAAACGAGTAGACACTCCAATAGAAGAATGATGGTCCTCCGAATCCTATTGAAAGTAAACTCAGCAACCCGAAGATTACCAGCAGTATTCCTCCAATTAGAGCTAAGTAGTAGGCTATTCGAGAAATTTCTGACATATTCAAATTCACCTCCCTAATCAACTAAGTAAGGGACCAGATTTTGTTTTACAATCAGAACTTAGTTAATGCTACAAATACCAAACAATTCTGATATTATCATTCTAACGGCACCCAACATAAAAACTTAGCTCTGAGGCGAGCATTGTTCCAGTTAGCGGTTAAATCTTAAACCATTGAAGTGATCTAGCTAAAAGTTGATCGAATGCCGAAGTCAGAAAAAGATTACAGGTACCTTTTCAACTAAAAACAAAAGCTGTATTCCTTCGGGGCTGTTAACATTCGCGTTTCTCGAGATTCTTAAAAATCCTTTTGCTGTTGGTGTGTCCTAACAGCCACAAAGAAATAAATTCAAATTTCGATTTAGACTACCCAATGAGACCCCTCGAACTCTAAAAAAAGAAAATGGGACAGCGAGATTGTAAAAAATGTCAAAGTTAATCAGGCGACCAATGCAAAAAGTATTGTGGCAACATTATAATAAACAGCTAATATTGATCTAATGCGAATTAGGAGCCAAGATTCTTCTAATGCCCGAACTAAAAAATGAATCGCACCCTAGAGACTCACGTCGCAAAGCACAAAAAGATAAAAAAGTCCTGTATGGAAGTTGAAACCACAACCTTCAGAATAAGACAAAACTTGAGGGAACAAGTCATTGAAAAAGCCGTGCCTACAAAATAAATCAGGGTAAAACATTTAAAAAATTAGTTTGGTTATTGTGACCTTTGTAAACCTAACCACCAATCTTTAAAGAAAAAAGGAATTGACTTAAATTCTGATTTCAACTACTGGAGCATTACCAGATTCATACGAACAAATTACTTCGCGGTTTTAATTCCGCATGATTGAGTCAACGTCTTTCGCTAGGTTTCAATTTCCAACTAATCGAATAAGCTAAGTTAAAAAAACATTAGAATGAAAGAAACATGAAGAAAATGCAAATACTAATAATCGCATTTCTAATTGCGTTATCATTCTGCTCATACGCAAGTATGCAAGTTAGAGCAGCAAGCAATCTGTCTCAATTTGTCTTCAGTTCTATTAGTAGTCCGCAAACCGCAGGTACTGCCTTCAGTATAACTATAACTGCTAAAGATTCAAGTGGCAACACAGTTACGAGCTATACTGGAACAAACACTCTAACGGTGTCTTCAGGAACGATAAGTCCAACTAGCACAACCGCATTCACATCAGGGGTCTGGACAGGTCAAGTAACGCTCTCTCAAGCAGGAACAGGCATTTCAATATCAACCAGTGGCAGCGGCAAATCTGGAAAAAGCAACACAATTACAGTTAATTCCGCCGCTCTTGACCACTTCATCTTCACTACTATTAGCAGTCCACAAACCGCAGGTAAAGCTTTCACGGTAACAATAACAGCCAAAGATTCATCTGGCAACACAGTTACGAGCTATACTGGAACAAACACTCTAACGGTGTCATCAGGAACGATTAGCCCAACAATTACTTCTGCATTTGTGGCTGGTGTTTGGACGGGTTCAGTGACACTTTCTTCGTCTGGTTCTGGAATTTCACTCAGTACATCTGGATCTTCAAAGTCTGGAACGAGCAATTCATTCACCGTAAATGCGGGTACTCTTGACCATTTCAGTTTTAGCAATATTGGCACACAGACAGCGGGTACTGCCTTCAGCATAACCATTACTGCTAAAGATTCAAGCGGCAACACAGTTACGAGTTACACCGGAACAAACACTCTAAAAGTGTATTTAGGAACCATAAGTCCAACAAGCACCGGGGCATTCTCATCAGGGATCTGGACAGGTTCAGTGACGCTTTCTGTATCTGGTTCAGGAATTTCACTCAGTACATCTGGATCTTCAAAGTCTGGAACGAGCAATTCATTCACCGTAAATGCTATTGCTCTTGACCATTTTGTCTTTAATGCTATTAACAGTCCACAGACCGATGGTTCTGCTTTTAGCATAACGATAACGGCCAAAACGTCAAACGGCAATACATTTACTAGCTATACTGGTACGCCTACTTTGAGTGTTTCAATTGGAACTATTAATCCAACTATTGCTGCTGCTTTCTTGAGTGGTGTTTGGAGTGGCTTGGTAACCGTGACTGGCGAAGGTTTAGGAGTTACTATTACAGTTACTGATAGCGCTCATTCTGGGACGAGTAACCCGTTTACGGTGAATCCGGGTGTTGCTACGCAATTGGTTGTTTCAAGTGGGAATTCTCAAGTAGCTGGTATTGCATTCTCCGTCACTGTTACTGCTAAAGATGCGTACGGAAATACGGCTACAAGTTATGCGGGAACGGTGACGATTACTTCAAGTGACAACCAAGCGGTTTTGCCCGGGAATGCTGTTCTCACGGGTGGTATTGGGTCTTTCACTATTTCTTTGGAAACGGCTGGTTCGCAATCGATTACGGCCATGGACACGGGGGCTAGCTCGATTACTGGTTCCCAGACTGGCATAACTGTGACTCATGCCGCCGTAGTCGCTAATGTTTTGGTTTCTCCCGTTGGTTCATCGGTTACGGCAGGGTTGTCTAAGACTTATTTGGCTACTGCTTCTGACCTATATAGTAACAGTTGGGATGTGACTTCTTCAACGACTTGGAACATAAGCTCTGGTGCCGGCGGTTCTTGGAGCGGCAACGTTTACACTTCTGCGTCTGCTGGTTCCTGGACTGTTACAGGCATTTATTCTTCTACGGCGTACACTACTGGTTTGACTGTTAATCCGGCTGCTCTGGATCACTTTGTCTTTAGCACTGTTGCTAATCAGACTACTAGTTCTGCTTTTAACATAACGGTTACGGCTGTTGACGGTTTTGGAAACACAGTTACAGGCTATAGTGGCATGCCATCTTTGACGTATTCTGCCGGAACAATTAGCCCAAGTACTATGAGTACTTTCATTAGCGGTGTTGGGATAACTTCAGTTACAGTGAATACTGCTGGTTTAGGCGTTACTATTGCGGCTAACGACAGCAGTCATTCTGGAACGAGTAACTCGTTTACGGTGAATCCCACTATTTCTGCTTTCTCTGGAGCTTATGGGGCGATCAGCCCGAATGGAAGTATTTCTGTCAACTATGGGAGCAGTCAAAGCTTCACTATAACAGCGAGCAGTGGCTACCAAATTGCCGATGTAGTTGCGGATAACGTTTCTTTGGGTTCCCTTTCATATTACACCTTCACCGATGTCCAAGCTACTCACACGATTACGGCTAACTTTACGATTAACACGTTTGATATTGCTGCTTCTGCTGGAGGCGGAGGTTCTATCAGCCCAAATGGATCTGTCACCGTTAACTATGGTGACAATCAAACTTTCACTATAACACCGAACACTGGCTATTACATAGTTGATGTCTCGGTAAATGGAAGTTCAGTTGGTCCGGTAAGCTCCTACACCTTAACCAATGTTCAAGTTTCAAATACCATCTCAGTCACGTTTGCACCAACATCGACGCCGTCACCCTCACCAACTACCACTCCTTCCCCCGCACCAACTTCAACACTGAAACCTATAACTCCTCCTTCTCCAACACCAACTTCATCACCTACTCTAACTCCGTCAGCAACAACTGTGCCAGCGACGACAAATAGTGACGCAACAGTTGATCTTGCCATTAGAGGAAATGTAACAAGTTCGCAGTTATACAACGCCTCAATCACATCATACCAGCCTTCCAAAACAACATTGTCGTTCACAATAACAGGACCAAACGGAGCGGCAGGCTTTTGCAACATGACTATTCCAAAAACAGCAATATCCTACGGGAATAGCCCAGTCGTATACACAGATGGCCAGAGGGCTACAAACCAGGGCTACACGCAAGACGCCAATAACTTCTACGTATGGTACACAACACGCTTTGACACAAATCTAGTAAATGGAGTTTCACAAATGACAGTGCAATTCTTAGTACCTTCAACATCGCCAGCAAGATCAATAGGACCTGTACTTGCCATCGGCATAGCCGTCCCCGAAATCATTTTGATCTTCACAGTTATAGCAGTAAGACGGTTGAGACGAAAACCTGACGACGCGTAACCAAAACCTAACGACTCAAAATCTAGTTAAGCATTGCCCAGAAGTGTTCGAAGCACGCGCGCCATGAGCTCAAAAGCTTCTTACTTGCCTGTGCTTGCAACGGAAGGAACAGAAGCCCTTGACAACCCGCCGTTTGTGAATACGTCAGCTTCGACGGTTGGTTTTCCCCTCGAATCAAGGATTTCCCTTGACCTGATCTTTATTATCTTAGAACTGATTCCACTTCCTAAAGATTGATGTGATTTTGTCTTTTGTCTTTTGAACGCTTCTCATACGATGGCTGATCTGAACGTATCGTATATTTTGCGAGTTGGGCGCGCGTGCTAAGCTTTAGCGTACGAGTTCGCTTTGGAAGTTTTGATTTTTTTCTAGATTTTTGGGAAAAACGGCGCAGGATATACTATTCCGAATAGAGCACCAATTATTATGCTTAAAACGATAAAGAGGACCCACGCTAGAATCGCTATGAGAATTGCTCTAAGCCAGCCCGTTTGGAAACTTGCCTTGAAAACCCAAATCCAAGCAATAAGCGCCAAAATGTAACCGAAAACCAAAGCTGAAGCTCCGAGGAAAAGGCCCACCAAAAAAGTTACAATGAAGTAGACAATTGGTCCAGCAAGCGTTGCCAGCAAAGCATCTCCAAAAGTCGCTTTTCCCCCAGTTACAGCCTTTCCAGCAAGCCAAACAGGAATGGAAACAATTATCCAAAGTATAATCAGCCCTACTATAGTATAAAGTATGCCTGGAAAAGAAACATCAAAACCAGCAATATTCAATTAAAAAACCTCAAATAATTGTAAGATGTACGTTTAATTAAAGCTTGCTGTTTTAGACCGCACCGTCATTAAATTGTTATGCCTATTCTTGGAAACCAGTCCTTCTTTTCTTCTCTAACAAAACTGGCAAGGATATATGCTCAAGTAGAAAACCACTAAAAGTTTATTACTAGACAGCAACAATAACAACACAGGGATTAAGATGAGTCAGGGATCTAAAATTACTAAGCCCAAAGGCGCGTTACAACCAACACACCTGCCTACACTATAATTCAACTGAAATTAAAATTTACTAATATAACGTTCTAACTGGGAAAGCCCAATCTATCCAGCTGCGTAAATCCCATGAGAGCACAAGAGAAGGCTCGACGTAACAATGAAGATTACATTTTACACAATCACGCATTACTTCCCAATCAAAACTTGAAGTGGCCGCTTTAATGCTATTCTCAAAAACAGAAACTCCTGTCTCGTACTGATTATGAACATAACAAGGCAAAACCAACCGCCCATCTGTACCAATATTGACAATGGACCAGGGTTTGCATTTCCAGTTTTTTTCTTTAGCTATTATTTTAAAATAATTAATTGAGTTCATAATAGGATAGCCTTTTCTTTTCAATTCAATAAGCTGTTTAGCGACATTTTTGATTTCAGCGAC
>JBEKTQ010000039.1:0-11195 GCA_049515895.1 Bathyarchaeia archaeon | reverse complement strand
GAATGGACGTTTCTCGAATCAACTCCCAAGTATTCTCCAAGCAAATACCGAAGTCTAGCTGTATCCAAGACTGTTCCGCTCCCAATCACCTTTGTTTTCGAGAAATCCGAAAGCTTCAAGGCGGAATATGTCATAACATCGAGCGGGTTTGTAACCATCAACAAGATACATTTTTCGTTGTACTGAGTGATTTTCGAGATTACCTCACTCATGAGGGCAAAGTTTTCTTTTGCCAATTCCAGACGAGACTGCCCGCTTTTTCTGGCGCCGCCAGCTGTGACAACAACAATGTCTGAATCCTTACAGTCCGAGTAGTTACCAGCTCGAACATCAACAGGTTCCAAGAAAGGCAATCCTTGGCTTAAATCCATAGCCTCTCCTTCTGCCCTGTCTTTATCTGCATCAATCAAAACAATCTCAGAAACCAAACTGCGTATCAACAGTGAATAGGCAAAAGTTGTACCCACAAAGCCAGCACCAACAATCGCGACTTTCGTTCTGCTATTTTTCTTAATCAATCAAAACACCTTCAAAAGCCATAAAAAAGAACAAACCGCAACAATTAAATCTATCCACAATACCAAAAAAAAACTACTAATCTGAGTAAAAATCGCATGTGCAAACCCGCATTATAGTGCGCGCGCGCTTTCTGGTTAGGGGAAGAAATGAATGCAGAAGAGGGCTAAGCGAAAGTGTAAAGGTTGTGGAAAACTATTCATGCCAGACAATGATTTTCAAGGCTTCTGCTCAGACAGGCGCTACCATGCCTTCAGAGGAGAAATAATACCAAGTGCTTAGTGCATGCGCTTCGAAGCGCCTTGGTGACTGCTGCTCTTTCTGCACATAAATGAAAGCGCGCGTTTTTGTAAGTCTCTATGGGCTGAGAGCGTCATATTGAGTCAAGTTTACTATCGAAATTTCATAGGATTCAAGCGTACTTGTCTTAGAGGAAGGATGCTCTTTTTGGTAATGGGCAAACGCTTGCAGAAATGCAGTTTCCACATTAGGAGCTTTCACATCCACAAAAAAAGTTTCGTTAATGTGGACTCTATAGAGATACAAGGTCATGTATGTCACTTATTCTATTTTGTTCAGTTTCTTTTTTAAAATTTGTGAATTTATAGTGACAAAAGCAATTAAAACGTTAGGTATCAACCCAAAACAGTCTACAATATGTTGTACAACCTCAAAAAAAATAAAAAAACGCCTAAAAGCGCGCGCCACATAGTATACTGTGTGGATAATGGTGAATTGAAAATGAAGGCAACAACGTCGAGATATAAGTATCCCATCGAGTACGAGTTGAATCCGACGTCAATAGATAAAGGAAATAGTTGGCTAACATTGAAACTGAAAAACACATCAACGGACACTCTTAGGGGAGTTGACGTACAATTGCACTCCTTGGATCCATATTACCTGATGGTCTATGGAACATGGACTGGATTTGGGTCTGGACAATACCTTAAGGAGTTAAAGCCAGATGAAGAGGTCGAACTGGTTTTCCGGATTAATGCATCTGGGTCAGCTGATGTGTTCGCCACCATCATGGCACGTGAAGACATAAACTACTTCTGGTGGGAATCCGGCGAGACTCACATCTACGTAAGGGATGAAAAAGCAGAACTCGAACGCTTACTGGTGCTTTCGCACCCATATACGACAATTGGAAAGACCCTCTCGGCCGAGGCAACCGTCAAGGGCTTGAGAAAAAATGGTGGATTGAAACTGGAATTTTGGGTAGAACCCCCCTCAGGAAAATCTGAAAAGCAGGCCACCACAGAAATAAAGGGACTTTCCCCCGGAGAGGAAGCACGTTACACAGCTGAGTTTACACCCAAAGAAACGGGAAGCTACGCCGTACACGCGTATTTATACGATGGATGGCAAAGAATAGGGCGCAAGACAAATTACATCTATGTTCTAAGACAGTAGCAATTGCCATGCCAACTTAAATCTCCAACTCTCAAAATGCCCTCAAATTAAGCGTATTTTTAGCGTGCTTCCTTGTCCCCTCATTACGAGTTGATAGCACGTTCATTCCTCTTTTTTCCTTCTACGTCTACTCCAAGGCTTGGAATTCTTGGATTCCAGTCTTTCCGTTCAGCGCGGGCTTCTACGCTTTTCAGACTAAAGACTTATCTCTTTGAGTTTCCAGCTTACCGAGACCATTACAGCGCCTTAATGTACATTGGAAACTAAATCAAACCTAAGTTTTCTCAATTGAATTACATCTGTCTTTATTTTGTTAGGTTGAATTATCCATCTTGTTTCTGGTTTTTTGTTTTTTTCAAAAGTGTTGTAATCAAATATCATTAATTTGGGTTCAGATGACATATCATAAATATAATAGATAAAGAAAGAATCCTGTTTCAATTTGCCAGCTTCTCTAAGAGATATCAACATTTGTTCTGTCATTCGTATGTTAGTTTCCCTTTTTAAACAACCCTTAACATCAATATGCTTACCATCAGAAACAAGATCAGCGCCATGTTTGCATCTTTCTGGTTTTTCTCCCATACTCTCCAGATAGCCCATAACATATCTGATTGCTCTATCTTCAATTTCTTTAGTTGATAATCTTCTTTTTTCAGACATTTGCTACATCAATAGGCTATTCTCTGCCCTAACCAGATTTAAGACTTATCTCCAAGTTTCCAGCTTCCCCAGCGCGCATGGCTGATCCTAAATTAGTTTGCGAAGTATCGTATGCTTCTTTATTTGTCTATTTGCGTGTCTTTATAAGCGCTCGAGACTACTCATGATATGGCAGCGTTTGGCGGGTTTCGCAGTGTCGAATCCTCTTTTTCCATGAATTCGCTGCAATATGGGCGCGGGCTAAGATCTGCTAGATTCTGCTTTTAGAAGAAGGATGAAAAATACAAGAATGATGGAGGTGAAAAAAGTTTTGAAACATAAGTATCCTATCGAGTATGAATTGGATCCTACGGAGATTGAGAAAGGAACTAACTGGGTAACATTGAAACTGAAAAACATAGGAAGTGAAACTCTTAGAGACCTTGACGCACAATTGCACTCTGTGGACACATACAACCTATCAGTTTTTGGATCATGGGGGTCTGGGGCTGGACAACTCATCACGGAGTTGGGACCGAATAAGGAGGTCAGATTGGTTTTCCGGGTTAATGCAATAGGATCAGCTAATGTATACGCTACCCTCAAAGGACGTAAGGATGGAAAATACTTCTGGTGGGAATCCAGTTGGTCGAGTCTCCATTTAAGCGACGAAAAAGCAGAAATCGGTAGCCTACTAGTGCTTTCGCACCCGTATACGACAATTGGAAAGACCATCAGTGCCGAGGCAACCGTCAAGGGCTTGAGAAAAAATGGTGGATTGAAACTGGAATTCTGGGTAGAAACCCCCTCAGGAAAGAATGAACTGCAGGCTACTACAGATATAAAGGATCTTCCAATTGGAGATGAGGCCCGTTACACCGTTGAGTTCACGCCCAAGGAAACGGGGTTCTACACGATATACGCGTATTTGTACGATGGATATATGAGAATAGGTTACAAGACAGAGCATATCCATGCGGCGAAAACATAGCAATCACCAAGCCAACTAAAGTCTCCAACTCTCTTTTTTGTTTAACAACGAAGGCGGATTAAGCAATTAGCGCGCGTAGTTGTTCCGAAATAAATTTGCAAAGTATCTGATGCTTCTGGATTTGCTCAATTTGTGCGAGTTTACAGCAGATTGAGCTTTACCGTACTTCGCAGAAAAAATTGTTTGTACTAGAGTTCAAGCTACCTCTTATCTTCCTGATAGGTTTTAGGCCGGTCCATTGTTTCTTTGGTCGCCCTAGTTTTTCCTAAACCACCGTTGTGTGCACTCAACACAAATTTCAACGTATTTTCCTTAAAAAATTCTCTAAATTGATTTCCACATTTAGTACACTTGTACATCTTAACTCGGAATCGCCCAAAATTCCGTTCCTTATCAGGTTCCTTCATGTGGGCTGTACAATTAGGACGTTTCGGCATGATTAATCACTTATTTGAGTTATGGATAAGATTGCTTTATATCGTTTTCATGATGTCTTCGCCAGTAACTTTTAAATGTTGCTTGGCAAGCGCGTGTTTTTGTTTTCCAATTTCAGTTATGGTAAGTTTTAAGAAAAGAGTTAACAATATTGATTATTGGAGGTGGAAATATGCCTACTTTCGCAGTTAATATGAAGCATACTGCCGAGTCTTGCCCTTTGTTTAATACTGAGGTGAAGAAGAGGTTAAAGGAAATGCTTGGTAAGAGAGAAGAAGTCTGGGACCGAGCAAAAAAGCATGATATACATGTGTTGAGTGCTTGGACTTCAGTTATGGATCATCTTGTTTTCTACGTTGTTGAAGCCCCTTCTCAAGAGGCTGTTGAAGAGTACTTTAAGGACATAGGCTTTGCTTTCTGGAATAGCATCGAAATTCGACAAGTGAGACCTGCAGAAGACATAATTAAAGTCATTGTTGAAAAATCTTGATTTGTTGCAAAGCGCACCTTTGATGCATTCATTAGTTTACGCCGCGTTACTGCAAAGTCATGTTCAGAAAACCAAAATAACCATCTTTTTTTGTGCTACAATTAATGCGTGTGTTATGAAACACCCCACAGAGGATTTCGTGAAAAAAAAACGAGCCCAAACTCAAAACTGAATGGATCCTACTCTACTTGGAAGACGTTTCCGCATTTTGTGCATCTGATGCTTTGCTTCTCAGTTCCTTTGGAATATACCAAAAGATAACCGCAAGAAGGACACTTGATTGACTGTATCTTATTGTTCGCTGGTTCCGTTCTCGCAGCTGTTTCTGTCCTGGGCGCTGTTTCGGTTCTGGCGGCCGGTTCCGTTCTAGGCGCCGGTTCCGTTCTAGCCTCGGGTTCCCATTTGCTTGCTTGAACGTTTATCACCTAACTCATCCCGCTAGTAACTCCAAAACATCTGCCACTTTTATCTTTACCTCATCCCGCGCTTAATGGCTTGCTGATGAGTCAGCGTGCGTTAATGATCGAAGTTGGTTGAAAATTCAGATTAATAGGGTCTCTATTTTACAGTGTTAAACGACACAAATTCTTTTCCGATGTTTAAACCGCAAAAGCCAATAAAGTTTAAACCACAAATCCAGAAAACGAAACCAAAACAGAAAAAGAGTTTAGCATGGAGATACTTAGAATTCGTTAACCGAATATTCAACGGCAAACAGAAACCGACCCAAAACAGCAACGAAACAGCAAAGGAGAAGATCAAATAGACCCAGACGAATCAGAGTTAGACATCTACATGACTAATAGCGGCTTGATCATGCTCCCAGCAGACCCAACAGATGAGGATTGATGGAATGAAAATCGAATGTCCATATTGCAAAAGTGAATTTGATTGGGTAGACCCATTTAAAGGCTTATTGAATGAAGAACGAAAAGGTATTGTCAGGTGCAAAAATTGCGGTTCGTATTTGAATGTTAATATCAGTAGGTAAATAAAAATTTGGAGACAGAAAAAGATGAACCGAATAAACCCTATGTTTATTGTCTCAAGTTTTTGTTTTGCGTATGTTGGGTTTATACAAAAACTTAAAGGCGAATTCAAGCTCATATGTTTGAGGGCTAGCCATAGTGAGCATGATTGAGAAAACGAATCTGAAAGCAATCGACCCTGAAACGTTGAACATAAGAAAACTTTCCACAGAAGAAGATACCTTTTTTGTTGAATTGCCTTTAGATAGAATCCCGCAAGAGGATTGGCAAGAGCTCTTTGAAAAGGAATTGAAAAGAACCGCTCAACCATTAGCTATAATAAAAAAACCAAATGATTCTTTCCCTATAGTTGAACCTAACTATGCAAACAGTTTACAAGGGGACACAATTTCTATTATTACTAATCCAAAAAAACTCCAAGAAGACATTGAGTTAGTTATGCAGTTGGTAAAAACGGTTAATAATCGAGTTGACCAGCACAACAAAGAAGTGAACGAACAAAACGAGAAGGAAAATTTAAAAACCAAAAATAACAAAGAAACTATACGAGAAATGCGTGAATCTCTTAAGAAAAATCCGCCATCTCTCTAAACGGGTAGGAAAACTCACATGAATCTTCCTACACACATAATGTTTGGTGCACTAATCGGAGCTCTCTTCTTTGGGAGGCTGGATATCATTTTGCTTGTTGCCATCGGGTCAGTTCTCCCTGATATGGATAGGGAGTATGGCTTTTTCAGCAAAGATTACTTCCGTGACCATCAACTCCATCGGGCGCTATGCCACAACTTTGTTTTTATTGGGATTGTTTTTCTGATTTCTCCTTTCCTTGCAATTGGTGCTTTCTGTCATACTCTTCTTGACGGCCTCAACACAGCAAAAGATCGCGGGGTGGAATGGCTTTATCCTTTCTCAAGGCTTGTGAAGAAAGCTAGGTATGATCATGCAGGTAGAAAAATTGAGTTCGATATCAAAACTAAGGTGTACATGTATCAAAACGACCCAGTCGAGCTTACTAGAAAAACCGCTGAGGATATGAAAGATTATACTCTCAGGCCTTGGCGAAGGATTTACGGTCCCTTCTATTCTGGCGGTATCTTGGATATGGGAATTTTTGTCGGTTCGACTACACTCATCCTGTTTTTGGGTCTCCTGTCTGTGTTTAAGATTAGGACTTTCATCGTTTTCTACCATCTCCAATCTAGCTTCAGCTTTATTGGTCCTTTGATTATCAGTGTTATGGGCGTTTCTCTAGTTTTGGGCGTAGGCGAAATAAAGAGGCACATTGAGGCGAAAAGAGCTTCTCGGCCACCGCCGATGATGTATAAACTATCATACTTTGTCTCGTTATCCTTGATCACGTTTGGAGTTGGGCTTGGAGCCTATCTCAACCCGATTTCATACAATACAGTCCTAAGCAATCTTCCCTACTTGGCGGCGGGAATATTGATACTGTTTTTGACTGCCTTCATCGTGCTTAAAATCTACTCTTCGAAATCAGTTGCGAGAATGAGAAATGGCCATGATCCATATGCAGTCTGATATAGCATGTTAAACGCGTGGGGCACTCGCGCCATGCTATAACGCCTTGGTTTGTGGTTTGGATGTGACTTTATTGAAAACGTTGACATTTGCTTCGGGGCATTAATGGTTATTCGATGCGAAAACGCTAGTATTTTTCTCATTGGCTTAATGTTTCTACGATTTTGCCAAACTTGGATTTCTGCCTTGCTCTCTCAATGGCTAATTAATTTCCATATGACAGTTCTCTATAAACTGCTTCTAGCGAACCAATTTTGATGAAGGACCCATCATCCCCAAAACTTAACGCTGCAATGCTGATTTCAACATCGCCATCCCCACCAAAAAGAAATACGTTTGCTCTTTTTTCTAACTTGAATCTGTTCTCGTCTATCCAGGCTATCACTTGACGAATATTGATACTAATCCAAGAAGGGCTCCGAGAATAACTATGACTCCTCCGATTCCGCCTGAAATGATTCCGAGCACTAAGAGAACTATCGCCCATATTAAGGTTCCAACGGACTTTGATCCAATTACGCAGATTATACCTATTATTATTGCCACTACACTGTACATTGCTCCGCTTACGTAGTAACCAGCCGGCGAGAATGCACTTCCAAAAGAATTTCCTATAAGGCCTAAAAAGCCGAACACAATGATGATTATTCCGCCTATTAACGCTAGGATATATCCCCAATAAGAAAATCTATACTTCACTTTTTCAGTTCACCTCCAATGAATACATGTTCATAATCGCGTACGCTGATGCTGATCTAGTCAAGGCCAGTAAGTATCTAGCAGAATTCTTTTAAAAATGGTTACGCCGTCGCTAACCTTCAATTTCTTCTCCCCAAGCCTCTTCCTGTAGATAATAGGAACCTCAACAATCCCAAAGTCTCTCCGCTCTACTTCATTGTTCAGTTCCACTTCTACATCAAAACCCTTTGACTTCACATGCCATTCTTTTAGGATTTCAGCGCGAATTGCCCGCAACCCAGTCAACGGATCTTGCAGGTTTACCCCGTTAAGTAAACTATGAGATAAAGCCAAAAGCTTATTTCCAAAATAGAACAAATTGTGCAACTCGCTCTCTTCGGCGTAGCCATTAAACCTGTTTCCGCAAACCATGTCGACGTTAGGGTGATTCTGAAGTATTTGTATCATTTCTGGGATATGCTCCGCTGGATAAGTGAAGTCCGCATCGGTGACAACAACATAATCCACATCGGAATCTATGTACCTAACAGCTTTTGATATGGCATCACCTTTTCCTAACCCATCCTGGAATAGAACATGTGCACCCAAATCTTTGGCAATTTCAACTGTCCGATCTTGACTGTGACCATCAACCACTAAAACCTGGTTAGGACTTATGTTTTGCGAAATCTCCGACAACGTAGGACCTATACCTTCCTCCTCGTTCAACGCTGCAATTATAACGTCCGCGGAGTACTTTATATCTGACTCTTGTCCCAAAGGTTCTTTCTCTCAAACTCTTAAGTTACAACTTTTTAACCAATAGATTATTCTCTAATTTGGACTAAAACAATAAAAGGAAGCATGGTCTATTTTCACAGCTTTTTGCCGGTCAACCATGAATTCATAGCAAATCTTCAACTAAGTCTTAACTACTGGTCTTAGGTACATGTGAAGTTGATCTTTTGAAACTTTCAGTTGCAGCCCCTTGTCTGTCCAGCGTGCAACCCCTTTCTCTAGGGATGAAACGGCCAGCATGTTTCGCACTCCGCCTTTCTTTGCGCCTAGCACTGATTCCGCTATGTTCTTTTCCAATTCGATTTCAAGATGAGTTACTTTCCAATCTTCTGGATCTATTCCTAATTCTTTGACCTGGCCAATTTTCTGGTCTTCAGCAAATACATCTTTATCTAAAAAATCTTTACTATTCATCTTTTCTAACCCTCCTTTACGCCTGCAATTTGGACTACCTTATGAACGGTCATTGACGGAGTTAAGCCCTTGTGAATGTGAGCTCCCACCGACAACCGCTACAAAGAATTTGGAACCTGAAACCATACGAAAAATGAGGTTCTGAGGTTAGTATTCAGCTTTTTTCCAGTCGGATTCAAACCCTGTTCTTAGTACACCAATAAGGTTGCTGTTGTTTGTCCAAAGAGAAGGGCTTTCGCCTAATCCAGTTTCTTTGGAGGTGGTAATCAATGCTTCTTTATCATCAGACATAATGAAGTGATTCAAGGGTTCACGATGAAACTTGACATGAACCGAAGTGCCACCGACAAGTTTTTTCACTTTTTCTTTGAGCAACACATCCGGGCATTCTCCTTCAAAAATCAGTCGGATCTGAGCCCCTTTCTTTATTGCTTGCTTGTACTCATCTGAAAACTGAGCCAAAATCGGTATGATTCTTGTTTTGTCTGCAATCAGCGCGACTTCTTTTCCCGAGTTTCCAACCAGTTCTGAAGTCTTTGCCAAAATTGCTTTCTTCTCCGCTATCAGTATGTAGATACTTTCTTCTCCAGGAAACTGCTGCTTCCAATCTTTAAGGGACAGCCTCTGGACATTGCTCTTCATACTCGTTAACCGTTCATCAGATTTGTTTTTTTCTTCCGTCACTAGAAGGCTCAAGGCATCGGAAATCGGAGTAGCTCGAACCTCAGTTGGTTTACCTATTAATCTTTCAATTAAGCCCATTTTTTCAAGTGACGGCAAAAGTCTATAAACATCTTCTCTGCGCACTTTCGAAAACTTTGCTACTTGTCCTACCGTAGTTTTTTCCAGCTTAAGTATTGCTAAGTACACCCTTGCCTGATTAAGACTTAAACCCAGACCAAGCAAAAGATCCGTGTTTTCATCATTTGACATGCTCTGTTCATGTAATATAAAAGATAGCTATCTAATATATCTATTCAATTGGTATATCACTCTGCTTGATTAGGTAGATATCAGATTCTACTAGTCTCATGCTAATAGTTTCTTTTTTAAATTTAGCATACTCTGGAAGTGTAGCATCTTAACTCCCTTAATGAAGATCTCCTTTCCTTCTTTGGTCTTCTTCACTTCTTTCTTACATAGATCATAGCCATGTGTACGTGCAAATTCCTTTAAATATCGATCAAGTATTGGATAGACCTTTCTTACAAGTGCTTTCTTCTCCGTCAGATTTAGATTACTATAGTTCTCTAATTGGAACACTTTTTCAAGGTTTAATCTATAGGCATTCCTTGACATCTTACCTACTAACTTTATAGCCGCAGCTAGATTAGAGTATTTAGGTACTTTTCCTTTCCTTGTAGTCTTTATTGATTCCACAGGTATGATATCAGCAAATAACTCTTCCTTAAGTTTACTTAGCTCATCTTTATCTATAGTGTTATCTGTACCTTTATTAATTGAAGAGCCAGGCTCAGTCTTTTTTTCTTTTCTCTTCTCTATTTTTGACATTTCAAAGCCATAGGATACTATTCTCTATACTTGGTACTTAAGCATATGGATATGGTCTACATTGCTCAGACAACAAATAGCGTATAGAAAGAGACTCAGGATATTTTACTAAACTGGCGGATCTGTTGTTATACTACTTATCGCGCGCACCAGTGCAAGTGTAGCTGTTTATTCCCAGTCACACGTCTTAAAATAAGGCGCGCGAGTTAAACACGAAATAGAGAAAGTGAATAACAATGACAGGAAAAACCCTAATAGTTTTTTCGACAATAAGTGGATTAAATGAGGATGTAGCACATGCCATAGCTGAAGCGCTTAAAACAACCTACAACATGGATGCCACTCTCGCAGATCTTAGAAAGGGGCCACCGGACATTACACCATTCCAAAACATTATTGTTGGTGGTGGTAGTGGAAACAGCGTTTACAATGAAGCTGTGGATTTTTTGGAGAAGGACTTTGAAGGCAAAAATGTCGCGCTCTATTTCTGTTGCGAGAATAAGGAAGACGCGAAAGCGGGAAATACTGAAGCCAACCAAAAAAAATTACTGGCCAAAAACAAATCTCTCAAGCCTTTTGACGTTGCTGGCTTTGGAGGCTGCATGATTAGCCAAAATAGAACCATCATGGACGATCTAAATATGGGCAGAGTGAGGGAATGGGCGATAGAGCTGGGGAAGAAGTTGAATACTCCATTCCTACCGCTAAACCTAATCAACACCGTTCCCTTCGAAAAAAGCTTTCAATTTTACATTGAACTCGGAAAAAA
>JBEKTQ010000038.1:0-11561 GCA_049515895.1 Bathyarchaeia archaeon | reverse complement strand
TGCAGCACATGATTTGGAGAAGCTTGAACAAGACATGGTAAAAAACAAAGATTTGGTTGCTGAGTCTAGACAAAGACTCAATGTTGAAATTACAGATGCCAGGAATCAAATAAGACAGAAGTGTGATGACCTAAAAACGCGTATTTCTGCCGCTATTGTTCCACAATAACCACAAATTCTTCTGGCACCAAAAATAATTTGTGACCTCGTCAAAAGCTACTTCTGACGCTAATTCTGACGCTAATTCTGACGCTAATTCATGCTTAAAACATAGCTAAAAAACAGAATACCAACGCGCACTAGTAAACCTCAGGGATGACCACTTAAAAATTTTTGAAGTGGCTTTGAATCTTCCTTTTTGAAAAGGAAAAGCACTAAGGTGTGCAACAAGTTTGTTCTGGAAGTCTACAACATTGATGCTATGCTCGCAAGGAAGAGAATTGTTGTTATTATGATCGTTCCCAATGCTAAAGTTAAGGTGGCTTTCCCGAGTTTGTATTTGCCCATTAAATCCTTGTTTCGAGTGATAATTACAAGAGGTACGAGGATAAAAGGCAGCAAGAGTCCGTTTAGGTATTGGGTGAAGACCATTATCTCAATTGGGTTTGGTAGGAGCGCGAAAATTGCAGAGATTACGAGCGCCAAGACAAATACGAACCTGAACCTTCTTTCCTTAATCCAGCTCTCAAGACCCAAAAATCCAAAGGCAGAGTAAACGGTGCCCAAGCCCACAGTAACCACAGCTAATATCCCAGCGAAGGCAAAAGCAACTGCGAAGACCTCCACTCCTACTACACCAAATTTAATGCTGAAAGGAGCCGCAATATCCGCAAAACTAGCGGCAAAACACCCAGACTTACTGTGGCTTTGGACTGAAATAAAATGACTTATAATGCTCAAAGTGGTTAAAACCCCAATAACTTCACTTGCCGCACCATGGTTTACTGGTAAAAAAGTGCTGGGATCCCCCGCCCAACACCTTTGAATATCTCCAATAACGCGTGTGAAAATGTTATCCGACCGTTTGAGACGGATTAATTCCTATGTTTTTAGTGACGGTTTTGAACCCAAATGGGTTTGGGGACGGGCAGCCCCACCACTCCAGAACTGAATAAGTACTATTTCCTACAACATTCCCCTTTTTGTAATTTGACTTGGGACCGGTTCTGAACCAAACCCTGAAACAAGCCACAGTCAAAGAACTTCTAAGAAAACGGTATACGAGAGCATGTACAGCAATAGCCCGGGGAGTTACTGTTCCCAGACTGTAATTTCTACCGAAATTTCCATTTTTTTTCGAGGTTTGGTTAAGCGTTGAGAACAGTTAATCGATATTGTATCTATTCTTTTAGCATTTGAGTGAGTATGCGTAATTCTGCTTTTCTGCGGTGCGTTGCCAAAGCGGATTTGTGAAGATTGAGTTTTTTCGCTAACTCTTCGGAACTGATTTTTCTCGGTAATTGTAGTACCCCAGTTTATAGCAGGCAATCAAGACCTTCCTTTGCTTCTCCGTCAAAACATTAAGCGGTGAATCAAGCGAAAACTTCGCATCTGTCAAAGATACAATCCTGTAGCGTCGTCCCCATCGTTTAACTTCTTCAAGAATTTTTCTAATTTGAACTGCACTTCCCAGAAAAGTTACCTTGATTTTGCCTTCATGAACTTCACGGGACACAAAATACTTACCTTGCCCTCGCACAAGACCAAAACTCGAACTTGGAGATTTTGTTAGCCTAATTTTGACGAAGACTATGTATGCTCTTGTTTTTTCCTTTTCAAGAAGCTTTACCTCAAAAGCGTTATCATTGATAAGCTTGACGTATTCTTCAACATTGGAAACCGCCTCCTCAAACTCCACCCTACACACCATCGCGATTTCTTCCTGATCTTGCCTGAGAAGCTGCAACTGTTCTAACGTTTTTACATTTTTGAGCTGTGGTGTACTATCTCCATAGCTTTCGTCTTTGTTAAGCTCCAAGATAAGCCTACGCATAAACCAACCTAAGCCCTCAGATTAAATATAGTTTTTGAAAAGGCGGACACATCCGCCACAATACTAATCCATATTTTGCCCATTAACTATTCACAACAAAATAATTTTCGGAAAAACCCAGGTGAACTTGAGATGGTAACGGATACAAGAAAGATGGTTGAAGAATTTATAAAAATAGTAAATTCTCATGACGCAAACAAAATAATCGCTTACTTTGCGGATGATGGTGTTTTAGAGAATGTGCCTCTTGGAATAGCCAATCGTGGCAAAGAGGAAATAACCGCTTACACCAAGACTATGTTGGTTGATTATCCCGACATTAATTTTGAGCTGAAGTCCGTCTTCGGGACTGGCGACTGGGCGGGTGATGAGTGGGTCATGACGGGTACTTTTCCCAATAATACCATGAGCAAAAATGCAGTACCCGCTACTGGCAAGACCTTTGCAGTACGGGGAACTTCAATATATCAGGTACGTAATGGCAAGTTTAGCCGAGAATCAAACTATTATGATAATGTTTCATTTTTGCAACAGGTCGGGTTAATGCCAGGGCGGTCGAAATAGTTCACATGGAAAAAATTTGTGAAATCTCTGACGTGGCAAAAGGGACTATGAAGGGATTTACTGTTAAGGATAAGCAAATTCTCATAGCTAATGTTGATGGGAATTTCTATGCTATGGATGCCATCTGTTCTCATATGCATGGCTACCTGCCAAGTGGAACACTTGAGAAAAACATTGTAATTTGTCCAGTACATCGTGCAGAATTTGATGTTACAAGTGGAAAAGTTAGCAAGGACGTTTCTAGTGCGAAGAGATTGATGGTAGGTGGAGCAAAGGGAATGCAGACATACAAAATCTCAATAAGAGAAAATCAAATTTACGTTGATTTATAACAATATTCTCTTTTTTACTTCGCAGACATTCTAAACCTTTCTCATCTGTCCAAACACTTTTTCCAGTTGTAGTCATAAATTACCTCGTGGAAAGCGGTTTCAAGTATGTCTGCTAGATCATTGAGTTAAGATTATCAGACAACCAAGTAGCAATAGTTACAAATGGGGCTGCGCGCGCTAGGTACGACATAGCACTCGATTTTGCCAGCACATACTGTGCAGATTGCTTTCAAGAAGTCTAGCGGGGGTCCTTGTTAAGTAAGAGAGAGCTACAGCAGAGAATAATTGCAACATCGATTACTGCAGCGATTAACGGATTGAGTGAATAACTAGTTATGTATGCGACTGTTCCGCCGATTCCGTCTATCAGAGAAAGATCAAGCCCAGATAAATGAACAAGCGTTTGCCAACAAAAAACCAATACTCATGAAGACGTAAATTCCTCCGAACGCAATATCTATTGTCGAAGCGGTAGTCTCAGTTGCAGCAAGTGAAATTCCAACAGCAAATGGAAAATTGCAGAAATCAAGATAAGTACAGCCACAGAAAACCTCAATAACGTACTAAAATTCATTTTTGAAACCCTGATGGCTTGTTTGTTGCTTTCGATATAAAAAACTATGGAAATGCATTCCACACCAGCGACCCACGGGGGCAGGCACGCTGTTCTTAGAAAGTGTTGAAGCTAAACAGTTCTTCTATTGGTTTCTTCTTTTTTGGTTTTGGCTGTTCAGCAGGATAACCTAATGTTAGTAGCGCTACAACTTTCCATTTGTCTGGGATCTTTAGGGATTCTTTCACTTTCTTTTCGTCGAAAGCGCCTATCCAGCAGGAGCCAACTCCGAGTGCCCAGGCGGCGATAACCATATTTTGCATTGCGATTGTTGCGTCAACGACTGCCCATTTTCCAGTTAAGAGCGATTTTATGTCTGCGCATCCAACAACGACTGCGGGAGCATCTTTGATAAAACCGTTGAAGGGCAAATTGGAGAATTTCTTTGCTAGTTCATGGTCTTTCACGATTATGAAATGGATTGGTTGTTTATTGACAGCAGAGGGAGCTTGTCTTCCAGCTTCAAGAATTTGTTTCATTACATCTTCAGGTATATCTTTGGCTTCATAGCGTCTAATGCTTCTGCGGTTGAGAATCAAATCAAGAGCGGACATAAAACCTCACATTTTCCTAAGCTTTGCTTTTTCTTTTCAGTTCAGCCTCTTAAAAATGCTTCTGCGATGTGCTTTGAGAGTCTTCATTTATGGCTTCAGTTGTTGCTGAGTTGCAACTTCATTGACTCACGATTATTGAATGAATGAGCTATCTTATGCAAAACAACTCAAATAGTATATTGAGTTGAAATGCTTAAGAATGCAAAAGTATTTGAGAAACAGTTTTCGACTGTTTGTATTGCGCTTGCATGGTTAGGCGGGATGTTTGTTTATGAGCGAGATGAAAGGGAAAATCTGTGTTGTAACGGGCAGCAACTCTGGAATTGGGAAAGAGACTGCCTTAAGTTTGGCGAAGATGGGTGCCCACGTTGTTATGGTTGTTCGCAACCAAGAGCGTGGCGAAAAAGCACGGTTGGAAATAGTAAAACAAAGCGGAAACAACTCTGTCGATTTAATGATCTGCGACTTGTCTTCCATGGATTCAATTAGGCGCTTCGCGCAGGAATTTAAGAGGAAATACGACAGACTTGATGTGCTGGTTAATAATGCTGGAGCGATGTTTAATAAGCGTGAGGTTACCCCAGAAGGCTTTGAACGAACCCTGGCCGTCAATTATTTAGGGCCGTTTCTACTCACGCATGAGTTGATGAATTTGCTAAAATCTAGCGCTCCTTCCAGAATAATCAACGTAAGCTCCGGACTTGCGAAGAATGGCAAAGTGGATCTTGATGATCTTCAAAGCGAGAAAAACTATAGGGGGACGAAAGCGTATTCTCAAGTCCGAGCACCTGTTTACGCTAACACTAAACTAATGGTAATGATGTTTACCTATGAACTATCTAGGCGACTAAAAGGTACCGGAGTTACTGCAAACGTGCTCATGCCTGGTTTTGTCGCGACTAATCTTGGAAAAAACAGTGGTAGCCTCGGTTCATCCCTTCTGTTTAAGATGGTTCGTCCGATGCAGGTCAGCGCCAAGAAGGGGACGGAAACTTCTGTTTACTTAGCCTCCTCAGGCGACGTAAAGGATGTAACTGGAAAATGTTTCATTAAGAAAAAGGAAGTAATGACTTGCCCCGAGTCATACGACGAAGAACTGCAAAAACGCTTGTGGAAAAAGACGGAGACCATGCTATGTTTGGCTTCAGAATAGAAAGATGACTCTACGACTGCGCGGCGCTACTTTAATGTGCAAGCAGTAAGCTTTTTTTCTAAAAAGGCTCATGCATTCAGAGTCGATTTTTATTCTATGAAAGCTTCAAGTGATTTGTTCTATCTCGACTGCAACCTCGTTTCTTCGCAGGAATCCCGGGATGAATGGGGGGTTGTAGAGCATTGTGAACACGTTACCTTTTGTCTTGACATTTGCTTCTGATAATGTTTTCAACAGGTCTTGTGTTTCTTTTTCAAAATGGGCTTCTGACCAACCCCCGGAAAAGCATAAAGCAGCAATTAGTCTTGCTGGGATCTCCACAATTTTCACATGGTTGTTCAAGGGCTCAGGGGTTGTTTCAAGAGTGTATTCTTTTGGCATTACAAACGCCATGGCACCTGTTTCTGAAAGCACGGGTGAAGTCATTTCAACTTGTTGGGAAACTACAGGAGAAGTCATTTTCACTTTCGCTTTTTGCCTGTTCTCTCCAGTTATAAACCTGTACAGCAGATTGAAAGCGTCTGATGAGTCTTCCACCTTAGCTACGACACTTTTGGGGTAGCTGCGTAACTCGACTTTTCCTATCACACGTACTATTTCATACTTTATTGTTTCAACCATACTCTCACGCTGATTTCGTCAAGTCTTGTTCTAGATTAATTTGCGCTAGAGAACTTAAAAGCGTTAGAACAGTGTTTAAGGTGCCCTTCATGTCATGTGGCAAAGTAAAATCGTTTTTTTCGAGGTTGGATCTTTTGACCTCAGGAAAATGAGAGTTAGAGGCAGTCATATTGGTCCTCGGTATTCTTTTGTGGGAGGACATCCAGTGCATTCGTTATGTTGGTAGGCTAAGCAAAGTCCGCATTCTTTGCCGCAGGGAGTTTTTTCGCATTTTTCAAGGACGATTTTTAAATTGAATGATTTGCCGATGAGGGGTAGAACCCGTTGATAAGATGTTATCTTCACTCTTAAGATGGATTCCAAGCAGTCTATGCTTGAGAGAAGTGTGTCAGCGTCTTCAACGTAGATGAGTGCCGTGTAGTTTGGCTTTCCAGCAAGCTGGACTAATTGGAGAACTCGTGGGCAGATTTTCAGTGTGTCAACGACTTGTTGGGTTGTGTGAGTTTTGTCAGTTTCGAAGTGTATTGTTGCGAGTTTTAATCCAAGGTTTGGGATGTTTATCTTGGCTCCGAAATCGATAATCTGGTTTTTTAAGAGTCCGTCTATTCTTGCTGTAGCTGTTGGTCTTGAGGTTCCCGCTTCCTTAGCTATTTGGGCGGTGGGTTTTCTAGAGTCTTCGCTCAGAGACTTCAATATTCTAAGGTCGAGTTCGTCAATTGTTCTTGACACGTTTTTTCTCCTGAAAGTGAAATCCAGCGAAATGTTATACACACGTGACTTGCAAATATTGTTTTTGATACGTCGGTTTCAAGTTAATGCTTCACTAAAAGTAAAGCACAGGTCTATTAATTTAAGTGATAGTAAAGTTTATAAGGTTTTTCTTTACAATGTGTAAACCACTTAATCATGTACTAAAAGACGAATGGAGGTGAAAGGAATATGGCAGATATAGTTGATACCGCTGTTGCAGCTGGTTCCTTCAAAACACTTGTAGCGGCGGTTCAAGCAGCCGGATTGGTTGACACTCTAAAAAGCGCAGGTCCATTCACAGTCTTCGCCCCCACAGACGACGCTTTCGCAAAATTGCCAAATGGAACAGTTGAAAAACTTTTAAAAGACATACCAAAACTCAAAGCAATCCTAACATACCATGTCGTGGCAGGAGCAGTCCCAGCGGCAGACGTAGTACAACACAAAAACATAACAACACTTCAAGGTGAAGATGTAAAGATTGACGCTGCAAAATGGCACATGCACAAATCAGTCAAGGTCAACGACGCTAACATCATTAAAGCAGACGTCGAAGCAGACAACGGAGTAATCCACGTAATAGACAAGGTGTTAATGCCAAAGTGAGGCTGTCCTTACCAATAACGTAACACTTTTTTTTTGTCATCAATTGGAGGATTGATATGGAAGATATAATAGTAGTTGAAAATCTGAAAAAAACCTATGGAAAAGATATCGTTGCAGTAGACGGCATCTCTTTCAGCGTCAAAAAAGGAGAGGTATTTGGGTTCCTGGGTCCGAATGGAGCAGGAAAAAGCACAACAATTAAAATCCTTACGACGTTGCTTGAAAAGACGTCGGGAAAGGCCACAATTGATGGGTTAGATGTGGATGCCGATCAGGCTCAGGTCAGGCGGATAATAGGTTACTCCTCTCAAGATGTTGGCGTGGACGATGACCTCACCGCTCGAGAGAATCTCTTGCTTCAATGCAGTTTTCATCATATCCCAAAAATGGAAGCTAAGAAAAAGGTCGATGAGTTATTGCAGACAGTGAGGCTGAAAGAGGCTGCTGATCGCAGATTGAAAACCTTCTCGGGCGGCATGAGAAAACGCTTGGACCTAGCGTCTTCCCTTGTTTCAGATCCAGAAATCCTCTTCTTAGACGAGCCAACGACAGGTTTGGATCCTCAAAGTCGGCAAGACGTTTGGGATTATGTTACTCAACTAAACAGGAATGGTATGACAATTTTTCTCACCACACAATACATGGAAGAGGCAGATCGCCTAGCTAATCGACTCTGTATAGTTGACCAGGGCAAAATTGTAGCGGAGGGCAAACCTACCGAACTGAAGGCACAAGTTGGCGCCGACACAATCACACTCCGATTTAAGCCTGGAGATCTCGGCGCCTGCGAGAAGGCCAAAGAATTGATGTCTAACCTTCAAGGTGTTGAAGCGGTTGGACAATGCGGCATGGGCTTAGCCGCGGAAAACGGACTCACAATTTCTACAAGAAATGGCTCCTCAATGTTAACACAGATCGTGAGAGCTATTGACGGAGCGGGTATCTCAATGGAGCAAATCAACCTTTCAGTGCCTACACTCGACGAAGTCTTTCTCAAACTCACGGGGAAAACGCTGAATGTGGTTGAACGAAAAGAAGCCGTACGAACAGGCGCAAGAAGAGGCAGATAGAAATGAAGATGGAAGTTCTTTCCGAAATAGCAGCCATTTTCGGACGATGGAACACAAAGCTAACGCGCCAGCCAATCTTGATCTTCTTCTCGTTGATCCAACCGTTAGTATGGTTTTTGCTGTTCACGCAGGCTTTCTCAGCAATTGGAAACATCCCAACTTTCAAATTGCTCACAGGCACAAGCAGCTACATTACATTCTTCACCGCGGCGGTCATTATTCAAACTATTGCATCTTCGGCGCTAGGTTCTGGCCTTGGATTAGTCAACGATCTCGACAGCGGATTTATGGACAAAATGAGAGTAGCGCCAATAAACAAGATCTCCATCCTATTCGGCAAACTCTTCAGCGACGCCATCACCACCATAATACAAGTTGTAATCATACTCCTCATCGGCCTAGCCTTAGGCGTCCATATCGCCTCAGGTATTCTTGGGGCCCTCATGGTTCTATTTATATCCGCAGCCTTTGGTTTCGCGTGGTCGGGAATCTCTCTTTTCGTTGCCCTCAACACAAAAAGCTCACAGACTACATTGTCAGTGGGCTTACTCACCACTTTCCCCTTGTTATTCCTCTCTGCTGCAGTCATGCCACTGGGTCTTTTGCCAGGCTGGGTGCAGCAAGTCGCCAAAGTTAACCCTTTCACTTACATCGCCCAAGCCTTCCAGTCACTGATAATCAACGGTTTCGTTTGGCAAAAAATAGAATACGCCTTCATTTCCATCATAATTATCGGCGTGATAACACTGGGTGCAACAATTCTCATATTCAGAAAAAAAATTTCCTGATTAAACACTCATGAATACCGCGAACAAAAAATCGAATTAACAAAAAATTGACACACTAAAACAAAAGAATAATTACACGCGTTGAAGGAGGTGAATAAAATGAACTATAAAGAAAGACAAGAAATAATCGCCAGATCGCCAATTTCATTTGGTTATCTTAAAAGATTTAACATTGGCGCCGGCATCTTGCAATTGATAAATGGCATCGCCATTCTGTCACTGACTTTTGCACTAAAGTGGCCCAAAGGAACTGACATCTACACATTCTACCTCAAATTTGCCCACGTTAGCGCAACGAACCCAATGATCTTTGCTGTGCCAAACCCTCAGGTAATTTTCACAATCTCCCATATAGGCGCCCTCTTAGCAGCCTTCCCAATAATATCAGCTATTGACCACTTTCTTGTTGCCTTTCCAAGAAACCGCTCATACAACGAGAACCTCAAAAAAGGTATGAATCCCTACCGCTGGTTTGAATACGCTTTTTCGAGTTCAATTATGATCTGGGTTATCGCCACTTTCGTTGGAATCTGGGATTTCTGGTCGCTGGCAATGATATTTGTTTTGAACGCTTTGATGATTATGTTCGGCTACCTAATGGAGCAGATAAATCAGAAAACCGAGAAAACAAGCTGGTCAGCTTTTATCTTAGGCAGTATTTCTGGAGGTTTCCCTTGGATTGTTCTCTTTGGATACTTCACAGGCGACATCATCGCAAGTGACAACAGCGTACCAAAATTTGTCTACGCCATATTCATCATCTATCTAATTCTGTTCATGAGCTTTGCTGTCAACATGGTTCTTCAATACAAAGGCGTCGGCCGTTGGAAAGACTATCTCTTTGGGGAGAGAGCTTACATAATCCTCAGCTTCATTGCAAAAACTCTGCTAGTATGGCTTGTGTTTGCTGGCTTGTTCAAACCCTTCTAACCAAAATCAAATTTTTTCTTTTTCTGTTTGTTCCCTTATGCGGCATATTTAGAATCTATGCAGGTTCAATCCACGATATGTCCTGTCCACCTTGCAAGTAATCATGTCTCCAAACGATTTCTGCAACAGGAAAAACCCAAGTACATTGTCCGTCCGCATCCGCATGATGTATCAGTTGAATAGTTTCATCGATGCGTACAACAGGCATTATGTGCCAACCCTGACCGTTACCCAAAGCTAACGAAATCAGGCAAGGTTTTTGCTCGTCTAAAAGGGATTTAATACGGTTGACTTTGTCTATCCCCTTGCTGAAACTTTCCACTTTAATATTAATTGTAGGATACACACTTCTAATCTTGGCTGAGACAGAGTCAAAACTATTGTCTTGCCCAAGGTCAAAATCCTCCTGAAAGGTAACAAGATTCACCCCTTGAATCTTCAAATATCGAATTAGCCACTCATAACCTGTTGGAACACACCCAGATTCATGACGCTGAGGAACTAAGGTCTTGTTCCAGTCTGATAATTGTACCATTTGTTATCAGAATTGTATAGAAAGCAATAACAACTTAAGACTTTTTACTCGCGCCGAATGGCTCCGACTGAGAAAGCTCTGCCTTATCAAGCAAAACGAGTCAAGCTAACCAGAACCATAGGAATTAAGTTTTCGGAAAGAATATCAGTCATAAAACTTTCTATATAAAAAAAGAGTTATATAAAAAAAGAGTTTTTGGTTTTATTTTACGAAGTCGTCGAATGTCCAGAAGTGATTTTCTTCTTGCATTATTATCTCTTCAAACATGCGTCTTGTCGTTGTGTCGCCGCGTTTGAGTGCTTCAGCGATGATTTGTCGGTATAGCGCTATTGCGCTGCTTTCAAGTGCATGATCCAATTTTAGGAAATCCATAGCTGTGTCGCCGACAACTGGTAATGGATCTGGTTTGTATGTTGCTTCGCCGTCAAGTAGGTAAATGCGTTCACTGATTATTTCTAGATGATCCATTTCTTGCATGAAGACATCTTTCAGTATCTTGCTTACTACATTGGCTTTGTTGGTTTCAGTGATGGCTTCTAGTGGTGTGTTTTTCATTCGGAGTTCTAGGAAAGCCATTTTCTCGTGCTGATTGGTATATTGGATTATTCCGGTGATTTCTGCTGAGACAGCTTTGTTTAAGAGTGTAAAGTAATCGTCTGTGTACATTTTGCGCCATTCAGGTAGTGGCACTTTGTTTGGTTCTTCTTTTTCGTCTTGGAACTTTGTGTATTCTTGGAATTTGAAGAGGTGTGTCCTTCTTCTTCGCCGTAGATTTTCTCGAAGAGTTCGCGTGTTTGCCAATCACCTATTTTTCCGGAGGTTTCGATGATTTGGCGGTAAAGCGTGAGGGCTTCTTCAAGGGTTATGTTAACTTCGCAGCGCAAATCTCGTCCGCGGATAACTTCCTGTCTTTCTTCGAAGTCTCGATCTCCGAAGAAAACGTTGAAGAGATCCCCAAAACCGGAACTGACTCCCATGTCGCGGAATATCGAGTCGAAGTCTGCACCTCGGAAAATGTCCTCTCGACTATACCTTTGATCAAATCCAGGTTC
>JBEKTQ010000037.1:0-13641 GCA_049515895.1 Bathyarchaeia archaeon | reverse complement strand
GTAGGTGCCTGCGCTATGCCACGCCATCCGGATGAAGAGCCCCCCGTAGTGACCGTAATCGGCCGGCCACCAATCCTTCGAGTCGGTCATCAGCGCATAGAGGTCCTTCTTCACGGCTTCCAAGTCGAGTTTCCTGAATTCCTCTGCATAGTTGAACTCCTTGCCCATCGGATTGGACAGGGGGGAATGCTGGTGCAAGATATTTAGGTTCAACTGGTTCGGCCACCAGTCTCGGTTTAACTTGCGCGTGGGGCTAGTTGTAAGCCTCTTTTTATCATTCAAATTAAAACAACTCCTTGCTGTGTATTTTGTTTGAAGTGGGACCAATTTAAAGGTTAGGATACGCTACTTAACTTGGTCAAAATACGCGATTTGACAAAAGAAATCGAAGATTATTATTAAACAAACTTAGATTCAGAATTGAATCAAAAATAATTCACCCCTAAAAAATGGAGGATTTACAGGTGACGTCTCCACAGAATTTGGAGGTTCATCAAATTGCAAATGTCAATCACATTTGCTCATTTTTCCAATATAATCTGAGGTCTTTACTATTGGAAAGTGGAAACCGGCAAATTGAAAACTATTCTCAGACTAACGCTTAATTCTACCAAGAATACCCAGTTTCAAAGCTTTGGAACCCTTACTAATAAAGGACAAGGGATATTTATGTTGGGTAATTAATTGAATAATAGATGTAATATGGTGAACAAAAATCAAATGTTTTGTTATCAATGTGAGCAAACTGCTGAAGGGGAAGGCTGCACAACTTTCGGTGTTTGCGGAAAAAATCCTGAGGTGAGTGCGCTTCAGGATTTATTGATCTACATGCTGAGAGGATTATCGCAGTTAGCGTTAGAAGGACAAAAAGTGGACGTCAAGGATGAGCAGTTAAACCTGTTCATTTGCGAGTCAGCTTTCGCCACATTAACTAATGTGAACTTTGACGCAAAAACACTTATCGAATACATTAACAAATCAGTGAGGCTTCGTGGCGTCCTACGTGAAAAAGTGCAATCAGCCGGAGGATATGTCGGATTCCATGGTCCAGTTGATATGCTGCTCGAAAAGACGGAAGAAGGCCTGATTAGACAAGGAAAAGAGGTCGGAATTAACGCTGATCCCTCAAGCGACCCCGACTTGCATGGGCTTCACTGGCTCCTCATTTATGGAATAAAAGGAGTAGCAGCTTACACTTATCATGCTTATCGCCTTGGAAAAAAGGATGACAAAGTCTTCGAGTTCATTCAGCAAGGCCTCGCAGCAACCCTGGACGAGTCACTAGGCGTTAATGACTTTTTTGACCTCACTTTGAAATGTGGAGAAATCAACATAAGAGCCATGGAACTCTTGGACGCTGGAAACACACAAGCATACGGTCATCCAGTTCCTACGCAAGTTCCGCTAGGCCATAGGAAAGGCAAGGCAATTCTGGTGTCAGGTCACGATCTAAAAGATTTAGACGAAATTCTAAAGCAAAGCCAGGGCAAAGGTATCTATGTTTACTCCCACGGAGAGATGCTCCCAGCACATGCTTATCCCAAGTTAAAGAAGTATTCTCACTTTTTCGGCCACTATGGGACCGCATGGCAAAATCAACAAAAAGAATTCGCGAATTTTCCAGGTGCGATTCTGATGACCACCAACTGCCTTCAAAAGCCCACAGAAAACTACAAAGGAAATCTATTCACTTCTGGTCCAGTAGGCTGGCCAGGGGTAACTCACTTAGAATGTTCGAACAAATTATTCTGCGACTTTTCGCCTGTCATTGAAAAAGCATTAGAAATGCCAGGGTTCACACAAGACAAGGAGGAAAAAACAGTTACCGTAGGTTTTGCCAGAAAATCTTTTCTTTCAATGGTGGAAAACATAACTGAATCAGTAATGAAAGGGCACATCAACTCTTTCTTCCTCGTAGCTGGCTGCGACGGTGCCAAACCAGGACGCAATTACTACACCGAATTCGTTGAGAAGACCCCTAATGACTCCCTCGTACTGACTTTGGCCTGCGGAAAATTCCGGTTTTTCGATAAGGACATAGGCCAGGTCGATGGCATCCCTAGATTGCTAGATATTGGACAATGCAACGATGCCTACTCAGCTGTTAAAGTAGCCCAAGCTTTTGAAGAAATATTCAAGGTTCGGATGAGTGAATTACCATTGTTCTTTATACTTTCTTGGTATGAGCAAAAGGCTGTGGCCATTCTGCTGTCTCTTTTCTATTTAGGCGTAAACATTCGCTTAGGACCCAGTCTCCCCGCATTCATGACCCCAAAAATACTAGAAAGGTTAAAAATAAAGCCTCTGAAAACCCCGGACGAGGACCTAAAAGCAATTCTCGATTATGTCAATGGTGTTGTTGCATGAGCCATAAAAAAACAGGCTTTCATCAACTTTTATTCTTGTGCCAGCTTCATAAATTAACAGTAACATTAAAAGGATCTCAGATTATCAATTTAGAAAGGAACTAGGAGTTTGTTTTGAAATGTCTTGGCTGAAAGCTATGAGAGAGAAAGAACCGCCGGAACCGGCCAATCCAATTGGAACCGTTGTGATAGGCACTCTTTACCCAGAAGTAATGGACACTGCTAAAGACATGGTTAGAAGATCACTCAAACTCGCGCAGTTCAAAACAGTTGATGTTGGGAAAGGGGTCTCTCCCGCAACTTTTGCTTCAAAAGCTAAAGAGGTAAATGCCGACATCATTGTAGTGTCTGTTTTGCTCACAGCTGCTAAGGAGAATCTTCCAAAACTAATTTCAGCTTTAGAACTTGAAGGACTAAAGGACAAAACTGTAATCATAGGCGGCGCAGCGGTTACTAAAGAAGACGCAGACAAAATCGGCGCACTGTTTGGCAAAACAAGGGAAGACGCCGTAGTCTTAGCAAAGATAGCAATTGAGCAAAAGCGGAGCAAAACTTGAAAATTTATTGTTTGAGTAACTCATTTTTGCCGCACGCGGTAACTAGCTTGCAGTTACCGACCCAGAATAATATTTTTTTCAAAGAATCCCATTTCTCAAAGAGCTTATCAACGCGCTTTTTTGATTAAGGTGAAAAGAGCGGTAAATAGTTTTTGCGGGTAGACAATGTGCTCCAGATCTTTAATTGATAGTTCCGCCTAACGATTATTTTTAAAGCCTTTTTAGGGGGTAAACCTTAACTTTTAAACAAACACCTTGAACGAAGAAAATATTGTCGAAACAAGCCCCGTTTTTCGGCACAACTTAAGGCGGGATAATTGAAAAGATTTGAGGGTTGACAAAAAATTCGGTGGGAAAAACATTAGGACGGTACAACCGCTTGGTTGTTAATCCCTTTTTCCAGAATCCGGTAGAACGTTTTTCGACGAGGAGTGTCTAAATTGCCGCACGAATCATCTACGGATTTGAAAACAGTAGACACCCAGCAGAGTAAAGATGTAAAACGGCATCTTTCGTTCAGGGATGTTTTCTTTCTCTCGTTTGGAGGACAATCGCCGCTTCTCAGCTTGTTGACCTACGGCGCAGTGGCAATGAGTTTAGGCGGATATTTCGCCCCAGTAATTATTCTGATAGGAACTGGTGTTGTCCTTGTAAATGGGTTGGTGGTTAATCGACTTTCGAAGCGCTTCACCTCTTTTGGCGGATACTACACCTACGCCATGAATATTTTGTCAGAACGTTTCGGATTCCAAACCGGATGGACGTATCTATACTTTTCAATCCTTTTCGGATCAGCGTACGTTGTAGGAACGGCCTATATCGTTAACTACGTATTCGGAATATCGCCAGTGCTTATTGCCTTTGCAATAACGATTCCGGCGTTTGTCTTCCTAATCCTTGGAATAAAACCCACCGCAAAATATGCTGTTTTTGCAGGATTAATTGAGATCGCTGTGTTGATAGCGTTCTTTCTATTCTCCATTTACTTCTCTCACGCCACATTCTATTCGCCGATATCTTATCCCGGAGCCACCAACATATCTGCCGGACGACTTGCTCTTGCCATCGTCTTTGTAATGGGTATACCCTTAGGATACAGCGCAATTGCTCCAATCTCTGGAGAAATCATCGGCGCCGAAAAAGTCGTAGGGAAGACAATGATAATTGTAATACTCATCGGCGGTTCTCTCGCCGCTGTTTTCATTTACGGGCTTACAAATCTGCTCGTGTCAAATGGCGTCAACATTTTCAGTGCTTCAACTGGAAACGGCCTTGTTGTAATAAATTTGGTAAACACTTACTTTGGCAGTTTTGGAAAATATTTTATCGTGATCCTCGCAGTAGCCGCAATAAACGATGGGGTACTAGCCGTACTATCTCTTTCCGCAGCGGCTTCACGCACGATATTCAAAATGAGTTTAGATCAAGCTCTACCAAGCTTCTTTTCTACACAACACCGTGGACAGCCGATCGTGGCAAATTTATCCGCTGGGATTGCAGCTTTGCTAATTTCAACGTTGTTACTGATACCCTTCCAACCTTCTCTTGTTTTCATCGCTCTTGGAACCACGTCGATCTTTGGCGAAATGTTCATTCATCTAGCAGCCAATTTTTCACTGTTAAGAGTCAGCCTACGCAGAACGAGGAAAAAGTTGTTTGGAGGTTTTAGCTCGCTGCGAAGGATAATTTATCCATTTGGAGAAATTGCCCTTGCTTTTTCCGCCGTTATAATAACTGCACTTGTGCTGGTACTCTCGATGCTGTCAGCTTCGCTGCTTTATGTCGCTCTCTTCCTTACATGGATAGTTGTGGGTTACCTTCTTTCAGACGTCAAAGAAATCGCATTCCAGATTCCAGCTACAAAAGTAAAAGGCAAAAATCCTGCAAGCGCTGACTGGCAAAGGATAAGCAGCTTGACTGCACTTGAAATCAGCGGTGAACTGCCAGACGTTGCAGTTAGGATGGATGACTTGCTGAGGGATGTATTGAAAAAGTGTCTTGATCTGGATTCTCTTGCCGCTATAGTTGTGACCAAAGGCGATAAACCAGTGGGGACAATACTGTTCCGCCAAATTGTAGCTTTGAGTGAGGAGGAAATAAACAACTGCACAGCGAAAGATTATGCTTCAAACGAGGTTGTAACCGTAAAGGGTGACACGTTAGCTTTGAGTCTTGTAGAAGTTTTTGGACAAACTTGCATGCCTATACTTGCAATTGTGGACGATCACGGAAAACTGGTAGGTACAATCAGGGAAAGAGAAATTATCAGAAAAATTGCCTCCGTTGAAGAGACCCACTTCCTTGACAAGTCAAAATAGATGATTTCTTCAGATCACACTCGGAGAACTTGCCAAGTTTCAGTTTAAGTTAGAAAAAATAAAATATTTCAAGCTTAAGTGTTAGATCATACTCATTTCGGGATAAGTATAGTCCGGTTCACGCCTGTATGCCCGGAAATTACTTTTAGTGGCAAATTGTTGATAGTACACCTCTCCCAATCTAATTAACCAATTAAGTCACTAACTAACCAGATTAAACTATTTTTTCAAAGAATAAAAAAACTTAGTGAAATCCAAGGCGTTTAGGGTTTGCTGAGGCTTTGGAAAATTTAGGAAGAATTTCTTTGTTGGAGAAAAAAGAAAAAATCTGCATTCGCTTCTTGCAACAATTCCGTGATATTAACTAGAGCATTCTCAGCCATTTCTTTTTTCGGCTCTGCTCATTGCTTTTTGGGACTAAAAAAGGGGGAAGGGTTTGTGTTAGGGATTTTTCGGTTTATGGACGTTTTCTTGTGACGAGGATTGCAAGTACTGCGCCGATGATGATTATCACTACGATTATCGCTACGATTCCGTACATGAGTGTGTTATTTGAGGCTAAGCCTGTGAGCGGTGTTGCTGTTGGTGCTGCTGTTGCTGTTGGTGACCCGGCGTTGAGGTGTGTTTCAGCGGATGATGGCCAGTAACCGTTGGTGCCTGGGAAGTTAGCATAGACTGTGAAGTTGCCTATGATGCTTGGAGCCCATGTTAAGCTGTAGGTGCCGCTTGCGTCAGTTGTTGCGGTGCCTATGGGGTAGTGGTTTCCATTAGAGTCTAAGACAGCTAGTTGCACTGTAACGCCTGTGAAGTTGGTTGGTTCTGCCTGCTGCTGGTAAACGTAGCCCATCCAATCCTTCATGCTTGCGTCCGATGCACATGGAACACCATGTGGAAAGTCAGCTGCTTGTTGACTCTGCGTCGTGCCAGCGGAAATATCCATTACTGTACCTGTTATGGTCACTGGTGTAGAAGTTGTCACGCCAACGTCAGGTGCCGTAACAGTGGTAGCGCTTGGTCCTCTGCCAATACTATAGATTTGGTCGATGTAGCCGTTCATGCATGTTATGAATCCATCTGCAGTAGCCCATTGAGGAGCAGCACTGGAAGTCCACTCGCTTGGGTATTCTGAAAGCTGCCATATTTCTTGTCCCGTGGTGGCGTTAATGGCGGTTGCTACAGCGCCTTTGTATAGCGGGTCGGTGATGGTGTGCTCGTCAGTGGCTAAGTACACTACTCCGTTAGCAATGGATTGTATCTGAGTTGGGTAAACACCGTATGGAGTATTTAAGCCAGCGTAGGTGCTGTTACCTGAGCCACCGTTACCGTAAGTAAACAGTAGTTTTCCAGTCACGTCGTTAAAGCAGTAGAGTATTCCTCCGAATCCGTCGGAATAGAGATTCCCGTAAGCAATTACGCCTGGAGGGGGCTGCCCTGGATCGTAATAGTAGTTAAAAGCGGCTCCGGATGGAGTTGTCCAAAGTAGCTGGCCCGTATTAAGACTGTATCCTTGGAATTGTATAGTTTCCAAATCATAAAGAGTGAACTCGCGGGTCTGGAAGTCGACTGCGCTCTGCAAGAGAGTGGTGTTGTCTGCTGTCGAGCCATACGTCTTCATCCATAGTACCGAACCGATTGAACCCACAGAGGCATTAAGGTTGACGGCGAAGTATGTGTAGGGAAGCTGCGGGTAGCCTGCTTTAGTTGCTCCGAAACCAACAGGTAGAGAGCCATTTCTGCAAAGCATTACATCGCCAAACTTTACAGCGAGTATCGATACGGGATTTGATCCAGCTGGCGGTTGCACTATTTGCCCTGTGACGGCGCTAACACTTGCGGGTGGTGGTGGCATGGTGTTTAGCCATGGTATCGAAATGTTCCAGTCATAAGTTGTTAATGAGCCGTAATTGATGTTTTTTATAGGAATAGTGGTTCCGGGCGCAAAGGCGTTGGAGTTAAGGGGGATGTTTGCATTCACTGTAATTGAAGAACCCGGTGGAACGTAAGTTGTGAGGCCTGTTGGAAGATAACCGCTCTCGCCTATAGCTGGAATGGGGATCGTTGGAAGCAGGACTCCGTTGCTTGCATTTACTGGGTCTGGTGATGTACTTCCACCGCCAGTGTAGGGATTGATGTCGTACTGCCACAGTTTAGACATGTTCCACTCTGACAAGTACCAATTAGGATTCGCCGCCGTGCCAACGTTTGAAATTACATACTTTAGCTCTTCACCGCTGGGACCCAAAATGTTCGTACTCACAACCGTATTCGGGAAGGCTACAACGCTTGGTGGCGATGTAGCTATGGGTACAGCGAATGAAGTGCTTGCCGGAACGCCAGTTACGTTGAATAGCGAAACTCCAGTGTATGCATCATAAAGCTGCCAGGTGCCTGCGAATGCATTGATAGCGACTAAGATTGGTGGATAAACGCCGTGCTGGTCGGGGTCCCAAACGCTGTATATGTAGCCGAATGAAAGCGGAGGTATGTTAGACTTACTCCAGAGTTGCTGTCCTGTGCGAAGGTTAACTGCGACGGTAGGCCCACTGCTGGGACCCGTAAATGAGGCTGGTTGAGTGTAGAAAAGCACTCCATCCATTATTATTGGATTGCTGAATCTTGGCTGATATGCAGATCCCTCGAAATAAGATGCTCCCTGAACAGCACCGCTTGGATTTGAGCCGCCAGCTGAAAACATGTTTCCTCCAACAACTCCTCCAAATTCAAATGGCATTGTCCACATAAGGTGAGAAGTCAAAGGTCCAACAGCGTCCGAATGGTACAACGCTGCGTTTGCGCTGCCACCATATCCTTGCGGAGGCCCTGAACCTGAGCCTAGCCAGTTTGAAGTAATCGACCACCAGTTAGAGTTCTCACCGTATATTGGTTCTTGCCAGTAGCTTGTCGGCAACGGTTCGCTACCTATAGCGGCAGGTATTGGCGCCGACTGCACAGTAAGCGTTGTAGATGCACTGCTTGGCAGATACGTATCGCCCACCACCGGTGATTGGGAGTAGCCATTGCCATTCGCGCCATACACTTGTCCTGGATAAGTAAAGGTGAAATTGTAGGTGCCAACAGCGGTAGGAGTGAAGGATGATTCCTGATTTGATGTTGTATCTACAACTATTGGAAAAGTCGTTGTTGTTTGTATACCGCTTGGTGCAGTAATGGTAAGCTTGTAGTTTAGGAATCTATAGTTGTTAGCCAGTAATGCTGAACTCGCAGTGTAACCGTTCGTTCCGACAGCGGCAGATGTTCCCCCAGGCGCTCCGTAAACCTCAGTAAGCCACATGTAAACTTGTATTGTTTGACCCACACCTATAGGGTTAGGCTCCGCAACAATGTAGGCCTGCGTTGGAATGTTCCATGACGGCGTATGTGCGTTAACGCTTGGTATTAGTACCATAGAAGCTGTCATTGCAAAAGTTAAAATTGCTGCAATCAAAATAGCCATAATTTTGCTTTTCATTTCTGTTTTTCTCCTTTATTCTGTGACTCCCCTTTGTCTCAAAAAAGAATTAAACGTTTGTTAGTGGTGCTTGCACTAACACTTTAGACAAGATTCTAACATAACAAAGATGTCATGAGGCGCGCATTAGCTTTGTTTTGCATGGGTCGTTCGCTAATAGAAAAATAATAATTGCTAAGGCGATGTTTGAAGCGCCAAATATAGTCATTAGCAAATGGAAGTTGTTAAGATAGAGGTTTAGAACCAACCCGCCAATAATCAATCCCATCATGGAGCCAAGAGCTTGGAATGTCCCATTAATTGACATCATGAAAGCCCTAAACTTTGGCATCTGCTCCAGAATCAAACTCGTAAGAGCACCCATCGTCAAAGCAGCAAAAGATGCTGACACAGCCCAAAAAGCGACAGAAACCCACATGTAAGGCGTAAAAGTAAACGAAACACCGAATAAACCTGAAATGAAAGCTCCAACAACAGTAAGCACTTTTCTGCCACACTTATTAACAAGCTTTCCGCCAATTGCAGCGCCGAAAATGCCTCCTACAGCCGCAATCGCTGAGAATACGCCGCCAGCAGAGGGAGATACAGAAAAATGAATTCTGTAGAAGGATACTGCGTAGAATGGTATAGAGGTGAAGATCCAGATAAGCGTTGTACCTGTCAGGCAGGCGACAGCGGATTTGTTATGCAAAATACTCGTGAAAACTTGCTTGTAAAGAGATTTGGCTTGAGGCTCTAGAGATGTTGCTGGAATAGTAAGCAGGCCAAGTATCAGGCAGATTATTGAAAGGGGAAAACTAAACCAAAGCAAGACGGGCCGCCATCCTGCCAGCTCCTGGATCCTTCCGAACAATGGGGCTCCAATTACAGAGGCCAGAAATGAAATAGAAAAAATAAAGCCAATTGTCGATCCTCTTTTTTCCAGAGGAAAGAGACCTCCGACTAATGAGAAGACCATGATTTGAGTCATACCTGTCCCTATTCCGATGAAAACATTAACGAGCAGAGTGGTTGCGAAGTTGGGGGCGAAGTAGAAGCCCAATGCCCCAAAGCCGTAGAATACTAATCCAGAGAGATACAATGATTTGATTTTGAATTTGAGCGTTAAAGCCCCCACTGCGAAACCCAATACAAGACTGACCAAATTGATCAAGATGCCAATCTGGCTTGCGGTTCCAATTGAAACATTAAATGTTTTAGCTATGTCAACAAGCAGAGTGCCAAAGAAAACAAAACTTGTTGTTACAAGAAAAATGCTCAGAAGCAATGTCAAAAGAAGCAAAGGTATCGATAAGGATCCACTGGACTGCGTGTATCCTTTCATATTTGCAATATACAAACAATGCAATATATAGCATTTGAGATCGAAGAAAGCGCATGTGAAACGAATTGAAAAAAAATCTTTGGATTTTGGCTGGTTTCATTATGCTAAAAAATAAGAAAATCGCACTTAGCAATCGTGTTTGGGTTCTTAACTGGCAAGTATGGGGTATAGTTGGGCTCAACATTGTTAGCCGAGCCACTTATAAGTTGGCAGAGGAGTAGAACTCAAAAAGCTACATCACTTCTTAGATTTAGCTGTTTGAAGAAAAGGAAAAACTGTCTTTATTTCGGCAGAAGCTGGAGTGGGGAAGACACGATCGTCAATAGTACGTACGCGCCTCCCGCACATATTGTTTTATAAACTCAAGATTACAATTTCTAGTTATCTGTACGGGCAAAAGGCCAGATTCAGGAGAATAATTTGACAGCAAACGGACACCATAGAGTTTCAGAGCTCGTAATATCCAACTTCTTAGCGATGAGTGCATCAACTTTAGAAGTGCCTGTGCAAAAAGAGCAGCTAACAATTGCGGCAGCAGAATTTGCTAAAGCTCGAGACAGTTTAAATGCGCACATAACAATCTTTGTAAAAGAACAAAGCATACTATTAGCAAAAGATAACGCACAAACAACAATTCAAAGCAGAAAAAACGTCCGCACACAAAACACGAAAGCACCCACAAGAGAAAAGAAAATAGCTGCTAAACCCAAAGCAACTAAAGAAAGAAGCAAAAAACAAAATATAATTCAACTCTCAGAAGCACCATCACAAAGCAAATGCGAAGAAATCATAACTAAATTCTTAGCAACAAAAACCACAGAAACACGAGCAGCAATGATCCAGCAATTTGCTGCCGCAGGAACATCAATTGCAAACGCAAACACTCAGACGCAAACCAACAACAAGTGCACCGTACAGACCATACAGTTACGTTTTAGCGAAGACAGCAAAAGATCTGCTGTATTGGCATTCATTAAAGCAAGAGACAGTATGAAAGCGCAGATCAAAGTTCGCTTCTCCAAGCAAGGTGTAGTTTTAGTTAAAACAGAATACTCAAAGAAATTGCTGAAGGAGAACTGATGACACGAGCGGACGGAAATTGACTAAATATAAAAAGTTTATTATGCGACCCCCTTGACTCTCTGAATATGTGACACCAGAGCTATCATTATAAAAGAGCCGTCATAATCTTGATATGTTGACAATCAGCTGCTTAGAGAGTTGCAGGGTTTGCTGAGACTCTGGAAACTAAGGAAGAAAATTTCTTTTTAGGAGAAAAAAGAAAAATTAAATTCTCATCACGATACTATGTCGCGTATCGTGCATTTAGCCAGAGCCTACTCAGCCCCCATTTTCTACTCCTTCATTCTGTGACCCCTCATTTGTCTAAAAAAAGAACATAAGCATTTGTTAGGATTGCTTAACCTAACAGCTTAGATAAAATCTTAAATTAACAGAGACGTCATGAATAACTATGTTTGAATTTAACGACAAACGTATTCAAAACTTAATCAATTTTGGACTAACTTTTTCGCAAGCAACAGTATATTTGACTCTCCTAAAACTAGGCGAATCAAGCGTAAAAAGAATCTCCGAAGCATCAAATATAGCTCGCTCAGAAGTCTACAGAATAATCAATACACTTGAAAAAACTGGTCTTGCAGTGAGAATAATCGGTGTTCCTACAATGTACAAAGCCACTCCAATAAGAGAGGGCTACCGCCAGTTGTTTCAAAACAAAGTACATGAATATGTTGAATTAAAAGAAGAAGCAAAGGACCTAATCAAAAGCATAGAGGAATGCAATGGCAAGTTGCCCTTGCCTGAAGAAGAGCAAGAGCTTGTCCTTATCTCTTCAAGAAGGCTGCACGATGAGAAAGTGGAGTTCGCGGATAACCTAACTAAATCGAGCATAGATATTATAGGCGACTCGAAAGGATTAATAGCTAAGGAATTTTACCAGGGAAAAATACATGAGAAAGCACTAAGAAGAGGCGTAAAGATTCGCATAATCATGGACAAGCCGGAGGGCGAACCTGATAGAAAATTTTCACCTCTAGAAAACGATTCATCATTTCAGGTTCGATATGCTCCCTCCCCAATTACAACCAGGCTGGCAATCTATGACAGAAAGAAAGTGAACTTGAGTGTGGCAAGAACAATGGATGAAGGAGTACTACCTTGCCTTTGGTCAAATAATTCAGTGTTGGCAAGGATTGTAATGACCTATTTTGAAGAATTATGGAAGACGTCGGATCAATTGTCTGGTGAAAACAAATCAGTTCAAAAATGATATGAGTGTTTAAGGAGAAAAATACGTCTTAGAGATCAAAATATCCGCAAATCTCGATCATTTGTTACTGAGCTTTCAGAGGATTGTCTATGGCGGACAAGGTTGGCCTGAACCCATTTCGGTTCAAATTCCCGTTCTATTAGAAAAACTCTAAAACTAAAAAAAGGGGAGGAAGGTTTTTTTTGTGCGACTTTAGTTTATGGCTTTTTTCTGAGCACTATTATTGCGAGTGCGGCGATTCCCACGATTACTACCAGAATTATTGCGATTCCTATGTACATGACGGCGTTTTGAGTGGCTACACCGGTTAGTGGCGTTGCTGTTGGTGCTACTGTTGCTGCTGGTGAGCTGGCGTAAAATCCTGTGGAAGCGGTAGACCCGTAGTATGATTGCGTGCTCGCGAAGGTAGCATAGACCGTATAGTTACCTGGTATGTCAGGTTTCCACGTAAATGAGTAGTCGCCTAAACCGTTCGAGGTCGTCGAGCCAATCGTTCGGTAGTTGCCGTTAGAATCTATAACCGAGAACGTCACTGGAACACCAGTTATGTTGTGCGGCATTGGCTCCTGCATGTAAACGGATTCCATGAACTGTTCCACGCTGGCGTCAGAGACACATGGTAAGCCATTGGGGAAGTTTGCTGCGACTGCTGTCTGCTGTGAGCCGGAAGAGATGTCGGTGACTCTTCCAGTGATGGTTATTGGAGTGGATGTTGTTACGCCGACGGAAGGTGCGTTAATTGTTGTTTTGGTGGGACCTACGCCGTATGAGTATATCTGGTTGTCGTACGCGTTGAAAGCCAAGAGTTGCCCGTCGACTACTGCTGGGCATGAACCTGTATCAAAGTTGATTATGCTCCAACCAAGTTTTCCTGTCGTTGCGTTGATTGCGTAAAGCCGTGCTCCGCTGAATAGCGGCGGACCGTAGCAGTGTCCAGATTCGGCAAAGAGCATGCCGCCTGCAAGTGTGGCTTCGTAGTCGCCGATGATCCAGAAGGGATTGACACCGTAGGGTGTGTTTTCTCCAGCGGTTCCATCAGTAAAGCTCCAAATAAGGTTGCCGTTGGTAATGTTATATTTGTAGATCCAACCACCGAATGTCCATGTGTATAAAGCTCCGCCTGCACATACTCCACTTGTTTGGTCGTAGTAGCCTAAAGGATTCTGGAAGGGAGTTGTTGGACCCCACACTTGCTGTCCTGTGGTAGTGCTGTAACCAGAAAATGTTGTCGTTTCTTTGGTATACTCAACGTAGACTCCATCGTTAGCTCCTGGTATGGCCATTACTGTTGAATATGGGGTTTCGGTTTGGTTC
>JBEKTQ010000036.1:0-13643 GCA_049515895.1 Bathyarchaeia archaeon | reverse complement strand
CCTGTCAGGACATATTGTTCGCTGTTGGGAATTGGGGTCAGCGGGGTTGAGTACACGAAAGTTTGAATTGAGTTGGCGTCGGCCCAGAATTGCCCTCCTGCTATTCCGTAGGGTGTTGTTCCATTTACCGTGACTACAGTCCCTGAGAAATCATTGCCGACTCCGGTTTGGATGAAGCTGACGCTGTATTGGGTAACATATAGAAGGGTTATGAGTTTTGCGTTGTCCATGTAAACGCTGGATATGGATTGGTTATAGGAGTCAAACCTGTAACGTATGCCATTTGCGCCAGACGCACTTGGAACGTACTGTTGCGGTGAAGTTACTGTTACAGTTGTGTTCGCATCAACCCAGTCTGACCATGTTGTGGTTTTTACCTGATTAGTGTACAAGACTCCGAGTTGTGTGTAGGTGACTTGGAAGCTGCCGCCTAGAGCTCCATTTGGTGTTGCGTTGACGGTCATGTAGTATTGCGTTATGTAGTTGCCTGTTATGTTTCCGTGATAGGGCACGACGATTGAACTCATGCTTTGTGAAGGCGATAAGCCGGTGTTGTTCATCCAAACGTACCTCTTCACGAATGGTGTTACGGTTAGCGGCGACTGGAACGCGTATTGATGGGACGCTGTTGGTGACCACATGTAGGAAACTGGTAATTGGGTTAAGGTGTAGCTGCTGGAGTCCACGGTTAGAATTGTGCCAGTGAAGTCTGAGCCCACGCCCGTTTGGTTGTACATGATGGTCATGAATGGGTAGTTATCCTTGTTGGTTCCCACCATCCCTGTGGTGTACGGTGTGTCTCCAATGCCATCTGCCCCGGCTACGTTTTGCGCTGCTCCATGGTAGTGATCAACTCCTGTATAGTCAGTCCAGTAGTTGCCGCCTGAAGGATAACCGTTGTCCCACACGTTTAACGATCCATCCTGCAAGCCTTGACTTACCTGTTGCGTGTTGCTGACAAAATCGTTGTGGTAGATTTGGTTATTATTACAGGCAAAATTGGTCCCCGCGAATTCTATGGCGACTTGGTTGCTTCTAACTTTGTTTCCGATTATGATGTTGCTTGAGGCGTTATACTCAAGGTGGAGGGCAACGTTGTTGTTTGCGATGTAGTTTCCGTTTATTATGTTGCCCCAAGCGTCATTGTACAGTTCTATTCCCACGGGGCTTCCAGTCACATTATTGCCTGTAAAGTTATTGTATTGCCCAGTGTTGACACCCTGACTACCGACGATGATGTTACATGCTCCGCTTCCCGTTATGGTGTTCGAATAAAACGTGTCGTTGCAGGCTGCATTCCCGCCGAAAGTTCCTACTTCAATTCCATATTCGCTGCTGTTAACAACTTGGTTGTTGTAAAAATAATTGTTTACCGTGTCAATTCCACCTACAGATACGCCTTCGGTGAAGTTCAGTATGGTGTTATTGAAGATTTGGTTGTTTTTGTCTTGATAGGCTGCGGTGCCCACGTCTGATCCAGACATAAAGATGCCCCATTCGCCGCTTGTTATCGAGTTTCCGTTAATCTGATCGCTGATAAAAGGATAATCCACTTCGATTCCCGTGGTGCCGTACCCAGTGTTAACGGCCCAGAGTCCGCCGGTGATATTGTTGTTGCTAATAACTGTGTAGTTTGCATCTAGTAGCCATATTCCCGAATTCTCGCCCGGTTCTTCTGCTATGTTATTGTTCGAAATCGTGCAGTGGTCATCTTGGTAGCCGTTTACTGCTATGTATGAGCAGTTAGTAAAGGTGTTCCCTATGACTTGGATGTAGGAGCCTCCTATTGTAACGCCATCTTCAAAGTTTGCGATTTTCATGTTTTCGATTGTCACGTTGTTTGGGTACCCATAGAAATAGATGCCAGTATCAAACCCCGGGTCTGGTGACTGAAGTGTATGCCCGTTGCCGTTGAGTATTATGTTATCTCTCTCAGTTTCAATTGTGCCTGTTATATCTGTGGTTAACGTGTATGTTTTTTGGTCTGTGGTCGTGATTAGGCCGTTGTTCGGGGTAATTGAGCCATCAGAGTTGATGGTAAAGCTGTATCCCTGAGCTTTTACAGGTTGCGAGGTCAACAGGAAAACTGTTGATAGCATGAGTGAAGACATCACTATTAAGAGTACAAGACTTTTTGGTTTCATTTCATACGCTCTCCTTAATCAATAATCTCCCATTAATCATAAGTAAATCAGCGCTGACTCCTCTGTGAGCTAACACTATAAAAGTTTTGTGGAGAACTTTAATTCATAATTCAGAAGATTACTCTGCTGTTTTCTATAATTACTTAATCACGGAGCCATTTGGAAAACGTATAAAAGATTGATGATAGGTTTTAGCTGATAACGAGAAAAATACATGACGAATAACAAGAACAATGAAGACTACGTCACCCTTAAGATTCCTAAAGCATTGGCAGATGAGATCGATCAAATCATCAAGTCTGGAAAACTCGGTTACAGAAGCCGAGCCGAAATGGTAAACGACGCCATAAGACATAGAATAGAAGAACTTTCAGTTCAAAAGAAATAGATTAATACATCATGTATTTCTAGCGAATAATTGTTCGTTACGTGGCTTCAATTTCGTCTGGGAGAAGTTTTTGCCATTCGGGTTTGATTTTGATTCTTTGAGCTTTCTCTTCATATGCGATGATGCCATGTTTGGATAGGAACTGGGAGAGCTCGGTCAGTTTGGTTTTTTGCACCTCGATTTGGACTGACAAGTCGATTAAGTCGTGCCATTCTCCGTCTTTGAGTATGCTGAAGAATTTTTCAATTATCACGAGTTTTCTGTTCTCAATATTAGCGGGAATGCATTTAAACCAAGTAGAACCTGTAATAGCGCCTTAACCCGTTTTTTTTCTGTACTTTTCGACCCTCTTGTTCTAGAATAAACAGGTGAATAATCAGTACTTTTGGGCTGTACCTTTGGACCCTACTTTTGGAGTATGTTCTTTGGTCTCTATTTATGGTCCTACATGTTTTATAAAAGTGGAATACTATACTCTTGATTTAGTGAAGGGAGAATCTACCGTTCGCTCCGCTCCGAATCACGGGGGGATAGGGCAGTGATAACTAATATGGATGCTGAAGTTCCAAAGGTTGAAGTGGAGAAAGTCAAAGAGGAGTGGAGGTTGCTTTGGCGAGGCTGTATCGACGACAAAGTTCGTGCAGAAGGCATGGCGGATCGGAGTTTTTCGTTGTTGGCTGTAGAGCGGGGCACCGTGATTGTGGCCACCAGAGATTTTAAAGCGTTGAATTTGAAGGAGATTTTGCGTTCTTACAATGTTCAGAATGTCGAGCGGTTTTTTGGTCCGCATCCTTCAGAGGGCGGATGGAAAAAGTTTGCGAGTACCGTGTTAAACAAGCAGACTCGTGCTCAGAAATTTAGAGCTGAGATGTGGCATGAACGCCGCGGAAAGAACGCACAGCTTAAAAAAAGTGGCAGAGGTTGGCTCCACCTGTAGTCAAGAGCCATTGGTTTTCGAAAATTTCGTTTCTGTTTTTGCTTGGTTTCTTTGGTTTTTCAAAGTAATGCAGAGGTGTTTGTTATGTCAGTTCCTTTCGAAAATGGCAAGAGAAAGAATCGAGGCAAATTGGATATTGTTCGCGAGATACTTATCATTGCCTCCGTCAAGGTGCGGAAGACCAGGATCATGTATCAGGCCAACTTGAGTTTTGTTCAAGTTGAACGGTACCTTCACAGTTTATTGGAAGTCGGTTTGGTCGAGTCTTTTGACGGCGCTTTCTATTTGATCACTCCTAAAGGAAAGGAGTTCCTTCAAACGCACACGGAATATTTGACGCGAGCACAACGGCTAGGCGAACAAGTCGTCGAGACCGAAAAGAGCAGGCTACTTCTGGAAGGCATGTGTACGAACGACAAGAAACACTCTGAATAGGATGTTAGGTAGCAAAAATGTTTGTAGGTGGTTTTGTTGGGTAAGAATCGTGATCGTCTTAGCATAGTTGCGGCTATTTTGGAGACGGCAAATTCTGGTGCGACTAAAAGTCATATCAAGATTGGGGCAAATCTGAGCTTTAGCCTTTTGGAAAAGTATTTGAATATTGTTGTTGGTGCAGGTTTCGTTCGCGTTGAGGGCTGCACTTTCGAGTTGACTGCGCGTGGTCGAGAATTTCTTAAGCAGTATAAGCATTTCTGTGAACGCTATGTTGAGGCACGAAAATTGTTTGAGGCTTTGAGGTCTGATTGGAAGAGGTTGTCTTTGATGTGTGGAGATTCAGGTTTGCCGATCAGTCATGTTAGGCCTGTTAATAGTGTCGAGTAAAAAGTTAAGGCTAAAAGTGCACGTATATCGATTTTTCTAATATCTTCTTAAATAAGACTTGAATTAACGGATATTATTGTCGAAAGGAGTTGATTTCCAGTGGGGAAACGGATAGGAACAGGTACCCCATCAACGCAAGTTGTAATAGCTGCGTTAAACGAGGAAGAAGGCATCGGCCTCACCATATCCGAGCTAATAAAAACTCTAAAGGATCCTCGGATTTTGGTCGTTGACGGCAGAAGCACCGATCGAACCGTCGAGGTGGCTAAGAGCATGGGTGCCGAAATCGTTTTTCAAGATGGACTAGGCAAGGGCGATGCATTGGCAAAGGCGATTGAGCACGCGGACTCCGCAGCTGATTACGTCGTCATCACAGACGCAGACTACACGTACCCCGCAGGATACGTTCCTGAGATGATTCGGATTTTAGAGAGAAACCCAGATGTGGGCATGGTCTGCGGAAACAGGTTCAACACTGATTTCCCCCTCAACGAAATGCATGATGTACTTTACTTTGGAAACCGTCTGATTGCTTTTCTTCACAACTTACTAAACGGAGTTTCATTAGATGATCCGTTGACAGGGTTGCGTGTGTTGCGCGGGGGAATTTTTAGGAACTGGAAGGTGAAATCTAAGGGCTTTGATGTTGAGGTGGAGCTTAATCATCATGTGGAGCGGGAGGGCTTTTGCATCGTGGAAGTTCCTATTGAATACCGAGTAAGATTGGGCGCGAAGAAACTTAGATTTAGGCATGGCGGCGAAATTTTGAGGCGCATAATGTTAGAAACAACCTACTAAACTCGTTTTCTGTTGAGAGAAGCCAAAACATGTTTTTGTAGAAGCTCTCTTTGGTATCGTGACGTGAGATTGTTAAAGCTCTCACAAAACCCCGTTTGAGTGGGTTGGCAGCTATGGTGGGATGCCGGACAGACTTTTATCGTTGTAGCGCGCGTTTGGGCCGCAAAGCTCGTAGTCCTTGAAGTGCGGAGATAGCGATGAACGCAAATAGAATAATGTGACCTATTGTGAGAGCTATTTGCAAATTGCTAGACAGAATGTATGGGATAAATAGGTTTATGGACGGCCAGTGCGAAGCAAAAAACAGTGCTGATGTTGCTAAGGCCAGCAGGGGAAGAAGCATAAGGATGTTGCTTTTGTTTACAGAAAAAAGACGTTTCAGATCTCCGCTGTACACGATGATTCCCAAGGTTAATAGCAAACCCGCTGTTTCTAGGGCTACATCTATGAGGGAGGGCATGCCGATGTTGAAGCCGACCATAGACTTGTTGAAAGGCCAAAATATCATGACCTTGCCCATCAGTAAGTCTCCGAAGGCAAAGTGCTGTACCACGGCTACAAAGTAGGGAATTGATTTTAGTCGGAAAATAATGAAGAGGGGCAGGAATATGATAATCCAGAAGAAAAAGGAGTGCGTAAAAGTGCGATGCATCACGCCTAGGCTGCTGAAAAGTAGGTCGGCGTCAGGTAAAATGCCCAGCAGCAAAATGGCGGGTACGATAAGCTTGCCGGTGCGTTTTACGCCAGGAATCAGAGCCCATGCTAACATCGCCCAAACATATGCCCAAGCCATATGCCCAAGAAAATACAGTTCCAAGATCTCCTCAATTTTTTTGTATTTCCATCTAGCGGTAAATTATAAAGATGAAATAGGGGGTAACAATTAAGGCTTATGAAGTTGGCTTTGAGTTTGAGGAGACTCGGGTTCCCCGGTTAGTTATGTTGGGTCGGCTACTGATACGGAGTAGAAAAGTTAAGGCTGAAAATCTGGTATCTTGCTTCCGAGTTGTCCCTGTTCTCTTATATACTAGCTTGGGTCATAGGAGCACTGCTCAGAGTTGTCATTTATGAAGGAAGGAGAAGAGCGTGGGCGCTCTTCGATGCAAATTACCGGAGATACGCTGAACGAGAAAAGTAATATTGGACTTACCCGAATAGAGTCACATCATATTTTTGGAAATCCACGGGTCAAAAAATTAATTTATTGGAAATACAAAGTGGCTCAAAGCGTTGTTCTTTGGGGGTTGATCCGAAATGATAGAAAATCTTGAACCGTTTTCACCGCTGTCAAGTTTGGAAGAAATCTCTGAAGTTTCAGGATTTAGGCCTTTTAACGTCGGAATTGTCATACCTACTCTTAATGAGGAGTTAAACCTTAGAGAGGTTCTACGGAGATCAAATGACGCTGGTTACGATAATATTTTAGTTATTGATGGCAAGTCAAAAGACAATACTATCGAGGTGGCGACGAAAGGTGGCGCAAAAGTTGTCTTGCAGGTGGGCCTAGGAAAAGGTAATGCCGTTCGGCAAGTTCTTAGCAACGGTTACTTCGATGTTGACGCCATGGTTCTTATGGATGCTGATGGTTCAATGGATCCCGCGGAGATTCCGGCGTTCGTTGAAGCTTTGAATTCAGGCGCCGACATAGCTAAGGGTTCCCGCTTCTTAGAAGGTGGGCGCACCTTCGACATGGACGCAGTAAGACGCTGTGGCAATTCGATGCTAATGTTTTGCGTGAATTTTCTCTATTCAGCCGAATACACCGATCTTTGCTACGGTTACGCAGCATTTAGCAAGCACGCAGTTGAAAAGCTGACTCCAGTTTTGAAGGCTGAAGGCTTTGAGATTGAAGCTGAGATTTTCATTAAAGCCTTAGGTTTAGGATTGGTGGTGAAAGAAGTCCCCAGCGTTGAATATTCACGAAAAAATGGAAACTCCAACCTTCACGCGTTCAGAGACGGCTTCAAAATACTCAGAACAGTACTTAAAGAGTTTTTCCGTCCTTAATAGCCATCGATATTTTTAGGGCGTTTTTTTGGTTTCTTTTGGAGAATTACGATAGTTTTTGTTACCTTATGTGTTTATTAGATTAATTTTATGTATTAATATTATTAGGGGATGAGCTGGAGTAAATTTTACATCATAGGCTGTTAAATTTGCTTACCTGCTCCTCTCAGGGAGGGGATTTCATAGATTTCGCTCCAAATCTTTGACAATCCTTCAGAAATTTAACCTTAGCATTTGACTTAACGTCAAGTTTACCCTGTTTGCTGATTAATTTTTTATGATTAAGTACCCTGACAACTTAGACTTAGTTGTAACCGTTTTAGAGCTGCAAGCGAAGATTCACGCAAGACTAAACTAAATTAATATTCAAAGAATCGAAAGTCATGGAAGTTCAAAGTTTCGAGCATGAAACAAATAGTGACCAATCTAATCTTAACACGTTTGAGGATGCTGAAAATTGTCGGAACGAAAACTGAACTTTGCTGTAGTCGGTTTGGGAAAGATGGGTTTGCTGCATGCTAGTCTCTTGAACGTGCTTCCCGAAATTCAGGTAGTTGCCTTGTGCGACAAGAGCACTCTGATGAATATGGTTTTCAAGAAAGTGTTTTCTAAAAAAGACATTCACGTGATAAATGATCTTGAGAAGCTTTCCGAGATGGAACTTGACGCGGTTTATGTAACAACTCCCATTTCAACGCATTATCCAATTATTAAGGACTTGCTTGCGAAAGGAATTACTCGGAACATATTCGTGGAAAAGACCCTTTCTTCAAACTACAATCAATCTAAAGAATTATGTGAACTCGCCAAGAAAGTCGACGGCTTGACCATGGTTGGCTACATGAAAAGGTATTCTGTTGTTTTTGGAAAAGCCAAACAACTGTTGATGCAAGGAAACCTTGGGGAGCCACAATCTTTCAAAGCATATGCATTTTCATCTGACTTTCTGGATCTCGCGAAAGAGGCAAAATCTTCGATCCCCCGCGGCGGTGCGATCAGAGATATCGGCTGCCACATAATAGATTTGGCGCTGTGGCTTCTAGGAGACTTCCAGGTTCGCGACATTACGCCTTCTGCAAAAACTGAGATAGAAAGTGAAACTTCAGTGTCCTTCAAGGTAATGAATTCTGTTGGAATGAGTGGCCAGTTTGATGTATCCCAGAGTGTCCCAAATTATCGATTGCCTGAATTTGGTTGTTCCATTGAATGCCCGGAAGGAATAATTGATGTAAATGATGATCGACTAAGTTTAACTTTAGGAGATGGGACTCAAGAAATCTGGTATAGACACGATCTCAAAGATAATGTGGATTTCTGGTTAGGGGAAACTGAATATTTCAGGGAGAATCAAGAATTTGTGGATTCGTTAATAGAAAAGCGAAAGTGTGAACCGAATTTTGATACTGCTGCAAAAGTTGACTACATTATTGACGAAGTAAGAAAAGGGATTGCCGATTATGAAGGATGAAATGCGCAAGTTGCTAATCGTTGGTGATAATCCTTTTCAGGGAATCAGTCATCTCTCACAAGAACGAGCCCGAAGTAGAGGCGCGACCGATGTTTCTCTGGAGGATCATGCAGCTGATGTTGTTTTGGCCGCGGTCAAGAATGGTGCGGATGGTTTCTCATTTTCCGTGAGCGACCGTACTCTATCCATTCTTCGGACATTGCGGGAGAGAAAAATTATTGATCAAATAAACCTTTACGCAATGGTGCCATACGCTTTCGAATATGTACGAATCGCCGCTCAGACCGGAACACCTGGGTTGGTGAAGAGGTTCGCGAAGCAAGTGGCGCTATCCGGTGACATAAGAGCAGTTTTGGAAGGGTTTTGGTCCGTAGTCAGAGTTAATCCCGAAGGTTTCATGAATACTTATCTCGCTTACGAGCTGTCAAGAATAAAATCCTCAGCTGGTAAACAAGCAAACCTGGTCTCAGTATTACTTAATGAAGTAATAGGCGATATGGGCCTAGCTCTAGACTTGGATTGGCTTTTCAAATCATTCATAAGTTATCTCTCTAACAGAGGAATAACGCCTGGGTTTAACACAAGGAATTTTCCTTATCTTGTGAAGAAATTAAAAGAATGGGACATTAACTTGGATGAAAAACTGATTGTTACGCCTTTCAACAAAGCCGGTTTTCAGATGAATCCTTCAAGAGAAGAATGTGAAAAAACTCTGCAAAGTCTTCACAGTCCCAGCGTGCTGGCTATTAGCGTGCTGGCTGCAGGGTACTTCAAACCTTCCGAAGCGCTTGACTACATAGCTGGTCTTGAAAACTTGAAAGGCGCGGTTGTGGGCGTATCTACAGAACAGCAAGCATGCGAGTTGTTTTCGCTTTTCAGGACCCGATTCTAAGAATGGAGAATATCGTCACATTATTCGAATGTAACTAAAAGAAACAGACAAGAGTATTTGGAAGCACTAACCAACTATTAACAATAAAGTTGACCTCCCATAAACAGCACACTACTTCAAGCGCGGCGCGACCAAGTCCAATTGGGATTTTGACGAGGGAGAATTGTGACGTAGCCCGCGCGAAACGCAGTCTACTCCTTGACCAAGTGCAGCGTAAAATCCAAACATACCATGCATGAAACTGTAATTTAATCAAATGCGGTGAAAATTTGGCGCTTATGATAATAACTTGGTTCTTGTTTGGGTTATTAGCCCTTGGACCAGCGGCCTTCATATACGTTTACGGGAGGAAAAGCTCCAAGAAATCATGGCCAACAAAAGTTGACCCCAATTATCGTCCCACGATATCTATTCTCGTCCCAACATACAACGAATCAAGCATAATTTTCTTAAAACTGCTGAATCTATCACGTGTCAATTATCCCGCCAATCTAGCAGAAATAATTCTTGTTGATAGCAACTCATCCGACAATACAGTTGAGACTGCTAAGCAGTTCATCCAAGAAAAACCGCAAATGAACCTGAGGATTTTAGTTGAAAAAGAAAGACGAGGCAAATCGCACGCATTAAACTACGCTCTCAGCCAGTGCAAAGGCGAAGTGGTGATAGTTTCAGACGCGGATTGTTTTTGGCCCTCAGATATACTTGAAAAAGCTGTGCCTTTCTTAGCCGATCCGGACGTCGGTGCGATTGGGGGTCCAAAAATAATTTTGAACTCCAACGAGACTTGGGTTACTCGAATGGAGCAAGATTTCCTGAAATCGTCTAATGCCTTGAGGTTAGGGGAATCCATAGATGGGTCCACGCCTTTCTTTGAAGGCGGTTTTATCGCCTTAAAAAGGGGCTCTTTTGATAGGTTTGATCCTTACTGCACTGGTTCCGATGATAACGGCACTGCTGTAAATGTAATCGAAAGAAATTTTAGGGCAATGTTTGTGCCAAAAGCAGGATTCTATTCACCTTTTCCAACATCCTTGAAAAGCAAACTTAACGTGAAATTAAGGCGAGCAAATCAACTCATAAGGATCTTCGCTAAGTACCTCAGTCTGTTCGCCAAAGGAAAATTGAAAAACGCCAAAAAGACTTTAGTTCCAAACATTATGCTTTATCTTTTTTCGCCTTCGGCCTTCGTTATCTTTCTCATTCTGACAGTTTTCTTGGCTTATGACTTTCCTTATCTTCTGTTGTTCCTCACGTTGCTTGCAGTTCCTAGAGTGAGGTTTTATTCTTACGAGATTTTCGAGAGCAATGTGCTCCTGTTTTTGGCAATGTTCGGTGTTGCTGTTGGAGGGAGCTTTTCGATTTGGAACCAACCTGACGATCGAGCATGTATCAGCAGGAAAAAGTTGAATCAGCTTAATTTGATATGATGTGTTGTTCTTTTTATTGTTGATGCAGCACCAAGCGCACGTAGGCACAAACACTTTTGCCGTTGAATGGATTGCAGCACAAATAATGGGTTACAAACCTTCAAGAATAAAGTTACTCAAAGAGGTTTGCAAAAGAAAATCTGTCTTCTTAAAATTTGATTTAGGCAATATCTCTGACGATTTAGGTAATGGTTAATGGAGTCTAAGGTAAGAGTCACTGTTGGTTTATGAGTCAGGAATTCTGAAGCACCGTTCGAAAAGCAGTAAGCGCGTGCAATATTCAGGTATACCAGTTGATTATTTGTTGGAGCCGTTAGCAATGATAAGTATAAGAGATAATTTCAAGGGCCAATTAAAATCAAAAGTCACTCTAGGAGTGTGCGTGAGAAATTGCGAGAGGTACATTGGAGAAGCAATTGAAAGCATTCTAAATCAAGATTATCCTCATTCGCTTATGGAACTTGTTTTTGTAGATGGCGACAGTGAAGATAGCACTCGAACAATTGTTGAGGGATCAATCTCAAAGAGCGATATTAAGGCTAAGATTCTTCGCGATTCTGGCAGAGGTTTAGGTTATGCACGGAATATGGTTGTTGCTAATGCGGGCGGTGATTTCATTCTCTGGGTTGATGGCGATATGATTTTGTCAAAAGGATTTGTGACAAAAATGGTAAAATTCATGGAGGACCATCCTGAAGTAGGAATAGCTAAAGGAAAGCTGTCATTGGCGCCCGGAGCAAACTTGACAGGAACCCTAGAACAATATTCGCGTGCCGCAGGGCACATGATAGATTACAGATCTAAGAAGGCCAGCTGGAAGGTTATTGGAACAAGTGGGTCAATATATCGAATTGGGGTCTTCAGCAAATCGGGGCTTTTCGATGAGCGATTTAGAGGATATGGTGAGGATCAAGATATCGAAATCAGAGTAAGAGCTGCGGGGTGGTGCCTTGATACAGTTGAAACTAGATATCTTGATTATGAACGATTGGGAGTAACGTGGAAAAGTCTATGGAGCAGATATTGTCTTCGTGGATATTACACGCGTTTTTTTCTTCTTAAGTACAAAGGGCTTTTGAAGCATTATCGTTTGTTTCCGCCGACCGCGTTTCTTCTTGGGTTTCTTCAGTCTTTGGCTCTTTACAAGTTGACATCACGGAAATCCGTTTTTCTTATGCCCTTTCATTCCTTTTTTAAAATGACTGCGTGGTATATTGGTTACATAAGAGCGCACCCGCGTATAATGGAAATCTCATTGGTCACACAAGGATCTGAAAGGGTATATGAAATAGCAAGGTCAGTTTTGCGAGCGCGCGCGCTGAATGGTGAAAACGGTTTCAATGACGCGGTGAAGCCCGTTGTCACTTTGGGAGTTTGTGTAAAAAACTGTGAAAAAAGCTTGCCTGAAGCAGTTGAGAGCATTATGGGTCAGGATTATCCTCATTCGCTTTTGCGGTTAGTTTTTGTGGACGACGGTAGCGATGATGGTACCTTAGTGCTTCTTCAAAAGTTTGCTAGCAACGTTGATTTTCCCGCTAAGGTTTTGCATACCAAGTGGCAAGGACTGGGGCATGCTCGGAACATGGTTATCGCCAACGCTGAAGGCGATTTTATTCTCTGGGTAGATGGTGACATGATTCTGCAGAACAACTACGTTTCTCAACTTGTCGCATTCATGGAGGCGCATCCTGAAGTGGGTATTGCGAAGGGAAAACAGGCTTTTGAGGCTGGGGGCAATTTGCTTGCGACGTTAGAGGGGTTTGCACGTGCTGAGGGCCGATTGGCAGATTATAGGTCTGAAAAAACTCGCAGTAAGTCTCTGGGGACTGGTGGTGCCATTTATCGGTTTGATGCTATGCGAGATGCGGGTTGGTTTGATGAGCGGTTGCAGGGCTATGGTGAGGATCAGGATCTTGAGATTCGGGTGCGGACTGCGGGTTGGTTATTGGACACAGTGAATGTGAATTTTCTTGATTATGAGCGTTATAGCTTGACGTGGGCGGAACTTTGGCGCAGGTATTGGGTTAGGGGGTACTACACGCATTGTTTTAATCATAAGAACCCGAATATGATTAAGCATTATCGCATGTTTCCTCCTGCAGCGTTTGTTTTTGGTGTCATCCATTCTTTTTACATTTATCGGTTGACGCATCGCAAAGAAGTTTTTTTCTTGCCGTTTCAGTTCGGGTTTAAGATGACTGGTTGGTATGTAGGCTATTTGAAGGGTCACGCGGATTCTTATCAACCCGATAATTCTTTTTATTTTCCGAAAAATGTTAACACCGGTTGTGTTTAACGCGCGCGAATCTAGTCTGTTCCTTATCACGTGTTGAATGTCTTGCTAAGCTCTTGTCACTTCCAGAACGCTTCTTTAGTAGATTCTTCTACTATCTGTATGCGGCGCTCGCGCTACAAATGGCATTTTCATGTCTTTTTTCCATGAAACGTGGGGGTAGTCGCCACGTGCAAATCGCCGATATGCGCGCCAGTGCGTTGCTAATTTAGCTTTAATGTGTTAATTCTTGTTCATTTTGCGAGTAATGTTATGCATCGAGCCTTATCGACAACGTTCAGCCTAACCGCAGCAACCGCGTTCAAAAGCATAGCAATTAAGCAAAACAAAGAATGAATAGCGATCCGCCCAAGACTCCTCACCCTATGATTCTCCAAGCACAGCTGTTCTTTGAGCCTTGAATTCACCCTTTCAATCGAAGACCTCAACCGATAAAGCCGTTTCTCGATGTTTGGTCCATGAGT
>JBEKTQ010000035.1:0-15876 GCA_049515895.1 Bathyarchaeia archaeon | reverse complement strand
TGGAAGCCGTGAAGAAGGACCTCTATGCGCTGATGACCGACTCGAAGGATTGGTGGCCGGCCGATTACGGTCACTACGGGGGGCTCTTCATCCGGATGGCGTGGCATAGCGCAGGCACCTACCGCAAGGGCGACGGTCGTGGGGGTGTATCCGGGGGCGCGCAGCGTTTCCCGCCTCTCAACAGTTGGCCGGACAACGTTAACCTCGACAAGGCGCGCCGTTTGCTTTGGCCGATTAAGCAGAAATACGGCAAGAAAATCTCCTGGGCCGACCTGATGATCCTCGCCGGCAACTGCGCTCTGGAGTCGATGGGATTTAAGACCTTCGGTTTCGGCGGTGGACGCGAGGACATCTGGGAACCGCAAGAGGATGTCTACTGGGGTTCCGAAACCACCTGGCTTGGTGACAAGCGCTATTCAGGGGAGAGGGACCTCGAAAATCCGCTTGCTGCTGTGCAGATGGGGCTAATCTACGTCAATCCGGAAGGCCCGAACGGCAATCCGGATCCGCTTGCCGCTGCGAAGGATATCCGCGAGGTCTTCGCTCGCATGTCGATGAACGACGAGGAGACGGTGGCCCTCATCGTGGGCGGCCACGCCTTCGGTAAAACCCATGGCGCTGGCGCTTCGTCACTGGTGGGTCCCGAGCCTGAAGCCGCCCCGATCGAGGAACAGGGTCTCGGCTGGAAGAGCAAATTTGGCACGGGCAAAGGAGATGACACGATTACCAGCGGCTTGGAAGTCATCTGGACCAAGACGCCAACTAAGTGGAGTAACAACTTCTTGCGGAACCTGTTCGGCTACGAATGGGAACTGACCAAGAGTCCGGCCGGTGCGTACCAGTGGAAGCCGAAGGGTGACGCAGGCGCTGGTACCGTGCCAGATGCGCACGACCCGTCAAAGCGTCACGCGCCATCCATGCTGACCACTGACCTCGCTCTGCGGTTCGACTCGGTTTACGAGAAGATTGCAAGACGCTTCTACGAGAATCCGGATCAGCTAGCAGATGCCTTCGCTCGAGCGTGGTTCAAGCTTACCCACCGGGATATGGGCCCCCGCTCGCGCTATCTCGGTCCGGAAGTCCCAGCGGAGGAACTGATCTGGCAAGACCCGGTGCCCGCAGTCGATTATGAGCTAATTGATGAGCAGGACATCGCAGACCTCAAGCGTAAGATCCTTGCCTCGGGCCTGTCGATTTCGGAACTGGTTTCGACTGCCTGGGCGTCGGCATCCACTTTCCGTGGTTCCGACAGGCGCGGTGGTGCAAACGGGGCTCGTATCCGTCTTGCGCCGCAAAAGGATTGGGAAGTTAACCAGCCGTCTCAACTGGAAAAGGTGCTGCAGACCTTTGAGGGTATCCAAAAGGAATTCAATAGCGCGCAGTCAGGCGGGAAGATGGTTTCGCTCGCTGACTTGATTGTTTTGGGTGGCGCAGGAGCAAACTGATGTGGAGTCATTCGGCGTGCTCGAACCGGTTGCAGACGGGTTCCGTAATTATCTCAAAACCAGATACGCCGTATCGGCAGAGGAACTGCTGGTTGATCGTGCGCAATTGTTGACGCTGACGGCTCCTGAGATGACGGTTCTCGTTGGCGGTATGCGCGTCTTGAATGCCAACTTCGGAGAGTCCCAGCACGGTGTCTTCACCAAGCGTCCAGGGACGCTTACTAATGACTTCTTCGTGAATCTGCTGGACATGAGCACGACATGGAAGGCAACCTCGGAAGACGAAGACGGGTTCGAGGGCCGTGATCGCACAACAGGCAAACCCAAGTGGATCGGTACCCGTGTCGACCTCATCTTCGGTTCAAACTCCCAACTCCGGGCCCTGGCCGAAGTCTACGGATGTGAGGACTCCCAGGAGAAGTTCCTGCACGACTTCGTAGCTGTGTGGAACAAGGTAATGAACCTTGACCGCTTCGACCTCGCCTGGTCGTAGCACAAGCTAGCGATAACAATACAGCAAGAGGTGCTCACTCTGAACAAGAAGTGTGCCAACTAATAGAAGCAGGCTACGAATACGTTTGCGAAATGGATCATTTCAAGCTTTTCAGAAAACGCATATAGCCTTGAGTCTCCAAAGACTGGAGGTTCGCCCAGAAGCTGGGGATTTATGCAGAAGAGCTTGGGATGGGCTTTTGATTTGAAGTGCGATTCCCCACGTCGTTTACGGGTAATTGAAGTCGCTTGAACGCAAATTACCGTGGATTCCTCAATTATCGATGAACTGATCGCTTTCCTACTTTTACAATATTTCAAATGAAGCAAATCACTAATTTGAATGAAACTCAACTATGTACATTTTAGACAAAACAAACTCAAAAGAAACCCAAACCAGTAAAATGGCGCCGGGGGTTGATTTAAACCCACGTTTTACTTACACGCAAGTGGCACTGCATTAATTTCGGAGGCTATGTCTCTGCTTTAAATCGTCTACGGATTGTTTCAAAGAAGCTTTGAGAAGTCATCGTACACTCTTTTCCTATGTCCGATGAAAAGCACAATTACCTGATTCTGACCTGCGTCAATTTCGTAAATAGCTTGAAAATCACCTGACCTCATGCTCCAAAAATCTGAAGGATGCAGTGGTTTTCCTGCTTTCCGTGGGTCTGATGCAAGGGTCTCAAGTGCCTTTTTCATCCTCTTTTTGTCGACTTGGTTAAGCTTTCTCAAATCTTTAGCAGCACTCGGATGCAGTAAAACCTTGAAAGCCAAAATGTTTAAGCTTCCTCTAAGGGAACAAGCTTCTCCTGTTGTTTTTTAGCTTCTTGACTACGCTTATGCAGAAGGTCATAGAACTGGCGAGTTTTCTCACGTTCTTCATACAGGCTTATAATAGTCTTTATGGCGTCACTGCGGCTTTTGAACCTGCCTTCAGAAATCCAACAATCAATCTCAGCAATCATTTTTTCCGGTAATCGCAACTGGACTTGAGCCATCAAAGGTCACTGTAAACAATACTGTTTACAAATTAATTAAAGGTTTTGCAACAACATGATTGACTTGGAATTTTTTCATCCATCCTGAATCCTGCAAGGGTCTGTACTTGAAAACGATCCCAGAGAAATTTTGACCGTAATCAAAATGGCGCCGGGAGGGGGATTTGAACCCCCGCGGCCCCGAGAGGCCACAAGCTGCTTGGTGTTTGCAATAGGCAAACATCTCCAGGCTTGCTCCCTGCCTGGCTAGGAGACCCCGGCAAGCGAAATCAACCTTGATAGACGCTGGTTTGCAACCTTTCTCTAAGTCAAGCGGAATTTAAAGTTTTATGGAGAATTTCCAGAAGTAACTTTTTTGCAAGAGGTTCCCATGATCGATACTGATGTATCGGGTTTAAGGAGCGCGATGATCTTTCATTTTTCAATCGGTTTTCTTTTTTGTTTTGAAAAAGGGAATAAATAATATATAATTCTTAGAGTCAAATAACCCCTGGTCATCAGCCGAGGGAGTTCTTTTTGAAGCCTCAAACTTACCCAAAAACCTGCCTCAAAAACACTTTTGTTTTAGGCACGAAAATTGGCAAATGCCCACTCTGCAAAGAAACAAGAACTTTGTTCCTGCTCAGGTATGGCGTTAGCCTTTGCGAAGAATGCTTAACCGTTTGCAAAGGTATAGTGGAGCAATTGGAATTAGAAGAAGTCGAGAGTAAAACGTAGCCTGCAAATGCCTCAACCCTAAACGCAAACCAACCCAAATGCAAACAGCAAATTCGGCGGAAAGCGTCACGCAAAAAACTTCTTCGCAATAAGACCTTTCAAGTCAAGCTGGATTAACTGGATTATTGACAAACTGTTTACATTGGACAAAGTTTTTATTAGCGTTTGAAACTTAAACTTCCGCCGTTAAGACAAAGGATGATTCAAGATGACCTTTCAAAAAACAGATTTCGTAGTAATCAATTATTCAGCAAAGGTTAAGGAAACAAACGAAGTTTTCGACACCACCTACGAAGATGTAGCTAAAAAAGAGCACCTTCACAAAGAAGGCGAAATACACGAGCCTAAACTGGTAGTGGTAGGCGAAGGCTGGGTGCTTAAAGCCTTAGATGACAGCTTAACAACCATGGAGCTAAACAAGCCCGCAACCGTTGAAATTTCACCTGAAAAAGGCTTCGGGCAAAGGGACCCTGAAAAAGTGAAGCGGGTACCCCTTAGGCAACTGTTGGCAAAAGAAATCAACCCCGTCATTGGCGCACGCATAGAATACCAAGGCAAAATGGCAAGTGTCCGAGCGATCGGTGCAGGAAGAGTTCTTTTAGACTACAACCCTCCTCTAGCGGGGAAAACCCTGATTTACGATGTTGTAGTCGGCAAAAAAATTGAAAGCTGCGAAGAAAAAATCGCTGCACTTATCCACCGCAGAATCCCTCCAGTAGAAGAAAAACAATTCAAGATAACCATCCAAGACAAAACCCTAACGATTGACATGCCCGAAGTGGCCTTCTACATTGAAGGAATCCAAATTGCCAAACGCGGCATCGCAATGGACATCCAAAAGTTCATCCCGGACCTGACAGAAACAAAATTCGTTGAAGCCTTCAAAGCTGAGCCTAAAGCTGTTCCTGCGGAGCCAACACCAGCGTTACCAACTCCAGCGCCAACACCAACGCCAGTGGCAGAAACCAAAGCTCTTGCGAAAAAAGAAACCCCTTAGAAAAGCTCTTTCTTTTGAAAGTCTTATTTTTAGAGCAATACTTAGTGGGCACTCAGCTTTGCGTCAGGGCTGGTTAGTCCTTCTTCTTGGCGATTACGCTTTCATGCTTCAGGGGGTTTAATCGATTATTCGTGTTGCCTTAGCTGTTTTCTCGCATGCTTCAAAACTTAGGTTTAGCTTCTGAAGGATTGTGTAGCGTTCAGGTCTTATTGTTGCTGCTAACTCTAAGGCTTTAACCACGTCGACGTCGCTTACACCCAGTTCCTTAGCGGTTGTCGGGGCACCGATCAACTTGAGGCTGCTCCTGATTCGCTTCCAATTTGACTTGAAAAGATAAGACATCAGAATTGTCCCTACACCGCATTGTTCGCCGTGCATGGCATGATGCGAATTAACTATGTCTAACGCGTGGCTAAACAGGTGTTCTGAGCCGCTGCATGGACGGCTGCTGCCTGCAATGCTCATGGCAACACCGCAACTAATCAAAGCTTCCAGAAGAACTCTCAGACCTTCATCTTGATGGTTTACGATTAATTTTGCGTTCTCAGCCACGAGTTTCGCGCTCATCAAAGCTAAGCTCGCTGCGTACTCCCCGTAATACTCGTTTTGCTCAATATGCGCGAGCTTCCAGTCTTTTACGGCCGTAAACTTGGCTATTACGTCTCCGCAGCCGCTTATCACAAAACGCCAAGGCGCTTTGGCAATGACTTCTGTGTCGGCAATAATGGCTAATGGCGCCTGGGCAAGGACCGAGTAAGGCTTGTCGGAACCTTTAATGGAAGCTAGAGGGCTCGCGATGCCATCGTGAGAAACGGTAGTGGGTACACTAATGAACGGTATGTTTTGGCTTCTTGAGCTTACTTTGGCTGCATCAATTATTGTTCCTCCGCCCACGCCGAAAAGCACTTGGGGCTTTAGGTCTTTTATTTGATTTTCAACGTCTGAGACGTCTTTTGGGGTCATTGTTTTGACGAGGAGAAAATCGACAGATAGGCCTGATTCAGCGAGAAAATCAGAAACTGTTTTTCCGGCAAGCTCGTAACATATGGCGTCCGACATTACCAAGGCCCTTCCCCTGAGGCGTAAACGTTTAGCTACTTCAGGAATCCGCTGGAGGGTTCCTTTTCCAACGATGACTTCCCGTGGAAGCTGCATGTAATGGTAATCTAAAGTCAAACCTATCACACTGTTAACTTGCAAGATTAATTTGTCTGCAGAGGTTTAAAACTTTGGGAAACTCAAGAAAAAACACGCCCGTTTAATGCATCTTTGATGATTCTTTGAATGCGAGTTGTTTAGGGAAGGGTGACGACTTGTGAAAATTGCAAGCCGTGTCTTGTGTCTTGTATTGTGATTCTAACTGCCATTCCGCTCGTAAATCCTGTTGAGGGCAGAGTTATTGTTCCAGTTGCTGAGGCATTAGTGACTAGCGTTGTTTGACTGAAAGTTGCTGAGGCACCAGTAATAGCACTTACTTGTTGTTCATTAAGTAAGACTGTTGCGGGGTCAAAAGTTGCTGTTGCAGGTCCTATATTCTTGATTTGGAGGTTTATTGTGTAACCGCCTATAGGATTGAGGTTTGAGTATGCACTTGTGAATCGTATGTTTGGGAATCCAATATAATCAGCTGGCGGTGGAAGCGTTGAGGATGGCGCTACTTTCTGAAAAGGCAAATTTCCACTAAAATAAAGACTCACAACCAAGGCTAAGGTTATTATTGCAATCCCTAGAACAGCAATTCCAATGCTTTTCTTTCGATGGAGACCCTTAGAAGACCTAAGCTCATACATATGTCTTACCGTCAATGACTTCACGTGGTAGTGAGATTTAAATTATATCCAGCTAGTTGGTTTTTGTGCTACTGGAAGGACTCAGTAGACGCAGTTTTTCAAATGCACGTTATTTTGCCTTCTTAAAGAGCGTTGTTTAGTCTGGTGCTCCGTATACTGACAGGTGAGAATTCTATGAAGACGAATTTCTCTAGCACTACGATTGAATCAGCAGCAACTAAATGTCAGTTAAACACGCAAATTTTAAAAGCACACTATTAAATAGGCTTCATTAGGAGGAAACTGCGTTGACTTCTCACTATATCTTGTGCAGGGTTTCCGGCTCATTTGACCAGATTGCCCAAAACTTGAGTGACAAATTCGGTAATGTTCACAATGAACGTTGGAACACCTTGGAAGGGCGCATTGCAGTCATTTTGGGCGAATCGTATTTTTTTAGGTCGAACAGCGATGCGGCTATATTGATGATAATGAAAGAAGTCAGTTTGTCAGAAACGAATTTGGAAATTATATCTTGTGCTGGCGCATCGGGGCTCGCAGGGTTTTCCTTGGGTTCCGAAAGCTCATATGTGCATGAAATAAGAGACAGCTTGCAAAAATCTGGATTTAAAGTTGAAGTCATAAAGGAGATAAATTACTATGATTCTTCTTCATTGAGAGCTACTCAATAAAAAAGAAGAATAGTTTATTTTGCTTTTCATCAAGAGTATTATTCCGTCTGGCGTCGTGTTTACATGAATGAAGTCTTGGGCGATTAGTTGCGTAGCTCGGTTTTTGTCATTAATGAAAATCTAAAGAACTAAGTAAGGCGAAAAATACCAAACCTATCTCAAGTTTGAGCTGCAAACAATTGTTACTAAAGAACGCCATCTAGAACAATACTTTAAAGCTCTTACTCATTTGAACGTTAGAGTTATAACACCCGACAAACTTACTGAGGTGCTGGACGGGAAATCAGGGCGAGTAAAGAGAGCTTAAAACTCTTTCTCGAAGCTCTGTACGGATAGAGCACCAGCCTTAGGTCTTAGTAAGCTGTTTTTTTTCTGTGTTTCTTCTTTATTCTTTTCTTCTATCATTTTCTCTACCTCATATTGAGCATAGTTCGGTATGCCTGTTTGACTATTTAGATTTTTTTGGTTTGTCATTTAAGGTCATTCCTTGTTGGGATTGATATGCGTCCCTTCCGTCGGGCGCCTGTCCCGAGAGATTAAATTTTTAGCTTCAGCGCCTCTTGCTGAAAAAGAGGAAAAATTTAACTTGAGGGCTGCGGAATGCAGAAGGCGCTTTGTCCTTTTGGTCTATGGCATTTTGTTTGCTGTTTTCCCTGTTGGTTTTTGACTGCGTTGCCCTTCACTTGAATTAGGGCAAGGCGGTCTCATTGATTATTTGGTTTCTGTACTTTCTTTGCTTCTTTGTATCGTTTTAATATTTTTTGCAGTGTATTTGTCAGCTCTTCTAAAATGTCAACTGGAGGCACGTAGCTGCTTTGACCGTTAAGAAACTCTTCACCATTTATTAATTGTTTATCTAAAGTTTTTTGCCAGAGCTTGATGAAGTTATCGCCTAACTTCACATTTTCTCCTGTTTCCCAATCTCCTTTGTTGTCGTAGATTAGTGACAAAATAGAGCTAAGGTAGGCGTTGCTTAAAGCAACTTTGTGCTCCATGTCCTTAATTTGATTTTGTTGACTTTCAATCTTTTGATTGAACCATTTTTTCGGAGTGTGTCTTTGAACGACTATTTGTCTCTCGATTTCCAAGCATGATAATGCATGTCGTCTGTAAAGAGCCCTTAATGTCTCATCATCTACATATGGTTGATTTCTTAACTCTTTCAAATAATGCTTGGCGTTGATTCGATAAAACTTTACGAGGCTGAAAAGTCGTAGCTTTGCATCTCCTTTCGTTTCTTTCCTAGCCGCGAGTCTGAATGCTCTGCTAACATCCTTTGTATTAATTTCTTTGTTTATGTTTTGATGATTTACGAATAGCAGACTTTCGGGTTTCAATTCTTCCGTTCTAGTCGCTAAATATTGTCCAATATATTTGATTCCTTCCCCTCCAATAAAGACTGGCGGTTTAGGTTCTGCTGATGGAACGTTGATTTTGAGCGGTATTTGAATAGTTGTCTCAAGGTCTTTCATCCTTAGTTTCTTAATGAGACTGGGTGTAAGTCCTGCTTGCCTCATTATAGTGAAGAAGGCTCTTTCTCTGGGCTTGCAGCTTGCTGTTATGCTATTAATGCTCGCTATCGAATTATTATCATCATCTTTTTTCATGTTAAATGGTGCCATTTTTATATGTAAAAGGTGCCATATTTCCTTTATAACTCTTTTGACTAATGGTTTGTAGGTGAAATACCTCTTGAGCATGCAAGTAAATGAAACTGAACAATTGAAAATAGAAAGGTGGGCTACTCATGGCATTTATCAAGTTGTTGGAAACGGCAAAGTCACTGACAGCAATCCGAACTCTCCGAAAAGGTGTGGCAAGATGTACGGCTTTATTGGTTGCGCAAAGGTTCACTTTCATGATAAGACCACTCTTGATGGCGTTAATCACAGGGATAATGCTTACATTAAGAAAAGAATTCGTCGCTGTTTCAATCCTCGTTGCCCTGAATGTTACAAGTCGTGGGCTGTTCGCGAGGCGAAATTGGCAGCTTGGCGAATAGAGAAAGCTTCTCGGAAGTATGGAAAGGCGGAACATGTGATTGCAAGCGTTCCGAAAATTGAGTATAGCATGTTTGACAAAGGATACGAGGGGTATTTGGAGGGAAGAGGCAGGGTGCAAAAGATACTAGGTAATAGAGGAACAATTGGAGGAGGGCTCATATTTCACGGTTTTCGTTTTGCAGATGCACGAGAATCGCGTCAGAAAAGTGTCCCGTTCGGGTGGTATTGGAGTTTGCACTGGCATACTGTAGGCTTCCTAAAGGATGGTTATAGCATATGTCGCAATTGTGCACACAATCACGAAAGTGACCGTGATTTTTGTCGCAAGTGCAGAAATGGGTTTGAGGGAAGAACAAGGCGAGCCTATGATGTGGATGGCTGGATTGTTAAGGTTGCTGAAAAGCGTAAAACTATCTTAGGAACCTTCTACTATCAGCTTAATCACTCAACCATAATTCCATCGAGGAGGCGTTTCCATTCGTTAACTTGGTTCGGAGTCTGTGGAATTCGAGCATTAAAGCTGAAAAGGTCAGAGTTTAAAGAGAAACCTGATTTATGCCCAATCTGCGGTTCTCAGTGTGTCCCCTTGCGCTATTTGGGGTATGATAGAGTTCGCATTGAGAAAGAGTTCTGGATTAAGGAATTTGAGGAACGCGCAATTGACGATGACGGGCTTCCAATTTGGGAAGAAAAGGGCGAATGCGATAGCGGAAGCTCTGCTTACTATCATCAAGGGGGTGATTACTGATGGGAAAATTGAAAAAGAAATCTCCGAAAAAACTCTCGATACGGGAGCGTCAAAAAATGGAAAACTCATATGGGGCAGAAATGTTCGGGGAAGTTCCTCCAGCTCAAAAATTTGCTTTTGCTAATGAAATGGATAAATTTATTCGGGCAAGCACTTGTCGTCATATGCAATCTTTGGGAAGCCCATGTGAGAGTTTCGATGCTAATGCTGAAGGCAAGTGTAAGCGTGACGGGCAGATTTGCGATTTACTCACGGAGAAAGGCGAACGGTATATGCGAGAATATGAGTAGTTGCTCGTGAGGACTTTTCATCATTTACTTTGGGGATAAATAGTCAGATTTATACGATTCACAGATGTTTTATGGGTCTTCAAGCGTGAAAACCTGAGACTTACCATCTGCGTGCATTTTCATTTCGTTCAAAATGTCTCGTCCTAAAAGCAAATCTGGTCGATTTGTTGCGGCAACCTCTACAATTTTGCTAACGAGTCCATTTATGACTATTCTAACATTATATGTTGGTATAACCTTAGGTTCTCTCTTGAAGTCAAGAGTATTTATTTCGCCAGTTTGGATTAGGTTCCAATCATCCCTTAATTCTGAGGGAATAACAGAAAAGTCAGCACCAGTATCTATCTTGGCTTTCTTTGTAACACTTCTTTTATCTTGAGGGTTTGGATGGACAATTTCAACTTCTAAAATCAGAGCTGCGGGGTCAAAATTTATTGTATCATACGGATAATTTTGCGGACTTATGCTTTCGCCTTCTCAGGTGAGGGTAACTCTTTGTATTTTTCTTGTTTGACCACTTTTCCTATGAAAAGAGGGACGTAGCCATACTTCGTGTAGAGTCTTTCAACTAATATGCTTCTGTCATAATCTGAATCAACCATCTTGCCATCTTTAATGGCAATGAACTTGTTTTCAAATTCTGGCTTTTGAACCAAACCGTCTTTCAGCTTAATGAAGACTTCTTTGTTTTCATTGAAAATCCGTTCAGAGGCAGAAGGAGATTTGGTCGAGGGACTATATGCCACAACAAGAGGATTTGGTATTGAGAACTGGCTAGTGAATCTTCTATCTACAATATCCTTGATGCCTATTGTGTCAGGGAGTGGTTTCGGTTCAAAAAAACCGTTGCATTCTTCAGGTTCCAGAAGATAATGACTCATTGAGTCTTAACCTCAGTTTTAGCATCTGTCGGTTTGACCTCCGTCTGTTTGAGAAATGCGTCCAAGGAATTCTTTATCCACTCCGCAAGAGGACGAGTTACTATGACCTCAGCTTGGAAATAAGGTTCTTCTTGAATGCTCTTCATCGCATCTTTCGGGTCGGCTTCAACTTCTATTGGTTCATTGTTGAAAAAAAGCAACCTAAATTCTGTTGGGCTTCCCGCAATCCACACACCAGAAGCATAAACACTTCTGAATTCTGGCGATTTTCGGAGCTTCATAGTACTTACCTCAATTCATTAATTAGGTTGCAGGTCATATTTGAGCTTTAAATGGAAAAAGTGCATTCACGGTGAAAGGATTCTCGTATGACGTTTGGCTTTCGCGTTTCCGTACGGCATAGCAAGCGGAGCGAGCGCGCAAGCGCAAGCGACGCCGAGACCTTGCATGATTATCCTGAAACTTACATTCGTTCTCTGATGACTCCTACTTGACGCTCATCCTAATTTGTCTATTTCACTTTTGATATAATCAATAATCTGTTCCATTGATTCTTTAGGCCAGTTTTTGTCTCCTCTGCAAATTGTCAATGCCTTTTCCAGATTATCCCTTGCAGCTGTTCTGTTTCCCAATTCCTTGTTAATTAAGCCAAACCAAACAAAATGATTATAGTGGGCTTGGTCAAGCTCGGTTAAAAAATTACAGTAAAAATATGCTTCATTCAGGTTTTTCGCCTGTAACCAATAATGAACTACAAGAGAGTACATGGAAATTCTGATGCTCTCTATAGTCCTCGCCAATTCAATCTCTGACCTCGGCGGCTTCGGCACTTTCTTGACATATCCATCTCCTTCAAATTGCGGATGACCGTGGAATTGCTGAATCGAAATGTGACCTTCTGCTATTTTCGCTTTGAATTCCAGATTGGCTCCTTTTCCTTTTTCTAGTCTACGCGATCTATCTAGTGTAAAACTGATAGTCTCAGAGTTGTCTAGTTGCAATTTCTCCTGCAGCCTATAACGATAGTCTTCAATTGCCATCCAATAGCATTCGTCGTTCTTTCCATCGTAGACTATTAAGAAAACTGGAAAAGGGCGACTAAGCCAGTATCGTATTGTTGTCTTCTTTATAGATACACTGAAGCTTTTGTCAAAGTGTTCTGTTCCTTTGGCTTGAACATAAAATGGCATCTCTGGATTGTCGTTCACTAATAACTCGCAATAAAAATCGATTCCAAGGTCAATTTCGGTTTTTTGAGGGATTGAAAAGTATAACAATTTGCCTTTTATTTGAGCTTCTCCCATAGCGCCAAGTCTGATTTCCCAAGGAATTAGCGAAGATGACAATCTTACCAACATATTATAGTGTTCGGGGATACTGTTAAGTTACCCAACGAAAAATGAAAGCTATAGGTCTTTGAGGCTTTGGTTTATTTTATCAATTTCTTCTTGCTGTTTTTTTGCTTGATCCAAAACCCTATTTTGGAAAGCTATTTGCTCTGACATTTTCTTCTCATAACAATCGTTTGCTTGATGAATGTATTTATCCATCCACTCGACATTTGTCTCAATATTAGACTTAGATGACGAAAACGTGATTTTGCCTAGACTAACAGTAGTTCTACTTGGATGCGCTTCATTAGACTTGTAATTTGTGGGATGCTTAAAGCAGTCTATCCAAGTAGAGTCAGGGGTTCCATCGAGCGTTATTTCAACAACGAAATAGTCATCTCCAATTTTTGCGGTGACCATAGGCGGTCCAACTCGCTTAAACTCAACTTTTTCAGGTACCATCAGATATTACTCCCCATGATTGAACGATATTCATCTTCCCAGAATTAAACTTTAACAGAACTCGACGCTGTTAAGTTTGTTGTGGTGCTTTTTTGCCTAACAAAATTTTAAGATTTTTTGCCTTGGGAATTGTGTGGTTAAGAGCGCCGTTTTGGTAGTAAGCTTTTGTTGTTTTTTTACATTTGGGGCAAGTGAACAGTTTTACTTGATAGAAACTGTATTTCCATTCTTTTTTTGGTTTATTCGGAAGTTCTGTTTTACAGTAAGGGCAATTCATTGAATTATAGCACCGAAATCTATTCCTTGCTTTTTCCTCTTAAGACTTTGCATATACTAAGACAGAGTTTTCTGGTCTGTTTTTCCTTCGATAAGTTGTTTGATGGTTATGTCTTCTATTTCAAGGCCATCTTCCAATTTTGCCCTTGCTGCTTCTTCGTAGGCTCCTTTTCCAAAACTGAAAGCTACAATTATTCCTTTTCTTACTTTTCTTCTTCGCATTGCAGTTTCAAAATTATCAACTACGTTTCTTCCAATATCATGCGATTGTTTAACTTGAATAGGATGCCCCTCAAAACTGTAACCATCAATACCCATGTCTGAGCTTTTGCGTGGTGATACTCTCCCAAATAATCTTTGAACAACCCAATTTTGAAACTCGAAAGGTGGAAGTTTCGCCAAGTCCTCTTCTGTTAAAGGCATACCCATAACATTAGGGGAAATGTGCAACCTTCTCATTCTACTTTCCATTAAATTACATGCTGTCGGAGAAATGTCGATTCCAACCCATCTACGCCCTAACTTATGTGCCACAACTATCGCAGTCCCACAACCACAGAAGGGATCAAGCACTATGTCCATAGGATTGGAAGAAGTCTTAATTATTCTCTCCAACAATAATTCGGGTTTTTGAGTAGGATAACCTAACCTTTCATCTGCTTGACTCTGAACAGGTCGTATATCTGTCCAAATATCCTGAAGAGGAACACCTGGGCTTTCGTCTAGATACAGTTTCAATCTGGGGTAACCATTTTTGCTGTATACAATCTTGCCTTGCTTGTCAAGTTTTTCCATTTCCTCTTTTGAATGCGCCCAAACACGGCTCGCGGGTGGTTTCTTTCCCTTCCACGTGTATACTTGCCCAGACGATGCGTGATAAACAGAAGCTGTCAAGTCTCTAGATGCGTAAAGTCTTCCAGTTTTCGGTTCTTTGTATCGGTAAGAAGAAGAAACGTGACTGTCAGTATAAGGGACATATTGGATGTTCCAAGTGTACTCATCTGATTTCGTGTAAAATAGGATAACATCGTGTAATCTTCCGTAACTTTTACCAGCGTTTGGATGAGCATTAGTTCTCTGCCATACAATCTCGTTTTTGAAGCTTCTACTGGTAAAGATTCTATCCATTAAAACTCTAAGGTGAGCGTCTGCATGGAAATCACAATGGAGATACATGGAACCGTTATTCTTCAAAACTCTGTAGCACTCCATTAGTTTAGGTTCCATCCATGTTACATAATTATTGATACCGCCTTTCCATCTGTCCTCAAAGGCTCTTATTTCAAATCCATCATGCCAAAGAATTTCATATCCTTCTTCTGAAAAAAAGGGTGGGTCAGCATATATCATATCGACGCATTCAGCAGGAAATTTCCTTAAAACATCTTGGCAGTCACCACAATAGATCGTATTAGTGTTAAAGTAGTCACGTACTGACATTATGGTATTAGTGGTATGTTTTCAGATTTAACATCTTTGATTATTTGACCTTGACTTTCTGTTTGATTTCTATTTCGTATTCCTCTTCCATGATAATGCCTTTCTCAATTAGCAAGCGCGCGCGTGAGCAAGCAGTAAGAATATGGAAATTAGAATCGAGCTCATCATTTTGCTTTCTTGAACAGCATTGTTCCATCTGGCGTTGTTAGCTGGTATGTGAAGTCCGCTGCGAGTAGTTGTTTTGCTCGTTCTTTGTCTGTTGTGCCTTCGACTATCCATTCTCCGTTTGTGTTTGCAAGTAGGTGGAAATATTTTTGGGTTGTATTCAGGTTTTTGTGACCCACTATTTGTCGGACAAATTCAGTATTTTGTATCTTTCTAAGTTGTTTTGTTATGTAATAGTGTCTTAGGTCATAGAGTCGGATTGCTTTGATTGATGGGTCTTTGAGTTTTGCAGCTAATCTGTTTCTCATTCGGCGGTAGTGTTCGCCGTATCTCTTTGCGTCTCCTTTGAAAAGATAATCTTCGGCTTGAAGGTTGTGTTTTGTGATGTATGTTCTTAGTTTGGCTGTTAGTTCTTCGCTTATTTGCATTGGCGGTCTTGGGTTGCATCCTTTTGTGCTTAAGGCTGTGATTGTTCTTTGGTCTGAGTGTATGTCTTTTACTCTTAATCCCTTGTATCCTTGTACTTCTATGGGTCTTAAGCCTGTCTGGATGCTTATGTCTATTCTTAGTGACAATGCGCCTCTAGCTGATGCTATTAGCATCTGGCATTGCGCGTCTGATGGTGGCTGTATGCTTCGTGTTTCTTCAACATACTTTGGTACTTCCCAATCTAATTTGTAGAATTTGACATAGTGTTGGTATGTGAAACATAGTTTGGCTTTGTAGGTGTTTGATGCTGGTTTATTTGTAATTTCTTTTGTGAAAGGATTTGTCAGTTTGTATCTTGCTATTGCTAATTCTACTTCTTTGGGGTTGTCTAAGTTTGTTCGTCTGGCTAAGACGTTTATGTGTCTGCGGAAAGAATCTATGGTGTTTGGTTGTTTTCCTTTTCCTTCTAAATAGATTGCTACTTTCTCGATTTTGAGAAGTTTATCTATGGGTATTTCGTTTACTAAGTTTTTGTGGGCGAGTAGCTCAGTACGGATTGAAGAGTTCTCTACAAAAGGGGGGTTCCCGCTTTGTTTTGATATCTTCCCGGATAGAGCACCAGCCTCCTAAGTTGGGGGTCGAGGGTTCAAATCCCTCCCCGCCCGCCACGGTCTTATTTCGGTAAATAAAGCTATTCCTATGAGAATTACTGCTTTCTGACTCTTTCTATTGGTTGCA
>JBEKTQ010000034.1:0-18001 GCA_049515895.1 Bathyarchaeia archaeon | reverse complement strand
TTGGACCCTCAGTCTTCCGTTGAGATTCGCGAATTCATCAAAAAACTCAACAGGGAAAACGGCATAACAGTTATCGTAACAACACACATGATGGTTGATGCCGACTTGATGTGTGACCGCATCGCCATTGTGGATCATGGCAAGATTGTGGCTCTTGATACTTCGACGAACTTGAAAAAATCGATTTCAGGAGCGGATACAACAATACTGAAACTGGAAATCGGAAATCTCTCACCCCAAGTTATTGAGGCAATCAACGCTTGCGGATGTGTGGACGCTGTTACTCAAGAAAACTCGATGCACTTAAGAGTTATTAGCCACGGACAGGAAGCGTTTGACTCTGTAATCGACTCGGTGAGAGCTTCGGGGGGAAAGATAAATTCAATGGAAAACCTGCAGCCCACGCTTGAGGATGTATTCCTGCATATAACTGGTCACCAGGTAAGAGACACCGCAGACCAGAAAATACCAATGGAACAACATAGGCGTTTCGGGGCTGCGCCAAAGAGGATAAGGTGAGATAACATGGGAGCAAAAACTCTGCTTTCGCATTCTGCGCGTATCGCTTGGAAAGATCTGACTGAGCTGTTTAGGAACCGTTTGGGGCTTGTCCTGCTTATCCTGATGCCGTTGTTCATGATGGTTATGATTGGCTTTATCTATCCTTCCAGCAATACCACAGTAAGCAACTTGCCTGTCGGTTTGGTGAATCAAGATTCAGGCTTCAACAACATCACAATTCCAAGCCAAACCTTCATCATGGGCCTACAGCAGATCGACACTCAGACACACATGCTGAAGCTATCCAACCTATCAAGTGTAGCTGAAATCAAAGATAAGGTTCAAAAGGGCGAGATAGACGGCGGCATAGTCATTCCTAGTAATTTCTCTGCCAGCATTCTGAGTGGCCAACAGGGAACGCTGATTATCGTTACTGACCAGTCTAACCCAACCGTGTCCGCAACTATGCAGGCAGCTTTGTCCGCGGTATTTGACCAGATGGGTACGTTGCTGGCACAACATAACGTTGAGATAATGAATACTACAGTTACCGCAAACAATTCTCTTGCCCTTGTTAAACCGTATAACGTTCAGACGCAAGGCGTGGTTCCTGGAAACCCAAGTTACTTTAACTTCATTGCCCCTGGAATAATGATGATGACGGTTATGATGAGTGTCATGACTGGGCTGCCTGTGGCGATATCTCAGGAGAAGGAAGTTGGCACTATGGATGGCATGATGGTTGCGCCAATAAACCGGTTATCCATTATCTTGGGAAAATCTTTGGGTCAGACTGCTCGTGGCTTACTTCAGGGCGCCATAATAATGGGTTTAGCTTTAGGGCTGTTCGGTGTCGCAATCCAGGGGAGCATTCTGCTTGTGGTCGGTTTGCTGTTGCTAGGTGTATTCTCATTCGTAGGTTTAGGCATCGTTTTGACGTCTTTAGCTAAGGATCAGGAGACGGCGCAGATGATGATGATGACGTTGATGTTTCCAATGATGTTCCTCAGTGGTGTGTTGTTCCCGATATCGCAGATGCCTTGGTACATGCAAGACATAAGCAAATTCCTTCCGTTGACGTATGCTTCGGATGCTATGCGAAAAGTTATGGTGCTAGGTGCAGGAATAGGCGACATCTCTACGGATCTGATAATCCTGATAGCTTTCGGTGTAATCATGATTGCAATTGCAGTTCCGTTATTCAGAAGAATGATGACCAGGTAAGCGGAGGCACATGTACGAGTACACTTTGCAACAAATGCCCCTTTTTCGGGTTTGCCCCTCTGATTAGACGAAAGAATGCTCGCAAAAGATGCCGAATCGAACCGCAAAGGCAACTGCGAATCTACGAATGCAAAGACTACCCTAAAAAAAGGCTCTTCAATATTTCAAAGTAAGCGCGCGAGCGGCAGGAGCTAAAATATTGAGAGTGCAAGAAGCGAGCAAGAATTAGGCAGAAATTAGACAAAAAGTGGGGCCACTGGGTCCCGAACCCAAACGGTTCTAGTACACCATTAACTGGCAACGTTGTTACAGGAAATAAATGTTTTTTCAGTCATGGCTGGTCCAGTTGGGATGCATTAATTTATTAAGCGAGTTCTGAATCAATTTAGGACAAACCTTTCTTCGCAATAAGTGAGCCGCACGTGGAGGAATTTTGGGCCAAGTCAGTAGATCCTGCTGGGCATGTGTTGGAAGCACGAATTTCTTCTTTAGTTCCAATTGCCATATCCATCTAAACTGACTGCGGAGCCTCTAGTAGGATGTCTTTCCCTTCAACTTTCACTACATAAGTTGGTTCGTCTTTGATTTTTGGGTGCATTAAAGGAATTTTTGGGCCAGAAATTACTTTGCCAGTTGTTACGTCAAATTTTGACTTGTGCTTGGGGCATGTCACTGTGATTCCTTCTAACGTTCCTTTTGAAAGGTCGCCGCGTTGGTGTGTGCAAATATTTCCGATTGCGTAATAGACGCCGTTCACGTTGGCTATCAAGACTTCTTTTTCGGCAAGTTTTACAGTCTTCATTTGACCCGATGGTATTTCTGATATTTCAGCAACTTTAACAAGAGTCAATTTTTCCACCTCCTCTGTTCATTTTTTGTTTTTGCTTTTCTATCATAGCGTTAAATTCTAACCGCTGATGTTTTTTGTCAAGGTTCCTTTCCTACTAACTAAACTCTTACGTGTATTCGTAACGGGTGAGAAAGAGAGGCTTTTCCGCTTCCCTTTTTCTAACTTCCAAAGGAATATCTGCAAGGTTGCTTTCATTCTCAAAATTATGAAGATTCGATTTCCCATTGTCAAATCGTTGAGCGCTTGAATGAATATCTTTTTTGGAACGAAGAAGATTTTTGTGCTCTTTACTGGACATATTACTGTTTGCTCCTGGTCACTTAAGGGTGAAGCTCCTGTTCTTTTTCCAGTTCCTTTAGTGTGTTTTTTGCTTCTTCTACGTGCCGTTGAGTTTGGGTTTGGGAATTGAAAATGTGCCTTACAATGCCTTGCTTATCAATTATGTATGTGACTCGTCCGGGAAGTATGCCCATTGATTGGGGAACACCGTATAGTTTGCGAATCTTGTTATCTTCGTCGCTTAACAGTATGAATGGTAAGCCGTGATGTGTTGCAAAAGACTTATGTGACTCAACACTTTGCCCACTAACGCCCAGCACTTCAGCACCCAAATTTGTTAGTTCTTGGTAGCTATCTCTGAAACTGCATGCCTCCCTTGTGCATCCAGGCGTTTCATCTTTTGGATAAAAGTATAAAACAACGTTTTTCTTCCCGAAGAATTCTGAAAGAGTCACATTGTCCCCCATTTGGGAAGGAAGTGTGAAATCTGGAGCTTTATCGCCAACTTTAACAGACAAAAAATCACCTATGCAGATGTTTAATAATTGCTGAAATTAAGAAGAGAATTTTTGTCCCTTTCCGTTTTTCTCCTCTGGAGAAGCCAAGGAAACTGAAGCATTCATGTTTAGATGTTAATGAATAAGTCGTTGCCATCTACTTTCACTTCGTAAACAAGTCTGTTGTAAGTTTTGATTACGCTCTGGATTTCGCCCATACGCTGAGCCATCTGCATCATCGTTTTTTGGACCTCCTCTGGGCATTTTGCAAATACGTCAGCAACACTGCCTTGCATCGGTTTGGGTCCAGAAATTAATTTTCCTGTAGTTACGTCAAATGTTGAAGAGTGCCAAGGACACGTAACAACTGTATTAGCTAGCGTGCCCATTGAAAGTCGTGCATTCATGTGTCCACATCTATCCTCAAGGGCATAGAACTTTTCGTCCACGTTAGCAATCATTATCTCTTTTCCATCAACTTCCAAATGCACCATCTTACCTATAGGAATATCAACTTTTTTAGCAACTTTCACAAGTACCATTTATTCACCTGGTAATTTTTAACTTAAGAATCTGTAAAGTTAATTTACTTTATAAAGTATTTAAGCATAAGCTAACATAAAGTAAAGCAAGTAACAGCAGCGGTACAAAATTTGGTTCAAGATCACCCAAGTAAAGAACAAATTACGAATATGATTGACGCCGGAAACCAACCAATAAGGCGTCAGTCCAAATGCAAGTTCCCTGTATGAGCGGGGTTCCACTTATCCCCGATAACGGCACTGTTTGCTCAACCAAAATTATGTTACAACAAGGAGGTTACTTGCTTTACTGCTTGTTAGCTTAGACTTAAATAGTTTACAAAGTGAAGTTACTTTACAATAATTAGCCATTTAGCTTCCAGTTAGAGGACTGAAATATTGCAAGACATAATTACAGTAGATAACCTCGTAGTGGTTTATCCCGATGGGACACGAGCAGTCGATGGTATTTCGTTTAGTGTGAAAGAGGGAGAGTTCTTCGGCTTTTTGGGTCCGAACGGGGCTGGGAAGAGTACCACGATAAAGACACTAACCACGCTTCTGAGGAAGACATCAGGCAGAGTCTCAGTTGCCGGTTACGATTTAGACAAATCTGCAGGGGAAATCCGAAGTGTTATCGGTGTGTTGAACCAGGAAGCAATTCTGGATGTGGACCTAACCGGGAGAGAAAATCTACATCTCCAGGGTCGGATGCAACAGCTTCATGGTCGCGTTCTTGAGGAACGCGTGAATGAGCTCTTGAAGCTAGTGCAGCTTGAGGATGTTGCGAAGAAACCAGCAGGTCGCTACTCGGGCGGGATGAGGAAGAGGTTGGACTTGGCTTCAGCTCTCATTCACAAGCCGAAGTTGTTATTCTTGGATGAGCCGACCACAGGACTTGATACACAGTCTCGGACTGCCATCTGGGATTATCTGGAGAAATTGAATAAGGAAGAAGGCATAACGATCTTCTTGACTACGCAGTATTTGGAGGAAGCTGACCGGCTTTGTCGGGAGCTCTCTATAATAGATCATGGTAAGCTCATCGCGAGTGGTTCTCCTTCGGATCTCAAAGGCGCGTTGGGAGGCGATACGATAACGTTGACGCTGAAAGACGGGACGAACGCTTCCTTGAGATCAAAAACAAAGGAGATTCTCAAAACGATCCAAGAAGTCACCAATGTCGTGGATTCGGATAGTGGTGTTATTGCCTATGCGAAGAACGCTGGTCAGATAATCGCCGATGTTGTGACATTGCTCGACCGAAATAACATTCGTCTGGCCTTTCTCAATATCTCCTCTCCGACTTTAGACGATGTCTTTCTGCGTCAGACGGGCAGGAGGATTAGGTCAGAGGAGCTTGGCAGGAAGGAAACCGAGCCCTTCCTGTATTGAGATGATCGGTGTTGACATTATTCTACGATATACAATCGCTTCTCGTGAGATACCTGACGAAGCTTGTTAGGAATCCTACCTTGCTAGTGACGAATATTGGTACTCCCGTGCTGCTTCTCCTCCTTTTTCGCAGTTGCTTCAAAAACTCAGCATCTTTCCCGGTGTCTCCGGAAGCTACCTCACATATTTGACGCCAGGGGTTGTTGTGCTAACCGCCTTGAATGCTTCGCCTCTTTCAGGGATCTCGATTGCGAATGACCTGAATTCGGGCTTCCTCTCGAAGATGCTGCTAACTCGGGTCAATAGACCGGCAATCCTTCTAGGCAGGTTGCTGACTGATATCTTAGTTGTACTAGCACAGTCGATTATTATACTTGCTATTGCGATTGCAATGGGTGTCACAATCGTCACAGGACTTCTAGGAGTGCTGCTTATTCTGGTGACAGCCGCATTCTTTGAGTTAGCTCTTTCAGGGATATTTCTTGTGGTTGCGATAAGGACTAGGAAAACCGAGACAATCTCTTCGCTTCAATTCGCCTTCTCCATCTCGCTTCTCTTTATAAGTAGCGCTCTGTTCCCTGCTGCATTCTTCCCTGCTTGGGCGCAAACTGTCTCGAAGTATAATCCGGTGAGTTATGCTTCCAATGTAATACGTGCCTTAATTCAAGGCGGGTTGACTTGGAGCACAATAGTGTCTGCATATGCTGTGATTGGATTTATCGCCCTTGTGACCATCGCGGCGACATTGTATCAGTTCCGGAAGGTGATTAGTTAATGAGCTCCGTAAGCATGAAAGGGAAGGTTTGCGTTGTTACGGGACAAGCGGTGGAATCGAAAAGGCCACAGCAATCGGTCTTGCCAAGCTTGATGCAACGGTCGTGGCCGTGATGAGAGATTCAGCGAACAGGCTTCAGCACTCTTGAAGTTGCAAAAATAGCTGTAGTTGATTTGCGAATTTTCACATGCCTGTTCTTTCGCCGCAGGTTTGCTTTAAGTCTGGACATAGCCATTTAAAACCCCATTCGCCCATTGCTATTAACACATTGACTGCGTCTTTGCCTTTTTCCGTTAGAGAGTACTTGGTATACGGCGGTGAGGCGTTTTCGACAGTTTTTTCAACGATCCCGTTATCGGCTAATTTGGACAGTTTTATTGATAACGTTCTTGAGCTTATAGGTTTTAGTTCCTTCATTATTTCGTTGAATCTGCTGGGGCTTTTTACAAAAGCAATTTCGCAAATTATGAGGAAGCTCCATTTATCGCCAATTATTTCTACTGTCTGCTCAATCATATTCATAACTTGTTCTTTATTTGGTTGACCTTGAACCATATTTTTTCATCTTCGGTTACTTGCTTTACTTTATGTTAGCTTATATTTAAATAGTTTACTAAGTAAAGTAACTTTATAACTTAGGATTGTAAAATAGTTTTTTGTGAGGCGAAAAAATTCAGCAAATAAAATTAATTCAGCGTAATTTTGCAACCACAGTGAAATCAATTAAAGAAGTTAATACTTATGTTACTGTACCAGAGAAATTAATAGACTTTCAAAATAGAGTTAATGGCTATCTGAAAGAAGGCTGGAGAATTTTTTCTGTAATTCCTGAATCAATTAATAATGCGTCATGTATGATAATTGTTTTAGTAAGAGATGAGTAATTGTGCCTGAAAATGCCAAAGGCCTTCTGGGAGCTTTTTTAGATTTCTTGGCGACAAAGTCTTTGGTGTGTCAAAAAGTCGCGACCAACTATTGAGTGAATTAAGAAGCCCCCTTAACAGGCAAGCAGCCAATACTAATTGATGCCGGCATTGAATCGCTCAATCATTTTTTTGCCCGAATGCGCGAAGATCCTCTTCCACCTTTTAACTAGAGACTGAAGTTCGACTTTCATTCTATCAATGGTTTGGTAATATTAGCCAGAAAGCTACTCAGTGCGTACCGCAAATAGCAAAGTGTTCAGATGTGAAAAGAATTGATAGTTCAACTTAAATCTATGTCTTCAATTTTCAGTATTTAACTCGACAGATACTTACAGATGTCAGGATTCTTCTTGAAGTTGCCGCAAATTTTCTTCTGAGCTTCGGTATTAGGGTAGCACAGAAGTCAAACTCTTCATTTGAAACGGACATTAGTTCTTTAATTTTATCATTGGACATTCCAAAGGTTCTTAAACGATAGATTTGCCAAGCTCTATCCTCAGATGTGAACGCCAAGCCTCCGTCAGGTCGGGTAAGTGGCATTGTTTTATCTTGCTTTCTCATAATTGACCTCCTTTTCCATTTTTTCATTCATCTGACAACATTTCTTCAGATACAGCCAACCCGTTTTCATAATAGCAGGCCGCTGGGACTCGAACCGCACGGGGAGAATATGTACTTTCCACCTTTTTCTTTTCCGCGCTCGTTACAGGGCGCTACTAGCGACCCTGAATGGGCTTTGAAGGCGACTGAGACCCCATAATTTTTGCAGCGTGTAAAGCTCGCTGAGAAAGATTCACCTGCCATCTTTTAATTAAACCTTAACCTTAAAGGTTCTCGCTCAAACTTGCTCGGAGCCTATTTCGCATGTTTGAACCAAGCTATCTTAAACTGTACGAAAGTGGAGAATTAGATGAAAGAATAGCGAGGCTTTACAGCATACTTGAGTCATGTGAGCTCTGTCCAAGACGATGTAAAGTGAACAGATTAAAGGCACAGAAAGGATACTGCAGGTCTGGTGTAGAACTTACAATTTCAAGTTATGGCCCGCATTTTGGAGAAGAGCCAGAGATTACCGGTAGAAACGGCTCCGGCACAATCTTCTTAACAAACTGCAACCTGCTGTGCATCTTTTGCCAAAACTACGAGACAAGTCATCTAGGCTACGGCAAAGAAGTATCTATAGACGAAACAGCTGAAATAATGCTCAGACTACAGGGCAGGGGATGCCATAACATCAACGTGGTTACTCCAACCCACTACACACCTCAGCTTGTAAAAACAATTTCTGTCGCTGCCGCAAGAGGTTTGAAGCTGCCCATATTCTGGAACTGCAGCGGCTATGAAAACGTGGAGACAATAAAACTCCTCGAAGGTATAGTAGATATCTACAAGCCAGACATAAAGTACGGCGAAAGCGAGCCTGCAAAAAAGTACTCCAACGCACCGGACTATTTCGAACGCTGCAAAGAAGCTGTCAGAGAGATGCATCGCCAAGTAGGGGACTTGAAAGTTAACAAGAAGGGGATTGCCTACAGGGGACTGCTAATCAGACATCTTGTGTTACCGAATAATCTTGCTGGAAGCGAGAAAGTTTTAGAGTTTGCTGCAGAACTCTCCAAGGAATCCTACGTTAACATAATGGCTCAGTACAGACCATGCGGCAAAGCCTATGAACACGAGAAATTGAGCAGAAGACCAAGTCGAACTGAATATTTCAGAGTGGTTGATTACGCTAAGAAACTCGGCTTACACCGTGGTTTTAGAGCACATTAATATCTTGAACTCTCAACCAAAATAAGTCGGAGTTGAATAGAGCTGCTGGCATATCCTAGTGTAAAGGAGTCGCTCCTCTACGTAAAAGTTGGCAAGCGCGCTTTTAGCTATTCTTTCTGTCTTTGGACAACTATAGTGCATTTCGTAGCTAAGGCGGCAATTGCCCCAATCGCTGCTAGCCATGGAACTAAAACCATGCCTATAACCCCAATTGTAACAGGCATCTCAAGCAGAGTTTTGCCCTCTTCGTTCTGGATAATTATTCGTCTAACATTTCCTTCGTGGACTAATTCCTTAACTTTCCGAACTAAGTCGTTAGAGGAAACAGAAAAAGTCTCTTCCACAGTTCCAATTTGCGTTCCGCAATTTGGGCAGAAATTTGCGTTATTGGGTATCTCTTGACCACATTTACTGCAAAATGGCATCGATTTTATCTCCTGATTGAAGGTTGTTAGTTTTTGTTTATTATATTTTTGGTCATACAAAATGCACCAAATGATAGCTAGCTAAGGTAAGAACAGTTTTTGGGTTTGGGATTAAAATTTAATCTTTTTCTCTCTCTCTCGAACTCACTAACTCTAACGACTACGTTCTCTCTAACGCGTGCACTCTCCCCCGCCCGCGTGCGTGCCTAATGTCTGTCTGTCAGTCTGTCTCTGTATGTCACTCACTCTGTCTGCCAACCATTAATCAGGTAAACAACTATTGCATCTTAATTTCATAAACTATATTTTGGCAAGGTTTCAAAGCACAATTCTTTTCTACTTAGAGAGCTGATTAGATTTTGTGAAAAAGGATGGCTGAAGACCTGAAAACCACTCTCGAAGAAATTAAGAGAAGAATAACCTCAATTGAAGAAGAAATGCAAAGAAATAGACAAATTCAAGAAAACAAAGAGAGTTTGGCTCCAAGATTTGTTGTAAGTTCACCACAAACTAGAACATACAGCCAATTAATAGAAAACTTGTTTGACCCACGTCGTGGTATGGGCATGATGGGTATGCTATTTCAAGGCGACATAACCATATATATTATGGGTCACTTTGATCAAGTAATACTTGACAAACTTATTCCAATAGCCAAAAAAATCAAGATTATTAGCCCGAGTGATACTGTTTCTAGAAAGAAAAACAAAGATGCCCTCGAAAGACTAAGTAAGGCAGGCGCTGAAGTAAGATTGCATCCAATGTTGCACGCGAGATTGTTCTGTATACCGAAAACAAGGTTTTTAATTGTTGGTTCTGGTGATATTCAAACCGATTGCTTTGGAGGTAGTCGTTTTGATGCAGGGATTACTTCAAACTACCCTCAGGCAATAACTGATGCAATGAAATTTTTCGATGATGTATGGTCAGAATCTAACCCATTTTCTGATACTTGACTAAGGCTTCTTTATGAAGCGTCCTGTCTTGAGGTCTCTGTACCTGTTTTGAGACTTGCCTTTTACGTTAACAACCTCATGTCTAAACGTAACAGCTTTCGTTTTTCTTGTGGGAATGTGATAGGTTGAATATCCTCTCGTTCTTGTTGAACTGCCGAAAATTGTGGGTGGTGATAAACCCAAGTTTTCTGATTCCCTGTCTAATGCTTTCCATTGCTTTGCTGTGCCTGTCCAGTTTCGACCCGCCCAAGATTGAAAAGCCAGAGCCAACTCGAAATAAGACCTGAACCTGTCTACGTCAACAACCCTCTCAAACCGTTCAAAAGCTTCAGGAAACCTATCCATTTTCAATCCCCCAACAGAACGGTAAAGCCTCTTTTCGTCAATCCAGTGTCATAGACAACTTTCTCACAGGAATTCGAAATCGGTACAGAATACGACGTCAAAACGCTGACAATTCTCTGGGGTTGACGTCCTTTCTTTGTGCTAGTTCTCAGTGTTGCCTTGCCTCTCTTGACTGTCCAGTAAAAGAAATTCCAATCCAAGAATTTTACATCAAGAAGTATTTTCAAAAAAGTCACGAAGCCAACTTTGCTGTAACACCATGCACGATATGATTTTTCAACGTCCGAAACGATGAAAATATCAGATAAATGATATTTCCTTTGAATTCTTCTTAGCGTTTTTTCGGCTTGTACAAGAGAACAATTTTCTAAATCAAACATTACAATATGCTTGCCATCCTTTTGAAGTGAAGAAACGCCTTCAAGCCGTTGGGTTTTTGCGACCATTGCAAAGAATGTTATGTTGACTATTTTTACTCTAAAGTTAAGGCGCATTGTTTCGTTACCTCCCTAGAAGCTCCTCAGAATCGCGCATCAATTCGCGTGCTTTTTGCGCCGTTATTCCGCCGATTCTAAGTTCCTTGAGGATTTCCGCGTCAATGACTCCTGCTAGTCTTGCATCATGTATCGCTTGGAGTTTGTTTTTGCGCCACATTATGCCTTTTTGGAAAGCTCCATCTCTCAGGTCTTCCCTAAACCCGTTCATGCATTGCTTCTTCTGTTCGAGTATTTTGGCTGATTCTGGGCAAGCTTTTGCAAATTTGTTTTCTTTGTTTTCACTCATTATTTGGCTTCCCTCCTTGCAATGAGTTACGTGTTTTGGGTTTTCTTCTTGGTTGGATGTTTATTTTTGAGTCAAATCGATGCCCACATTTTGGGCACTTCACTGGGTTTTTAACTCTTGGCAGCCAAGTGTTGCCGCATCGGCTACAAGAGACAGCTTTTACTTCAGTTATTTTTTCCATTTTTTCACCGTTTCTTCATCATGTGAAACTTAATATATTCGCTTTACGAATATGTCTAATGGACGAATAAGACATGTCTAAAAAACCCAGAAAAACGAATAAATCAGACACAAACTCAAAGATGGAAATTCTAAAAGTCCTGCTAGTCTCACCGCAAACGAGCATGTATAAATTAGCTAAGAGTATCAAGGGTTCAACATTTTCAACAATTCGCCGTAACATCTACAGACTACGAGATATTGAGCTATTAAAGGTCGGAGAACCTGAAAAAAGAAAAGCAATGAAAATAGAATTAACCTCCAAAGGACTAGCGACACTCTTAATCGACGGAGACCTTCAAGAAAAAGAACTAAAAGAAGTGAATAAGGAAATCTTTAGAAAACACTACCAAGAGCGTTCATCACTCAAATCTGATCAGCAAAGTGATGCTTATGCATCAGCTATCTTCCTCGATGATCTTCTAGTAGATAAAAAGCGTTTGTCACCAAAACTTTGCTCATTGATAGAGTCTTATTTCGGTGAAGTATTTGTTAATTCCCTCTTAGAAATCAAGTCAAAAGTGAATCTAAAATTCTTTGATCCAGAATGGTTTTACGAGGTTTATGTGAAAGCAATAGGCAATGCGGTTTTTAAAGCAAGAGAGAAATACCTTTTTGAATTTGAAAAAGCAGGAATTTGGGCTACTGAAGAAGAACGACAAGAAGCAATTAGAGAATTTCTTGACAGGAACACCGCTGAATCAGAGACAATTGAGGATGTGTGAAATCATGGTTCAAGGTTCTAAGGTTTTGAAAGTTGAGTTATCCAATTATGGTTCTTATTTGGGCAGAGCTGAAGGATGCTTTGAAATCAGAGACAAAACTGGAAAAATTGAACGATACCCACACTTCCAAAAAGAAATCGGCGAAGCTGTACTAAAAAGCGGTTCCTACGTCAGCGTTGATGCTTTGATTGACCTTGCACTCTGGAATATAGACACATACATAATGACCAAAAGAAACCGAGTGGTAGCTGTTTTAAGGAATCTGGAAGATGATTCCCACGTTCAAACAAGGCTCAGCCAATACGAAGCTCTCAGCAACAAAAAAGGGATTGCAATAGCTAAGCAGTTTCTTTTGTCTAAGCTTGAAGGACAAAACAAAGTTCTAAAGAAATATGCTCTCAAACCACTTGAAACTGCATGTATTATCAGGGAAATAGAAAGTGTTGCTTCAGAAGACTTGAAAGTATATCGAAGAAGACTTACTCAAATAGAAGGCAAATGTGCAAGGCTCTATTTCAAAGAAATTTTCAAGCTATTTCCTGAAAGTATCAGACCTGAGAATAGGCGAACATTCAAGGCTTATGATGGATTGAATAATGTCTTCAATTTTGGCTATTACGTGTTAAAATGCAGAGTACACAAAGCATTGCTGAAGGCTAAGCTTGAACCATACTTGGGTTTTCTTCACAGTGTCCAATTTGGAAAACCCAGTTTAGTATGTGACTTTCAAGAACTTTATCGCTATTTGATTGATGACTACTTGATTGAACGCTGTCACTCCTTGCGCAAAAAAGACTTTGTTCTCGTAACCGATTTCATGATGCACCTCAAAATGGGAAAGAAAATTCATTTATGCGAGTTTGAAGCTGATAACCTTGCTGAAGGCTTGAATAGTCTTTTTGACCGCAGGGTTGATGTTGCAAGAATTAAGCACGGGAATAGTCAGACTGTTGACACTTTGATTAGTGAAGAAGCTCTGTTGTTTGCGAAGTATTTGAGAAACGAAAAGAAAGACTGGATACCCAGACTTGTAAATCTATAACTTTTTTCGCTTCGCCTTTGTTGAGGATTATCATGATTTCAACGTTGTTAACCTTTCTTAGCTTTTGACTTTCCTACGATGTTTAGCGTTAACACAACTGCAACGATTGCAACGATGGCTACGACAGCCACTATTCCATAGATTGCCCCTTGAGGTATACTTGGCGCCCCTGTAGTTGTTATCGTTGGCACATTTGTTGCAGATGGTACTGGTGTGGGAGTTGGTGTTGGTGTAGCCGTTGGTGCAATAGTCGGTGCAGGAGTAACAACCGGAATTGGAGCGGATGTTGGCGTTGCGGTGGGAGTTGGAGCTTGAGTTGGTGTTGGAGTTGGAGCTTGAGTTGGTGTTGGAGTAGGAGCTTGAGTTGGTGTTGGAGTAGGAGCTTGAGTTGGTGTTGGAGTAGGAGCTTGAGTTGGTGTTGGAGTAGGGCTTGGAGTAGGACTTGGAGTAGGGCTTGGAGTAGGGTTCACGTTCGCAGAAACCGCGTTAGATGCAGAAGAAACTGGAGTAGAAGCGCTATCAGTCACCGTGCAAGTAACCAAATGTGATCCCGCCGCGGCAGTATAAGAATAGCTTGTACTGGTAGCGCCTGAAACCGCAAAGCCGTCCAGGTACCACTGATAATTCAGTTTTCCCGTACCGCCACTAGCCGCAGCCATAAAAACCTGTACCTGTCCAACATTCAAAGTAAGCGGACCAATAGGAGCGATGCTAACAGTCGGCGGTATGCTTATCACTGAAACTGAATTGCCGCCATGATTTGTGACGTAGGTGTATGCGCCGTTGGGCGCAGCAACACCAACGGGGTTGTTTCCAACGGTTATTGTGGCTGTCACAGTGTTTGTGGCCGTACTTATCACCGAGACCGAGTTGTCCACATTATTTGTAACATAAGCATAAGCGCCGTCAGGTGTCACAGCCACGTTCTCAGGTCCGGTTCCAACGGTTATTGTGGCTGTCACAGTGTTTGTGGCCGTACTTATCACCGAGACCGAGTTGCTGCCAAGATTTGTAACGTAGGTGTATGTGCCGTTGGGCGTTACAGCAACACCAACAGGTCCGCTTGCAACGGTTATTGTGGCTGTCACAGTGTTTGTGGCCGTGTTTATTACCGAAACCGATCCGCCGTTAACATTTGTAACGTAGGTGTATGTGCCGTTGGGCGTTACAGCAACACCAACGGGGTTGCTTCCAACGGTTATTGTGGCTGTCACAGTGTTTGTGGCCGTACTTATCACCGAGACCGAGTTGCTGCCATAATTTGTTACATAGGCATAAGCGCCATTAGGCGTTACAGCAACACCAAAAGGGTTGCTTCCAACTGTTAGCTTGACCGTTGCCGTTACGTTGTTTGTGGCCGTGTTTACTACCGAGACCGAGTTGCTGCCATAATTTGTAACATAAGCATAAGCGCCGTCAGGTGTCACAGCCACGTTCTCAGGTCCGGTTCCAACGGTTATTGTGGCTGTCACGTTGTTTGTGGCCGTGCTTATCACCGAGACCGAGTTGCTGCCATAATTTGTTACATAGGCATAAGCGCCATTAGGCGTCACAGCAACACCAACAGGGTTGCTTCCAACGGTTATTGTGCCTGTCTCTGTATTGATAGCTGTGTTTATCACTGAGACCGAGTCGCTGCCAAAATTTGTTACATATACATATGTGCCGTTGGGCGTTACAGCAACACCAACAGGGTTGTTTCCAACGGTTATTGTGGCTGTCACGTTGTTTGTGGCCGTGTTCATTACCGAGACCGTGTTGCTGGCATAATTTGCAACATAAGCATAAGCGCCATTAGGCGTCAAAGCCACACCCTCAGGCGATTTTAAACCGATCATTGTGGCTGTCACTGTATTGGTAGCCGTACTTATCACCGAAATCGAATTGCTGACATAATTTGTTACATAGGCATAAGCGCCATTAGGAGTCAAGGCCACACCAAAAGGATGGGTAAAACCGGTTCCAACGGTTATTGTGGCTGTCACAGTGTTTGTGGCCGTGTTTATCACCGAGACCGAATCATTGCCGTAATTTGTTACATAGGCATAAGCGCCATTAGGCGTTACAGCCACACCCTTAGGCGAGCTTCCAACGGTTATTGTGGCTGTCACTGTATTGGTAGCCGTACTTATCACCGAGACCGAATCATTGCCGTAATTTGTTACATAGGCATAAGCGCCATTAGGCGTTACAGCCACACTGAAAGGCGAGCTTCCAACGGTTATTGTGGCTGTCACAGTGTTTGTGGCCGTACTTATCACCGAGACCGAGTTGCTGCCATAATTTGTAACATAGGTGTATGTGCCGTTGGGCGTTACAGCAACACCAAAAGGGTTGCTTCCAACTGTTAGCTTGACCGTTGCCGTTACGTTGTTTGTGGCCGTGTTTATCACCGAGACCGAGTCGCTGATAAAATTTGTTACATAGGCATAAGCGCCATTAGGCGTCAAAGCCACACCAATAGGGGTGCTTCCAACGGTTACCGTTGTCGTTATCGCAGCTCGAATTGGCTGAGGTATTAATGTCAAAGCACAGAGCAGGAAGAAGATGAGAAGGATGCAGCCAACTCTCGCTGTCTTTGTTGTTCCTATCTTCATTCTTTCACCTCACCATCAAACCCTTCGCTGACCTCAGCGACATGCTTTCAGTGCAGGAGCACATAAAAGCTTCGGCTTGCATAATCGCAAATACGAAAATTGATAACGAAATTAGAAATTTGAATATCAGGATTTGTACTTTCTTCATTTTTTACGACCTCCCTTCTTATCCATTAATCTACTGTTAGTTTTGGAAGTGAAGTTGAGCCGCTTTTGGCGGCTAAATCTTGATTAAGACGCACTCTTTTTTGGGAGAGAAATAGCGTTTAATGGTCGCATGCAACTTGCTTGCGAGGGATTTGTTGTTTGCGTGCGATTTGTGTGAGTTTGATAGCCTCTGGGCAGTTGAGGCTCTGCCAACGGCTTCTTCTCTCACTTCACTGGTCGTATAGTTTGTTTCTTGGTTTAAAACTTGTGGTAGCAGGTTTCATATGATTCACTGCGGCATCTTTACTGTATGAACCTTCAATTGTAACTTCATTAAAATTAAAATGATTCAGAACCAAGCGTTATGCCGCTTGTGGTTTGCTAGCGCGCTGCCTTGTCCCGATATTACGTGTTGAAGTATGTGGGTGAGACTGCCTTATCTGAGCGCGCGCGCGCTTAAAACCCGTTTAGAGGTACTTTAAAGTCTTCGTCTGTTTCGGGGTTCACGTAAATTTCCGTCTGCTACCCTTTTTTATTTAGCTATTTCTATTTTTTATCGAATCGGGCATTGGCATCTTTGAGCATTCTTTGAAGATAATCTAAGTAAAGTCTCGAAAGATTATCAATGGAGTAATCAGTGAGAGGCTTTCCTAAATGGCTACTTGGCGGATTTTCAAAACTTAATATTGTTCTACCTATATCAGACGGTATATCAATGTAATAGTGTTCAATTGAACCATCTGATAATTCAATTTCGTAACCATTACCACCCAGATTATCACCCATGAAAAAGCCCTTTATTTTTACGTTTGGTGGCGGTAGCGGAATACGAGCAAAGTCTGCCGAACTGAAATGATTAATGAAGGTAGAGCTTGAAAGGTTGAGTGGTTGTCCTGCTTTAAGTATAGCAGACCGTAAATTATAGAAATACTTCATTAATGGGTCAGTTTCCATTTCATCAACGTAGGCTTTATACCATAGTTCAAAATTTGGCTCCGTAGTTTTTAATTTTTGCAGAACATTTGTAACAGCCCGACCAAACACGATTACATTAACTAAACCAGCTTTCTTATCCTTCACAGAATTAGAATGAAGAGTTTTATAGCCAAACTCCGCCCAAGAAATCATTTCTTTTGTACGTTCAAGAACCTGCTTAGTTGTTAGCTTGATTTTAGGCATGCTATTCTCCGTTTCCAATTCTTTATTCGTTTAGAAGAGCTATATAAAATGTATACGTATGAAATTTCACCATTTTTCTTTTAAGAGGTTGATTAGACTTGAGTTATCGCTGTCGTTCAAGAGGTTCTTATGGAATATGTTTAGTGTTAAATCAAGTGTAAAACAAGAGAAGAATATGCAAGATTAAGCTTTAGCGCGCGCGGAAGAAGAACCTGCTTTTACAAAAATCAGGGGCATCTTCAGCATTGTGCCTTATGAAAGGGGATTCCATTTTTTCACGGCTATGGGTCGTTACACGGGAGAAACTGCTACAAGCATGGATTCGTTCGTCGAGAAGCTTCAAGTTATAGATGCTGATTCAATTGGATTTCATTTTCCACGCAAAGACTTCCAAAACTGGATAAGAGACGTCATCAAAGACGAGGAACTAGCCGAAGCAATAGACAGAATAAAAGAAGAGCAATCAAATGAAGACCTGAGAAAAGAAGTTGTCAAAACCATACAAACACACCTAACCGAACTGCGAAACTGCGCGCTACAGATTCTTTTCGATTGAACTCAAATAGCGCGCCAGTGCGTTGCTAATTTAGCTTTAATGTGTTAATTCTTGTTCATTTTGCGAGTAATGTTATGCATCGAGCCTTATCGACAACGTTCAGCCTAACAGCAGCAACCGCGTTCAAAAGCATAGCAATTAAGCAAAACAACGAATGAATAGCAATCCGCCCAAGACTCCTCACCCTATGATTCTCCAAGCACAGCTGTTCTTTGAGCCTTGAATTCACCCTTTCAATCGAAGACCTCAACCGATAAAGCCGTTTCTCGATGTTTGGTCCATGAGT
>JBEKTQ010000033.1:0-18135 GCA_049515895.1 Bathyarchaeia archaeon | reverse complement strand
AAAAACGTCCTGTTCAGAGCCGTTTCATCCTTCGTCAAACCTGCACCTGTCCAAGTTGACGTAATCCTCAAAGAAGGCGACAAAATCGCAGGCCTAACCGTCATCCACACGCCAGGACACACTCCGGGTAGCATAATGCTGCTAGATGAAGAAAGAAGAGTTCTGTTCGCAGGCGACACACTTCGATACGACGGCAAAAAAGTGAGCGGCGCACCCGAAAACTTCAGCGTGGACCCAAATCAAGTAAGAGAATCAATAGCCAAAGCATCCACGCTAAACTTCGACATCATGTTACCTGGGCACGGTGAAACCCTCAAACCCAACGCATCCGAACAAATCAAAAAATTCAATGAAACCTTATAACAAAAATAATTCTGAATCTAGCCAGAAAGCTACCACGAAGACTGCGTCACAGCTTTAGCATTAGCTGCATAGCCGCCCAATTATTTGTTTTTGCCGTTGTCATCTTTATGCAGCATTCATGGAAGGCTCGTTTGAGCTCATGATAACCAAAGACTCTTTTAATTCGAAAAACCTTAACATGCGTGTACATCCTCATATACTACCCAGCCGATAAGATATTCGCTGATATCGTTCATAAGAACAAAGTGATTTGAATGGAAGAGCTGATGGACAGGATCATTATAGACCCTGAAATAATGGTTGGCAAGCCAGTCATCAAAGGTACTCGCATCACAGTGAACCTTATTATTCAACTCTTAGCAAACGGGGCCACGGAAACTGAGATATTAGAAGACTATCCCGATCTAAAGAAAGAGGACATAAAAGCCGCGCTGTTGTACGCATCTAAATGCCTTGATCGTGAAGAAATCATTCCTGTGTAAAGGGCAGAGGAACATTCTTTGACGCCGATTTTGATCGATCAAAACATACCAATACGGATCAGGGCTTGGCTGAATCATGAAGGCTCCACAGGCGTTGAGTGATAATAAGTGGTTGCTAAAGTTTTAACAATATTATTTTTCAAAGGGAAGAATTGGGTTTTGGAAAGCGAAGGCTTAAGAATTTCCAAGCTATATGAAAACATATGCTTCAGTACAGGGTAATTATCGAAAAGGACGAAGATGGCGTTCTTGTCGCAAAAGTTCCTGATTTACCAGGTTGTGCCACAGAAGGCAGAACAAGAGAAGAACTGATGAAAAACGTCAAAGAAGCAATCCAAGCATATCTTGAAGCTCTAAAGGAACATGGCGATCCAGTACCCATCGAATCGGTGCAAGTTAGTGTCTAAATTAACTCCGGTGGACTATGAAAAGGTAGTCAAAGCTCTGATAAATATAGGCTATGTTGTTAACAACAAGAAAGGTAGTCATATTGTCATGCGCCTTTCTGAAAAAGAGAAATATAATTCTTTGTTTGGTTGTAGAAAAAACGAGATTATGGTGGTTGTTCCAGCACACAAACCTATAGGAAAGGGAATGTTGAGAACTATTATCAAAGAAGTTGATCTTTCAGTTGATGAGTTCAATAAGCTTATTTGAAAAATAACCCAGAAAGCAAACTTTATCAAATAAGCGGCTGGCTTGAAAGCTGTGAACCGAAAGACCGATGGAAATTTCGCTAAGAATCAATAAGCAGACAATAATCACCAAAAGAAGACTTCGCGTAATCTCCTAACGTAACTCGTGTCACATTTGTGATTTTTATCGGTTTTGTTTCAAACTTTAGTATACCTTATGCACTGGATATAAGGTGCGTTGCGCATACAGGAAGATACATGTTATCCAAAGAATTAGCAGATTTTTAAATAATCGTTAGTATTGTTGAGTAAACTCAGCCCTAACAATATCTGTCCTACTTGTCGCAGTTTTTCTCCAGTTCATTTTCAGCCGCTTCAAAATCTTTTGCTATGGCTAGGTCTTCTTCAGCGTTTTCTTTGTATCCTTCAGCAAGCAACCTTGTTGTTTCTCGAGAGTTTTTCTTCTTGTTCAATTTGGCAGATTTGTCTTTGGTCATTCTGTCCAACCAGATGATGTGTAAGGAATACATATTTTTCTGTTTTTCGTTGACAGGTCAGGTTCATCTGTTTGACTACCTTGTAACTATCAAACAACTTCTCATTGCTCAGACGCAGCATTATCTTAATCAGTTTAATATACAATAACTGTTTCCTCTTGCAGACTGCGGAGCAAAAAGGTTCGATTTGAAAAATTTTATCGGGCGTCGCATGCTGTTGTAACGCGGACGTTGCCTCGCCTCTTCCTTAAACTTGTAATTTAGCGGTCTCACCACATGTCGTCTTCGTCATCAAGTAAGGCCAGGTCCTCTTCCATGTCGTCCTCTTGGGTGGCTTCGGGGTTGTCCGGTTAGTAAACGCTTTGATCCGAGTTTTTTTCCTGCCCCTCTTCGCCCCCAGCACTCGCGGATTCAGTTGGCTTCTGCTTATTCTTCTCAAGCCACTCCCGATATTTCTCATCAGCCTCCATCTGGTCATCCACGCGCTTTTTTCTTTTGCCCGAGCGATTCCTAAAGCGCTAGCGCGCGCAAGACCTCAAGAGACGGCAGAGATGTCGAAGCAGCATACGACATGCTCCTAAGCAACGCTTAAGTCATCAAAATTGACGAACAAATCTCTAAACAAGCCGGTCTTCTCCACTCTAAAATGCGCCAAACAAGAAAAGACTTCGGCATCACAGACGCCTTCATACTGGCTACCGCAAATAAGTTAAAAGCCAAGATAATCACGGGCGACCCTCATTTTAAAGAGTTGGAAAACACCATCATGATTAAATGACCCAACAATCGCCAAGCCCTCAACCATGAGCCGCGACATCCTGGGACAAACAATTCTGAGCACCAAACATACATATGATAAAATCGGGGGCTTAATCAGAATAGAGCCATCTGAATTCACAAAAAATCTTTAAGAGAATGGTGACGGGCTGCGAGGGATCGTTCAAACGCAAGATTAGCCAATTGACCTTCAGCGCGACGTCTGTTTCGTAAGAAAAGCAGTCTTACACGCTTTTGCAAAAGACTTAAGTCAGCCCACACATCAATCAAGTAAACGCGCTTCTAAACCTTAGAAGGAAAAGCAATGCCGCTGCGCAACAAGTTGAAAGTCAGTCTTCTAATAGTCATTTTAATCGCTGCGTCTTTAGGTGGGTATTACTATTACCTCCAAAGCCGCGCCTCGGCCACTTCATCTCAGGAAGCAGCCCCTTCATCAACTCCGACTCCGCTTGCTCCAACCTCTTCTGCAACCTTGTTTCCAACCCCCTCTCCGACCACAACCATGTCTTCAGCGCCAAGTCCAACAGCAAGTGTAGCCCCCGCATCAACTCCGACTCCGGTAACGGGATACACGCTGAGTAACTTAGCCATCAACCCAAGCGAGGTTTGGCCCGGCGCCTCCATCACTATTTCAGCCCAAGTAACCAACAACGGAATAAGCGGATCCACATCGGTGGGTCTGAAAATAAACGGGCAGGTTCAGAGTACGCAAAACGTCCAGACTGCAAATGGTGCTTCTGCAACGGTGAGCTTCACAGAAAACGAATCAAGCACCGGAACATATGGAGTTGTATTAGCCACGTCCACAGGTTCTACCCTAACAGGGTCCTTCGCCGTTGTTCCGACTGGTGAGTTCACTCTCTCTGTCGGTACGGCTTATTCGGGTGTACAATTCACTATTGATGGTCTTAGTGAGACGACACCGTTCACCGAACTTGTAAATGTTGGAACCACCCACACTGTTACTATGCCAGCATCGATGGGCGCATACCAATTTGTAAGCTGGCAAAACGGTAACACGAACCTCACAATAACAGTGACCGTGACTGCTCCAACGACGCTTACGGCTGATTTCAAAGGAGCAAACGGCCAGTCTTGTCCTTACCTCTACGTGTGGAACGGAACAACTTACAACTATGTCGCTGACGTTTCCGACGGCACCGGCTGGCTTGGATACTTGGAGTATTTCACCTCCAACGGCCAAATGGTTTTCTCATACAATTATCCGTACGACTACATAAAATTAGATTCAACGGAAACTCAGCCTCTTAATGGATACTACAACATGAAAATCGAAGAAAACAACCATGAAATCTTCTACTTGGATTCGGTAGAAATGATGGCTGTAGACCACCCAGCCGACACAGATGTTTTCTCAACTAAAAGCGCTTTCGTCTACAACCTTGTTGGTCAAGGCACCATCTACACGGTGAGCAAAGACTTGGCTGCACCCGTTTCCGCCGTAAACGGGGCAGGGCAAAATGTTCTGCCGCTGATCTCTAAGCTGGATGGAAACTTCACAACCGCTACCCGATGGCAGTGGAACAACATTACACTTAACCTTGGCAACTTAAGCGGGGCAAAAAACATCGACCTTGTCGTTGCCGCTCAGACCTACTGGCCAACTACCCAAGCTGGCGGCGAGAACTTCATGAGTTACGCTGACAAACCAGGAGTTATGCCTTCGCCGCCGCCGTATATGCAAGTGAAAGCTGCAAATGGAAGCTGGGTCAATGTTCCCGACGACCGAGAGTTTCCTATTCCTGCTACGACGGACCAGCTATTTGTAGTTAACTTGACCGGTCTGTTTCCAACTAACGATTTCGAATTAAGAATAAACTACTACCAAGATATTCAGTTCGATTACACAGGCATAAGCACGGCCACTCAGCAAGACATTATTGTTCACACCATCACACCATCATCCGCTTACTTGGAACAGGCATTTATTCCGAACGCAACGTCCACTGGAGGCTTCACAAAGTACGGCGACGTTACCGCGCTGCTTCAATCAGCTGACGACGAATTCGTGATAGGCCGAGAAGGCGACTACGTTTCAATGCAGTTCCCAGCGAACTTGCCTCCTGTCCCCCAAGGCTGGGTAAGAGACTACTTCGTCGTCTCCAACTGCTGGTTCAAAGAACCTGGATTACCCTACACGCCATACACGGTGGATCCGTTGCCTTTTCAGGCTATGACTAGTTTTCCTTACCCGTCAAACGAGACTTACCCATATGACGCCGAGCACTTGGCGTACCTGGGAACCTACAACACCAGAATAATCACCAGCGGCGCAACAGATGCAGCCGCCTACATCCAGCCGCACGGTTCAGCTAACCCAATGAGTAACCCATCGAACTCTTCAAGCCAGACATTTGAAAACATGAACACAACTCTTCTCATTGCCACGACAGTTCCTGTTGCCGTCGTGCTGCTTGGAATCGTCCTGCTTAAAATTAAACCCTATGCCGTAAAGAAAAAATCATAGGATTGCTCTGGTGTTTTCGAATTTACCCATGTGAAATGTTTGTCCCTTTCTTATCGCTTGACTAGCCTGACAATCATCACCCGTAGAAATCCTTTAATCAAGGAGCTGTTCCATAAAAATTTAGTTGTCAAAGGATAAAGATAACTTCGACATTGCTGCTGTAACAATATTTTTAGTTTTTCTAGCAGTCACTTTTTTGGTTCTTGTGGCAGTGAGCTATTCGACTCGTGAAAATAGCACGCAAACGCCATTTTTAGGCAGCATCCAGATCCGTTCCACCTCTATCGACGTGACTGGCCTGAACGGCACCGACCTAAACATCAACCTAAAAGCAGTCCTCCACAACCCCAACGGATTCGGGGCGACACTGGACACTGCTGAATATTCAGTCTATGCCAACGGCCACTACTTAGGAAGTGGAAAGACTACACAGGAATATAACCTAACCCCTCAATCTTCCCTAACTCTGACTTTTCCCATAAGTGTCGGTTGGGATGTAGCATTCAAAACGATGGAGAGCTACATTGTGAACTGGGGACATATAACCTGGATGGTTAACGGGACCGCCCAAATCAATATCGACGGGCTTTCCATTTCCGCACCCTTCGAATTCACGACGGGTTAGCGTACAAAGTCGACCAATATTATTGCGCTATTTGAGCTAGTATTCCGAAAGTTTGGGTTTGGGGACTCAAGTTTTATTGCTTTGACGGATGGCTTTCTAATGCGCTGACGATGTCACCGGTGGTTCTAAGCATTCCTATCCTAGTGAAAAATTTACTTTAATTTGGCTTCGTGCTCCTACTTGCTGTTTGTAGCCATAGCATCAGTCGCGAAAACTTGGTTGTAGCCACGTTGGTAGCGTCTCTGGCTGTTGTCTCCACTCCAAAATTGGTTGAAACGCCGCGCGCGCACCGGAGACTAATGAAACATGGCAGTGTCTTAACTGCGGCAACGAAAATGACGAAGACTCAGACACCTGCGAACTATGCGGCGCCATGAGAAACACCACTTATTCAAGCTCCGGAGCAACACTGGAATACGACTACGGCGGAGACGACTTCTGGGACGACCGTTAAGGACTAATGTGATTTGCCCATTTTTGGTAAATCAAATTGTGATAGTTTAAAAACTCGATCATACGTTCGTTCGGTCATGTCTTAACTTGAGAAGTCATTTTCTTAATTGTATTTCTAATAAGGTCCGCATTAATCTCTATATTTTTTGCGATTTTTCTGACATCTTGCATAATTAATTCTTGATAACTTTCAAAAAAATCTTCACGAACAACGTCTATTAGCATATTTCTCTCGTACGGTGAATAATTGGATTTGTAGAGAGTTGAGAAAACCAAGTGTTTTGCTTCCACCAAAGAAACGTCATCCCCTTTCACCACTCCCTCATATAATCTTCCCTTGAAAACAATGCAGGGAAAATACATCTCAATTGAATAAGGAGTTATCGGCTTCCAAAAATCAACGTCCTGCCGCATCGCCCAAGCGATATATCCCTTCAGTTGTTGACGCGCTTCGTTAATTTCATTTTGCTGCTCCCTGAATTGGCTTTTTACTTCACCAATTTTGAAGTCTTGAAAAGTGACCGCGCATTTTCGTTGCTCGTCGTAATGAAGTTTGATATTCTTGAATACGATATCGCGTATTTCGGATCTATAAACGTCCTTCGTAGCCATTTGCAAATCATCCAAAAATTGCCCGGCAAATTCATTGATGTCAAAATCAGAGGGCTTAGGTTGGGTAAAGAAAACCCAAGCGTATTTTTCAGATTTTTTGCATTCGATAACAAAATTTGGTTCGAATTCGATGTCTTGTGCAGGAATCTGTGAACTGTAAGCGCTTATGTCAATTTCTCTTAACTTGTTAGTTTCTGAGTCAACATAGGTATCTTGATTTGTAATGTGATCCCATTTTTGGGACAAATCTAAAGAAGTTTTAATCTCAAGGGGGATTCCAGTTTCTTTGATTTGTCTAATTAAGAATTCTTGGATTTCATTGTCTTCCGAATGCATGCTTACAAGTTCTGTTATTCTAAATTTAAGTGCTTGCTATTCAAAAAATATTAGCCATCTCGTAGGCAATCACACGCAAGAGCCCAAGGTTCTTGGATGGATAAGAAATGGTGAAGTTAACAAAAGGTGTGAGCGAATATTCCTACTGATCACGCAAAAGTTGTAGTAGCGTTTCTTTCAGGTCTATGGATACTACTTGCTTAATGTCCAAGGAGAAATTATCCTTAACAAATCGCTCGACGAACCTGCAGACCCATTTTAGATACTCGCAAGTTGAGAGAGAGTCTGGTATTGCTCCTCGGTGTTGGGCGAAATTTCGTACGCCATGAACTTTAGCGAGGTATATTTTTTCGTCGTTTGAAATTGCCACTTTGTTTTCTTCAAGTTGTTTCATTGCTTCGCCATAATCCAGTCTCTCTTGTTGACTCTCTATATATTTTGCAGGTTTGAGTTGGTAAAGTTTAGCTTTGAGTGTATATTCTACTGAAAGATCTGCCATTATTATAATGCCTAAACGGTGTCGTTTATCTTCTTTTTGGAAGAATTCTAATGCATCCATCAAGCTGTACACTGCGATTCCTAAGAAGGGATTAGAGATTCGTACCTTCGGGTTATCAATTTTGCTCAACCCTTTCGGCTGCGTCTTAACCACCTGCCAAACTGGCGTTTCCGTGAAAACTATGCCATCTTCTTTTGATTTTGTTGTGCTTGTGTCAATATTCATTGCTGGGCTTCTAACCTGTGCTGTTTGAGCTTTCGCCTCCGCGACTGCAAACTTTCTGCTTGACCCTAAAAAATCCCAGTTATTTTCAAATTTGAGGATCAATTGTGGCAGTTCTTCATTAATTTTGAAATGCTGAGACCATGAATAGCCGCTATTGACATAAGAAATCATCTGGCGTTTTTGCTAACAAACTGTGATGTAAAAAATAGCGTCGTCGGTACAATGCATACTGGGCCTTGAGCTGTGGAGTAATCAAAAATAATTGCTAAATATTCTTTCCATTCTTCTTTCCATGAAACCCTTACAGCATTTTGACTAAATTCCGAAGAAGTAACAATTTGAACTTTGCTGTGGCCATTACTCCAGTTATTTTTTCGATTCTGCCGAAAGCCGAATGATGCTAACTTGCCCTGAAGTTCTTGCATGACTATCCCACTTTCATTAAATTGAGCCATGAATTATGCTTATGGTGTATTTAGTAAATCGGCTTTGAGCAATTGGTCCATGTGCAAATTCGGATCTCTTTATCTCACCAGAAAGGTATTGATCCCAGTTTTCAAAAATCACCTTAAAGTCAACTTTAGGTATTCTTTGGGTCTTAGCTGGCGGCTGAGGGTACACTAGGATGTAAGCGCCTCCTTCGTATTCGGCTTCAAAGTCTTCGCCAGTAACTTGGTGAAATACCGTCCAATTTTTGATCGCGGTTTTTTTATGGTAAAGCCTTCTTGTGAGCTCCTGCCAGAAGTTATCAAATTCCTCTGAGGTCATAGTTTTTTCTCCATTAATTAAAGAGTTTACTTAGGTGATTATTAGCTGACTAGTTTTCTAGTTTCTCCTCCCATTACAACACCTGCTTGTGGGTTCACTTCGACGAAGACTGGGAAATTTGATGTCACATTTCCAACAACAATACATTGTTTGTTTTCCAGATGTTTAAGTGCATAAATTGATTTTGTATCTATAAATCCGGATTTCGCTAGTTGTTTGAGTTCATCTTCATTTTTGAACATGAAGGCTACAAGATTATCCAAGAGTGTGTATACTTCGTCTGGTAAGGTGCGGGGGTCGTTAGTTATGAATGTCGGAAATATTCCCAGGTGCCTCATTCTTGTAAGTATGTTTATCATTTTTTGTTGGTCAACATAAAGTTGCGCTTCTTCAAGGAACAGTGAGACTGCTCTTATTTCTCCTGCTAGGCTGAGTTGCGCGAGTTTACGGAGTACGAAATCGACGATTATGCCTCTCTCCCATTGACCTACCTGTGCGAGATTTATGATCATTACTCCGCCTGTTCTGTGCATTTCTACAATAGTGTTTGCCAAGTTGCTTGGACCGAATAATCCAAGAGCCACGGCCGCTTGAATTCTTCCCAACAAGGCTGCTACAACGGCGTCGTTCAAGTTTTGCTGATTGTTTACCCATTGTTCAAAATCGTGCAGGTCAAATTGGGTTCGACCTCGATCTCGCCAGAACTGCATCAAAGCTTGGTATGTTGGGGTTCCCTGAGTTATACTTATGAATGCAGCGAAGTCGTCGTATGATATTTCGGAGAGCGGGATAAGAAACGGAAGTTCATGAATCCTTGCTCTTTGGAGGCGGGGCGTGAAGACGTTGAAGTGGTCTCCGTACCTGTTTTGAGAGCCATCATTTGCTTTCCACAGGTTTAGGTATTCGCCGTTTATGTCGAAAACTATTGTTAAGACTTTTCTTTCAATTAGTTTGAGCAGGAGCCTTTTCGCCGCGTAGGATTTTCCTGAGCCTTTCATACCGGTAATTAGGTTGATGCCTAGTCTTTCGGCTAGTATGTCGAATGGTTTTGGGTCGGTTGAGAGTGTTTTTGCGAAGTCGCATGGAGTTGGGAAGCATAGGCCCAACGCATTGAAGAGTTCTTCTTGGTTTAGGATTTTGATTTTGGCTTTAGCTCGGCTGATGTTGAATTCGCTTAGTCCAGTTTTGAACACTTTCTTTTTGTTGCCGTTGCCGTCATCAACTTCGACTAGTCGACCTCTAATTTTTGCTAAGGCAAGTTTTTGGTCTGATAGTGAGTCGATGACGCTTTTGACTTCAGGTTGTATATGTTCTTGGGTCTCAGTTTTTGCGATGAGAGATTTTCTTAGGATGTGTTCGAGGACACCGGGTAGGTCAGCGAATCTTATGTCTATGACTTGAGCTATTACTCCGTCTATGTCGAGGTTGTCCCCTATTCTAAGGCTTTCTTCTGGGGCGAATACTATCGCCAGATCGTCTTCTTCTTTTGTGAGGAGGTACATTTTGGTCACTATAAGGGGAATATTTTTGGTCTAAGTTCTTCTTTCATGCTTAGGCCATGTAAAGCTATCGCTGCGGCCTGGAGCTCCAAGATTTCGATTGAGCTTAGCACGCAGGTCATGTGGGCTAGTTTTAATTCTTCTGGGTAGCCGTAGTCTCCTGCTAGCCCTGCGATTTGGGCGAAGACTTCGTCATGAGTTAAGGGCGAGTCTTTAGGTATGTCGACTCTGAATGGTTCGCCTAATGTCGTGAGTTTGGCTACGTAGACTTCTCCAAGGTATCTGCTTGGATTTTGGGTTATGTGTTTTTTGATGTCGCTTATGTAGCATGGTCCTTGAATACCATCCAATAAGGAGAGGATATTATGCATAGTTCCTTTAAGTGTGAGTCCTGTGGATTTGGATATTGCCGCTATGGTGTTGCCGTTTGCGGCAGCGTCGCTTAGTATGCCTCTTAGGATGAAGGTTGGATCACCTACGAAGCCTGCAATTAAGCTGCCGTCAAGAAGAATGAGGCTGTTTTTGCGGTTTTTGGCTGTCCCTTTTTGGAGGTATCTTTCGAGCCAGCTTCTGATGCGGTCGAGGGTTTTGTAGCAGTCTGGTGGGGTGGATTCGTTTTCTTTTCCGAAAATTGATCGGAAAGTATTCTTGAAGATAGTTTCTTTGTTTTGGTTTGTTATTGCTGCCATATAAGGTCCGTATTTTTCTAGGCGGTGGTTTGTTTTTCCTGGTGGTTTTGTTATTATTGAGGCTCGGACTGCGCCTACTAGTCCATCTGGGATATTTCCAAGTGTGAAGTTAGTTGTGTCTATTGCGATGACTTCGCTGTCAATCGGGTATTTCGGGTTAATTGGGGTGGGTTCTTGTTTTTCTGTTTCTTTAAGTTCAAGCTGGGTTTCTTCTTCTTCATCGGCTTTTTTAGTTTCTTGGAAGTATTCGATCAAGTTTGTGTCTGAGGGTTGGAATGTGAGTCCTTGTGGGATTTTGTTGCATACGGCTTTTACGAATTGGTCGATTTCTATCATTGTATCCAGCTCTTGGATTTTATTTCTGTGTATCCACGATCGTTTCTTTCGAGGACTATGTGGTGGTCCACATAGGTGGCGATGTCCTCGTGGGCTATTATGAAGATTTGCGAGAAGGTTTGTCTCATAGCTGTAAGGACTTCGAATATTCCTTGTTTTCTGAGTTCATCACTGCTGGAAGTACATTCATCCATTAGTAGGGAGTATTTGTCTGCCATGACTCTGGAGTCGAGTATGCTTTGCGTGAATGCGAGTCTTAGGGCGATTAAGAATTGGTCTTGGGTTCCGCCGCTGAAGATTTCGCGTTCCTTGTAACCTCCGCCTTCCCGTGAGTACACCTTGAATTTGAGGTCTTCAGTAATTTCGAAGTCGGAGTATCTATCGCCCGTTAGGGTTGGGAGAATCTGGTTTATTATTAATCTAGCATGTGGCAATACTTTGTTGCGCAGTTCTTTGCTTGTTTCGGAAAGTTGGGAATTTACTATGTCTAGAAGATGACGTTTTTCTTGAGTTGCTTTCACGTCTTTCTCGAGCTGAGGATATCGCTCAAAGTCCGGTTTAAGTCTTTCAATGTTGCTTTCAAGTTGTTTAATTGTTCCGTTATTATTGTCTATGCTTTGTTTGATGCTCTCGTATTCCGCTTGGATTGTTTCTCGCTGCTTTTTTATGGACTCATGTTGCTCTTTGCCGTATTTAATTTCGTCAACTAAGACAGGTTTTGTTTTCTCGAGTTCTTGTATCTCGATTTGTTTTACTTTAATCTGGCTTTCTAGCGTTGACTTTCTAGTTTGGGGGTCTGTTTTTTTAGATGTCAGAAGGGTGGTTTCAGTGTTTCCAATTAGTGTTTCGATTCCGTCTATCGAGCTGGCTCCGGTTTCAGCTTTCATCAGGCTAAAAATTGCATTAAGACGTTTTTGGATGTCTTCTGATTTTTTAAAGGCGCTTTGAGAAGTGACATTTTCTTCCTCGGTTCGCAGACGAGCAACCGCATTTTCTTCCGCCTCAAGCTGTTTATTGATTGCTTCGATCTCAATGTTTTGGGTCGCTATTTTGTCAATTTTCAGGTATTGACTAAAAACGTAAGCGGCCAAAGCCAGAAGAATACCTGCGCCAGCTAAGAGAATAATTGTGGTAAAGAACGCTAGAGCAAGAAATGCTAAGCCACTTATCAAAGTGGCCCCGAATTGAATAAGTCGACTTCGCTTTTGGGCGGATAAGTTTTGCGAAAGTTGCGCCGCATCTTTATCTGAGAGACCCAGTTTGACAATTGTTTCCTGCTTCTTGGCTTGCGTAGCTTTGAAAGCATTTTCGGCTTCGGTTAGACGTATTTCGAGGTTCGATAGTTTCTGGAATAATGGTTGAAGCTCTGTGACTTCCGGTTTGTAATTGTTAAGTGTTGTTTTAAGTTTTTTGACTTGTTCTTCAAGCTCGGCGATTCTCTGGAGGTCTTTTTCAATTTGGCCAGACTCGCCTCTCAGTGAGCATTCCAGGTCTCTTGCGGAATTGTTGCTGAATATCCAATCATATTTCGCGAGATTTGCTTTTGCATCTTCCAGCGTGCTCTTTTTTTCGTCTAGTTCTGGTTGTTGTTCTGCAACCTGGGCAGTCAGTGTAGCTTTTTGGGTTAGGTTGGATTCGTATTCTTCCTTGTTTCGCTTAACCATATCCAGTTGAGGCTGTAGTCGGTCTAGTTCTCTTTCTAATGAAGTGTTGTCTTCCTTTACGTTTTTTGCGGCGTCATCGAATAGTTCTATTCCCATGACTTTGTTGACGAGTTGTTCTCTCTTTGATTTTACCAGTTCTTTTAGTGCGTCGAGGTCTTTTTGTTTAATGTAGACTAGTTTGGTGAATGTATCTCTGTCCATTCCGGTTATTTGTTCAATTTTGTCTTCTACATCTGCTAGTCCCGTAATAGAGCTTGTTCGATCTTTGGTACCGTTAATTACTGGTGTCAAGTTCGCTCTGTGAATGTTTTTTGAGTTGATGATCCTTTGGAGGTTGTACCTGTTTTGTCCGGATGTGAATTCTATTTCGAGTTTGGCTTCGTTTTTACCCCATGTTACGAGGTTTTCTCGGTCCGCTTCTGGTCCGGATCCTTTTTTGAGACCGTATAGGGCGCACTCTATTGCTTGGAAGAGGGTTGTTTTTCCACTTTCGTTTTGTCCCAGTACGCCTATTCGACCTTCGGTTGGGAACGTTATGTCTATTGGTTCTCCCATTATTCGGAATCCTGAGGCTTTTAGGTGGTGGATTATCATTTGGCTGCCTCCAGGTATTTGATGCCGAGACTTTTTGCTTGTTCAAGTAGCTGCCTGTTTGGGTCATCGGGTTTGGTTTGATTGATTAAGGCATCGAGTCTTTTGGAGTAGGCTTCAACTGGGTTGTCTATGCGTTCTATGAAGACTTTGCCGTAGCCTTCTAGTTCTAGGTCTTTTCTGTCTATTTGGAGGTTGAAGAATTTGTCGTTGCATGCCGTTAGGAGTTCGTTGATTTTGAGTTGGTTGTATTGTTCTTGCGAGATTATGCCGTTTAGGCTTAGTTTGAGTATTTTTTCGGGGTTGGTTGTTTTTGATAGGAAATCTAGAACATATTGTTTTATGCCTTTGGTGTATGTCTCGTTTTTGGAGAGTGTGAGCTCGTTTGTTTCCATTAGGCGGGTGTCAAGTTTGATGAATTCTGTGGTTGTTTCAGATCCGTTTAGTTCTGCCCAAACGAAGCCTTTTTCATCGTTTATTTCTGCCCAAGTGAGCTTTTCAGTGGAGCCTGGATTGACGATTTTACAACCCATGTGTTCTCTTTCGAAGTGATTGTGAAAATGTCCAAGTGCTAGATAGTTGAGGCCATTCTTGATGTCGTCGGCCTGAAATGGGTTTTGATAGGCCATTTCTGGAACTGATGAGGCTACGTTTAGCCCTTGGAGTGAACCGTGAATCATCAAAATATTATAGTCACCGTCGAGTGGAACCTCAGTGTCCTTGAGAGGATTTGCCCCTTCAAACAGAGTGTAGTAGGATCTGCCTGAAACGCAGATAGTTTTACCTTTGATAGTAAGTTTTTTCTTTTGGATTATGTCGGAGCGTGAGAAGACTGTTGCGATTCCGGCTGAATCAAGAACATCTATTGCAAGTGTAGGAGAAACGCCGAATCTTGGAACGTCGTGGTTTCCGCCGATAATAAATACAGCGATGTTAGCGTCCTTGAGGCGTTTTATTTCTTGGGTTAAGAAGACTCTGGAAGCATTGGTTGGGAGAATCTTGTCAAAAACATCACCTGCCATCAGGAAAACATCTGGCTTGTTCTTCACTGCGTAGTCGACTACCTTTGAGAAGTTGTTGTTCAAATCCTCTTTTCTCTGAATGGCTTTAGAAATATTCGAGATGCTAAAGTTCTTGTCTAGATGCGTGTCGTTGCAGTGCAGAATTTGAAGTGATATAGAGTTTCACCCTACTGTTCAGGATAGGTTTATTTGTTTTATATTGGGAGAATTCGCTTAAAAGACATTTCATTCTTCTAACAATTATTGAGAGAAGCTATCTGCGCATCTGCTAAATCTAAAAAGATGGCTGTCTATAGTTGAGCAACCAACCCATTGGATGGCGATGAACTAAATCGAGTGGTGAGAATATTGAATCAGTTTTTCAGGGAAGGCGGAAGAATTATCCCGCAAATGCTGATAATCACGCACCACTTGGAAATAGAAGACGTCGCCGATACCATTTACACGGTTAAAAAAGAATCGAGCTACTCGATAGCAGAAAGAAACGAAACGGTTCAAAATTAGTAATAATTAGAGTTTTGTAAGAAGTTGCCTGCTTCTGATGTTTTCTGCGGGACGTGTATATGGTTGTTCCGAAATTTGTCAAAAATGGTGATAATTTCCTTTTTTGTTTCTTAACTGGATAGATAGTTACCTTCAGAGTTCATGCTTTAATATGAGACCTAAACCAAAAAACATAATTTTTAACCATTTTAGGATCTCACGCGCGATCTCAATGAAGGGAATATGGAGTAAATGGCGGGCTTATTCTCCTAAGTCGCGTAATCTACTGACAATTTCACTCAATTTATTCTGAAAGCCAAGTTTTTTCTCAGAAATACCCGAAATTTGTTTTTGCCTTCCCGGGATTTCGATATTCTCAACGTGAGCAATTCTTCTCTGTAATTGTTGAATCTCCCTGTTCCTTGACCATGATGTGTAGGTTGTTCCGAACCATTTGCCAATCTTTTTGCTCAGACTAGAAGCTTGTTTATAGTCAGATTTTGCTTGCGTTATGATGCTTCGACAATTTTCAACCTGCGCTCTTCTTAAGGACAGTTCTTCTCGGAGGTTGGCTATTTCCTTTTGATTTCTGCCAATTTCAAAATCGAATTTCTGAATTGTGGACTCTACCTCAGTTTTTGCACTTCCGAGCAAACACGCTATGTGAAAATAATCTGTTGCGTAAGTGCCCTTGTAACCGTAGGCGCCACGTTGGCCAGGGTGTAGTTTCTTCCGACCAATGTATCTGTCCCCTTTTTCTATTACCTTTCGGCAGGATGAGCAATTGTATTGGGTGTTTGCTCTTCTCTCCCACCAGTTCGGAGTGCCATCGGGTGCCGGTGAGCCGTAGAGTTGCGTTCGTTTCAAATCTAGTAGTTCGAGGAAATAATCTTGCGGATAGGAAGAAAATGAATGCTTCGATTCGGAAGTTTGAATGATCACGCGTTTGCTCTTTACAGAAAGGGGTGTCGGCTGAATATTATTGGTCAATAAGCCGGCTACTTGCAGTGCATTTTCAAGCGAGCCGAATGTCTTAATTGCGTCTTGAATCAGCTGTTCCAAACCTGGTTCATTCTGCCTTGGTAACCTGCCTGTCGAAGCAACAAATTTGATAAATTGTTGAACTATATTCTCAGATTGCATACTTTTTACTCCTTCTTGGTTTGGCACATTTTCATAGGTAAATGCAGAATCTCGGTTTGCATAAAATCCCTTAGAAGTTTTGAAATATTATATAGAATATTTGGGTTTAGAGAACGAGCAAGAAACCTAGGATAATACGATTGACTAATTTCTTCCAATTCTTTTTGCATCTGATCATAATTGCAATTAGTGTCAAATTGACCAAACACTTTCTTTAGCAGGAAGTACAATCGCCTTTCATCGATTATTCCATTGTTCTCAATATCAAGATAGTATTGTGAGCCCTTGCCAATGAATTTGTAATAGTGATTTGTTTTTCGTGCTATGTTATCAAGTCTACTCATTAATGCCGAAGCAGGTGATTCTCCTCTACTTACTGTCCTCAGTTCTTCCTTCTTATCGATTAGGCCGTATTTTTTGAGACAAGTCAGTGTTCTTTGAAAAACTTCAGCTAAGATTTTTTTGTTTGTCTCGTTATTTAAGCGAATCGCTGACGATTCGGAAGAGCTAGCCAAGAGCGTCAGAGACAGAATCGCCAGTTTTTCATCCCAATTCAGCGTAGTTTGTTCAACAGCGTTAAATTTTTGATCCACCAAGGCTAAAAAATCAGTGAATTGAACATCAAATGTCTTACTATATTTCTTTCTAATACATTGAGCAATTCCTGCAAAAGTCAAAGCGTATTTTTCGCCTTCTTCAGAAGAGATTTTCTGAACTAGTCCTTGTTCAACTAATGAATTGGCAATCTCCGGACTAATCCATATTGCACTTTCGGTGAATACTTTAGATTTGGTGCTTGACCACATATTGAAGATCTCAAAAATTAGCCTCGATTGTGCATTTTCCCTGCTGATCTTTTTGGATTGAGTTATTACAACGTCTAGCATGATTTCAAATAACTTCATTAACTCTGAATCAAGGCTGTTCTCCAATATTCTTATCCCCAGCCTCTAACTCGAATCATCTCGGAAGAAGGTCTGACGAGAATAGCAATTAGAAGAGAGCCTTCATCAAGTTTATTCTTCAGGGTGGCCTTAACATCTTCTAGATTCTGTGGATCGAGTTCAGAGATTTCATCAATCAACACGATTTTCTTTTTGCCAGGATCCATTTTCTTGAAGCTACCAGTTAAAGAGGTAATTTTGCTCTGCCCTTGTGACAAATTGGCTATGTGTATTTCTCGATCATCTGCTGTTATGAAGACATTTCTCTCAATGTCAAAGAATTTTACTCTATGTAGTTTGTAGTCAAACGGAATTGGTTCAAACTGGCTTCCTAAGTACTCTCCAACAGCTCTGACAAACTTGCTGTACTCCGACAGCCCGAATCCAGGCCTATCGTTCTCCTGACTGAATTGATTCTTTGCCAATTCTGGATTTTCAAGAATCCCTGTCCATTGGACGATGGATTCGCGCAATCGAAAAATTGAATTATAAAGTGAACGGAGTTTTTCTTCTTTTTCTTCAAATTTCGGCTTGGATGTAGAATTCTCCCTCAGTAATCTTAGTCTTTCTTCATATGTTATTTTCATTGTTTCTTGAGTTGATATTGAAATATCTAATTCGTGTACTCGGTTTTGAATGACAACAGGATCGCCATCAACTATGCTTAGATTTTGCCATTCTGCGAACAGCTTATCTTTGTTTTCGCCCAAAACAACTTGAAGCGCCACATATTTTTCTTCAGCTTTGATATAGGCGTTTTGGATTTCCTCTATTTCTTTTAATGCCTTGCTTCTTTGTGATAGTTCGATTATTTTATTTCGAATTTTTTCAAATTCTATTATGGCAGCCTGTTTTTGCGCCATTGCATTGTTAAGTGCTGTTAGCAGTGCAAAAACACGATCAGCTGCAAGTTGTGCTCGGAGTCTTAAGAGGTCGCTTCGTGTTTCTCGCACAGTTTTGTTGGTTATTGGCACAATATCGTTTTCCATGTATTGACTTAGAAG
>JBEKTQ010000032.1:0-23072 GCA_049515895.1 Bathyarchaeia archaeon | reverse complement strand
TACGATGGCAACAGAAAAAGAAGAAAAGACAACCGCAAACTGGCTCAAAGAAGCGCAAAAAGGCTACATACGCATTGGAGTCCTCATCCTTCTTAACAAGAAACCCTCCCACGGCTATGAAATCATGAAAGAAATCAACATTCGGACTAAAGGCCTCTGGAAACCAACGGCAGGCGGTGTATATCCTATCTTGCGCGACCTAGAAGAATCAGGGTACATCGAAGGCGAATGGCAAATCCAGAAAAACCGCAAGATAAAAGTCTACAAAATCACTAAGTCAGGAGAGTTTATTCTCAGACGAGCTATCGTAAAACAGGCTGAAATCTTCAATAACATCGGCAGCCTTTTTAGAGAATTCACCAAAGACGTCCTTAACATCGAGACTATCACGGATATGCCGTACATGCCTTCCCCTTTTACTCCCTTCCTTGAAGAAAGCCCAGACAGCGAGGAAAACCTCAAACACCTGGAACATGAGCGAAAACACATTTATGAATCAGTCAAAATGATGCAGAAACGACTAAAACTGGTCGATAAGAGAATTAGAGAAATCAATAAACAGGCACACAATGATTCGCCTCCCGCATCGCCATAGTAACATGCGAAACGGTTATTTGGCAACCGCTTCTAACAGCTTCAAGGAAGCTTAAAGCCAGAGCCCGCTACTTGTTGATAGACAGAAAATATTTTCAATGGCATTTCTGGTTGGCTTTCTTAGGGATTCGCTTAATAATTTAAACGAATCCCACCGGACCCGAACCTTGTCTAGTATGGGTCTCTATGGGAATTTGGCTCCAAATGAGGTTGGAGCTTGGCTTCAGATGTCGAGGACCCATTCCGTTTTCCACTAAGGTGATTAGCATAATGCTCTGCCTCAAGAGGGTATACAACAGGTTTTAGACGGCAGAGAAGGGCATCATCTCAACGGACGTTTATAAGAACTTGTGCAATGGTTTGTAAGAAGAAGAATTTGCCTGCGTCATTTTTCTGCTAGCTAAGACGGTTTAGAACTCAGAATAAGCCCGGTTAGCAAATGCTAAAACCCGGAGGTTCCCCCCAAAATTACACAATACTGTGTAATGGCGATGAGTGTTTTCGCTCTACCTGGCATTTAGGCGGAAAACCGTCAACCCGGCGAGTTACCAATGGACTTATTTTTGTCTGTGTTTTTCGTGACATTTTTAAGTTCAACTTTCACCCATAGGAGTGGAGTTGGATCTGAATGGATGCTTGGCGTCTGTTGCCGCTGGAAACAAACAATGCGTTCATGAATATGGCCGTTGATGAAGCAATCTTAGAAGCCCGAGTCGCTGGGAAGGTGTCGAATACGCTTCGGTTTTACCGATGGCAGCCATCCTGTGTCAGCGTTGGCAAGAACCAAAACCCTGAAGGCGAAATCTACCTTGATGCGTGTAGGCAGTTAGGTGTCGATGTCGTTCGTCGGATAAGCGGCGGCGGCACCGTTTACCACGACTACGAAGGCGAAGTCACCTATGGCGTTGTTGCCAAAACATCAGATTTAGGAACGGCAGACATCACCACTGTCTACGCCAAAATCTACGAGGCGATACAAGCCGCTCTCGGTCTTCTCGGCATAGCCGCCGACTTCAGCAGCGGGGACGCAAGAAACTGCCCCAACATGACGGTCAAAGGAAAGAAAATCTCGGGCAGCAGTCAAGCTATCACACGTGGTGTTGTACTTCAGCACGGGACGGTACTGCGAAGCGTCGATTTGCCGAAAATGTTCAGGCTTTTGAAACACAAAAACGTCAGCTGCTCTCAAGCAGCAGACATTGCCAAACGCAAAATTACAAGCGTAGAAAACGAGTTAGGATATGTTGTAGCGCCTGACACGTTTTCCAATGCTCTGGCTAAAGGTTTCGAGTTGTCTTTGAAGGTTCACCTTGAGGCGAGCGAGTTGACGCCATACGAACTGTATCTTGCAAACCGCCTTTGCAAAGAAAAATATGCGACCTATGAGTGGACTTTGCAGGGAAAAATTTTCTAGGCCTATTTCTTAACCCGACGTAAAACTGGTTGCAGCTCCTTTCAGATAGGTTGTCGAAGCCTCAACAATTTTAACCTTGATCGTTTTGCCAATCAAACTCTCTGGGCTTTTGACGGCGACTGGTTTGTAAGCGAAGTTGCGACCGACCCAGGAGCCTTCAACTTTTCCCTTTTCATCAATCAGTACATCCCCAACCCAGTTTTCCCAACGCTTGTTTCGCTCAAAAGAAATCTGCCTGACTAACTGTGCTATAACAGAGCTTCTACGTTTAATCTCCTCTCTTTCAACCAAACCATCTTCGATTTGCGCTGCAGCGGTTTTGGGTCTGGCGAAAAACTTGGAAACGTTGGTAACGTCAGGCTTAACTTCCTCTAAGAGGTTGAGCGTGTTCTCAAAAGCTTTCTCAGTTTCTCCCGGGAACCCAACGATAATGTCGGTGGCAAGCGTTAAGTCGGGAAATTGTGCCTTAAACGAGTTAACAATGCCCTTAAATTCTGCTACGGTGTAATGTCTGCACATCCGCTTCAATGTGTCGTCATCACCACTTTGTACGGGTAAGTGCAGAAACTTGAACACTTTATCGCTTTTAAAAGCCTCAAGCAGTTCTTCCTGCATGTCCGTTTCCTTGTTCGGAGTCATCATGCCAACACGAACCTTAAAATCGCCAGCCAAGCCATCCAGCGCCTTCAGCAACTTCGCAAGGTTACTCTCTAAATCTCTTCCGTAACACGCCGTATCTTGCGAGGTAACCCAAAACTCCTTGGCGCCATCCGCAAGGTCGCTTATTACTCGGTCAACAACTTCTTTGATGCTGTAGCTTCGCAGATGCCCTCTAGCAGACACGACGCAGCAGTAAGCGCAGGAGCCTAAACAGCCGTAATTTATCGTAACCGCGCTTACGACAGGATTTGACCTTATTTTGGGAAGGTCAAGCTTAGGCTTCCTATTCAAGTCCTCCAAATCGATCACCTTCTCGCCCGCAGCGACACGTCTAACCACATCGACTATTTCCGCGCCGACCGAAGGACCGACTGCACCATCAAAGCAGACTTCCCGAACAAGCCGCTCAAAACTAATCATCGGCAGGCAGCCCGCAACGATAAGCTTTTTGCCCCTTGGTGCATGCTTCAAAGCATCTATGATGCGGTTTTCCGTCGGTCCCTTCACTGCACAAGTGTTGTAGATTAACACGCTGGCTTCGGCTTCTGAGGAAGCAAGTTGAAAGCCAGCTTGTGCTAGGCAGCCTGCTAAGACTTCACCATCTGCCAAGTTTGTTGAACAGCCGAAGTTTTTAAGGAAAACCTGCAATAACCATGTACACCAGCATGTTAGATATTTCAGCAAGGAATAAAAACTTAAAGGTTCCTGAATGGAAATTGACAGAAAGCTGCAACATTCCTTATTTTGTGTTTATAAATAATGGCTCCAACATGTTATAAGCATATTTCAGGTATATTATATACATGTATAGGCTACAACCCGTTGTCTGTGTATTCAATCACAAATTGGGAGAGAAATAAACTAATGAAACTAATCACTCTGTATCTGCCTGAAACCTATATAAAAGCTCTGGATCAGCTGGTTGGCGAACGGTTCTATCCTAACCGAGCGGAAGCCATCCGAGTTGCCATACGCGATCTAATTAGTGCCGAAGTCTGGAGGCGAAAAGGCGTTGACTAAACACCCATTACACGACGAAGCGCTCAAGAACCAGCTGACGATTGAAGACATTAAAGTTGAAGTTGCCCCAAAGATGATCGACAACTCTATCGTCATAGGCAGTTCACACATAGTCCGTGAGCCTAAAAGCAAAATGAAAGTTGCGATGGTTAAATCTAAAGCTCCTGTTAAAAGAATAAGCAGACTTAATAGAGCTACGCAGTGCCTCTACGACTTAGAAGACTCGCATGAACCAGAAAAAACTCTCAATATTGATTTCGACCTGTATCAAATGGAGGATTACTAAACAAGTCTTCCATTTTCTCTCGTTTTGCTTTGTTAAATTAATCTGATTTTTCAAGGAAAAACTATTATTCCCAAAGAACCTTTTAGCACTCATGAACAGCATCCTTGTTCAGCTTAGACGGGACTTGGTAGCCCACGCAGACCCCCAGACGCAGAAAACCTTCCAGCGTTTTTTCAAGGAACAGGTAAAATATTACGGCGTTAAAACCCCAATTGTCGGGAAAATAGCGAAGAATTACTGGAAACAAGTAAAAACAATGTGCAAGAATGCGATTTTTGAGCTGTGCGAAGAGCTTTACCGTTCTGATTACACTGAAGAAGCTTTTGTAGTTTCCCTTTGGCTGCCCAACTACATAGACAACCTGGGACCTCAAGATTTGGAAATCTTCAAAGTGTGGATTGAGCGTTACATTAACAATTGGGCTAAATGCGATGGCTTCTGCAACCACACCATTGGCGACCTAATCCAGAGGTACCCGCAAGTTTTATGCGAAATCAAAAGCTGGGCCAGAAGCGAGAACCGTTGGCTTAGACGGGCCTCGGCCGTTTCACTTATTGTTCCAGCGAAAAAGGGCGATTTTCTTAACGATGCTCTCGACATTTGCGATGGGCTACTAGTTGACAAGGATGAGATGGTGCAGAAGGGTTATGGGTGGCTTCTTAAAGAGGAGAGCAGAAGGCACCAAAGGGAAGTGTTCGATTATGTGGTTAGAAACAAGTCTGTCATGCCTCGAACCGCTTTAAGATATGCAATTGAGCTGATGCCTAAGGAACTTAAGGTTCTGGCTATGAAAAAACCTTAGCTCAGCAAAACGGTTTTTTACTTGCAAGTTGACTTGGGAAAGTGCATAAAGACTAATAATCGAGAGTCTAAATCAGTTGATCTTCCTCGTCAGAACAAAGAAGGATGGATAGAGAGGATTGAGCCAACGAGTAATCACTTTGCCTGATGGGCGTCAACTAGGCTACTGCGTGGTGGGCAAAGGCAAACCAGTTATTTACTTTCACGGGACTGCCAGCAGTCGTTTGGAGGTTCTACTTTTGAAAGATCTCGCATATGATGCTGGGTTGCAAATAATCGGTATCGATAGGCCCGGCTACGGCTTGTCGACTTTCAATCCAAGAAAAAAGCTTCAAGATTTCAATTTGGATGTTAATTCCTTGACTGACCATTTAGGTATTGAGCAGTTTGGTGTTCTAGGTTGGTCTGGCGGTGGTGTTTTTGCACTTGCATACTTAGCCTGTTATCCAGAGCATGTGACCAAAGCGTTGATCGCCGGAACACCTGCGCTGCCTTTTGACGTTTCTAATGCTCACAATATGCCTTTTGCGGGTTTCATCATTAGAATTCCGTTTCTCGGGTTCTTAGCCATGGAAAGAATGAGTAACCAAGTGCTTAGAGCCAACGGTGACATTCTTGCTTTTTTGAGGTCGAGACAGGGAAAACAGATGCTTCACGCCTGCTCTAGGAGCGACTTAAAGTATTTTTCTAACCCAGAGTGGATGACGTTAATGTACCAATCTATGGCTGAAGCGTTTCGTCAAGGCACTGGTATCAAAGCGGTGCGTGTGGAACACCGGGCTTTCATGAAACCTTGGGTTTTTTCATTTTCCAGAATTCCAGCGGGCAAATTATTTATTTGGCATGGTTCTGAGGACAAAACGTGCCGGGTCGCCAATGCATATTTGATTGCGAAAAGTGTCCTTGGATCGCAATTGGAGATTTTTGAAGGGGCGGGTCACTGTGTTATGTTTGATAACTTTGGAAAATTGGGGAAACTTTTAGGCTCCCAATAGGCTGAGGATTATCGATCGAACTTTACGTTTTCCAGCCTGGTCCAGACTTTTTGTGCAAAGCAATCACTTGAAAGAAACCGATAACCTGGATCGCTATCCAAAGGTTAGAATAGAAAAAGTAGTAGACGAACAATTCATGTAGTTTCATTTCGTTGAACCCGATTTTTCTTGATAAGCCGTAGAACGTTACGGCTGTTAAGGCGAATCCTGACAACATGATAATCAAGATTTTCAGCAAGTTTGCTGTTGCGAGGGAAACAAGGAAAATCGGTAGCATGATGTTAAATTTGAACGATAGAAAAAGCGAAAAGACCAGCAGGGAATTGTACATCCAGCCGCTTGGCATCAATGCACTGACCAGGAAAATGGCGATGGTTGGGTATAGGAAGAAAAGGCTGGGTAGAAAAACCTGGGGTTTCTTAACGAATTTCTTTATCAAATCGCGGTACCAGTCAATTGTCCATAGTCCCTGGCCTATTGCCCATCTTCGTCGTTGCTTAAACCACCTGTTCCAGTCACTGTAAACGATGTTCTTGACTTCTACGTCTGCCGTATAGGCGAAGCTGCCGTCTTGCAGGAAAACTCGGGTTGCAAGATCAATGTCTTCAGCAACAACTTTGTGGAACCCGCCCACTTTCTCGAATGTTTCCTTCTTAATCGCGAAGGCAGCGCCGTTTACGCAGGGGCACTTGTTCATGTATCTTGAGGATAGCCAAGCGCTGACGTTGAATGTGAAGTACTCGTAGTAAGCCATTCTTGACAGGAATGATTTGTCCTTTGACACTTCCTTTTTGATGTCAAGCACATCGGTCATTTGCATTTCCATGATGATTTTCTTCAAGAAGTCAGGGTCACTGCTTACTTGGACGTCAGAGTCTAAGAAAAGAAGCACTTTTCCCGAAGCTAACTTGGCCGCTTCGTTCAACGCGTTTGCTTTTCCCCTTCGTTCCTCGTTGACAAACAATTTGATTTCCTCGCTCTGGAACTGTTTTATTCTTTCGGAAAACTCGGCGGTTGGTTCATCAACGGTTACGAAGATTTCTTTGCTTACGTTTTGAGAGACAAGCTCCTTTATCACGCCTGATATTTGATCTGATTCCTTGTAAACTGGAATGAAGATACTGATTTCCAAAGCCAGTCCTCGATTGCTTGACACAAACCAAATGTTCTATCTCCTTATGGGTTTTTAAATTATTCTGAAAAAATGGCGACTACGACGGCCTGAAAAAAATAAGGGATTGCTGGCTTGGCAAAATTACCCAGTTCGGCGTCTTTGCCCGCTGATGTGTTTGTGAGCTATTTTGCTTGCGTTTGGAATTTCCAGCGATTTTGTTGTTTGTGTTTTGGGTTGCTTTCTTGGTTTGGGGCTTAGATTGGCTGCAGGTTGCGTCAACTATCGTCAACCAAAGTCAACTAAAGTCAACTAACGTCAACAAAAGTCTACTAACGTCAACAAAAGTCAACAAAAGTCAATAGGCGGCCACCACCGTCAAAATAGGATGATTAAAAAAAAATCTCGAAAGATCGCAAACGCACGAAGCCTCCAGAAGCATTAGCTGATGTTTTTTGACCCAGAAACTCTGCTCTTTCAGTTGCTTTTTGTGTTTGGAGCTTGGATCGCATGCAGGTTGCGTCTAAAAATCTCCCGAAATCTCCCCAAAGCCAACGAGAAAGAAGAACTAACGGTTCTAAACTGGATAAAAATAACCATTAATGGCTCAGAGCAGAGGCGAGCTTTCCAATTTTTCGGTCGGATGCTTTTTGCTGGGGTTTTCGTGTCTTGCGCATCGCTAGATTATTATTTAACGTGAAGAATGGTTTTGTCGAATGACTTCGCGCGTTAAGGCTTTGGGTTTGCTTTCAGGTGGCTTAGACAGCATTCTTGCTGTGGAGCTTGTCCGCAGGCAAGGCATCGAGGTGGTAGCTTTCAACGTTAAGACTCCCTTTTGTGTTCCAAAGAAGGATGGTTCGAGCGAGGCGCAGCAAGCTGCAGATCAACTTAAGGTTCCCCTAAAAGTGTTATGCGTCGACAAGGATTATTTGCGGATGCTTCGCAACCCAAAGTACGGCTACGGAAAAAACATGAACCCCTGCATCGACTGCAAAATATTCATGATCCGAAAAGCCAAAAAATACGCGGGGGAAATCGGCGCAAGCTTCATCTTCACCGGTGAAGTTTTAGGTGAAAGACCCAAGTCTCAGCATTATCCAGCTCTGCGAATTATTGAGCAAGACGCTGGGCTGAAAGGCAAACTCTTGCGTCCGCTGTCTGCAAAATTGTTGCCTGAAACGGCGGCTGAAAAAAAGGGTTTAGTTAGCCGAGCAAAACTGCTGAGCATACAGGGTAGGTCTAGGAAGCCTCAGTTTCAACTTGCAAAAGAATATGGAATTACCTATTATCCATCTCCTGCAGGCGGCTGCCTCCTAACATGCGAAGAATACTCAAAGAAGCTAAGAGACCTCCTTGACAGCAAGAAACGCATTTCATTGAGTGACATTGCGCTGCTGAGGGTTGGCAGGCATTTCCGGCTTGGCAAAAACAAGATTGTCGTCGGGAGAAACGAGGCTGAAAACAAGTTCTTGACGCAATGGAGAGCGCCAAACGATTTCTATTTTGAGTTACCTGACATTGTGGGTCCAACCACTATTTTACAAGGGCCAAAATCTACCAAAGCGGTCGAATGGGCAGCCAAGCTCACGGCATACTATTCTGACGCTGAAACGGCGGAAGTCAAAGTAAACTTTGGCAGAGAAACCCTCAACAACTCCCTAACAGTTGCAGTCCCTGACAAGGCTCAAGTTGAAAAAACGCGAGTCGGCAACATGAATTAAACGTTTCATGTTGCTCACTATTTTATGTCAGAGCTTGGCTGTGGAGAGGGTTGGAATTAGATGCCTTTTGCAGCTATGCCATGAACCTCGTGGGAGTTGGGGAATACAAGATTAGAGCTTGCAACCTAAAGAAGACGGGTTTTGGGAAACTGCTTTTTGTTCGTAAACGTCACAAACCATTAATGTTTGGGTGCCTTGCGCTGACCACAAATCTTAAAACTAAATTTGTTTAACATAATGTCGTGAGTGTTGAATGGTTTATTGCAGCAAATGTGGCACTCAAAACTCTGATAATGCAACTATATGTTCCCACTGCGGTGCACCCCTCTACACCGTCGGTCAGCAGTATCCTGGGAGCGAGAGAGAACATTACAGACGAGTTGAAGGTGAATGCTTCGGTCTCCCAAACGGCGGCATGATTGTCAGCTTAGTCGTTGGCATCATAATCATCCTCTTAGGCATCGGCGTATTCCTTCGGGTAACATATGGTGTAACATTGAATTTTTGGCCGCTGATATTAGTAATCGTCGGTGTTCTGGTGATACTGGGTGCTCTGTTCGGACGCCGAAGATACTCCACACGACCTTAAACGCATCGCAGGCATTTGTTGCAGGTTCTTTTGTTATTCCACTCAGAGAGGAGTATCCTTGCAGAAAGCATAAAGACGATTAACCCCAAAACATACAGATCAATAAACAGGCTCTTGCTGAGCAGGTCTGCCTCAACTAAAGTCACAAGAGAACAAACTACGAAGAGAGCGTTCACCGATAACTTGATCCAGCCCGCGAATCTAAACTGGAATAGACCCAGAAATAGCCCAGCATCGCTTACTACGAGTATTCTCAAGTCTGACCACAAGAAATCAAATCTGAAGAAAAAATAAGACACCGCCCCCGCTATGGCAATCATTGCTCCAATCAACAATCCGCTACACGCCGAACACAGAACTTTATTTCGGATTTTTATTCGGTTAGCGGAAAACCTTGAGCAATCCGGATGGTGTCCTGTGAACTGCAACTTTCCTGGAGCGAATGTTTGATCACCTGGCGATTGAACGTATTTTCCAAAGATTAGTGTCCGTTGGCATTTTTGAGGAAAGAAAACAGCAAAGACTCCGAACACACAAGTTGCTGTGTATAATAGACCGATGATGGTCGGCGTAAAAGCGAAATTGCCGCCGTCGTACCCAGTTGGCTTCATTAGAAGCACAGTGACAGTAGCAAGTCCGAATATAGATACGACCGCTGCAAACCACAAAAAGGAGTTTATTCGAAAGGTTTCTCGCAATTTTTTCGCCTAGAACAAGGATTTAATTTGTTCGAGCACTCCGCTTCGCGCCATGTGCCAGAAAACTTTCCTTTTCATCTGGTTGCTGGAGAAAAGACCACCGAATCGTCTGCTCCATGAGCCGTAGAAGTCTCGGTAGCAACCGTACAGTTCTTCCTGAACTTCCTTTACAGAAAGCGTCTCTGTAGGCATGATGGCGTGCACCATGTCGTAATGAAGCCAGTTTCTATCCGTAATCCAACTGTTCTTTTCAGCTTCTTTGTAAACTTCTGTCTCTGGAAAAGGTGTTAGGATGCCGAACATTACAAAGTCGGGATCTAATTCGTTTGCGAATTCTTTCAAATCGGCGATAGTTTGATGAGTATCCTTTCTGTTGCCGATGATAATCATGGCGTGCGCAAAAATGCCGTTTTCTTTTAGCAGCTTAACAGCCTTTTTTGCTTCCTGTGGTGTGATTCCCTTTTTGAACTGCTCCAGTGTCGCAGGACTGGAATTTTCTACTCCGAGCAGAACCCAGTTCAACCCAGATTTGTGGAGTCTTGGCAAGAAGTCTTGGTTTCGGATTATGTCATCGCATCTTGCCTGCACAAACCACGTGACGTCATCAGGCATTTTTCGGGCTATGATTTCTTCGGCGATCTCTGCAGGTCGTGCTCCCGCACCAAAGTTATCATCTGTTAACCAGATGAATTCACTGCCGAACTCTCTGTGACAATACGCCATTTCGTCAGCGATTCTCTTAGCTGACTTTACCCTCCAGCGTCCAATCCAATGTCGCCATTGCGTGCAGAAAGTACATTCATGTTGACAACCTCGAGCGCCCTCGATTAGGGCATAGGGAGTTTTTTCGCCTGCCATAACCGAAAAATGGTATTTCGGCATGTTCTCTTTGACCAGATGATAGCCGGGAAAAGGCAAATCCTCAAGGTCCTCAATCAAGGGTCGAGATGAGTTATGAACGACTTTTCCGTTGTGTCGGAAGGATAAGCCTCGGATTTTAGGGAAAGCCGTGCGGTCACCCGCGGATTCGACCAGCTCAGTGAGAGTCTGTTCTCCTTCCCCTTGAATAATAGCGTCTATTTCGGGGTACTTCTCAAGGCTCGTCTGGGCAGTTGCTGTGAAATGCTGTCCACCCGTCACGGTTAGCGCCTCAGGTACCGTTCGTTTAGCGGTTTCAAGGGTCTTCACAACTGCATAAGTGTTGCAGGTCGCTAGCGAACTTGACGCTACAATATCAGGATTAGACGATGCAATTCGCTCCTCCATCTTTTTCCAATCCACTTTTTCCGCATTGCAATCAAGAATTTCCAACTTTGCATCTGGGACGTGTTTTTCGAGGTAGGCGGCAAGCTGGATTATACCGTAGGGAGGCGGAAGATATTCTCCCATGACAAACCAAATGTCCTTTGGGGGCTCAATAAAGAGGACTTTCAATTTCTTGTCTCCCAAATAAAGTGTTTGACTGCACTTATTAGATTACTGCCAAAACTCGAAATTTGTGAACTCGCCATCTAACTTGCGAGTATGTGGATTCTTTTCTTAAAACCATTTGAAAAATTCTAACGAACGTTTTTCCTCTTAATTTCAACAGCCATCAGCGTCATGATAGCTTTTTTAGCGAATATAAGAATTATTTAAAGAGACAGGAATTAATTAACCCCTATTTCGCAAAAGGAGCAAAGCGCGGGGATGTTAGGTTTACATTCACGTTTACCCACAAAAATTACTTGTTTATAAAATTAGTTTAAATCCTCATAAAAGATAGGAGAACCCAATTCACTTGACATTAAGAAGTTGGTAGGAAATAATTACTGATAAATAACGATTTCTGCCGAATTGGTTATTTTTGCAATTTCTTGAGCACGAAAAACTGGACTGCTGTAAACAGAACTTATCTTTACTTTTGAGAGCGTCTTGGCAATGAATAAAGCTCCTTACACGCCCTTCTTAGTCAGGGGAATCCAATGGACCTGCCTCTATTCCTCTTTCGTTGGCTGCGGTTTCTCCGTGTCTGACTACGAAAAGATAGTCTGCGGTAATTGCTTTTCCCTCGTTCAACCTATCTCTAATCGCTTTTCAAGCTATTTAAAGGCGCATCTCAAAAAAGCACGCGTCAACCTCCAAATACTTCTCCAAGAGCCTAAAACTTTAAAATAAAATAACCTGAAATCGATTCAAAAAAGATATATTCGCCTCTAAAAAGACGAAATAGAACGATGGATAAAGTTGTAGAAGTTGCCTACAGTCACACATCTTAAAATAAAAGGCCTAAGTCAGAGTAAGTGAGGTATCTGAAAATGGGATTACTTGATTTACTTTTCGTAGTCGCTGTAATACTTATCGTACTGTGGCTCCTTGGCTTTGTCTTCTTCAACCTCGGCACTATCATATGGGTACTGCTTGTCATAGCAATCATCATAATAATTGTTCGATTGGCATCAGGACGCAGACTATAACGTTAGCCAAACAGCAACCAAAAATTCCACAAGCAGCACCAAAAGCTGCGTCCCAATTTTTTTAGCACTAGCGTATTAAGATGGGAATAAATAACATTTTTCACAATCTTGTAAAACATACGTGCGCTATCGTTGCATAATGACTTTTGGCTTGCGCTTACGAATTTTATTTTGCAGAGGAAAAGTTATACTGTTTGTTATTCTGCAAATCAATCTTCTCCCACTTTAAACTTAAGCATCAGTAAAACTGTTTATAGATATGTCTTCGATTAGTCATTTTAAGCATATCCAGTCTATTGCCGGGCGCTTTCTTTGAATAATCAAAATATCCAAGACAATCAGTCATTCTGGAGTATCCCCACATCTGAGGTTCTTCAACAATTACAGACGACATCGAAAGGATTGACTGGCGATGAAGCTGAAAATAGACTCGCGAAATACGGCTCCAATCTGCTAACGCCCAAGAAAAGATCAGACTCGCTTGCGCTCCTGTTAGCTCAGTTCAAGAGTCCACTTATCATTCTCCTCATCTTTGCAGGCGGATTGTCATTCTACCTCGATGTATCGTCTGGTAGTCTGCCTACGAATGCAATAATTATCGTAACGATAATTTTAATAAGCAGCCTTCTTGGATTCTGGCAAGAAAGAGGAGCAGCCAATGCCGTCCAAAAGCTACTTGCGATAGTGCAGACTAAAGCGACCGTACTTCGAGACGGAAATCAAAAGGACATTCCAGTTGAAACAATTGTGCCAGGAGATGTCATCATCCTCAACGCTGGAGACCTGGTCCCTGGGGATTCCATAGTTCTAGAATCAAAAGATCTCTTCGTAAACGAAGCATCTTTAACGGGAGAAACGTATCCGGCAGAGAAAACTGCTGGGGTTCTTCCCCCAGGGACACCGCTTAGTCAACGGACAAACAGTATTTTCATGGGAACTAACGTGGTAAGCGGCAGTGCACAGGCTGTAGTCGTGGAAACAGGTTCAAAAACGGAGTTCGGCAAAGTCTCAGTGCGGCTAAAACTTAGGCCTCCTGAAACAGAGTTTGAGCATGGAGTCCGGCATTTCGGGTATCTACTTATGGAAGTAACAATGGTGCTGGTAGTCATCACCTTTGCCATAAATGTGTATTTCGCGCGTTCAGTATTGGAATCTCTCCTTTTCTCTTTGGCGCTCGCTGTTGGGTTAACCCCACAATTACTGCCTGCAATCATCAGCATTAACCTCGCTCAGGGAGCCAAAATAATGGCAACCCAAAAAGTGATTGTTAAACGGCTCGCATCAATTGAGAACTTCGGCAGCATGAACGTTTTGTGCTCTGACAAAACAGGTACCCTCACCGAAGGTGTCATAAAAATACAGTCTGTCGTTGATTTTAACGGTAACCAAAGCGGAAAAGCCCTGCTTTACGCTTACCTCAACGCTTCTTACCAGACAGGATTCACGAACCCGATCGATGAAGCGATTCGAGCAAATAAACTTGATGATTTGTCAGGTTACCAAAAACTGGACGAGGTGCCGTACGATTTTGTCCGTAAACGCCTAAGCGTCCTGGTATCCAAGGACAATAAGAATCTGATGGTGACCAAAGGAGCATTGCAAAACGTACTTGATGTCTGCGCAACAGTTGAAACTTCCGAAGGGACCACTGTGCAAATCAGCGGGGTACAACAGCAGATCCAGCAACGCTTTGAAGAGTTCAGTAGCAAAGGTTTTCGCGTTCTAGGAATAGCCTACAAAGACATCGGATCTGAAAAAATCATCACTAAAGATAGCGAAGTCGGAATGACTTTCCTGGGATTTCTGGTTCTCTTTGATCCCAGCAAACCTAAAATCGCCGAAACGATTAGCGATCTAAAGCACCTTGGGATTTCGTTAAAGATTGTAACAGGAGACAACCGACTAGTAGCAGCCAGCGTCAGTCAGCAGATTGGGTTCCAAACTCCAAAAATACTCGCGGGTTCAGATCTTCGCGCGCTCAGTGATGAAGCATTGCTTAAACAGGTGAATGAGGTTGACGTTTTCGCAGAAGTTGAACCAAACCAGAAGGAACGGATTATTCTCGCGCTTAAAAAAGCTGGGAATGTGGTGGGGTACATGGGCGATGGAATCAACGACGCCTCCGCCCTTCATGCAGCAGATGTTGGTCTATCGGTCGAAAGCGCAGTAGATGTTGCCAAAGAAGCCGCCGATATCGTCTTGCTAGAAAAGGATCTAGGTGTTCTCGCCAATGGAGTGAAAGAGGGAAGAAAAACCTTTGCCAACACTCTAAAGTACGTGTTCATGGCAACAAGCGCAAATTTCGGAAACATGTTCAGCATGGCAGGCGCATCCCTCTTTCTGTCTTTTCTGCCTCTACTACCTGGGCAGATTTTACTTACCAATCTAATGACAGATTTACCAGAGACAACCATAGGCACAGACAATGTGGATAGCGAGATGGTTGAACATCCACGACGCTGGAACGTTGGTTTCATTCGCAATTTTATGATAGTTTTCGGTATCCTAAGTTCGGCCTTTGACTATCTCGCCTTCGGAGTACTAATTTTTGTTTTTAAAAGCCCGACGATCCCCTTTAGCACCTTTTTTAGAACCGGCTGGTTCATAGAATCGGTTATTTCTGCAAGTCTAATTGTACTCGTTATTCGAAGCAGAGGACCTTTCTTTAAAAGTGTCCCCGGAAAATACCTTCTAATAACTACCTTGTTGATTGTTGGTGCCACAGTTATTTTGCCTTTTACTTTACTTGGAAGGCTTTTCGGATTTGCGTCAGTCCCTCTTTCGGTCGTAATTGCAATGGCCGCAATCGTAGTTCTATATTTAGTCTCAGGTGAAGTTGTAAAAAGAGTCTTTTACAAACGTGTAAAATTCTGAAAATTATCGTTCGAAGTCCCGGAAGAACGTGCTTTGCCTAAGCGGCCCAAATCTTGCAAGAAAATAATTCTCGCAGAATACTGCTCCACCATAGAAAACCAAAAGAAATAAGTATAATTCTTTTGCCGCGCGCTGACGCCAGCCATCATCAGCGTACAGAAAAAGGGTAGGTTGCAAGTGGACACATTATTGTTTGTTAGCTTTGGGAGATTCTGATTTGCCATGCAAACAAAGAATGCGTTGTCGGGTCTTACATTAATGATGCTGCGTATTCGGTAACACTCTTTTTCATTTGCTTGTCAATCTTTCCAGTCCGTCCACGCAAAAAGAAAATCTTGTCTGGAATATCCCAAACAACTATCTTGTTTTTGCATTCAGGACATTTCTTTAAGACTGAGTCTCTGTGTCTCTTTTCCATAGCAATAATAATATCATACTGCTCCAATTGTTTGCTGTCAATGCTTTCAGGTTTCCTCTTAAGATACTGTAGAGCATCTTCGGCCTTCAAGTATTGTATTGCTTCTTTTGTGATTTTACTTACAATTCTTGTTCCTGCAGAATCCACTTCCAAATCCGGTCTAAGTTTTTTGAGAAGTGCTTCGCATATTGGACTACGATATGCATTACCTGTACAAACAAACAACACTTTGTGAACGCCGTCTTCATTATTCATACTTTCATGCTTCATTCTTTGTTAAGGTTTTTTTGTTGCTTCTATCGCCCATTCCGGAGGCTTGGAAAACATACTCAAAGAAGGTTTTCAACTTTTGCGCGCCAAGCGCGCGTTAAACGGTCCAACATAAAGACTTAGCCTGAGGTTAATTAGCATTCAGTTAGCAGTTAAATCAAACAGTTATGATGGTCAAGCAAATGGTCGACGGGATCGCCCATAGGACCGAAAAAGATTAACTTTAATTGAGACTCATCTTAGAGAGTATTTGCCTTGTTAAGGGGCAAATTGGCGGGGAAAGTAGGTAAGATTATTTGAATGTTCTTTCGATGGTTCTGGTAGGTTTAGGTTTTTGGCTTATTGTAGATGGCGTTTTGAGTATAGTCAAGTATCGGAAGCAAACTTTTCCTGAACAACTAATTAGAGTTATAAGGGCAATAGTTGGAGCTATAATAGTTGTTATTGGTATTGTTGGAAGTTAGGCGACTGGATAAAGACAATGCCAAAATTTATTAAGAAATTGCAGTATTCGGGTTTAAATATGCTGGAAAACCGACGATTCTGCCTCTAATTACCTTTATATTCTTAAAATCATTCATATTTTAGTTGTCCAGTGAGAAGACGACGGGTTGTTCTCATGAATCTTTCTACCCATATTATGTTTGGCATACTTGTTGGAGCCTTATTATTCGGCAGACCAGAAATAGCACTAATGGTTGGTGTGGGTTCGGCAATTAACGATTTAGATAGGGAATATGGTTTTTTCAGCAAGGAGTCCTTTCGACGCCGACAAATACATCGTGCGTTATTTCATAATTTTTTATTTATTGGCGTAGTTTATTTGATAAACCCTTTTTTTGGCATCGGATCGTTTCTTCACTCGTTCTTGGATTCATTCACTACAACAAGGGATAGAGGCGTCGAATGGCTATTCCCTTTTTCAAGAATTGTAACCAAGGCGGTGTATGATTCGGATGGCAACAAGTTACCGCTTGATCCGAAACACAAAATCTACTTTCTTTCGAATGATCTGCCAGGACTAACACGAAGAACTACGAAAGATATTAAGCCTGGCGAAACACCTTTGCCAAATAGAAGAACTTACGGTCCAGCTCTCTCAGGGAAGTTTCTTGACAAGTGCATCTTTTTTGGATCCATAGCTATCGTTCTGCTTTTGCTTCTCTTTTCTGTTCTTGGCTTGCATCATTTCATCGATTTCAGCATGCGTTACGAAACCCTTTCTGTAACAATTCCGTTGCTAATTGGTTCGGTAGGAGTTTTCTTGAATTTTCTTGTTGGCGAGCTTGACAGAAAGAAATTAGTTAAGACCAAGTCAGACAGGCCCTACAAGTTTTCGTTTATGCTGTCTGTTGGGGTTATGATTTTTGCGATATTTCTTGGTGGGATTTTGAATCCTGCAGCTATATTCACTACGCTAAGCATAATGCCATACGTTGCGGCGGGGGTAATCGTTTTTGTTTTAGTCGCTTTGGGTGTGTTGATCTTTTCTACACGAGGTTTTTCGGTAGACAGCAAAAAAGAGCCACTCATTGTGTAGCAAATGCGTGTCTGTCACACCTGTTTTTTTCTTAGGCAATCACTTTGGCTCGTAAACTGTGAAAGCCAAAAAAACAGGTTGGGAGAATCTCTTGCCTTTCTTGGCTTCAGGATTTTTACAGGAAATATAGTGCTGTAAAAAACAGTAAAAACAAGAAGTTAGACCAACCCTCCATAGACTCAAGTTACCTAGTTCTGACTAAGAAAAAAAATAAAGGAAATGTTTAGGTTTTAGGTCACCGCAGTGGTTTGATCGATAATCTTGGCCATTGGAGCATTCTTCTTCACTGATGCTATGCCATTTTCGGCTGATTGTTTTGATAGATAGGATTGGCTTACAGCAATTATCTCCCCGTTGGCAGCTTTCAGATGGAAACGGAACCTGTCAGGAGCATTGAATTGAATTTCGAAAACCGTGTCTTGTACAATTCCAGCTCGATGCGCAGACTCTGGTATAGTCCCTCCCGATGTGAAATCCGCGGTCTTAGCTATTGGAGCATTCTTTTTTATTGAAGCAATGCCTTTTAGAGCGGACTCTTTTGTCCCGTACGATTGGCTTACAGCAATTATTTGCCCGTTAGCAGCTTTCAGATGGAAACGGAACCTACCAACAGCATCAAGTAAAACCTCAAAAACTCCTGTCACTTTCTCTACTACAGGCATCTGTTCAGTTATCACTTCAGTGGGTGGCAATGGTTCAGGCGCCGTCTCAACTACCTGCATCAGCTCTGGAGCTTTCTCAGCTACGTGACCCATCTTTGTATGAGCACTCATGGCTTCCATGGTCATGAAACCCATTCCACATACTGGACACGTAAGCTCCATATTTGGCATAAGCACTCTGTCCAAAACGTGTATCATGCCGTTCTCCGTTACAATGTCTGTGCTCGTAATGTGTGCGTCATTATTGATTATGGGGTTTATGTGAAGAGACCACCAATGGTGGCCGTCAATCTTAACTTCTTGGCCTTGAAGCGTTTTAGCAGTCTTCATTTGACCTATTTCGTCAACCGTAAACTTTCCCGGAATAACGTGGTACATTAGAATCGCCTTGAGCTTTGGGACATTTTTCAATAGTCCATCGACTGTGCCTGATGGAAGCAATGCAAAAGCACCATCATCTGGCGCAAAAATCGTGAACGGTCCTTTACCCTTCAATGTTTCAACTAATCCTGCTGCTTGTACTGCTGCGACAAGTGTTTTGAAATGGCCAGCCTCAACAGCAATATCAACTATATCTGCCATTCATTTTCACCTCCTTTCCAACAGTTTTCAAGTTCGCTTAGAATTAGCTACTTTTACAATAACTACAGTGTAAGTTGCAATTAAGTCGATGTCTATGTGAACTCCCATCCACAACTTGGCGTGCCGCGCCAAATGATTGCTTTGGCGGTCTCAAGAAAGTCTTTTAAGCTGGGCTTGTCTGAAATATTAGGGATTATTTGATGTCAAACAGGTACCTTAGCCGCAGAGCACTGGTAAGTTGAGCTTGCTTACCCCGTCCGTCTAAGTAAATAATGTTCAATTGAGGGTTCTGATTAGATTGCTTTTTGGATGAAGCGGTAAGAATTAGATGCCGCTCGTAAGGGAAATCATCAATGCATTGCTCAATGAGGTAAAAAGCATTCTAAGAGAGTATGTCCGTGAAGCGAAGACTACCGTTAAGAAACGGATTCAAAGAATTTTGATTGCTGGCATAATTGTCAGTATTTTGTTAGGCCTTGCAATTGCATTAATCGGATCTGCTTCAATTTTCATTCTCATCGGGTCGCTGAAGTATCTTAGCACTTTCATGCCGGCGTGGAAGGCCTGGTATATCATTGGTCTAACTTCAGGCGTTGTTGGCTCACTGCTCTTTTTGGTGCTTTTCATTTTCATAAGGAAGCAATTGAGATCTGCATAGCCAAACTAAAACAAACAACTTAACCCAAACTTCCCAAAAAGCTACACCTAAACTAATTAAATTCTTTTTCTTAACTAAATTATTAGCTTGAAAATAGATTATGCATTAGCAACGTGACGCACGCTTCTTGACTTAGTACCTGAAATGGTATACATAGTCACTTTTGCCTTAGCATATGGCTTGAAAGTTATGTCTAAATGTCCGAATTGTACTGCCCATATGAAAGAACCTGATAAGGAATGGAATTTTGGGCGATTCCATGTTAAGATGTACAGGTGTACTAAATGTGGTAATCAATTTAGAGAATTTTTTAAGGAAAATACGTTGAAATTTGTGTTGAGCGCCCACAACGGTGGTTTAGGAAAAACCAGAGTGACCAAAGAAACAATGGACAGGCATAAAAGCTACCCATAGTTTTTTTATCTCTTGTACGCTCAAAGAATCTCTCTCAAAGAAAGGTTGACCCAGCTCGACATTTCTATTTCTGAAGCAACCAGTAGTATTGGTAACTCACCGAATTCGTAGGTCCTTTTTTCTTTCAATCAAGTCTGTAATTTCGTCAAATTCGCTGGTGTAGTCTTTATGTTCCTTAACCAATCTTTTGAGTCTGTTTTGGTTAAAGTAGCCTTCGTAAAATCCGAAGAACATGATTGCGAAGAACCCATACACGAGATAGTTGCCAAAAGCTGCCATGCCTTGTGAAATAACTAAGAGTATAATCGGAAAAAGTACACCGAGAGAACCAATATACGCCGACATTGCTCCAATTAGAGCACCCATAACATCAATCTTGTTATCATTTATGCTCTTGGCCAGACCTGCTTTTCGTTCCCATAAAGTTGATGTATCGCTGAAGTCAACTGCACTGAACAGGCTATCAAAAGCTCCAATCGAAATATTGTTTGTTCGACTTGTGAATGCACTGTTCATTTTTTGGTGATAAAACTCTCGATGCTCCTGATATTCACGCTTTATGATGGTAGCATCTATATACGGTGTCCTCCTAACCATGCGGATAGCATACTTGACATTTTCAACAAACTTTTTACCGACTAGTTCTTGTTCTGCTTTTTTTCAGCGCGTGCCTCATTAAGTATATCTTGTTTTTCTTCTTCCTTCAGCGTTAGTTTTTCTTTAGCTGTCATCATTTTGTGCGAAAATCTATGATTGTTAGAACATTTGTAAATTATAGTGGAAATCGGAGGAGGTACATAGAATTCTGCAACTTTTTCTGCACAATAAGGGCAAATATACCCAGAATCGTACCAATCTGGAGATTCATCTATCTTCTTGCTATTATCTTTCTCCCACTGTTTTATCCAGTGTCTTGTCTGTCCCCAGCCACCGCTCAAACTAAGATATAGAACTTTCGAATCTTTGATCGCTTGCTTGATTTCTTCTTTTGTTTGCACTCGACTTTTTTCATCTTTAATTGCGTATTCTTCGTGTTTTTCTTCATCCTTTGTTGTGGGTTTTTCTTCTTTTGTTGTAATCTGTTTTGTTTTGTTCATTCCTTATCCTCTACGTTCTAACAAGGCCCGTTATGGGTCGACTTTTTTCTTTGTTTGTTTTTGTCCAAGATCAATTCCTCTGGGCTTAACTGCAGCGCTTTGATCAGTCATCTTAAAGATTAACACTTAGGAGTGAGCTCATCACACATTATTTGAATTGTCTGTTAAATTGAAAAAAATAAACCATGGAAAGTTTGCCACCACTATTTGAACCTGAAGTGTTAATATTATAATTTGCGTCCTCGGAGCAGCCGGAGCACTACCAGAATTATGACGACAATAATCAGAAAGTCTATCAATCCGCCAATTGTGAAAAAGCCGACAAACCAAAGGACAAATATTACAACCGCAAGCAGAATTAACCAATCGTCATTTTTCATAAATTATCTCTAATCCTTTAAGGTTTTAAAAACTCTATTTAAAAGTCTGTGAATGTGAAGTAACAGCAACAATTATGGTAGCTCTTGTTTTACTGCTGTTTTAAAACCACGTGTTTCTTTGGAATTGCGCAAACAAAAATAGCAAGATACTATCTTAAACACTCCTCATATCTAAATTGATAAACATTACCGGCTTCTAACTGCATCTTGAACAGATCTTTAGCGTTTCTTTTTTTTACCTTTAATCATAAGGTGTTGAAACGTTTTTGAAAGTTTGTGACTGAGGATCTACAGCAACAAAGTAGTTAGATTTTCATTGAGTACACTTTACTTTGGCAGGTGACGTTATTAGGTACGTGCGGACTTGACCACTCCACTGGTTGACATGGAAAACTAATCAAGTTTGGGTCTAGATTGAGGAATTCCGCAAGCTTACAATTAGCCATCCATTGTAGTATATTGAAAAAAGAAGGCTGTTTAGTTTAACCGAATACGAAGCCGATGATTAAGCCTATTATGAATCCGATGCTTAGTGGAAGTATGCCTATGATAAGTGCGCCGTATTGATACACAATGGGGCCGTATTGGGTTGCATAATTCTTCAACGCGCTAAGACTCAAACCGAAAAAACCAAAGTAGGCAACCACGAAAAGTACAATTGCAGCTATAATTGCGATTTTTAGGAATAAATGGATCAAATAGCCCACGATCAATCCCACGGCAAATATTATTATCATCAAGACAATGGGTGGCAAGCCAGCTATGCTTCCAGAAGTGATAAAATGAAATATTTGATCTATCGCGCCCAAAACTCTACAACTCCAGTTAAACAATAGGAGTACAAACGGCTCATAAACTTGTGTAGCTGTAGCTCCACATCAACAAAACGGTATGCTGCTTGAAAAGTTAAGGCCTGGTTCAGAGCCCAAAAACGCGAGGTTATTTTACAAGCAAAAACCTTGGGTAATGTCCAGACGTCGCTGTGGCTTCACAGTCACACACACTTAATTCTGCAATAAACAGCCTTTACATGGAAGGTGATAGGAATGCCTGAAGAGAAGAAAAAAATTGAAAATGCTGCAGAAAAAACTGGAGAAGCAGTCGGCAAAGGCATCAAGAAAGGTGCTAAAGCCGTGGAGGACTTTGGGAAAGGAATAAAGAAAGAACTTAAGAAAAAAGAATAAAGAAAGCAAAATCTCCCTTTCTCTCAAAACAAAAAAGAAAAGTACTTGTTTTTATCTATGTGATTCGCAGACTGTTCATTTGATCTTGGAGGGACGGGACGGGTTTTCAGCTATTCTGGGGAAAAAAAAACATTCGCCCTTATGTTGAGAACTTTTGGTTAAGAATGGGGATTTATCATGGCTTTATCTCAAACTTATTTGACGTTAAGGCACCCCTATTTTGCGGACATAAATTGACTTTCAACGGTAATCTCCGATGTAACGCACGCCCTCATAATAAACTTTAATTGAGGTCGAAGTTTTTGAAAAACAAGGCATTCAACTATCAGGAAACATTTAGGGTAGGTATTAGGCTATATCGTGGATTACTTTTGAACTCGCTCGGCGCAAAAGCGCCATTGTTTGGTGGACATAAGTTAACTTATAACTGTAACCTTAAGTGTAAAATGTGCCCTTTCTGGAGACGGTCCAGTGAAAATTTAAGCACCCTAAAGGAAAAAGAAATTCTGAGACAATTTTACGATTCAGGTGTTTGCGCTGTGGGGTTTGAGGGTGGAGAGCCGCTTTTGAGAAAAGACTTGCCTGAAATTTTGGCATATTCTCGTTCTCTTCCTCTTCATACAAGCCTTATCACCAATGGAACGCTTC
>JBEKTQ010000031.1:0-29014 GCA_049515895.1 Bathyarchaeia archaeon | reverse complement strand
AAGGGTCATCTCTTTAACGCGAATAACAACATAGAAATGCGAAGGCATCCAAACATGCGTAACGACTTCTTTGTAAGTAGATCGAGCAGGAACCGACTTTTCATTCAATTCAACATAATTGGTTAACATTGGAAACTCTGCTAATAGGACACGGTAGAAACTGAGAAACGCCTTTAAAGTCTGCATTGTCTTTAACAGTGACATAGTAACTTCAATGTAGATTGTGCCATGTGCATCGAAAACCGCGACGGTATTAGGCGCTAATTTCGCTATGAACTGTTGAACGCTTGTCGGCAAATTGCCGACGTCAGTTAACAGCGTCATGGATTCATCTTCGCACCGCTTTATAACTGCGATTTTGCCGTCTTCACCGACGACGCCGTATTCGTCGGCTTTCTCATAGTGCAAGAGAACCCCACAAGCTGGAACTACTAGCGTTGACGTTGATGGTTTAGGTAAAGGTATGTGAAAGCCAGGTCTTGGACTAACTCTAAAAGTAGCACCGAGCGCTCTGGCTCTTTTATTGATGCACTCAAACTTAGCTCGGTCAGTAACAGTCTCAGGTTTCAAAGTAAGGATAACTTCTTTGTCGGTGTACTGTGGCTCAGCAAAATCATCCTTAGTAGATTCCAAGAAATCTTCAATATTCTCTTTCTCGCTCATATCAATCATATTTTAAACCACTCAATAGAAAAATAAAGCTGGTAAATCAGCAAGAAACAAGTCCTTTCCGCTTTCGGCAAAACGCCGATAGACACTTACTATTTCGGCAAAGTGCCACATCATATTTAGGCTCAAAAGTGACTCAAAACCCTCTAAAAACGAGGTTAAAATCTGTGCAATAGGTGAATACATGCTACTTAGATGTGCCAAAAGAGGCTTGTTTTGGGTTCTGTTTCCGTACTTTTTCAGGGCAAAGATTACGTTTTTCTCACAATTTTACACATAAACGTAAGATTCAGCCATTCCACCATAGCTTAAATTGCCACTGAATAGCGTCCTTTCATGGAAAAGCTGGATTTATGCATTACAAAACCTTAGTTTGGCTTCACAAAATAAAATCGCTAAATCAGGTATGGACATTTCCCATGCAGACAATGATTTTGAACCCTAAAAATAATGGAATCATGTCATATTCCCTTAAAAAAGACCCATGGGGCTTATATAGAGTAGCTGTACATTTTTTAACGCGACACCCCTACAAAACACATATTCAAATATACTAACTAACTCAAACCCTCGCGCGCGCGCATTTTTCTATTTTTTTCCCCCTCCCCGAACCTCTTTTACTATGTTCAAAAGGTTTGTTTAGTTTATACTTTACAAACACAGCCGAAACCAACATACTAAAATTTAAAATTTTTTTTGCAGAAAAATCGACCCTTAAGGCGTAGGATTTCCCCCGAAAACCTTAACCCATGGGAAAGCAACATGGCTGAAATAGAAACCTGAAAGAACTTAGCGGAGATTAAGTAAACGATGTATGTTTGGGTACTATCGGGCGGGTGCAGGATGTCCACCCGCGAAGTATGCAGGCAGGCATTAAGTTATCTTAAAGGTAAGGAGTGATTCATAGGCTCTCCAAGTCTGACGCCAAGAATCATCCGACTTGTTGACGTAAGTCTTGGACAAGTCAGCGGTTAGGTTGTGGCCCATGAAGTATTCTATTTCGCTGTTAGTAACTTTGCCGTCAGATAGGAAAGTGCGAAACCCAGTTCTCAAACTGGAAGGGCAGCAAGGGTTACGCTTTTTCTTTCCAGTTTCTTCCGGCGCGGAAGCCTCTTCCGCCGGAACCTCTTTCGGCAAGAACTCTTTTGCTCTCCGAGCGAAGTAAGTCTCAACGGCAACAGAGCTAATAGGGAAAATCAAATCATCATCATTAAGTGCTTTGGGTAGGCTCGCGTAATACTCTTTGAAATAGTGAATGCCTAAGTTTCCAATGAACGCTCTAAACTTGACATCGTACTTTCTTGTCTTATGCCGGACAAGGTTAAGGCAGAAGGGGCTAACATCGTTTTCATACTGAGCTCTTATTTTACTATAAGGCATGTGTAGCAAATCCCAGTTAGAAAGACCTGTTTGAATAAACCAAGTTCCTAGACACCGATACATCGGTGACTTGAAAGATTTAATGAACGTGCCAACTTGCTCAATGCTCCAGGGGTACTTTTCGTTTTCTATAATTGCTGGAGGTAGATCAGAATAGTTTGTTGTTATTTCAATCTCAAAATATTTAAACAGAGATTGAATGGCACCGCAATAGGACCTGACAGTTTTGGCAGCTTTATTTTTGTTGATAAGAAAAGGTACAAAATCCTTTAGCAGTTTACGGTCAGGAAAAGACTTAGTGTCTTTCTTTTTGTCAGCTTTAACAGCAACATAGAAATCATGTATGTTCTTGATTTGAGGGAATAAGGTTTGCTCAGAAAGATAACGCTGAAGCCAAACGAATCCAGGTTTATAGGTTGTGGCTGAAGGGCCTAACTTGCCAAGTGCTACAACTTCAGAGGGAGATATTTCTTTAAGAAACTCATCAACTTCAGGTCCTAACTCTTGTTCGATTGTCATAGCCATCAAAAGAAAAATGTTTGTTTAGTCACGCATGGATAAGTCAAGCAAAACGTTAGCCATTTGTTAGTCATTTAGTCTGGCTTTTTTGTGTAAGAAATTGCAAGGCCGTTCATACCCCTTCCGTTCTACGCATAGAACGAAACAAGAGAACAGAGAACCTAACAAAAAAAGAAAAGGATTTATGATCTTCGCGAGAACTTAGCGACGCAACCTAAGAGTACCAGGATCGCTGCAACAATCAAAAGAACATACCATAAGTGAGTTTTGAACCAGGCAAAGCTAATGACTGACGTTGACCCAACACTGATACTTATTTCAGCTGGACTCGTAATTTGATTTCCAAAAATGTCCACTGCTGAAACCGTCATTTGACCCGCATAGACTCCAGAGATGTTGGCGGGAACAGCAAGTTCCAGTGTAATTTGACCAGTATAGGAAACGCCAGGGCTATCAGCCACAAGGGTTTGAGTTTGAACGCTATCGGGTATAAGCCAATCGCTGCGAAAACATATTGGATCGGGCTTTCAGACTACTGAAAGAAGCAAAATCAAACTGATTGTTGAGGTTCTTTTTGCATTAAGTTTCTTCAATCGCTACGCACCTAAAAGAAAAAGCAAAATGATTTTTCTTGTGTAGGTAGCAAGTCTAAGGGGTTTTAACGTTTTTCCCTTTAGGCTTGTTCTACCCTATTTTTAAACATTGGATAAAACAACAGTCGAGGATTATATCCACGATGAATGGTCGTTCACGACTAGCATATTTGAGGCTCCCAGACCAGGTATAATTGACTAAAAAACATGGAAGAGAAAAAAAGGGAGATTAATATTGCAAATCTTCGACAGAAAAACCGTTAATGGGTACGATGTCAAAACCGATTTTTTCAAGTTGCTGCCTTAAATTGTCGATGTAATCCATTGTTTGTCTTGAGGCTACCGTATCCTGCGAAGTCATCAAACTCAGTTTTGCTTTTTGTAAATATCCCTCTTCGCTAAGTTCGCCTTTTGTTGGGTTGACTTCGGGCGCTGAATCCTCATATTTTGGCTTAAAGTTTTCCTCTTGATACATTTTGACAGCTCTATCGTAAATTTCCTTTTCGCTTGGTAATTTGTGGCTGCCTTCTTCTTTTATCGGGTTATTGGCCTCTGCTTTTAGTTCTTGTTTCTCAGGTTCTTTTTTGGCTTTAGATTTTTTAATAATTTTGAAATGGTGTTCCTTTTTGGCCTTGCCATCTTTGACTACCATGTGAACAGGTTTCTTTTTCGCTAACTTAGTTACTATGTTTAATTTAGCCAATATGTTAGGATCATCAACGCCTTTCCAATCGTACTTTTCTGGGGATTTCAAATACATATGTATGTTAGGCGCAATCGTAGCGAAACGGTGTAAATCTTGAATTTGGCTTCTTTTAGACCTGCTTTCAAAATTTCTCTGAGCCATCAATGTGTCAGCGTCATGTTTGCCTCTTCCGAATCCATGAAAACTGCTTTTGCCATGCCTCTGTTGAGTGCCATAACTGCCTTTAGAACGCCCTTTATAACTACTCAATGTTTATCACTTCAATAGAAAAAAGATTAAACAGCTATGAGAGTAAAACCGTTAGCTCGAAGCTGATTTCTCAGATTACCGACATAAACCATGTCTGAAAAAGAAACGGCCTTGTCGCTTGGCAACTGGTCCTCTGAGTGGATGATCTTAAATTTCTTAACCGTGACATTATCAGGTAACAAAACCTCGATGCTGAGTTTCTGATTTTGCGCTGCTAACTGACAAATTTGAAAGGCGATTTCATGTTGCCTATCCAAGTCGTTCGCAAGCAAGGTTTTGCCCCCTGGAACAGTTAGACTTGTTGACCTGCTCAAAATCACTTTTGTACCTTCAGGAACCAGTTTTTCTTGCCAATGAAAAGTATCAGGAATAGGCTGCTTAGGCTTATCCTCGCTGTCTCTAACATAAATTACGTTCTCTTGGTTTTCTTTTGGTTTTGGCTTTTTAGGACCACTCCAAGGCCAACGTCCACGCCGAGAATTGCCGTAAGAACCTTTCGGTTGACCGCGGTAAGACAACTTTAATCCTCCCCATCCAAAAAAATAAGCGTTTCTCGTTCCAGAGCTAAAAAACCAATTTTAGTTACAGCGTCAATTTCTGTACGAGTTTTTTTAAGACTGTTATGTTTCATTTTAGGTCTAAGTCTCAATAGAAAAATGAGGCTTTAGAAAAAACGCTTTGACAAAACTATGAACATCAAACCAAAACTAAGAAGCAACGCTCCAAAAACAATCAATAACGCTTGCAGCAACGAATCAGCCGGAAAAACAAATAGAAAAACCACCAAATTAAACGAAACCAATGTTACCGCACCATAAACAACAACCGAACCTAAAAGAACCAGAATTAAGGCCGCAGAAACTAAGCTAAAGCCAATCTTTCTCATTTTCTTTTTCTTAGTCAACACTTGACACACTCAAAAGAAAAAAGCAGTTTAATGGTCTATCCGTGGACTGACCATTGGCTACTTAGGGAGGAGTAGTTAAGAGGGCAAATGGATCGTTGCTAAACTGAGTTATAGAGGTAAGAACCCTCTTAGCTACCCACCAATAGAAAAAAGAAGTAACTAAAACATCAAGGCGTTGCTGCAGTCTCTTGTTGGATGGCTTTTTCTGTGAGCTGGAAAACACCAACCAGCCGATTATTTTTAACAGCCTGGTCTAAGTCTGAAAGCCCGATCCAATATGTTTTCGCATCTATCTCTATTTTCAATGCTTGAACGTCTTTGTTAACTTGAGCTGCACCTATCTTTTCAAAAACCATTAGGCTTTTCCCTTCTCAATAATAATATGGCTGTTGTCGGCCCACATTTCAATAGTGTCGCCTTTCTTTAAGCTGAATTGTTCGCAGAGCTCTTTTGGAATTGTAACCTTCAAGCTCTTGCCGACTAGAACCACACTGATTTTAAATTTTGTTGGCATTTCCACACCAATCACCAATTAAAGGAATATCCCTAAGATATTAATATAAGTATAGCTCTTTAATACTATCAGGAATATCTCTAAGATATTTCAAGGAGAAAAACAAAATGTCAAGCAAAATAGGACCAGTTGAAGTTTTAGAAGGCCTAAAAGCAATCCAAGATATACCCATGTGTAAGCATTGTAAAATCAACAAAGCAGCTACGGCGCCTTATGATGAAACAACTAACTTGAAACTGACTCCGCTAACTAAAAAGTTGATTAGAGAACTCAAAAAAGGAACTGACATTCCAGAGCATTGTATAATCTGTTTCTGCCTAAATGAGTTTATGAAGTTGCCGGACTCAGAGAAACTTAAGCGGTTAAAAGAAAATAGAAATCTAATGTCATAGACCTCAAACTTTTCTCTTTCTTTTTTTATCCTTCAATATAGGCGTTGCATTGAGGATAGCGTGAGCAACGATAGTATATTTCGTAATATGTGTCTGGATTGCCGTAAGAACCAATTCTTCTCGGAACTTCTTTCAGAAAAGGTATTAGATGCCCTGTATCGCATTTTGGACAAGGACAATTTACTTCTATGTTAAGGTTCTGTTTTACTCTTATGTTTGGCTTTTCCATTTTTACCCTTTAGAAAGCTATTCTCGAAATCGCTTAAGAATTTTTGCATATATTCCCAGCTACCGCAAACGGTTGAAACAGTTACGGTTACACCGTTTTCCTTTGTTATTGACAAAACTGTTTCCAATCTCTCTTTAGGTTTCTCTTCTGCCATTTCACTCACCCCTTATTGCTCAATAGAAAAAAGGGCTAAATGAAACCGAGAAGCACAGACCTGGGTTGTTCTGTCTCTCGGCGCCCACAAAAGAAAAATACGCTATTTTGACTTTCTTTCCCCCCGCAACCCTCTTTAAAAGTCCATGCCCAAAGTTAAAATCCCAAAAGTATATCTTTTTACGATATATTCGCTAAAGTATGATAACTTCGCATAACTTCAGTTAATCGCTCATTTACATCTTTTTTAGATATAAAATAGCGGTTAACTAAACCGAAAGCGAGGGTTTATTTTTCATTTGAAACACTTCTTCAGCTCACATGCACAATATTTAAATTAGGGTAGAAATCTAAGAAAGGATAGATAAGTATGGACTACAAAGAAACCGTGACCTTCAAACACAGCAAAGAAGTTCGCGAAGCCATGCGACTTCTAAAAGCTGAATACAAGGCACGTAAAAAAGCTAAATTGTTAACTTCGGGAGTAGGAACCGCTAAGAACCAAACTCCCGAAGCTGACATGTCCCCTGACGGAGGCACGCCAAAGTGAAAGTAGTTTTTTTTAACATATTAAACTTTTGCTTACGCGCACTCCCGACCTTTGACAAAAAAGATAAGATAGCATTAGAAGGGCAAAAGTTTGCCAGAACAGAAAATAATCATAACAACTCTTAAAATTACAAGTGATTCTCCCCAAGTTATCAATGACCTAATCGATTTTCTAACGAAAAAGTACCGTGTCAATACAACCTCAAGAATCCTCCCCGGCGACAAGGGAAACCATTTTTGTTATTGCCAAATCTTCGAGGAGCGATAACAATGCATCCAAAAACAACTTTCATTACTGATTATGCACCATTAAAAGAATTTTACGAAGCTAACTTAGCTCAAGAAGTCGAACCCTACCCTTGCAAGTTTGAATCTGAATGCAAACAAGCCCTCAAATTTAACGCTCAAAGTTTCAGTTGCAATCACGGTGGAGGCACAGGTTGCAGAGTTTGGCGTCGCAAAACAAACCTTGAAATTGGCAGCCGAAGGCTACCTGGAGATGCATAAAATTGGAGATTGACCAATTTTTCCAGAATCGTTGCCGCAACAGGGTTAGCAGCGAAAACCTAACCACTCAAGATGTAGTCAGCGCAATCGTTACTTTCAAGAGTGGCCAAGTGGCAACTTTCGACAACAAGCGTGGCTGGCAATTTCAACGAAAAAGAGTGTTTTTCAAACAAGCAACCCCTTCTCGGAGGCTTTTTCATTGAAAAAAGGTTTTTGCTGTAATAGCTGTAAGCATCTCACCAAAGAAACTATAACGAAAGACACCTTTCGTTTTGTTTGCCCTTTTTTAAAATGGGAAATCGCTGAAAATCTAATTTCTGAATATCCTGGCATTTGCGGAGCGGAGGCCCAGCCTTGACCGAACAGCCAACAACCCCTTACATAATCAAGGACCCATTCAACAAAGATTTCGACGTAACAGACGATACCCCAATAGCTGATCTACCTGAAGGCTACCAACAAAGAATGAAAGAAAGAACAGATGTAATAAAAACTGAGTTAGAAAAAATACAGCAAGGAATCGAAGGATTATCCGTTGACCCTGACATAGAAGAAATGCTAATAGATGAAGCACACCTAACCATAAGCAAATTTGACGATCACATCATAAAAGCGGCTTTCCATGTTGGTCTATCTGCTTATCTTGACCCATTGAATCTTGCTTTAAAATGTGAAAGTGGCAGCGGAAAAACCTACTCAACAAATGAAACAATGGCTTTCCTACCTCAAGAAGACATTCAATACATAGCCAGTCAATCACCCAAAGTTATCAGCCATGAATGCGGAGTAAGAAAAAGCGAATCCGGCGAAAACATAGATGAATTGGAAGAACCTGAAAAACCTGTCAAGAAAAACTTTGCTGATGATGTAACATTTGAAAATGCCTTAATAAATTGGAAAAAAGAGAGAAAAAGCTACAGTGACACTTTAAAACACTCTTATTACGAAGTTGACGTTAGAAACAAAGTTATCGTCTTTCAAGAATCAATCAATCTTGAAACCTTCAAAATGTTCAAAACCACCATGAGCAAAGACAAAGAATACGCGGACCACAAATACGTTGACGACCACGGAAATGTACACGTAACAAAAATAGTTGGGGCTCCCGCTCTAATCTTTAACTCCTTAGATAACGACTATTTTGAGGAGCAAGCAACAAGAGAGTTTACGGCGTCACCGCTTACAACACAGCCAAAAATCGAAGATTCAATGAGAATAAGCAACCTGAAAAAATGTTACCCATGGATTTACAAACAACACGAACTACACAGAAAAATCATTCAAGAGTACATCCGAAAAATCAAGTTCTACATAACCAAAGGTAAAATCAAGGTAGCAACCCCCTTCGACGGAATATATGAGGCATTCACAAAAACCGCAATCCGAGACATGAGAGACTTCAACAAGTTCCTTGAGTTGATGCCATCCTATTCCGCCTTTAAACTCTTTCAAAGACCAATCATAATCATAAACGAACAAAGATACTTAATACCAACGATCCAAGACGCTTTAGATGCAAAAATAGACTACGATAACATTATTTTAACCACAAAAACGAGTACCGAGTCAAGAATCTTGGAGTTTTACTACAATGTACTAGCTAACTGTGTCAACGGTGCGGAAGCTGAGGATTTAACCGACATCTACAACAAAGACCGTAAACAAAAAGTTGCAACAGTAACAGTAAGAGGTTGGTTGGTGCGACTTGAAAAAATCGGTTGGGCTGACATACGCGAAGGAACCCACAAAAACGACAAAGGATACATTGATAGAAGATACAACAATTACATACCTTTAAAACCTAAAAAAAACGCATCAACGCTTGATTTTGATTCGACTGTACATTTAGAGGAGATTCTTGAAAAGAGCTTCAATAAATGGTTAGAAAATACACTATCTGAAATCGACACCCAAGAGATAATAATTCTTAACATCGACGGGACCGCTAAAAGAATATCCTTAGAAGATATGTGTGCTCTTATAACGAAAAAAAACACAGTAGGTATATCTAATATAGATAGCGTACTTTCTAAGGATATATCTAACTCTATTAACGAAAACAAGGCTAAAAATACAATCATTCAAGAAACGATTGTGGATGCGCATATTTCTAATGAAACACCTACACCGCCAATAGCTAACACCGCTGAAGGTGAAAGCGAAGTAAAATACATCCATAAAGACAAAACAGTATTGAAAGCTAGGCGTATCAAACCTAGAGCTGGAGTTTTATGTATTGCTGAAGGTTGTGGAGGTCCATGTACCAAAGAAGCGGAGTGGTATCTTGATGGAAATATCTTATGTCCTGAACACTTCTTAGTGAGTAAAAAAACCTGCCAAGAAAACGATTGCGACGTCCAGGAGACTTCTTAAAATTGACTACGCTTGACAAATTTTTGCCGAAAGAGGTTGTGGTTGAGAAGCCAACCGGAATAAAAGAAGCTCCTACCGCTAAAGAGCTAGTTCCTTCTGGAATAATCAATAAATTTTTGTTAGAGGATACAAGCCAAGAACACTTCTGTAATTCTAAAGATACGCCTTGTTTTTGGCGAAATGGAAAAGGAAATTGTACGGATAAACGGTATTGCAGTTTCAAAGGCGCGAGGGTGAAAACTTGAGTGCTAAAGCGATTTTAGACAGCTATTCACCTAACGCTTTGAAAGAGAAACTTAGCAGCCTTGATGCGTTGCTGAAGGCCGTTGATGAACGTACAAAACAACCGATAGTTATAGAATCTTTCTCAAGCAGGGCCTCCCTCCAGGGCAAGCATTTTTGCCTTGATTGTGGTCGCCGGCTTAAGACCCACGGGGCTATCCGCTGCGCGAGCTGTAATATGAAAATTGTAGGCCGTAACCACTTGGAAACCCGCAAAATGAAAGGAGGCCCTTAAATTTGGAGCCTCAAACCGCTATTAAATGTCCAGAATGCGGTAGCTCTCGCGTGTTCAAGGACGGTTTAAGAAAAGCACCTTCAAACGCTTTATCAAATCAACCGATCCAGCGTTATCGATGTGCTGATTATGGCCACCGTTGGAGCGAGCACATAGTCTTAAATGTTCATGGCAACAATAATCAAATTAGCCGAATAAGCGTCATGGGAAAGGCGAAAAATTTGGCGTCCACGACAAAATTAAACGTTGTCGCGGAGAAGGAAAGACATTCACCAACAGAAAACGAGTTAAAAGCAGCACCGCAAATAGAGAAGCTAATTACCCAACTAGTTAATGATGGCAGAAAACCTTCCACTATCGCTAACTATCGAAAATCATTTAAGTTGTTGTTGAGAGCTGGAGCAGACCTTTTTGATCCTGAAAGTTGCAAGGCAGTTTTAGCTAAAGCAGAAATTAAAGACAGCACAAAAGCGTTGATTACCTACAATCTTGCAGCATGGTTCGATTTTAACTGTATCATTTGGCGAGCGCCAACATACTCTAATGACGGCGAACCCATATATGTTCCGACAGAGGCAGAACTGGATCAACTTATTGCTGGATTAGGGAAAAAGACCGCTGTTTACTGTGCTATGCTGAAGGATACAGGTGCTAGACCTGGAGAGATTAGCCGTTTAAGATGGCAAGATATAGACTTTGGGCAACGCAACGTAAGACTTAGGGCGGAAAAGAATAGTAATAACCGAGTTTTGCCGTTATCAGCTAAAACCATTGATATGCTGTGTCAACTGCCGAGAAACAAGGAGCATATTTTTTCTAACGCTGACGACATGCGATCATGCTACTCTATACAAAGGCGAAACTTGTCCAAGAAAATCGCAAACCCTAACATAGCATTGATATGCTTTAAGACTTTTCGGCATTGGAAAGGAACGACAGAGCAACACAAGACAAAAGACCCCTGGCATGTCAAGGAGATTTTAGGACATAAGAAGATTAGCAGCACAGAAAAATACATTCACTTGGAGCAAATGATGTATCTGGAAAACAGCGACCAGTTCACCGTTAAAGTTGCAGACACATTGGACGCAGCCATTAAACTTATGGAAGTCGGTTTCGAGTTTCATGCTACAGTAGAAGGTCATCAACTTTTCAGGAAGCGCAAATAATGACGACAAAAAACAATGGTTTGCGTCAAATAGCATTGGTTAGAACTGAAGCCTGCGTTGACGACAGCAGCAAACACGGAAAAAATTAAAATCAACCCTCCAGCCTAATAGTTCTTAAGATAATAAAATGAAAGTAAAAATTGAAACCGCTTCTATTCGACTGCTGGATAAATTCTGCGAAATCGAGAACCAATGCTTCGATCAAGAGGCCTTCACGAAACGGCAATTAGCCTACCTGCTTACCGACTACAATTCAATAGGACTGATAGCCAAAACAGACAGCGACATTGCAGGATTCATAATTTCAGAGGTTGAAATCGAAAACGACAAACCGTTCGGCCACATAATAACAATAAATGTTGCCTTGCCTTACCGGCGAAAAGGAATAGGCACCCAAATGCTAAAAGAAATTGAGAAGATTCTTAAGGAAAAAGGCGTAAACGAATGCCATCTGGAAGTCCGAGAAGACAATTCCGCCGCATTGAAGCTATACCAAAAAAGCGGCTACCAAAAAATCGCTAAGTTAGAAAAATACTACGGCAACAAGCATGGGTTGTTTCTGAAAAAGAACCTTTAATAACGCCGCATAGCCGCAACTAAGCATTTACCAGTTTTTGAGATATGGTTAAATATGTTGATGCGGTGAAAGAGGGCGGTGAGTGGGTGGGAGATTCTCGAGGAAGAAAATCAAACGAGCAAACACTCGTCCGAACCATCGTTACTTTGATACGCAACAGCACCTGGCGATGCGGCAAACTTGAAAAATCCATCGTGCAACACCTTCACAAACGCCACCAAAACTTCGGCAAAAATGATGTCTCAGTCAAAGAGATAATGCTTAGCCTCAACATCACCGGCGAAAAAAAAGACGAATGCTTGGATGCTCTCCGAAGACTTGAAAAGAGAAACATCGTGAAAATAACTCCTCTTCAATAACCACTTTTATTTTTTTGTTCAATATAGTTTTCTGCGTCAAGGCCTCGTTTTGTTTAATTTCTTGTCGCAACGTTCTTGCTTGACTTTTTGCAGCGTTTATTTCATTGCGTTGTCGGAGGGTGGCTAGCGCTGATGCTAATACTCAAGAGCAATGTTCGCCTACGAATTGTATATTATTTGAGAAGCTTGCTCTCGTCTGGTGGCTGTCTGATTAGGCCATGTTTCATCAGCAACTCGGTTGATTGTCTAGCGTTTTGGATTATAGCTGTGGCTCGATCAAACAGTTCTTGTCTTGAAGGTTTAACTCTCGCGACGCCGTCATCGATTGATTTCAGCGCGCATGCAACGGCTTCCCGTGGAAAAACCTCCCACTCGCTCATTTTAGGCAAAATATCGGTCTCGCTTATTCCCCGCTCTTCAGCATAGCTTGCAAGTTCCTTTGCTGCTGCAATGCACATACTATCCGTCACGGTTCTGGCTTTCACGTCCAACACACCTCTAAAAATGGCTGGGAACCCTAAGCTGTTGTTCACTTGGTTAGGAAAGTCACTCCTACCTGTAGCAACGATTTGTGCCCCCGCTTCCTCGGCGTCCCAAGGCCAAATTTCAGGAATCGGATTCGCGCAAGCAAAGATTATTGCGTTCCGAGCCATTGTTTTAACCCACTCCTTCCTGATTGAATCTGGTCCTGGTTTTGAAGCTGCAACCACTGCATCAACGTCTTTGAATGCTTCCTCTATGCCGCCGGCTCTTCCTTCCGCGTTTGTTCTCTGTGTCACGTCATATTTCCACGGGTCTTCTTCTTTTCTGATGTCTTTTCTCGTCTTGTCTATGACCCCTTTGCTGTCGGCAAGTATTATGTTACCTGGCTTAACCCCCCACTGCATAAGCACGTAGGCCGTGCGGATGTTTGCTGCTCCTGAACCTATCAGCGTGATCAAGCTCTCCTGCGGTTTTTTGCCTACAATCTTGAAAGCATTAATTAACCCTGCCAAAATCACCGTGGCGGTACCCTGCTGGTCGTCATGCCAGACAGGAATATTAAGCTGCTCGCACGCGCTTTCAAGAATGTGGAAGCACTTGGGTTTTTCAATGTCCTCAAGATTGATACCGCCGAAAGACGGTTCTAAAGCCTTACAAATCTTTACTATTTCGTTGGGTTCCTTGGTTCTTAAACAAATTGGAAACGCGTCAACACCACCCAAGTACTTGAATAATAGCGCTTTTCCCTCCATCACAGGCAAGGCAGCTTCAGGACCAATATCACCGAACCCTAAAACCCGGGTTCCATCAGAAACCACCGCCACAGAATTCCATCTGTTGGTTAATTCAAAGGATTTGTCGGGGTCAGCTTGAATCTCCCTGCATGGCGCAGCCACACCCGGAGTGTACCAGATTGCGAAATCGTCAACGCTTCTAATAGCACATTTTGGAATGACCTGCATTTTCCCTTCATAGAACCTGTGCATCGGCGAAGCTAACTGCGCTGGCTTCATAGCTTTGGCTAGCAACTCGTCCACGGTTGGTTTGCCCTTGCCTTTTGAACTCAAAATGTGTTTCTCCTTCTCAACCGCTAAGTACGATTGGATGGTTTTAAGCGTTTCCGCAGTTGGAGAAATACGCTAATTTGTTAGCAACCTTAATCTACCTTTGGCGCTAACACCTAAAAAAGGTAAGGACCATTGACTGACGAAGCTAAATGTGCAAAACCAGAATGCGACAAGTTTACAGCTATTAACGAATTGGCGCGTCGCAGAGGATTTTTCTGGCCGTCGTTTGAAATCTACGGTGGAAGCGGTGGCTTTGTAACTTACGGTTCCTTAGGCGCACGGTTGAAACAAAATATTGAAGCAAAGCTTAGAGAGCTTTTCGTTAGAAAAATTGGCATTTACGAAATGGAATCGTCCGTTATTGCACCAGCCAAAGTCTTTGAAGCATCAGGTCACGTGGACCATTTCAAAGAGCCAATGGTTGAGTGCCAGAACTGTCATACTCGTTTCCGAGCTGACCATTTACTTGAAGGAAAAGGCATTAGCTCGGCTGAAGCCGAGAAAATGACTTTAGAAGAAATCAAAGAAGAGATTGAGCGTCATGGCGTAGTTTGTCCTGACTGCGGCGGCAAATTTGGCGAACCCCAACGTTACTTGACCATGTTTGAAACCACAATTGGTCCCTACTCGGGTGCGGTTGGTTATGGGAGACCTGAAGCTGCACAGAACATCTTCGTTGAGTTCAACCGCCTTTACACGGGTGCACGGGAAAGGCTTCCTTTCGGAGTTATCCAGATCGGTCACGCTTTACGCAACGAGATTTCACCCAGACAGGGCTTGATTAGACTTAGAGAATTCACTATTTCAGACTTGGAGTTCTTCTTTGATCCTGAAGAGCCATGCTGCCATCTGGTTCCTGAAATAGAAAAAGAAGTGCTCCCGATTCTGCTTTGCGAAACTCGGCTCAAAGAATGCGAAGATACAACGGACCTAACTGTTAAGGAGGCGCTTGACCGCAAAATAATCCGCTGCGAATGGCAAGCATTCTTTATGGCGATGGCGAAAAAGCTATTGGTGGAGCTCGGTGTTCCAGCGGAGAAGCAACGGTTCATCGAAAAACTGACCTGGGAAAAAGCGCATTACTCAAGCCAAAGCTTCGACCAAGAAGTGCTGGTTGACCGTTGGGGCTGGGTAGAAGTCTCCGGGCACGCTTACCGCACGGACTACGATTTGAAGTGTCATATGCAAGCAAGCGGCGTAGACATGACCGTTTACAAAGAATACAAGAACCCCGTCGAAAAGGAAATGCTAACTGTTAAACCCGTAATGTCAAAGCTGGGGCCTGTATACAAGGGTGAGGCAGCAAAAGTTGCAGCGCTACTCACAAAAGCTCCCGCTCAGGAAGTTGCTGACGCCATGAAACAGCAAGGCTTTTACGTAGTTGAAAATTACGAAATCAAAGCTGACCAAGTCGAAATCAGCCTGCAAAAAACAATTGTCCGCGGCACACGGTTCGTACCGCACGTGGTGGAGCCCAGTTTTGGGTCGGATAGGCTCTTTTACGTTGCGTTAGAGTACGCTTACGGCGTAAAAGAAGACAGGGTTGTCTTGGGGTTTCCCAGAGCTATTGCGCCCATTCAGGTTGGCGTTTACCCGTTGATGAGCAAGGATGGCTTAGACACGAAAGCGGTTCAAGTGCAGAGGTTGCTGGCGAACGAGGGCTTCATGACGGAGTTAGACGAGGCAGGCTCCATCGGCAGACGCTATGCAAGGGCTGACGAGGCAGGCGTACAGTTAGGAGTAACTGTCGATTACGACACGTTGAACGATGAAACAGTAACTGTGAGGGATAGGGACAGCTGGCTGCAGGTGCGCCCAGCAATCAAGGACTTGCCGGGGCTTCTTCAGTGCTATTTCCAGGGGAAAATAAACTTTAAGGATTTAGGTAAAGCAATCGAAAGTTAATCAGCTAGCTTTTTTAATGAAAGTAATTTACTTACATGTAAATTCGGCTTGATTGTTCGCGGGGCGAAACATTGGTACTTCCTTCAGAAACAGAAGAACGTGTAAAGAGACGGGCGCTGAATGCTTGCCAAGATAACTTACGCAAGGTTGTTGATGTCTCAAGAAAAATTCCACAGCTTGTTGAGTGTTTTGCAAGCGGCGACAGGGAAAACGTGCGTAAACTCTTCACTGAAATTAGAACCGGCGAAGAAGAAGTTGTTAAAGCCAGACGCATGGTTTCTCAAGAATTATCTGAGATAGGCGCCATCCTGATTGCCCGCGAAGACTTTTTAAGGTTCACAAATTTATCGAGTGAAATAGCCGACTTTAGCGAAGGCATTGCATACTATCTTGTTGAAATCATGGAGCATAACTGGAATATTTCGTCAGATGTAAAAAAGGATCTGCTTAAGCTTTCATCAGCAGTCTTAGACAGCGTGCTTAAGCTAAGGGAAACAATGATGGTTCTAAATTATGGGTCACAGAAAACTCTTGAAAAAGCTAAAGACGTTGAAATCGCTGAACGCATAGTTGACGATCAATATAGAGCATTAACCATAAAAGTGCTCAACGGCAAACTCGACGTTCCCGTGCTGCTGCTTCTAAGAGACATCCTTCAACTCTTGGAAAACTCCGCTGACAAAGCTGAAGATGCAGCTGACGCGGCAAGGATGATTTCATTCATCATGTAGAAGAGCCGAATCCGATGCCCAAAACGAAAATTGAACTCATCGAAAACTTCTTAGTTGCATGGGACTCAAAAGAAGGTGCCCAACTCTACAAAACGGGCTACTTTGGCAAACCGCTGGGCATCGCCAAGCCGAAAATTCCAGAGTTCGACGCTCCGCTGATTTTGGACTTGATGGAAGGGTTGTATCTTTTGGAAAACAAGAAAATAGCGATTTACGCGGGACCTACCCGGAGCAGCGTTAGCCTCAAGAAGCTAAGGCAAAAAGTCAAGCAGCTGTACGATGAGTTTGAGGAGAAATACGCCGTTTACCGTGACCTTCGAAGCAGCGGCTTAATTGTTACGCCAGGAATCAAGTTTGGCTGCGACTTCGCCGTTTATAAGTATGGTCCAGGAGTTGAGCACGCGCCTTACATGGTTTCTGTGAAGAAGGGGGAGTCAGACATTTCAGCAACAGAAATCGTCAAGGCAGGGCGATTAGCAACAACCGTGAGAAAACGTTTCATCATTGCAGTTCCCGATTTGGCTGCGGACAAAGTTCAGTATCTGATTTTCAAGTGGTTCAAAGCTTAAGCTAAGTCTTACTTCCAAATTCACTTAACCTAATCATTAAACACCTTGATATAGCAGAGGTAGGGCCAGAGTGTTAGTTTGCTATTATGGTCTGGTTCTGGAATTCTCCTCGAATTGTCTGATGCGGGTAAACCTTTGATCCCGCAAGCACGCAGCCTTCTTCCAGCCGGACGTCGTCGGCGATAACTGAGACAGCCGCTACTTTGGTTTGGCAACGCTGGCTCGAATTAACAACAACGTGTCTTCCGATGATGCTGTCATGTACCTCAGCATGTTCGCCAATGATAACCCTATCCATCACGGAAGAGTTAACTACCAACGCATTCTTGCCTATCCGCGTAAAGTTGTCGACGCATGAATCCACGATTCTTGCGCCGTCATCTATCTCGCAGTGCCTCCCAATCAAAACAGCTCCTTCAATGCTGATTTTCTTCTGCTTGATTTTCTGGATAATTTCTTGCCTTCGTTTCTCCGAGTCGCCGCTTTCGCCCTGTACCCAAATTCGGTTTTCATCTTCTAGGCGCCCGCCGAAATCGCTTAATGCTGGGAATCCACCGTATAGCATTTTCTTCATGGCTTCCAGGTAGCTTTTAGGTGTGCCCACGTCGAACCAATTGCCCCGTAGAGTGTAGCCGTAAACTGGGCGGCCAGTCTGGATAACATACGGGATAAAGTCGTAGCCGAAGTCCAAGCGGTTTTTTTCTTTGACGATTTGCTGGACTCCTTTTTCGCGGAATATCTTTTTCACCTCAGGCGACAGCACGTACAATCCTGTGTTCGCTAGGTTGCTGGGTGCGTCTTTAGGCGAAGGTTTCTCGACGAAACGTTGTATACGCCCAGTTTTGTCGATGTCAGCTATGCCTAAGCCTTCAACGTTGTCAACTTCACGCAGCACAATGGTTAAGGCTGAACATTTCTCCTTGTGGAAGTCGATTAAGCTTTTCACGTTGATATCGAAGATGTTGTCGCCTTGCACCGCAAAAACGGGGTTATTAAGCTCATAATAATCCATGTTTATCCTAGCTGAATCCGCGCTTCCCAAGTCGTCAACGTTAGGCTGGTACTTTATGTGGATCCGCGGCTTGATGTTGTAGCGTGCGCTGAACCCGTATCCCGACTCAAAGTAGTCGGATAGGTCGCGGTAGTTAGTGTAGCCTTTCACGCCGAAGATAAAGTTGCGAATCCCTTGGTTTGCCAGCGACAGAAGCGAAAACTCAACCAGGGGCCTGTTAAGCAAACGCAGGCAGGCTTTGCTTGTTTCAGCCGTCAAAGGCAAGAGCCTTGTTGCTTTTCCGCCTACTGGAATGATTACACGGATTCTTTCAGGTGCATAATTGTCCCCGACTAAAGGTGCGTAATTTTCGCTCAAGCAGTTCACCCCAACCTGATTTATGCTAAGATAGGGAGATGTATATCATTTTAATGTTTCCCACGCACATTTTCTTATAACAACAATGGTAAGCGCCTTCAAGATGCAAGCCGTAGAGCTAAAAATTGCAATTTTGCCTTATTGTGGCGATGTAATTTAATAATTCGGTGAAAAAAGCCTCATTTTGTTTCCACATATATACGTGCATGTTAGCAACAATTAAAAGCACATTCGCGCCATGAACACTCAAGAGGATGTTAACATGTCTGAAAATTTCGCTAAGAAATGGGAACAGAAAAGAGAAGAAGAATCACTCAGCACAACCATAAGAAACACCATAACGCCTCCGCCGCCGCTGAAACCTGCACTGGACCTCGCCGTTAGAAAACTCGACATGCAGATAGCTAAGCTTGACCAGGCAAACGATCGCTTCACACAAAAAGACAAAGCCCTATTCTCCAAACTTGTCGACGCCTACACCCACCACGACACACCCCACGCCAACATTTACGCGACGGAGCTGGCTGAAATACGTAAAATGGGAAAAATCATCATGAATGCAAGGCTTGCACTCGACCAGATTTCGCTACGCATAAAGACCGTTTCGGAGTTAGGCGACGTCGTCGCGACGCTTGGGCCATGCATCGGCGTACTTCGCAGTGTCAGCACGGGACTTGGCGGTGTCTTACCTGAAGCAGAAGGCGAACTCGGCAGCATCGGCGACTTGCTAAGCGGCTTAATGTTTGAAGCAGGAACAAGCACCGGAATGTCACTAAATTTCGACAACGTAAACGAGGATGCAGCAAAAATCCTATCTGAAGCAGCAACCGTCGCAGAGCAAAGAGTCAGCCAAAACTTCCCAGATCTGCCCCCGGGAATGCCAACAGGCTCAGCGAGCAAAACCCAAACTTAAAGACGCAACCAAAATGCTTCTTCCCCACCTATCTTTTTCTTTTTTTGTTTTAGTCAAATAGTTTATTTGCCACAAGAGTGGGAAATCCGGCAAATTTGTTCTTTGTGTTTTGGGTTGCTTTTTTGTGGAAAAGCTTGGATTGGCTTTGGGTTGCGTCTCCTATCGTCTGCTAAAGTCTCCTATCGTCCGCCATCGTCTGGCAAAGTCTCATAAAGTCTCCCATAGTCCGCCATCGTCTGGCAAAGTCTCCTAAAGTCCTAACGTCAACAAAATTTAATAGCCGGCCACTACCGTCAATTAGCGCAGCTAAAGTTAGAAGTTAAAAGATTAAAAACAGGGTGAAACAACATGCCCATAACTGAAAAAATTACATTTAAAAGCGTGCTTCAAAAAGGCAACAGAATCCAAGTTCCAAATTTAATTCGCTGGCAATTCAAAGTGGAAACAAATCATCTTTCAACAAAACAAAAACTCCGGAGTCTAAGACAATGGCTCCCAATATTGCGACTAATACTTCTACAAACTCAATTTCATCTACACGCAAAGAATACATTATGGTTAAACCGTTACTGAGTAAAATAATCAAACCAATAATTACTAGAATGTAGCCAATTTCTTTTGCGCCCACGTTTCAACGCCATCTGGAGAGGATAATTAATCTACACTCAAAAAAATGATTTAAGGCTTTTTGCTAACGTTCTAAGGTGAGCTTGTTCGCTAAGGGTTGAAGTGGATTTAACCTTTATCAAAGTCTTATCGATGGTTCACAATGCAATTAATTCGAAATGAATGAAGAAATCGAAAGATGGAAGTGCTCTTTCAAAAATTTGAGAATGGGCATCGTCAAAGTAACCGCATCCTTTCCACAGTTCAATCATCTTGCTTATGCTCTGTGGTAATTTTCTTATCGAATTCAAAATAAACTTGCGATTATCAAAACATTTCTTGATCTGCTTGACTATTGTGCACTCTTACCTTCATCGCTTTGTTCCTTTTTTGATTTAATGTAAGCAGAAATTGTAAATGCAATTGCAATCGTGACGCCTAAGGCTAACAATAATTCTTGGCCATATTCTGGAACTGTAGGTGTCGGGGAGAGAGTCGGATTGGTTGCGGTCGATGTTGGAGTTGGAGAAAGAGTCGGGTTTGTGTGGGTAGATGTTGGAGTTGGAAATTGCCCTAATGTCGGTATTGGCGAAGTCTCTAAATTGCTGTATACATTTAAACTGTAGTAATCCGATGAAACCCCCTTTTGAAAACCCGCTATATTTGTAACATCAAACGAAGGAGAATTAGGACTCGGGCCACTTGTTTCATCATCTTGCCATAGAATTACAGCTTTAATGTATGGGTACTGATTTGGAAGCACATTGGTTAGGAAATTATTCCACCAAGAATCCATATCATTGCCGTTATATCCTATCTCTGCTAACATCATTGGTTTATCTGGAATTGCCGTATGAATATTGGTTACTTCTGGTTCCATCCCCTGCCCTTGGCTAGGATAAACGTCCGTTGCAACCCAGTCCACGTAATTATTACCGGGATAGACAGACTGTAAAGTTGCCACTGAGTCTCCTACATCTGCTGGACACCACACCCAGCTTATGTTATCTGCTCCTGCGGCTCTAACTTTGTTCACAACATATTGCCACGCTTGAACGAACTGAGCTGCCCCACTGTTATAGCCGCTCCAGGGATTATAATGAGTCGTCCATGAACCAGTAAACTCCCAGAAAAGACGTACAAAAAATGGATGCCCCCAAGCGGCAGTAGCTTGCCCCCATGCAGTTAAATAAGCATCTTCTTGTCCGTTAAGAATGTCCTGAAGAGTGGGAGTTGGATAATATGATTCGTCACTTTGTGGTGACAAAGGAGCCCAGCTTACCATGGGAATCATGCCGTTGTTTCTGCATTGGTTCATTACTGTTGTATTAAACTCTGAGCAGTCTAAAATTCCCCTTGCAATATCACTTCTGTCCGGTTCATTCCATGCTTGAATCCAGTTCCAAATGGACATGTTTTTGCCAACTGCTGCCTCGAACGACGCTACTTTAGGAAAATATCCCATACGAGTTGTTCCAACGAAAGCTCCCCAGTATATTTGATTTGTCTCCGCTTTTACAGTTAGGAGCTGAGGGGTAACACAACCCAAAACGACCAAAACTACGCAAGCAACAACCAAAATCTTCCTAAGCGTCATACCAAATCAATAGCCACGCAACTTTTCTTCGGCACAAGCAATAGTCCTAGGCACTAATAATTCTACCGCATACCTCAAGCCACTATGCCAATTTAAGCGCTGGACCTAGCCCGATAAAGTATTCAAGTTTCGGGAAAAAGCAGGACGCGATACGTCTTAAAAAAAGGTTAGGATTTTTTGTTTATCTCGTGGCGTATCCACCAGATAATCCCTATTGCAGTAGGAATTGCAGCGATTGCAACAGTCCAAACCAGTATTGTAATCATGGAACCTACGACATAGTTTAATGTCCAACTTGAAATGGCTACATTCCAGTTTCCGTCAACATAGACTTTGATTGCGAATGCGATGAAAAGCAACAACGAGAGTGTTCCTCCTGCTCCGTTTGACCGTGAACGTTTGCCGAAGAAATGATATTCCTTCTTTTCTTCAGCCGGCAGTCTCCTCCACCATTGCCAACCTACAACAGCGCCTATGATTGCTGGGACGCCGATTAAAAGTAGCTCCCAGAAGATACCATGCAGAATAAACATCACAACATTACTCATTGTCCACATGCTAAGAGTTGTTGGGACCAGACTTGTTGATTGAGCGTTTCCTGCGAACCAGACGAAAACATAGACCGCGCCAACAAACGCCAAAATAGCCGCTACTACAAATGCGGCAAATATTCTCCAGTGTTTTCTCATGAATTCCCCCCAATCGGAACCTTCTTCGACTCCAATTTCCTCAGTCATTAAATCCTTCTCCTTCTTGGCGTTTCCTATTGCGGATGGCTTTTGTTGTTTATTCCTTTAGTCGATACCATTGTTCCTTGGTCCCATTGTGTAGAAGGGGCGGTGTATGCATTTTGTTGTGGATTGTATGGTTGCTGTTGTTGAGGTTTCATGGAGAAAAAGGCCACTGTAGCAAATATCCAAGCAATGAATATCAGTATTAAGCCGACCAAGACTATTGTCAATAAGGCTCCCCACCAAAGCAAATTACCAGCAGTAGTAAATGATGCTTCTCCTGATTTCTGAGCAAGTGTATTGAAGGTTTTTCTTAGGTGCGACGTCGCAAGGATATAGAATACAAAAGCAACGACAAGCCCCACAATGAAAGCTACTAAGCCAACTCCAAAGGCTAATGTGGGTACAAAGCTTGCTTTAAATGTAAAACCTGTTGCCGACGCAACGCCAATTGTTATCGCTGCAATGGCTACAGCTGCTGCTACGATGGCGACTATGTAATATTTGACTCCTGTTAGTGAGTTTTGGTAGATTTCTTTGTCTTGATAGTAATTTGCTAGTTCCTTCATGCCCCTGAGAAACAGGATTACGCCGATTATACCTAATATCCAGCCAGCGTAAGGAACAAGGCTTAATAAAAGTAGTATTGAGCCTTCGCCAGCCAGAGTCTTGCTATATTCAAAGTTAACATTCATTTTTTTGCCTCCATTTTTTTGAAATATACTTTGTGCTTGAAGGTTATAGCCCTAACATTTAGTATAGCAACTCCAAAACAGCTCTAACAGTTAGAATAGTGGCTCTAAGACATAGATTCATAAGCAGACAAGCAATTATTGGTGAAATTATGGAGACAAACCAAAGCTGCACAGCACTCGCTACCCTTTGCTATTTTGTAAGTGGGAGTTGATGCAATGGCGAAGTCAAGGGGAATAAGCGCTGATATTCAGTCACCAAGAACTAAACTGCTTTACTTCATTTATTCTGCCCCAAGCAGCAAAATTAAAGCTGAACCAGGAGTAAAATCAAACATAAGCTCTGCACTGGGCTACAAGTCTGACGGCCATTTTCACTATGATTGGAATTACTTGATAAACGCAGGCATGATAGAGGAAAAACAGGGTCATTTTCTTGTGACTGAAACCGGTAAGAAGGAATTTGCCTTACAATCAACGGCAGCCATGAGTAACACCATAATGGTTGTTATGGGGATCGCAATGGTTTTTTTCACTATTGGACTTGACATAGGAATTTTACCAGAATATAGTGTAGCGTTTTTCGGGATAGCGCTAATTTCAATTGGAGCCTTGTTCTTGATTATAGGCCGAAGAAACAAGCCTGAGCTACCACCTCAAGCTAAAGCTTTATTGAAAGAATTAAATCGACACTAATTGTTCCGCTAGCTTACTCGCTTATCTCAACGAAATGAAGTTTTGAGACCCAACTTTCATTTAGGCCTCGATTGCGGTTAATAGCGGTTTCAACGTTTCTTTTTGAGCAGTTTGCGCATTATAGCGATGAAGGATCCGTCAGAACTGAGAAGATTTGGAAATTGTTCAAAGTGGAAAAACAACCACCGAACAATGATTATTGTTCTTCTAGGATTGAGTTGCGCTTTACATGCTACAGACTAATCAAAATGTAAGAAAACAACCAATTTCTAAATACTTTATTGTTAATTCCAACCAGATACTTCTGAACTAATCGTTTTTCATTGTTTTTTAAAAAAAAATAAAAAAAGGAAAGGGAAGGTTTTGTTAATTCTTTATTTATGGTCGTTTTCTGTTGACCATCAGCATGATTGCGGCGCCGATTATGACTATCACTATGACGATTGCTACTATTCCGTACATGAGTGTGTTATTTGATGCTAATCCGCTGAGCGGTGATGCTGTCGGTGCTGGCGTTGGTGCTACGGAACTGGCGTGGAAGGCTGCAGAAGCGGATGAGCCGTAGTATGATTCTGTGCCTGCAAAAGTGGCGTACACTGTGTAGTCACCCTTTATGTCGGGCGTCCATGTTAGGCTGTATTGGCCCATAGCGTTAGTTGTCGTAGTGCCGATTGACCGGTAATTGTTGTTGCTGTCTAAGACGTATAATGTAACTGGAACTCCTGTCATGTTGGTTGGCATTGGCTGCTGTTCGTAAACGGCTTCCATAAACGACGTCATGCTTGCGTCAGAAACGCACGGTAGTCCTGTGGGGAAGTTCGCTGCGACTGCAAGTTGCTGTGAGCCAGCTGAGATGTCCATTACTGTTCCACTTATCGTTATCGGTGTAGAGGTTGTTACCCCAACGCTAGGCGCGGAAACTGTGGTTGCGCTTGGTCCCATGCCGTATGCGTATATCTGGTTGTCGTATGCGTTGAGCACTGTCATGACACCATATGCCATGGCGGGTACGGTGCAAACGTCGAAAGCGTCTATATCCCATAAGAGCTTTCCAGTAGTGCAATTGATAGCCAGTTGCTGCGCTCCAAGGAATAGTGGCGGACTATATTCGTGTCCCTCATCGAGGAACAGAACGCCGTCGGCCACGCCGCCGTTGGCGAAGCCCCAGAGTGGCCACACACCGTAAGGACTGTTAGTGCCTGCGGAGCCTTGAATTGCTGTTGTGTTGGTGTACCAGTTGATTGTTCCCGTCAACATGTTGATGGACCATATGTCTCCGCCGAAACCGGCCAGATAAAGCGTGCCACCAGCGAGAACAGACATGTAGCCACCGATGCTATCGTAAGGATTAAAGGGTACAAGCGAAGTTGTCCAAAGTTGTTTCCCTGTGGCCAAACTGTAACCCGCGATAGTCCCGATTTGATGTTGGGGTATAAGCCAAACGCCGTCGCCAGCAGTGCCTCCGCCAGTATTACCGTCTTCGGTGAATGGTGCCATTGTTATGTTTTCTACCCACAGTTGCTGTCCTGTAGTTGAGCTGTAGCCTGAGAAAACTCCCCATCCAGCTTGGAAGTAAGATGCGCCTGTAACAGAGTAAGCTGCCTCAACAATTACGCCGCTATTAATGGTTTTTATTCCGCCAGGTGCCGTCGTGTATGCAGGTATTGCATTGCCGTTCAAGGTAGTTGCTATCGGCGTCCTCCACACTATTCCATCCGCAAAAGGAATTATGCCATCCATTGGAGGTCTCCACTCCCAACCTGCTGCAGTGGCAAACCAACCGCCTGCCATGATGCATTCTGTTGAGTTCCACTCGGTCAAGCTGGGTCCAGTCTGTGTATTTATCGTCGGCGCGGGTCCAACAAGATCGTTGATTGTGCCCATAACCGCTTGCGAGCCAGCAGTGTAGTTGTTGTAGTAACCTATCAAGTCTCCACTAGCATCGGTTGTAAGCGTCGGGGAAGTACCGTTGACAACGCTATCGATATAGGTTCCAGTTTCTGCGTCGAACAGGTTTAACGTAGTTCCGGTAATATGGAGTCCACCGGCAATTGGAGTGCCAAGCGGAGTTTCTTGGGTATTTACTTCCTGTTGAATCCATAGAGGGGTTCCGGTGGTCCATAGGTATGCGAGGCCTCCATACTGGTTAGGAGTCACGAAATCGAGTATTTCCCCACATTTTAGAGTCGTAACTACGCCAGATGTGGTTAGAGCATTGTATGATGGAGAACCGCCGCCGTAGTTGTCGGCATTGTCAGTCCATACTGTTTGTCCAGTGTATAAGTCCACGCAAACTAAGCCTGTTGGAGTGGTTGAACTTCCCGGGATTACATTGTAGTAGAGATAGCCATTAATGATGACTGGTTCATATTTTGGCTCGTATTGCGCTGTCGAGTAATAGTTGCCGTAGGTGGTTGTTCCACCGAAATCTCCGCCTAGTACGCCTCCGAACGCCTCAGGCTTTGTCCAAATGATGTGAGCAGTGATTGGCGCTGTCGTGTACGGGTTATAGTTGGAGCTGGCGTTATACTGAATTCCGAAGCCGGCTCCTCCTATGCTAAGATCTGCACCGGTAATAGCGTACCAGTTATTGACGTTCATTGCGTTTACTGGGGTCTGCCAGTAGGTCGTTGGAAGTGGCGCTGGTGTTACTCCTCCTGCTGGTGATTGTTGCACTGTCATTGTTGCTACGTTGCTGGTGCTTGGTTCATAGTAATCGCCGATAAAGGCAGTGGTTGCTGGGCTAACTGTTGGTGCGAGGTTTTTGCCTGCTAATGTTTGTCCTGGAAAGCTCATCTGGAAAGTGTAGGTGCCTAGTGCGGCTGGAGTGAATTGTGTGTGTGTGCCTCCTGTGTCATCAGACGTAAAGGGGCCAAGATTTTGGGTAGTGCCATCGGGGAGAGTAACTTTTACCATCATGCCCATCCATCTGTCACCATATGGGCCGCTCGCATCCGGTGGCGGTGTGTTAAGCCAAAAGCCGATGTTTACTGGTTGGCCTATGCCGTCTGGGTTGGTTCCCACGGTGCAGTATACTATGGTTGGAATATTCCAAGCGGGCGAATGCGCGTAAGCGTTAGGCATAAGCATTGTTGAAGCTCCCATTGAAATTGTTAATATTGCTGCAATCAGAATAGCCAAAGCTTTACTTTTTATTGTTTTCACTTTTCTTTTTTCTCCTTTAACATTTATTTGTGTTGAGAAGAAGCACAAAAAAGCGCTTCTCAACATCCAGCTTCATCACGTAATTCGTATAAATAACTTTCTTGAATCAAGGTCTAAAGGGTATTTTTTTTGTCTGCACCTGTGTAGACTTGCTAGGAACCCCTGAGAGAATTCAACCACGCATGAAGAATTACCGTTAACAAAAAAACTTACCGTGATCTTGATGTAAAAATCTCTGATATAGCTAATCAAAAGCGTGTTTAGTCAGGTTATTTGAGTAGTTGGTTTACGAATTCTTGGCAGCGGACGGATTGAATGTCACTGGACAATATTTTGGTAGAAAAAGTAATCGTCAAATTACTGTTCTTCGGCAGCAAAACAACTTTGCCGGTTGGGCCGCCGAAGCTGCCGCTTCCGAAAACGCCGACCCTGGTTCCTTGATCGGGGTTTAGTTTGCTTAGAAATCCATCGACCGAACTGGTTGGTTTTCCGCCGTAAATCGGTCCTCCAACAACTATGACGCTATAGCCTGAGGTATGGGCAGCAGCTGAGCTTTTTATGCCCGCCAAATTTACTGTGTACCCTTTCGCTTGTAGGTCGCCGGCTATTTTTATTGCTATGCTGTGTGACGCTCCGGACAGCCCTGGGTCATAAGCAACAAGGGCTTTTCCCACCGAAGTGCCGTGTGGCTGCAAGGTTTTGGAGCCCGTGGCGGTGTAGGCGGCCACGTCGGAAAAGCAGACGGCAATACCGACTAAGGTGGCGACAACTATGACAACGGCAACTATCAAGATCACTTTAAGGATTCTTCTCATCGCTTTCTTTCCCGTGCTCGTATGAACGTAGGCTTCTTGTTATATAAATTTCTTGCAAGATTTTCCATATTGTTTTTTCTAATGTCGTTCTGCTTGTATTCTATTTAGGCTTCGCCATCCTGTATGTTTTCTAAATATTTTATGTGTGCAACTCTTAATTTTCCCCGCCGCCATCTATAGTTTGCCGATAAGGCAGCTACCATCACTACTGGTAAAATTGCCTTGGCTGGCCGCGCTGACAAGATGCGGGTAAACCCAACTTGTCATGACACCTATCCCCAACTCGCACCGAGTTAACGTCACCTGCCAAGGCAGAATCGTCTTTTCTAGTTTGAAGTTCTGACACCCGTGGTCATTTTTTGAGGAGTTTCGGTTTGGTGGGAACTCAAATTTTTTCTTTGTGTTTTGGTTTGCTTTCTTGAAACAGGGGTTGGATTGGTTGCAGGTCACGGTTGAAAATGGTTAGAATTGGTCCAAAAAGTCTAAAATTGGTTAGGAATGGTTAAAAATGGTTAGGAAAGGTTTAAAATCTCCCTAAATTTCCTGTAATCACGTTTATCCCAAAAAAAGTCAACAAGAGAAGAATTGAGTGTGCCGGTTAGCGCAAATTACTTATATGACTTGAATAGAGAGAGGCTACTTCGAGAAGAGGCGTCTTTTCTGCTTCTTCTCAAACCAAAATAAGATTAAAGGAGAAAACTAAAATGATAAAAAACAAAACTTTAGCTATTTTGATTGCAGCAATATTAACATTCTCAATGGCATCTTCAATGATACTGATACCAAACGCTAACGCGCATACGCCGCCATGGAACATTCCAACTTACGCCTACATATGGGCTGAACCTAACCCTATAGGTGTAGGCCAGACAGCGCACGTTTACATGTGGCTTGACTGTGTTTTTGGAGCGGCAGGTGTTGCAACCGTTGGTTCAAGCGCAGCATTGCTTTCAGACAATTATAGATTCCACAACTACAATCTTATCATTACTGCACCTGACGGTACAAACACAACGCAAACCTTTACTGTCGTCTCAGACTCAACATCATCACAAGCCTATTCCTTCACTCCCTCCACAACTGGCACGTACACTCTAACCTTTAAATTTCCAGGACAAGCTTATGCAGCATACGCTGGCCAGTATAATCCCACTTCAACCCTCGTTGGCGACACTTATCTGCCGAGCAGCACGTCAACAACGCTTACAGTTCAGACAGCACCAATTCCTGTGACCACAGGTGCTCCGTTACCGACAGCTTACTGGCAAGAGCCAATATACGGTTCAAACTACAACTGGTTCACGGTTTCATCA
>JBEKTQ010000030.1:0-30861 GCA_049515895.1 Bathyarchaeia archaeon | reverse complement strand
GTAGAATTGTATCGTTAACATAGGGAGACACCAAGAACGAGGGCAAACTGTTCTCATAACTTTGTGAGTACGGGTTATAGGTATAGCCGGTCAATGTTTCTCCTCCGAACACCATCTGGAAGCTGTAGGTGCCAGCTGCGTCGGGTGTAAAGTGTGTAACTGTTCCTCCTGTGTCATCAGATACAAAAGGGCCTAGGGTTGTTTTTGTGCCATCAGGTTTAGTAACGATAACTGTCATGTTGCCATATCTGTCGCCGTAGGGGCCTGATGCTGTTATGGGCGGTAGATTGAGCCAGAAGCCAACTGTAGCTGTTTGACCGATACCGATGGGGTTAGGACCAACGTTGCAAAAAGCGAATAGCTGAATCTGCTGAGGGGGAGTATGAGCGTTAGCATTATGTATTAGTGTTGTTGAAGCTGCAATTGAAAGTATAAAGAGCGTACAAATCGTTATTGCTGCAATTTTGTTTTTTAGAATTTTCATGTTCTTTTTCTCCATTTATACTGCGAGGACAATATAGCCCTCGCCTAACCTCTCAAAAATGCAAAAATTACCTATAAAGATTGTGATTACCGTCAAAGTTGAACAGCCAAAATTAGCAAGCCCAGAGGACTTGATGAGAAAAAGAGAAGAAAAAAGTTGTAGGCGACCTCGTCTAAGCTATTCGCCCAGGATTCTTCTGAACGCTGGGTACATTTCTGCGGCGCGTTCTTGCATTAATAGTTCGTAGTATTGGTAGATAATGCCTACTGACAGCAATATGCCTGTTCCTGTGCCGAATGTTCCGAAGAAATCTGCGCCTGCCGCTATGAGTCCGACAAAGATTCCCCCGAGCACTGTTACGACTGGAATGTAACGTTTAAGGACAGCTTCGATAGGTCTTCCCGATCTGCGGTAACCAGGGATCTGCATGCCTGAATCCATGAGTTGCTGTGCAACTTTTGCTGGCCCTAGACCGCCGACTTCAAGCCAAATAAGGGAGAAGACAGCGCAGAAACCCACAAGAATACCTAGGTAGGCGGCGGCTCGCAGTGGGGCAAGGGCGACTTGTTGAATGTTAGCTGGCGCGGTTACAAGCCAAGCAAGACCGCCTATTGGCGCAACGCTAGTGGTGCCGGTTTTTGAAACAGTCACATTGAACTGCCCGATTATAGTGAATAGAAGGTTGTGTGCAGAGGGAGGAGGGCTGCCCATTTGGCTCCAAAGTAGTTGTGTGAAGAAGTAAACGTTTGCAAACAACGCTGATGCAAATATGACTGGTAAGTTAGAAACGTAAAGCAGTTTAATGGGGTACCGGCTTCGGAAACCCTTGTAACCTGCGTAGCTCATTGGAAGCTCAATTCTTACTCCGTTTAGATAGATAACGACTAGGAACGATGTTATGGTTGCGAAGAACCCGATTAAAGACGGGTAAACGCCTGATGAAGTACCGACTATCCAAGTTACTAGTTTTATGCCGTGACTTAAGTAAGCGGAGAGTGAGCCGACGAATAATCCTGTGGCGGGTGAAAACATGTCCCAAACTACTGATTGGGCCACTCCTGCCGCTATGAAGAGGCTGATTCCGCTGCCTAGACCCCAGCCTTTCTGGATAAGCTCATCCATGAGCATAACCATCAATCCAGCGGCAAGAAGTTGGAAAAAAATAATTAGCGCTGTTGATCCCGCGAGGGCGCCGAACATGCCGCTTATGATGTATGCTGCTGCTTGGATGCCTGTGAGAACGATGCTGAACACTTTGCTGGCGGATGTGAATAATCCCCTGTCCTCCGCGTTTGACATGTCGCATTCGATGATTGAGGACCCTGCAAGCAACTGCAGAATCAAACCCGCTGTAACGATTGGTCCAATGCCCAGCTGCATTAGGGTCCCGTTGTTAGAAGCAAAGATAACTCGAAGTTGACTAAACGAACTTGAAACTTCAGACGAAATCCCGTAAAGTGGGATTTGAGACATTACGAGGAAAATAACTAAGGTAAGACCAGTCCAGAAGATTTTCTCGTTGAAACTTACTTTTCGCTCAGGCTTTTTGATTTCTGGAAGAACTCTTCCAATTGGCTTGAAGAGACTGAGGAATCTTCCGGGCATTTAGAAGCTTTACTCTCCGTTGACTGGGGAGCCTACTATTTCTCCACCTGCTTTCTTGATTTTTTCCGCTGCTGATTTCGAGTAAGAGGGCACTTGTACGGTCAAGGCCTTTTTGATTTTCCCTGAACCCAAAAGTTTAGTGTAACCTAACGCTGCCAGATCAATTTGTGGCTTTTCCTTCTGGCTCGTTCGCGCTAGTTCTTCAAGCTTCTTTAGATTAATCGGGTTCTCGCGTCGATGAAGGCTTTTAGGCGAAGTAAAACCGCTTTTACCGAAATAATCAGGTTCATGGGTTACGACGTAGCTCCACAAGTGTTTGTGTCGCCCAACTTTTCTATGCCCTTTAGATCCTGCGTCTCGGTGCTGGCCTATCCTTCCGTAGCCTACAGTTCTTGAACCTCTGAATTTCCGTATTTTTCTAAGTTTATGCGGCATTTTGGTCAGCTTCTTTGTTTATTGCTGTTACGGCTTTTCTTAACTTTATTTCTAGCACACCATTCTTGAATTTGGTGTACATGATGTCTGGAATCACTACATTCGGCAGATTTAAACTTTTATAGTATCTTCGATCTTTCGATTTTGCCGACAGCGTGATTTTCTGGTCTTTCACATGAATTTTGAGGGTATCCTTATTAAACCCTGTGATTTCGGCTACGACAGTTATGAAGTTGTTTTCTTGAAATATGTCAATCAATGGTTTCTGCTCTTGGAATTTGTGACCAGTGAAGTTTTTGGATGGTCGAAAGCTTAAGGGAACGGATATAGATTTTATGCGATAAGCATGTTCAGGTCTAATCATTTTTGATCTATTGTTTTCAGATGATTGTTTGTCAAGATCTAACCATTTACGGTTTTTTGCGCTTCTACGCCATTTTGCGCTCGTGTCTTCCCCCTCCAATACCTAACCGATTTCAGAGTCGTAACTATAAAACGTATCGCACATAAACAAAGAGAAAACGCGCGGTTCCCCTGAAGCAGTTTTCCACTAAAAATGACGATTGCATGCTTGATAGTCCTCAGAACAGAACAAATAACACTGAACTCGAACATTCATTTTTCTTGCGACGGTTAATTACTGTTCCCTCTGGAACCTTGGATTAATGGTTTACTTATAAAGTGCATAGTTGAAAGAAATGCAAAATTAACGCAGATTAAATCATACGTTTTACTAAGTCGTTTATTGCTTCTCCACGGTAGCCAGCTTCGCCGCCTGCTTTGAAGCTTTTCTTAGTTTTGCCTTTGTATCCTTTGCTTGGCGGGTGCAGCTTGAACAACGGCTGCATTCCAGGTAATTTTTGGAATGCGACTTTGCAGTTTATTATAGCCTCTGATAGGTCGTCAACTGATTTATAGCCTGCTTTTTGGATGTATTCGTCGGTTAGTTTTTTAGCGCCTTCTAATCTTGCGCGTTTCTGCAGCATCATGGAGACCATTTCTTTTGTGGGTTCGCCCCAGGTCACGTAGTTGTTTACGCGCTGCAGCATTCCAAGGTAGTCTGGTCGACTGTCGATAAGCAAAGCGTGATTAGTGTGGGTCAGGTGCAGCAGTTCAAGAGTTTCGCGTACTTCTCGCTGGGCACTTACTGTTCCACGAACTCTAACGGCTACGAGGCATTTGCATTGGTCAGTTTTCTGCGCCATTTTACCTCACCCAGTCTACTTGGGTAATCAAGTAGTATGTTTTCTTTAATCCGTCGAAGATTGCGCAGGCGTAGGAGGGCACTGTTCTTGTCGAACCATAGCTTCTCATCCAGAGGTCCTTGACTCCCGCTAGACCCAAGATGACTTTGGCCACTTCGCTTGAAACCAAGCCTAAACCTCTGGGTCCTGGGACAATGATCACTCGGACGCCTCCGCATTTCCCTTCAACTTGGAATGGAATTGAATGTGGTTTGCCACATCCGCATTCCCAACTTCCGCATCCACGTTTTACTGGAATGATGTTTAAGCGAGCGTTCGCGGCTGCTTTTTCAATGGCGTTTCGTACTTGACTGGCTTTTCCTGAACCTAAACCTATGTAGCCGTCTCTGTTTCCGACTGCAACGATGGCTTTAAATCGGGATTTTTCGCCAGCGTCTGTTTGTTTCTGTACTAGGTTAACGTTTATGACTTCTTCCTGCAGGTCAGGAATTAGGGAGTCAACAATTTGAGGCTCTGAAATTTTTATACCGCTTAGGAATACGTCTTCTATTGTTGTTATTTTGCCTTCCTGGATCATTTTGCCCAAACGGGTTTTCGGTACCCATGTTTCCAGGTTACTTTGTCTGTCTCGTCTTTGAGTTTGACTCATGCTTTCTTTTCACCTTTCTTGCTTACCTTTGCTTTTGGAGCTTTCTCTTTTGGCGCAGCTTCAGCAACAGGTTTGCCGGCCTTAAATGCCGCTGTGATTTCACCCTTAACTTTGTTGAAGTGCTCCGGGAGTTTTTCCGGTGCAACACCCTGTGCGATGTACTTTGAGAATTTTGCGTTGTACTCTTCCGACCCCACACCTAAGCTTTTAGCGTACTTCGCTATGTGTTCGCCCTTCATGCGTTCCTTAACGATTTTCTCTTCACTGTGAGGAACATCCACTCCGGCATCCACAGTTCCGCTTAACGCCGCGAAAACTTTGGCGCCTTTAGTGGGAGCAATCAAGCCTATGTCTGAAATGGCTTCTTTTACGCCTGCAGCTTTCGCCTTTAGACCGCAAAGATAACCTGTAAGGTATGCTGATGAAATGTTGCCAGATGGAGCTTTCCACCCGTAGGTTTTGCCTAATTCACGACTGTTAGCTGCGGCTAAGACCTCGTCACCGTGAGGTTTCGCAATGGCTATTTGCACTGTAATATTCTTTAGTGAAGCGCGTGTGATAAGGCGAGGCCTTCCGGAAGTAACCAAAGCCTTACGTGCTTGGTAATCAGTTTTTCCTTCCCGCCTACGCCTTAATTTTACTCTGTAATTGCCACTTTTTGCCAAATTAACGTTTCCTCCACAAATCGTTAGCTTTTAAATTGCGCTCTAGTTCAGCTATTGACTGGAATCTCCCGCTGCCAGCCATCCTGTAATATTGGCTGTACGTGTCTTCTGTTATTGTCCTGCTTGCCTTTAACTCGCGAAGCTTACGTCTAAGAGACCGAATCCTTATCATCCAAGCCTCTTTCTTAGTAACTTTTGCGTAGCCAGCTCCAGTTATGCTGCCGGGTCCACTTCGTCTACCTTTTGCTTTTTTTGATCTTATGACTTTAGCCCTTGACCTGCTTACGCCATTCTCAGGCATAGAAACAATAACTCTCTCATGGATCAGCTTTCTAACTTCCTCGCGTGTTATTGCGCTTTCAACATCATCCATGAATTCAGGGTTAATCCATACGCGGTTTTGCCCAATCTTTAAGATTTGAGCTGCTAAACGCCGCTGACTAGTTAGGTTGGTCATTGTTCTTTTTCTCCTTCTTTTTCCAGTTCTTGCTTAGACTTGGATTTCCTTGGTTTCTTGCCTTTTTTGGGCTTTTCTTCTTCAGCTTCTTCTTCCGTTTCCTCTGCTTGCTCTTCGCCCTCATGGGCTTCTTCCTTTTCAGCTTCTGTTTCCGCTATTTCAGTCTGCCCCGTCTCTTCGCCTTCAGCTTCTTCTTCGCCTTCTTTCTTTTCAACCGCTGCTGAAACTTTGACGTTTAAGATTTTGATGTTAAGTTCCTTGGCTTCCGCGATGATCGAGGCACGTTTTCTTTTGCCCACAGTATGGGCTATGCGCGCAGCTTGAGTTTTGGGGTCGACCTTGGATAAATCATTAACGTTGTAAACTATAACTTCCCTGTAGCCTGAAGGATGCAGGCCACTGGCGATTTTCGGACCTTTATAGCCGGTGCATGAACCCGGTGGCCAACCCTTGATTTTTCTACGGATTTTGTTATCTAATCCTCGGGGTCTTCGCCAGCTTAAACTGAATCTGTCGTATTTCCAGCTCTCTGCTCTCACGAACGCGGGTTTCTTGTTTCGTGTGCGAGCCCTAAGTCTGAGAGCTTCTCGTGAAAGCTTAGGTTTCTTTTCGGTTTTTTCAGCGACCATTAAGCAACTCCCTCGTTTCTTTCATAAACGTATATGCCGTCAAGGAAAACTCTTGGGTCTTTTCGCCTTACTCGGGTAGCTTGCTCAATGTTGGCGGCGGTTTGGCTTACGTCTTCTAAGTTTACGCCTTCAACAATAATGTCGTCAGGTTCGATCTTGATTTTGACGTCGCCTAGGGTTTTTACTCTGCGTTCTCTTCTTTCGCCGGTGAAGTTTTCGATCAGAATGGTTTTGCCTTGGAGTTTCACTGAGATTGGAAAGTGGGAGAAAACGATTTTCAACTTATATGAGTAGCCTTTTGTTACTCCTGTTATCATGTTTTGGATGTGCGAGTATATTGTTCCTACAAGAGCAGCTTCCTTCTTGCGTGGCCACTTTGCCCAGACGCGGATGGTTTTGCCTTCGCCCTCTATTGCGATTGGAGCAAAGGAGAAGTCTCGTGTTAAAGATCCTTTATCGCCCTTGAAGCTTATCTTTTTGCCGTCCATCTGGACGTCTACGTTATCGGGAACTTGAATGGTTTTGGATATTTCTGGAAGCCGCATGAATTATGACCTCTCAGTACACGAAGGCCAGCAGCCTTCCTCCAAGATTCTTTTCTTCAGCATCCCTGTGGGCTATTACGCCTTTGGAAGTGGAAACAACCATTATTCCGACGTCTCTGGATGGCAAGTACTTCTTTTCCCAATCTTCAAATTCGCCTACTTTGGCAGGGTAACGTGGCTTGATTGGTCCACACTTGTTTATTCTGCCAAGCAGTTGAACCTTGAATTTTCCAGAGCGCCCATCGTCGATAAATTCGAATTCGCCTATGTAGCCGTTCAGCTGCATTATACGCAGGACTCGCCCTAAAAGCTTGGAAGCAGGGCTAATTATGCACTCACGCTTGTTTCGCATCTCGTTGTTTATGATGGTTATCAAACCATTCGTTAAAGTATCCATATTTTTAGCTCCTACTCATATTTTTTGAAACCAAGTTTCGGGGCTGCCTCCCTGAAACAGTGCCTACATAAATATAAATTGTACCGTCGAATAACCGGTCCATACGAGCCGCATCTAACGCAGGGTCTTGAACCTTTACCGTATTTTCGCACTTTCTTAACTTGCTGTTTTCCCATACATTCATCCTCTGTTCCTATACGATTTCTACTCCTAATGTTTGTCTGATGAAGACAATTGATTCCTCGGGTGTTAGCATGTGGCTTGTGCCGATTGACTGCTTTTGTTTCCTTCGAATCTTTACCCGTTGACCGGGACGGTTAACCGTTACACAAATGTCCATGCCGAAGATTCCGATTTCAGGGTCATATTTTACTCCTGGAATTTCGATGTGCTCTTTAAGGCCGAAGGCGAAGTTACCTCGCAGATCAAAGGCTGTTTTGGAGACTTTGTTGTCAACGACAGGTAACACTTTCTTGAGGAAATTGATTGCAGCTTGCTTTCGTAAAGTTACGACAACCGCGATTGATTCGCCCTCGCGTATGCCAAAGTCCCTTATGGTTTTCTTCGCTTTTTTCTTAACAGGAGTCTGACCGGTGATTTCTTTGAGCACTTTGTTAGCTTTTTCGAGAGGCTCGCCTGATTTCCCAACGTTAAGGTTCACCACAACTTTTTCGATGCGTGGTCTAAGCATCGGATGTTCTTCCCAATTCTTAACCACTGCTTCCTCAGACAACTGCGTTTACCTCCGCCAAGCCAATGAGGGGTTCAGTTTCGCCTATTGAGAAGATAAAGTCCATGATTGTTTGGTAGCGAACACCTTTCGCGTCTTCAACGACCACTAGCGCCTGACGCCTCTTTTTTGCTTCAGTTTTTTCTATTTCAACGATTTTGCCGTTTTTACCGATATTTTTTCCGCCGGTAATCACAGCAAAGTTTCCTTCCTTTGTCTTCAACAGAGACGCAACTTGTTTCTCTGGATAAGTAACCTTTAGAATGTCAAATGTTTCATAAGCAACTTCGTTGGACTTCTTGGGATCCGCAAGCTTCACAAGCATATTTGACCCATCATGCAACGCGATTTGAACGCCGTTTTTAACAGTTGTCTTGTCCTCAACGCGAAGCAGCTTAAAGTTTGCTTCTTCCTTGCTGATTGGATTCAAAACAAGCCCTTTGTGAGACGGCATTACCCGATAATACTTGTCTGCGTCAGGCATTGATATAACATCCATCAAGCCAACTGGGAAATCGTCTTTCCGCCGGATTTTCCCGTCGACCAGCACTTTGCCTTCCGACAGGATCATTTTGGCTTCCTTGCGTGTCTGTGCAACGCCCAGAATGTCCCGTAGAACAAGCGTTAAAGGTAAGCAACTTTGGAGTGAATGTGAACCGGATGAGGGCTTTAGTATCCATGGCTTTTCTTTCCTGTGAATTGGCCAGAATTTTGGAGCTGGCTTACGTTTCAATCTTGCTGTTTTTCCTTTTTTACCCAAAATTATTGTCCTCCTCCAACTTCTTTAGAAGCTTTACGTTTAGCACGCGGTTTGGCCGTCTTTTTCTCAGCCGCCGCCTTTTCGGCAGGTGCTTCTGTTGGTTCAGCTGTTTTCATTGCTGCCGGCTTCGGCTTAGCTGCTTTCTTAGCAGGCACCTTCTCTTTCACTGCTTGAGCGCCTTCTTCTTTTTTCGCTACCTTTTCCTCTGGAACTTCTTCTTTTCTAGCGGCGATTTTCTTGGCGGACTTTGTCGCAGCAGGTTTCTTTGCTCGCGGTTTCTTCGCCGCTGGAGTCTTCTCGGGTTCTTCCTCAACTTCTAGGGCTTTTTCGGCGGGAGCTTCTTCTATTGCAGTTTCAGGCAGGGCTTCTTCTTTGACGGGTAACGCTTCTGCAGGTTTTTCTTCTTCGACTTCCTTGACCTTTTTCCCTGCTTTCGCAGGAGCTTCTTTGGCTTCCTTTGGCACGGCTTTCGGCTTTTCTTCTTTCTCAGCCTTTTCTATTTCTTTCTTTCTGGCAAGAATGTCTTTCCGCCACTTGTCGTCTAGGTTGAGGTTCCTTATCTGAACTTTAGACGGATGGATCGGAAGGAAAATGTTTGTGCCATCCACTTTTTCCCGTGTCAATCCTTCCATGTAAATTCGGTATTCGTTCAGGGCGACTCGTGAAACTTTGCCTTCGAAGCCCTTGTTGTCGCCGCGCATTATGCGAACTGTGTCGCCTTTTCTGACTGGAAGGGTCTTGGACCCCCTTGAAGCAGCAAGCTCGCTTGAAAGCGGAGCTGACATGAGCTTGTGGCGAATGTGGGCAGGAGCGTTGAAAAGCCTCTTTCGCTGTTTGCCCGGATTCTTTACACGTTTTGTCTTCTGCATAATCTTGCACCTATACGATAATGCTTGAGGCACTTGCGATTCTTGGCCATCTTTCAGCTGCCTCTCTCGCTACTGGACCTCTTATTTCTGAACCTTTCATTTCGCCTTCAGGAGTGATGATTACCGCTGCGTTATCTTCAAATTGTACCCAAACGCCATCTACGCGTCTGAAAGTTTTCCTTTGACGGACAACCACTGCTTGGAAAATCTTTTTTCTCATGTCTGGCGATCCTTGCCTAACTGACACTGTGACTTTGTCGCCTACAGTGGCTGACGGGTAACGTCGAAGTCTGCCTTTATAGCCCATTGCCTGGATCAAACGCAGGACACGTGCGCCGGTGTTATCGGCGCATCGCAGCTCTGAACCTGACAATAGACCACGGCTGATTTTGTTTCCGTGAGAAAGCATTCCTTTTGCGACAAGTGCTCTTTGTTTCGCTTTTGCAGCCATTCTACTTTTCCTCCTCTAACTTTTCGACAACAACAAACGAAACCGTTTTGCTGATCGGTCTGCACTCAGCGATTCTTACTCGATCTCCTTCCTTGACGTCAATACAAGGTGGATTGTGTGATGCGATGTGACCATGCCTTCGTTCATACCTTTGGAATTTTGACGCGAATTGCAAGAACTTTCTATCAACTATGACAGTTTTATCCATTTTTGCAGTGTGAACTATGCCGTCAAGTACACGTCCTCTTATAGCAAGAGTTCCATGGAATGGACAGTTTCGGTCGTCACATGTTTTTTTAGGTTGTTTAAAAGTCATTGACATTACCATAACCTCTTAATGCTTTTTTTAAGTCGGTCCTCCGTCCTGCCGACCAAAAGTTTACCGTCAATTTGTACTATTGTGCCATCGTCAAACTTGAAGTTGAAGATGGCTGATTCCTTGATTACGTTTCGCCTTTGACCTTCACCCAGGAAGGTGAATGTGTTTCTTGTTTCCCCAATTACTTTGCCGCTGATGCCGACGTAATCTTCATGTGGGCTTTTGGCAACTTTGCCTTCAAGCCCAATAAATTCGTACCTGATAATGTCCGGGGTCACTTTCATTAAGCCTCGGTCTCCTCAATTTTTTTCTTAGTCTTAGGCTTCTTCTCAGCCGTTTCAGCTTTTTTCTTCGGCTGTTCCACTTCTTTCTCGGAGCCCTTTCGGATACCGAGTTTGATTTCATTGTCCACTGTGAGTATTTGAGCGATTGTTTTCCGAATCTCTCTTACTTTCGTGGGATTCTCAACGGCGCCACCAGCCTTCACCATTGTTTTAATGCGGGCTAGTTCAGCACGCAAATCAATAAGTTTCTTCGATCTATCCTCAGAAGACATACCTTGGATTTCTTTGAGACGAATGATCGCCATTACTCTTTTGCCTCCCTACGCTTCGGTTCATCCTGAACTTCCTTTGCTTGCACAGTTGGCTCTTCGGCAATCTTTTCTTCGCGTTCAGTTTGCGATTCTGCTGGCAGTGCTTGGGCTTGCTCTGCAGTTGCCATAACTTCCTCGGGTGGCGCAGCCTCTATGATCTTGATTCTATCAGGGAAATATGCGTCCGGTGGCATGATCTTTACTCTCACGCCGATGATGCCTGGTTTAAGTTGTACGTGAGCTTCGGCTTTTTTCATTGCAACAAGCGCAGGTTCTCCACATCTCGGGAAATAGCCAGCACGGAACTTTTCGAAGCGTGCCCGTTCAGTCGTGAGTTTTCCACTTATGACTATTTCAGCGCCAAGTGCGCCTGCTTCCATAACCTGGTTGAGCGCCCAAAAACCAGCACGCCTAAAGTGAACACCGCGTTGAAGTGCTGAGGCAACACGTGATGCGATAACGTAGGCGTTGAATTCAGGGACCTCAATTTCAGAAACTGAAATTTGAGGGTTAGCAACTTTAAAGTTTTGTTCCAGCGAAGAAGCAAGGTCTTTTATTGTTTCTCCGCCTCTACCTATGACTAAGCCTGGACGCATCGCGTAGATAACCACGTGGGTTCCAAGCGGGGTTTTAGAAATGTTTACTCCGCCGTATCCAGCTCGGTCAAGCTTTTTCTGTAAAAATTCATCAATTTCCGTTTTTTTGATTGATTCAGTGATGAAACGTTTGACTATACTCATTTATTTTTCTCCTGAGGTGGGTTTTTCATCAAGCACTATTTCGATGTGCGTCGTTGTGTCAAATTTCGGCGAAGACGTTCCCTGTGCTCGTGGCTTGTACCGTTTAAGTTTGATGCCCTGATAGGCTGCCGCGTGAATTATGCGTAAACGGTCAACATCTAAACTCTTGTTTTCCGCGTTCGCCTGAGCAGACTGCAAAACATTCAGGATTAGACCGCATGCTTTAATGGGGTATCTTCCAGAAAAACTGTTTACTTGCCCGTGCCTATGAGGCAGTTTCTTGTTATACCTCATGTAAGGAATTGACTTCTTTTTAGCCTGAACATCACGCAAATATTGCTTCGCATTGGTCAACATCATCCCTTTGATGGCGTGGCAAACCTCACGGGATGCCTTATGGGATATTTTAAGTTCTCTGCCGCTTGCTTTCGCTGTTTTTTCCTGATTAAGCATTTCGTCGATTACCGAGTATCCCCATTTTGGCATTTTTACATCTCCGATGCGCATTCAAACACGTAAAAGCAATTTATATGGCTTTCCGTATCAAAACAAAAGTTTTCGACTAAGTCGACTACTTAAGTTAGCCCTTGAACGAGGGCGAGTTCGTCTGTGAGGTGTACAAGTTTTGGATAACTTTTAACCTTTTATAGTTTTTCCAAAAAAAGGGCCAACCGACTAAAAACACAGAAAAAACACTGCTTGCTACCATCCAAAACTGCGAAAACCTATCTTAAACTGCGATTTGTTTATGTTTTACTTGTTTGCTATTGCATCTGTTAATTGGGAAGCAAGTAAAATGTCAACCAAAAATGAGAAAATTACTATGCTGCATGGCGCTGGGGGCACAGTCATGCATAACTTAGTAAAAAATTATATTGTGAAATATTTTGGCGGTTTAGGCAACGCTGCGGAAGTGCCATTGGAAGCTATGGATGATGCTGCCGTTATTGGCGATGTCGTTTTTAAAAGTGATTCTCACGCGGTTAAACCTATATTTTTCCCTGGCGGCGACATCGGACGTTTAGCGATTTCTGGCACTGTTAATGACATTTCAGCCATGGGTGCTATGCCTTATGCGTTGGCTTGCGGGTTCATTTTGGAGGAGGGTTTGCCTTTGGCGGATTTGGAGCGGATTTTGTCAAGCATGCATGACACGTGCGTTGAAGCGGGCGTCGGCATTGTGACTGGTGACACGAAGGTTGTGGAGAAGGGCGCACTTGGTGGTTTAGTCATGAATGTTTCGGGGATTGGAAAAAGAACTCCAGCTCTGGACAGCGACCTAAAGGTTGCAAGACAGTATCGAGCCATTGCCGCTCGTTGGACGCTTGACTCCAACATAGCTGAGGGCGACAAAATAATCCTTACAGGAACAATTGGTGACCATGGGTTGGCGGTGCTTTCAGCTCAGCAGGGCTTGAAGTTTGGGAGCGAAATAAAATCTGATGTGCGACCGCTCAACCGTATGACGCAGCGTTTGCTCGGCGAAGTGGGCGGCGTAGTTTCAATTAAAGATCCCACTCGGGGGGGCTTAGCTGATGCGCTTAACGAATGGTCCGAAAAATCCAAAGTCGGCATACTAATTCATGAAGAGAAGGTTCCAATTCGGAAGGACGTACAGGCAGCTTGCGAAATGCTCGGGCTTGACCCCTTGGAGGTCGGGAACGAGGGCAAATACATAATCGGCGTCGTCAAAGAGAAGGCGCAGGAAGCCCTCGGATTCTTGAAACAAACTGAAGAGGGAAAGAACGCACAAATAATCGGGGAAGCAACAAAGCAATTCAAAGGCGTCGCGATGCAAACCGAGGTCGGCGGCAAAAGAATAATCGCAAGACCAATCGGCGACCCTGTGCCAAGAATCTGCTAAGTTTGAACAGCTACGTTTTTTGCCCAAACCCTGCAGGTGCCTTCGTTGCTGACCATACATGCGCCGACAGGTTTCTCGGGCGTGCAAGCTTTAAGGAACATTGGGCACTCGTTGGGTTTAATTTTTCCAATGATTACCAGATGGCATTCGCAACCGAGAAGGATATCTTTGCCCTGCTCAACGTGAACGTTATGCTTTGATCTTGCATCATAATCTGCAAACGCTTCGCGTAGCTGCAACGCAGAATCTGGAAGCCTGCCAATGCCGCGCCAGTTCCCTCCTGTAACAGTGAACGCTTCCTTCATCATCTCCAACGCTTTGGGGTTGCCTTCAGGCTTAACCACACGGGAATACTCATTCTCCAACTTGGCGGCTCCGTCGGCTTGCTGCTTAACAATCATGTAAATCGACATCAAAACGTCAATCGGCTCGAAACCAGCCACAACGGTGGGCATTCTATAAACCCTCGGAAACAGCTCATAAGGTTTAAGCCCGATTATGGCGCTAACATGCCCCGGTGCAATGAACCCGTCAATCTGCAGGTCGCCGACACCTAGTAACAGTTCCATGGCTGGTGGAATCAAGCGGTGAGAAACAAGAAAACTAATGTTTTTGGGCGGGTTATTGAGCACTTCAACGGCCGTTGACGGAGCCGTAGTCTCGAAGCCAACAGCGAAAAAAGCAAACTGCTTGCTAGGTTCACGTTTAGCCATATCAATAGCGTCGGAAACTGCGTAGACTATTCTGACGTCAGCCCCGGCAGCTTTAGCTTCCAAAAGCGACATTTGGCTCCCAGGTACCCGTAGAACATCTCCGAAACATGTGACTACAACACCCATCTTCGCCAGCTGCACCGCCTCGTCAATTTCAGCAGCAGGCACAATGCAGACAGGGCAGCCTGGACCAGCGATAACCTCAACATCGTCAGGCAAAAGACTACGTAACCCAAAATGCGTAATCGTCCACTCGTGAGTGCCGCATACGTGGCAGATTTTGGTTTTTCCAGCCTTTGGTGCTAAGCTTTTGATTTTTGCAGCAATATTTTGGGCTAACTGGGGGTTCCGGAACTTCAGGTTTTCAGCCATGCTGATGCCTCAACTTGCCTCGTTTATTGGCCAGCTTCAAGGATGCTTTTCCACAAGCTCAAGGTTTCTTTGGCGTCTTCCTCTTCAATTATTTGAATAGCGTAGCCAGCATGGACTATAACATAATCGCCGATCTTAGCATCAACAAGCGACACGTTGACTTCTCTTAGGACGCCCTGGCCAAAATCCACGTTGGCTTTGTCGCCTTGGAGGTTCATGACTTTAGCGGGAATAGCTAAACACATAACGATCAATACATAAAGCGTTTGAAACGGTGATAAAAAGAGATTGGTCTAAAACCTTGAAAAACCCCCTACAACAGCCTGACCGAACGAAACCCCGCCATCGCCTGCTGGAATAGCCTCGTGAACCAGAAACTGCAGCCCAGCGTTCTCAACCGTCTTACGCATCACTTTAGCGAGTATCTGATTGCAGGCGGCTCCGCCGGTAAAACCAATGTTCTTGACATCCAGAACCATGGCTTTTTCTATCGCTAGTGATGCGAGGCCTTTTGCTAGGTAAGCATGAGCGGAATAAGCCAAATCTGCAGTAGAGAAGTCGGCTTTTTTTTCGAAAATTAATCTAAGCATTGTTGCAGTCTCCAAAGTCTCACCGTGTAAAACAGGTTTTAGCTTCAAAACTTCTTTGCCCCCTATCGCGGCTGATTCCAGTTTCATGGCGGGTTCACCCTCATAGCTTCGCTCGTAGCAGATGCCTAAAACGGCCGCTGCAGCATCCAAAACCCTTCCGCAACTCGTCGTTTCAACTACACCAGAACCCTTCCTGAGTTGATCAAGGATGAGGTGGGCTTCAGTTTCGCCGAAAGGCAAATGGGCATCCTTCTTCATTAGCCAAGGCTCTACGTCAATGCCGGCTTTGGCGAGCATTCCAGCGGCCACACGCAGCGGATAACGGCTTGCCACGTCCCCGCCGAGCAGAGGTTGAGGCTCCAAATGCCCAAGACGCTTGAACTTTGATGAGTCGCGAGTGCAGAAGAGGATTTCTCCTCCCCAAGCACCGCCATCTGAGCCGTAGCCGTACCCGTCGCAGACTACGCTAATAGCTTCTTCTAAGTTGTGCTCAGCCATTAAAGCGGCAGCATGCGCATGATGATGCTGAACTTGGATGAGAGGCAACCCATCAGCCGCAGCCATCTCCTTCGCGAGAGCCGTTGTGGTGAATTTGGGATGTAAGTCGCAGACGACTGCTTCAGCGTGGCAGTTGGTTAAACTGTAAAGGTGGTTTGCTGCTTCTTGCAGGAAACTGCGGGTTTCCACGTTTTCGACGTCGCCGATGTGTTGGCTGATGAAAGCTTTGTCGTCAAGCAGGATGCAGGCCGTGTTGTTTAGTTCGCCGCCTAGGCCGACGACGCACCTCTTCGCCTTCGCCTTAAGTCTTACGGGTGCTGGAGCGTAGCCTCGGCTTCGCCTAATGAACACTTGGCGCTTGCCATGGACGCGCATGACGGAGTCGTCGCATCGGTGGGCTATTTTGCGGTTATGGAATAAGAAGTAATCCACTGTGCCGCCTAATGTTTTGAGGGCGTCATTGTTGTCGTATACGATGGGCTGATTTGGCGGGTTAGCGCTGGTCATCACAAACGCCGGGTCATCAACCCCGTCGAAGAGCATATGATGCAAGCCAGTGTAGGGAAGCATAACGCCAATGTTATGAAGGTTAGGCGCTGCAAATGGCGAGAGATTGTAACATACGCTTTTGTTCAGCAGCACGATTGGCCGCATTGGGGATTGCAGAAGTTCCTGCTCTTTCGAACCTACTTCGGCGAAGGTTTTTGCAGCCGCTAAGCTTTTTACCATAACGGCGAAGGGCTTTTCGCGACGATGCTTCGTTGCTCGAAGTCGCTTCAAAGGCTTATCAAGCATGACCGAGCAGGCAATATGGAAACCTCCGTTCCCCTTTATCGCGAGCACACTGCCTTCAGAAAGCAGCTTTCCCGCCTCACGCACAGGATCTTTGGAGTCCAGCGGTTCACCGCCGCGTGTTGTCAGGTAAACTTTTGGACCGCAGAGAGGGCAAGCAACTGTTTGGGCGTGAAATCGTCTGTTCGCTGGGTCATTGTACTCTCTTTGGCAGAAACCACAGAGCGGGAATTCTCTCATAGTTGTGTTTTCACGGTCGTAAGGCAACCGCTCAATAATCGTGAAACGTGGCCCACAATTAGTGCAAGTGATAAAAAAATAATCATACCGTGGGTTTTTTGGATCACGCAATTCAGTGAGGCACTCGTTGCAGATTGCGATGTCAGGAGGGATAATTGAACCTGAAAACTCGGCGGCATCTGAACTCTTCCAAATCGTAAACTCACCAAACTGGTTTGTGCCTGAAAGCTTAACCAACTTGACCTGGTCAATCTGCGCTAGTGGCGGCTTCTTCTCAGCTAGGTCTCGCCTGAAACTCTCAACGCATTGCGCATCGCCCTCTATGAGAATTTCAACGCCTGCGTCGCCCCTGTTGCGAACGTACCCTGCCAAACCGTTCTTGACCGCGATGCGGTAAATGAACGGGCGGAAGCCAACACCCTGAACGATACCAGTTACATTGAGTTTTACGCGCAAATAATACCTGCCATAACTCAAGACAGAGATTTTCTCTTATACATTTCGCCAAAGCTTAAGAATTAAGCCGCTTTTCTTCTTCCGCAAGCAGGCGCTTCAAAACTTTGCCTGCCGAGCTGATAGGCAAATCTTTTCTGAATTCTACTTCGCGGATTGCCTTATATGGTGCCACTTTGTCGTTAACGAAGGCTTTGATTTCCTCTGCTGATGCGGTCGCGCCCTCTTTAAGCGCTATGAAAGCCTTTGGGACTTCTCCGCTCTTTGGGTCAGGCTTGCCGACGACCGCACATAACTTGACGCTGGGGTGTTCGTAGAGAAAATCTTCCAGTTCCCTTGGGTAAACACTATAACCTTTGGTTTTTATGAGGTCTTTTTTGCGGTCAGTGATGTAAAAGTAGCCGTCGCCGTCCATGCGGGCTATGTCGCCTGTCAGCAGCCATCCTTCACGGAGCACAGTCGCGGTTTCGTCTGGTCTTTGCCAGTAACCCTTCATCACCTGCGGTCCTTTCACCGCCAACTCTCCTGTGTCGCCCGTTGTCAGCGGTCTACCCGTATCCAGATCCATCATTCGCGCCTCAGTATCAGGCAGAGGCAATCCGATTGACCCCATCCTCACGGTACGCATGGTTTTGTCCACAGGGCTACAATGCGTAACTGGTGAAGCCTCAGTCAAACCGTAACCTTCAGCGAGGAGCCCACCTGTGACCTGCATGAACCCTTTCTGAACATTGGGCGGCAATGACGAAGCCCCGCTAATGCAGACCCGAATCGATGTCAAATCGTATTTGGTAAACTCAGAGTTTGCTAGGAGCGCCTGGTACATCGTCGGAACACCACAGAAAATGGTAACCTTGTGCCTCTGTATTGTTTCTAGGGCTTTGGTTGGTTCGAACCGCGGCATCAATACCATTTTAGAGGCTAAATTGATGGGAACAGTCATACTGGTTGTCATTCCGTAAATGTGGAACAAGGGCAGCGCAGTAAGGAAGGCTTCTTTGGCTGGCTTGCCACCGATCCAAGCGGCGAAGGCTAAAGCGTTCGAAACCAAGTTGCGATGGGTCAGCATTGCGCCTTTAGGCGTTCCTGTAGTTCCGCCAGTGTACTGCAAAACCGCCAGATCTTCCCCAGGGTCAATCTCAACTTCGAGAGTGGCCTCTGAGGATTCTTCGATCAGTTGCTGAAACCCCCAAACATTTGGCTTACTCGGGACTCTGGTTTCTGGCTCGCCAAGGCTGGTTAATATAACGTTTTTTGCCTTTGTTTTAGCCCAAACATGCTCCACAATGGGAAAAAGCGAGTCTAGAGCGACGATGGTTTTGGCGCCTGAATCAGATACTTGATATTCAACCTCACGTTCCCGATTCAACGGACTAATCGCTGTTACGACCGCGCCTGCCTTGAGGATCCCGAAAAAAGCAACCACAAACTGCAGAATATTTGGAAGGAAAACTGCTACCCTGTCGCCTCTTTCCACACCTAACTTGACGAGTGCATTAGCAAACTGATTCGAAAGCACTTCCAGTTGGGCGTAACTGAATTCCTGCTCTCCGTAGGCTATTGCAGGCTTGTGCGGAAAATTCAATGAGCTTTGATGAAGGATCTCTTGGAGAGGTATCATTGGATACTTTAGTGTTCTCGGCACTTCTGCAGGCCATGAGTTAAACCAAGGCGCGATCTTTCCTGTCAAGGCATTTAACCCTTCTGAAGCCACGTTTAATTTCTGCTTTTTGGGCAACTTTTCAAGGTTTCTTAGTTTTAGAGTAATCGGTTAAGCCTAGTCTGTTGCCATAGGGATCTTGGAATTCAACCGCCATCCCAGTCTGAATCGGAAAAGGTTCCGAAAGGAACTTTAAGCCTTTTTCGCTTAGCCGCTTGTACTCTTCTTGGACGCTTTTCACGACGAACCATATGGCTGGCTTTGCGTCAGGAAACTTACGGGTGTCTTTGAGTATGATTGCGGGTTCATTGTCGCCTACTCTGAAGGCTATCATGCCCATGTTTGAAAAGTCAAACTTGACGGGAAGCCCCAAAATGTCTAGGTAGAAAGCTTTGCTCTTCTTCAGGTAACCGCTTGGCAGAAAAAAATTGTCGTAGTCTTTCAATGTTTCACTTCGAGATGATTGTGCGGTAAGCGCTTAATAACACTTCACAAACCGCACGGGATTTGATATTTTAGGCGGCAGACTTGTCGGGTTCTGGTTTCTTGTAAAATAGCAACGCTGGCAACAACCCAACAATTGTAAAGGCAGAATTGAAGATGTAGGCGCTTAACTCGATTGCTGACTTGCTCTGAGGAACCAGTGGAATCGCGACGGATGAGGAAGGGAACCAACCTGGAGCAAAGAACTGGGGGTACCCAACGTAAACCCAGAGAAGATAAATTCCGCCGCTGACCAGCGTGGCTAAGACAAGGTACCTGTTGAGGCTCATGTACTTGTAGGCTGCAAAAGGTAAGCTTATCATCATAAGGGTCCAGTAAAGCGGGTATGTTGAAGCTGAAGTATTGAAGTTGAAGTTTAAAGTGAACAAGGTATTAGCAACCACTGTCGGCGTCCTTGCCTGGGCGTAACCGAAATGGTACAAACCCTGCTGCAACCAGATGCCGGCTGCAACACACGCGACAGCTATGAGGTACCTCTCAAAGCCAACGCCTTGCTGCCTGAGGAAAAACTCTGAGAGAACAAATGCCAACCCGTAAACCACAACTGAACTCGTAAGCACAGCTGCTGATGAGGCGCTGTCCCCTGCGAAAATAAACCCTCTTCCTCGCCAAACTAGCAACGCCGCAATCACGCATAGGAATGCGGCCTCAAACCAGTTTCGCCTAAACCAATCTACGACTCTATCAAAAGCCCTCAAAACAGCGCCTCAGAAGAATCTTCCTTTTTACCGCTACCTATGTTAGTTGAGATACGGATTGCTTTAAAATTTTTGGTTTGTTAAATCAGCAAGAGCGGCTTAAGGAAAGTTTGGGCAGAGCGAAAAGTAAATTAAGGCTTACAGATTACGCAAGAACATTTCTTCAATCACTTCAATCAATAATTGACATGAATCTTTCCAAACAATTATAGCCTTTTTAAACCAATACTAACTAACTCTAATCACCTTTAAGAGATGTTAACCGCAGTTTAACTTTATCTTAGGGCACGTTCCAAAAAACAACCAAAACAGCCTGTTAAAACTAAAAATGGAGCAAGACTCGCAAACGTCCCCTCATGTTTATGATGAAATAATCTCAAAAATGGTTGGTGCCGGGGGCGCGATTCGAGCACGCGACCTTTGGCTTCAGGCGTTTAGCCCCTTTAGTCTCCAGATTTCTCATCTGATTTGCCATTGATGGCAGATTATGAGTCTGGCGCCCTGGCCAGGCTAGGCTACCCCGGCACGCAATTCGCCACTTTTTCCGATGGCTGAATCCATTTAGTTTATTTTCCATCATTTAAACTTTTAAACCAGCATGCCGATTACTTTGGATTACAAAAGGCACCGCTGAAAACCCCTCAGGCGCAACGTTCAATTCAACTTTTTGTCTGCACAAAATTTATTGGAGTGGAAAACGCAGGCTAGCTTGTAGAGTGATATTTATGTCTTCGGATACTGATGATGATTACCCTGAGTGGACCAGACGGAAACGGGCTAAAGATCCGTTTTTCAGCGATATAGACGACATGTTCCGTGAAATGGAGAAAATGATGGACGAGGAACTGAAGAACTTCACAGATAAAGTCCCGAAAGAATATGTTAAGGAACGTAAGCTCCCCGACGGGAGTACGGTCAAGGAGCTTGGACCATTCGTTTACGGTTACAGCATGAAGATAGGGGCTGACGGCAAGCCTGAAATCCAAGAGTTCGGAAACATAAAGAAAGGCCTCAAAGGCACGCCACAGGTTAAGGAAGAACGAGAGCCCCTTGTTGACATTGTAGACTCGGAAAGTGAGGTCCACGTGGTTGTGGAGTTGCCAGGCGTAGAAAAAACCGATATTAAGTTGCACGGCACCGAGGATTCGTTGACGATTTCGGTGGATACGCCTCAGTACAAGTATTACAAGGAAGTTGAGCTGCCAGCGAAGGTCCGGATTAAAGAGGCGAAGTCAACATACAAAAACGGTGTCTTAGAAGTCATCGTGCCTAAAGCTGAGGCAGACAACAGGCCCAAGGGAGAACCCATTGACATAGGCTAAAAACCTAAATCTGGTTCCCCTTAATCTTTCAGTGTTGCGAGTGCATAATGAGCGACAACCAAGAATTAGACACGTTAAACTCCATTTGTCGAGAAGCAAAAGCAGCGGGCAAACTGTCAGGCACCGACCTAACTGAACTCTACGAGCTTTTTGGGTCAAGATTCACGAAAGCCCTTGACGCATTAAAGGAGGGGCGAGTGAAAAAGTACACGTTCAAGCCGAGTGGAAGAGTGGTTTGGATAGTTGTCGGCAGAGAACGGGACTACCTTATTATGCCAGAAGCTGAATTCTGCACCTGCGACGACTTCTACTTCCGCGTGCTTGACAAGAAAGTTCACATGTGCTATCACCTTCTGACCCAGAAGATCGCGCAGAACCTAAGCTGGTTTGAAATCATTGATGAAAACGACGAAAGCTATGAAATGTTGATGAACGAGTGGAAAAAAGCGACAACTTAAATATTAAGATGTTACAAGAATAAGCAAAAGCAGCGTGAACCCACATGAATCTAGGCGCATACTTCGTAACTTTAGAATACGTCGCGATGAGTTCAATTTTCATAGCTTTAGTCCTGATCTTCCTCTACGGGTACTATGGCAAAGAAGAGGAAGAAGAAACCGACTAAACTGCCCTACCCTCTCCCCTAGTCAAAACAATCATGCCTTCTATTCATCATCCAAAACAACACCACGCTTAAGACCGCAAGAATAACTCCGATAGTTATCAGCCACGCCGCGTTTGGACCTGAGCCGAAAACAATCGGGAAGGGACCTATAAAAACGACCACTCCGACGCTTGTTGAACTGCTGGAAAAAAAGGAGGCAACAATCAAAAACGCTATGCCGACTAAAACTAACGCGACGCCTAAAATCAGCAGCCTAAACAGTCTGCTGGAAACAGCGATGCCTTCTTCTTCAGATCCATCTTCTTGGGTCAATCGTTTCACCTCAGCAACCAGTAGAACACCACCATCGCAATGATTAAGGCGACAACAAGCGCTAAAGCCAACGCTAGAACCACTTTAACAGATTTCTTGTCTGTTCCGAAGATTATCGGGATGGGACCAATCATTATTATACCTGCAGCCTTAACCTTCCTCTCACCCTTTTGCCCGCCGCGGGTTGAAGCAGCCGCAATCGCTGCTATAATAATTATGATTCCCGCAACGATCAAAGCGGCGCCTAGTGCGTAGAAGATTGCAAGGTCCAACAGTTTTCCTCCTGAGCGCTCCAAGTTTAATGGAGTGGCGTTTATAATAAACATAAACAGGATTGGAACTGCCAGTGGATATCTTTGGAACCTGCACTTTGCTGCCGCTGTGAAGGTTACTTTCTCGGTCAAAAGCAATGAGTGTTGTTTTCAGCATTGTGCTTAAGAATTTAGAGTCGAATAAAGTCGAAACGAGTCGGAATGGGTCGCTACGAGTCGCAATGGGTCGAATGGAGTCATTATGGGTCGCAACCTGCAAACGCCTCAAGCCCCAAACAAGAAAACCAACCCAAAACACAATCAACAAAATTCCACCCCAGAACACACACGACAAAACTTGCCCACAACATGAAAGTTCGTTACCGCCTTAAACTGGAGATAGAGAAGAGAAATGCAAAAAAATTTAAAGCGTCCAGAGTAGTTATCGTGTCGGCGCAAGATGACCACGCAAGATATCATCCAAAGAATTCTCGCAGAAAACCCGGAGGTTAGCCGAGGGCAGATTCTTGAGAAACTGCGGGATGAAAGAGAGAGAACAGGAGGCTTGCTTGGAGACGAGACACTGCTGAGGCTGATCGCTGCAAAGTACGGTGTCGAAGTAAAGCAGAACGGCATCAGTAACACTGGGATCCTATCGACCAGCCGCTTACTCGCCGGCTTAAACGATGTTACGGTGGCAGGCTGCTTAATCGCTATTTACCCTGTTCGCACGTTTGAGGGAGAAAAACCAGGCAAATACGCAACATTAATGATTGCTGACAACGAGGGAATCTTACGCGTGGTCCTCTGGAACGACAAAGCGAACTTGGTTGAAAACGGCGAAATAAAAACTGGACAGCCTGTTCGGCTTCTCCACGGCTACACTAGAGAAGACCGCTACGGCAAAGTAGAGCTGCATCTCGGAAGCAAAAGCAAAATTGAAGTTGAGCCCCCCGAAAAAACCAGTATGTACCCCGCCGCTGAGAAGTTCACTACAAAAATAGCCTCTTTGAACAAGGCCACAGGCACAGTACACCTTTCAGGCGTTGTAAGAGCCGTTTCAGCCTTAACGACCTTTCCCCGAACAAACGACGTTGACGGAAAAATCATCCGGGTCACCCTCGTAGATGATTCTGGACAAGTTACAGCTGTGGTTTGGAATGAAAAAGCAGTTGAACTTCAAACTCTGAGAGCCAATTCAAGGTTGCTTCTCATTAATGTTATAGTGAAAGAAGCCCAAAGCGGCGGGGTTGAAGTTCACGTAGACTCCAACACATACATCAACGTTCAAACTGACCGGGCGCTTTGACCAGAGAAACGCAGAGTCACAATTCTGGTTTATTGAGATACCTTTGGCAGTAGTCTTCAGAATTTGGAAAGATCGCTTTCACCCTTCCCAAACGTTTTTTCGAATTAACCTTTTCAGCAATCGCAAAAACATCTTTTGGCTTACCGAAGCGTTCCACGGTGCCATCTTCCCGGCTACGCTTAATCTTTATACAGTCGTCAACCATGCAGCTCAAGACGCAGGCACCGCAGTAAACGCATAAATCATCCATTACGCCTACCGCGCCGTTCGCCCAATATAAAGCGTTAGTCGGGCAGGCCTTAAGGCATAATTTACATTGCACTCCGGCACAAGTGAACTTGTTAATGTTTATGGTTCCTTCCTTGAAAATGTCCTTGACCTTGGTCGGCTCCAGAAGTTCTTGCCTACGCTTCTTTTTTGCTTGCTCAGCGCTATCTTCTGACATTAAGCTGAATATGTCGATTGGAGAAGCGGTTTTCTCGGGCATCTGGAAACACGGCTAAAGCAAATTTACATTGAAAATAGGTTCCATGAATTATAATTACTTATCTAGACTTACCCAAAACATTAACCATCAACCTACCTTCGAATCTATACTGCCATGCGACTGAAGGTTCCTGATGCACCATATTTATAAATTGACGATCAGTCCAATAATCAAGAAAAGAAACAATTTTAGAACTGCCACAAATGAGGCACCCGAATGCAAGACCAAAAGAAGCCGATTACTGTCTTACCAGAGCATAGCAGCTTAGTGTTAGGCATCGTAATGCTCGGAACATTAATGGGGGCACTCGATAGTACCATTGTCCTTTTGGCTTTCCCAACAATAAACGACAGCCTACACTCAGACCTCGCCACGTCACTGTGGATCATCCTAGCGTATCTTCTCGTCATAGCCGTTGCAACAACACAAATGGGCAGAATCGGAGACATATACGGCAGGTGCAGAATATTCAATGTAGGCTTTGTGGTGTTCACAGTTGGGTCAGCCTTATGCGGGGTTGCACCAAACATTAATTTGCTCATAGGCTTTAGGGTGATTCAAGCGGTAGGAGGAGCAATCTTGCAGGCCACGAGCGGTGCCATTATCGCCGATTATTTCCCCAGAGAAAGACGGGGGAGGGCCTACGGCTACAATTCACTGGGCTTTACCGCTGGTGCAATGCTGGGCATAGTCTTAGGGGGGATAATCACCACTTTCGTAGGCTGGCAATACATTTTCTTCATAAACATTCCAATCGGAGTCATCGCTGTTACGGTAGGCGTGAAATACATCAGGGATATTCACCCTACAGTCCCCAGCAAACTTGACTTCCCAGGAATGGGAATGTTTGCCTCAGCGTTGGTTCTTCTTTCTCTGGGGCTTGTAAATTTCGCGGCCTCGGGGCTCAGCACCCTCAACCTCACGTTAACCCTGATTGGAGCAGCCATACTCCCAGTGTTTGTGTTGTACGATCGTCGGCTGGAAGCCCCCCTAATTGACTTTGAAGCGCTCAAAATCAAGGTCCTCCGGAACGCCATCCTGTCAGCGTTCTTCACAAGCGTAGGCTATTTCTCCGTCGTCTTCCTTGTGATAATGTACTTGCAGGGAATAAGAGCGCTCACGCCGCTCAACGCCTCGCTGCTGCTGGTACCGGGATACGTCGCAGGCAGCTTTCTGGGTCCAATCATGGGCAGGCTATCCGACAAGTACGGTTCAAGAGAAATCGCTACAACAGGAATATTCTTCCTAGCAGTCGCCGTCCTGATTTACTTGACTATGGGCACAAATACGCCACTGTACATTGTACTTCTTGCTTCAGCAGTCTCAGGCCTTGGCACATCCATGTTTTTCCCAGCCAACAATAGTGCCGTGATGGCGAATGCAAGAACAGGTTCATTTGGCAGCATCTCGGGTTTGCTGAGAACCGTCCAGAACGTCGGGTTAGTCGGCAGCTACGTTTTGTCAATTTCGGTTGCTGCAGCCTCAATTCCTCGCCAAGTCGCCTTTGAAGTGTTCATTGGAACGAGTAGCTTGTCTGGCGGCGTGAGCCAAGCATTCATATCAGGCATAGACCACGCTTTCTACGCTTCAATAGCCATACTGGCGCTGGCGGGTGTATTGTCGTTCATTCGGGGAAAAGAAACACGGAATTCAGCAGCCTAAACGGATTAACAACGAACCTTTCCGCCATCGACGCAGACGTCAGATTGACAACGTTGTTTCTTCATGAAACATAAGAAACGTTTAAGAAATAAAGAAAACAGTGAAGAGACCGAGAGAGATGCTCGGAAACGGCTTTAAGGCGAAAGGTATTTTTCTGGATTTGGACGGCACGATAGTTGACTCTACCGAAGCTTACATAGAAGCCGCAAGAGTATCGTTCCAAAGTATCAGTCAAGCTCCTCCAACGAAAGAAACAGCTTTGGAAATTCCTAGGAGACTTGAGCAGGGATTCTCGATAAATGAAATTACCTACGGTGAAACCAAGAGATTCCTAAGTGTGTACCTAAAAACCTACTATTCAATCACACTGAAGAAAACCAAGCTTATACCAAACGTTAAGGCTGCACTTGAAGCGTTAGCGGAGAAAAAGAAGCTTGCCCTCATAACTATGCGGCATGTTCCAAAGCAATCCATCATAGAAGAGCTGGAATTTTTTGGAATAGCCAGATATTTTACCCATGTTGTAACTGCTCTCGACACGCTTAAACCTAAACCGTCGCCTGAAGCACTGATAAGCTGCGTTAAAGCCTTAGATGTTGAAATATGCGACTGCATCATAGCGGGCGATTCAGTTAACGATGTGCGCGCTGGAAAAGCTGCTGGAGTACGAACAGTAGCCGTGTTATCTGGGCTTTTTCAATCTGCAGAGCTTGCCCGAGAGGAGCCAGATTTGATTTTAAAAGATGTCACGTCCCTTCCAAGTTTTATCGCTTGATTCAGCGATATATCGAAAACTGAAATATTGTCTGAACCCGTCTTAACCGTTTATATTCCTCAGAAAAAATAAGGTTTATCAGAAACCTTGATCTTAAGTCATTATTGGAGAGGGCATAGGAGAATGAACTTTGTCGAGTTGATGATAGGGGAGAAATTGAAGGATGCGGATCCAGCTCTTGACATTATGGGGTCAGACCGCAAAGTTTTGCAGGTTGCTTGTCAAGACTTCACAAATTTCCTAAAGTTCCACTGGAACATGATTGGAAGAGAAGCGAGCCAATGCGAAGTAGTTGAAAGGTTGGAAGCAGTTTTTAAGGAAGATTCAACTGAGCTTGAAGCGTTCTTGACTGTCTGGATTGGGATTTGGTTTAAGAAGTGGAAGGAACGCGTTAAACTGCTCATTGGTGACCAGAACGCGTCTCGATGGAACAAAATTTCTAAAACTCTCACCACCGCGGAGCCTTTGTGGAAAAGGATTGAGCACAAGCAGGAGCTTCAAGAACTCATCATTACAACCCTGCTTAAGAACGGGGAAATCTGCGGCACAGACATTCTGTCTGAGAACCTGCTAAAAATGGAGCTCGGCGAAAGACACGTGCAGGAACTGAACGAACGCGAGCAAGTCTTCACCATCGTTAACGAGGCACTCCGTAAAGCCCGCGAGATGGCGCAGAGCAAAGGACCATTAATCTTCGTCAAAGTAGACAAGGGCTACTACAACTCGCCAAGCTGAGCCAACACCCTATATTAGTTTTTTTCAAAGCCCTCATACAACAACCCAACGTACGTTGATATTCTCAAGAGCCGAGTTGCCCAAAGAGCTGTCGGTGCTACAGCGATAACCAGCGTAAAGTGGAAGAAGAAGTGTGCACACTGCCATTATCTTCTTCTTCTTTTGAAGTAAAATAAATTCTTGAATTACTTGCTGAAAGCATCAGATCACACTTCTTGAAACGCAGAAATACCATCTAATGTAGGCTGGCCACCTGCATATACTCTCAAAACTTTGTTCATTGGCTAATTTCGAGGCATCGCTGCAGACTTGATTTTGAAAAATGCGTTGTTTTCAGAGTGGAAATAAGTTCTGAGAATTGGGGTTTTAGACGACTCTTACTCTTTGAAGAGTTTTCCTCATCCAAGTGTAATGCCGGATTTTTGTTGTTTCTCCGAAGCCGCATGCTCCGCAACGCTTGTTGCGTACGTGATATGCTCGTCTTCCGCATCGTCGGCATTTAATATGGACGGTTTTGCCTTGCCGCTTGCCCATTGATGGAGTGCCTTTTCCCATCGAGGTCACCTAGGCGGCGGCGATATTAGGACTACGTTGTCTCCGCGGACGATGATTAGTCCCAGTTTCTTTTGGTTTTCAACTTGGGTTGTGTCTTCTGTTTCTTCTAGAACCAGGTTCAAGTGTTGGTCGAAACCCTTCAGTCTTCCCCGGAGGCTTTTTCCGCCTTTGAGCCGTACTAGTACGACTTTGCCGAGGTTTTGTTCAAGGATTTCGGTTGTCATTTCGCTCATGCTGTAATCCTCATGATTTCGTTATCTCTTCTATACTTGAACTCTCCCCATTTAACCATTTCGGAGATTGAAAAAGGTTCTAGAAGCTGCCGCAGTTCAAGGTAGGCTTCTTGTAGGAGAAGGCTGGAGGGTTGTTTCTGCTAAGACGCATGTTGCTCGATGAATTTACCTAAATCGATAAGTGTCAAATCGCCCTTGCATCTTGCGCAGAACTTTTGGATTTGAGCTGCTTTCGCCCCGATTTTCAGTTGCGACCCACAGTGCGGACAGTAATAAGTTAACGTTTGCCCCTGTTTAGCCAGGTTTCTAACTAAATCATCGGCGTCGGTGCTTGGCTTAGGCATCTTTTTCCTTGCCGCTTCCGATTGCCCAACCATGCCCCACTTGCCGTATCCGGAGGCTGCCTCTTCAAATTTCCCCTGTGCCTCAAGCTTCTTGATTTCTGCCAAAGCAACTTCTTTGTCAGTGGAGAAGTCGCCGCATTTTTCAGCCTCTACAAAATACATGTTGTAACCAACTGTCACCGCCTTGAGCTTTTTGCCTTTCTTCTTGCAGGTTTCCTCGCAGAAGTAGCTGCATTCCTCACAGCTCCTCTTCCCCTTATACTCCTTCTCAACCTTCCAGTAACAGTCTGCACAATAAGATCGTTGTTCGCCGGCGATCTTCGCAGTCGGCATGTTGCCCTTAGATTCTTTTCCGCAACTGTGACATTTAGGCATGTTTTTAGACCTCGATTCCAAGTTTGTTTTCGAGAACTGATTGGTTGCAAATAAAGGTTGAAGCTCATATAAAAAAGCGACGCAACTGTTGACGGCGGATTTTGGGGTAAAGTTAAATCTTAAGCCTGCATGATACGGTAAGCGAACCGCATGCCTACGAAACAGCGAAGATACCCGTTGAAAAATAAAGAGGCAAAACAGCTGCTAGCCGAAGCCTCAGCAGACCTAAGGCTTGACTTGGAAGCGCTTTATAGCAGCAAAGCCACGGTTGAGGTCGTGGAATCAGAAGTGGGTTTGATTTACCTTATCGAAGGAAAACCAATCCTCTTTAAAGCCGACAACAAAATCCTGCCTACTCTGCACTTTAGCGAATACATAGCTGGCGCACCCAAAATCGTGGTCGACATGGGCGCAGTCCCCTACGTCTGCAAAGGCGCAACAGTTATGGCTCCAGGAATAGTGCGAATCGAAGGCAACTTCGGCAAAGGCGACCTAGTTCTCGTGGTTGATGTGAAGTTTGGGAAAGCACTCGCGCTGGGTGAAAGCCTCATGGACGCGCAAACGGCAAGGCAAACAAAGAAGGGCCCAGTAGCCAAGACACTGCATTTTGTGAGCGATAAAATCTGGGACTACACCAAGAATTTGACAGAGTAAAGTTTTCGGCTTTCGGCCCATTTAGCGAAAAATTGTCCCAAGAAAGGCAAGGCATTTTGCGACGAAACGACTCTCAATTCTAAGCACAATTTCTCTAGTCTAGCGGCCCCAGCGCTTCCACTAAAGTCTCGACATCTTTGATCCATATGTTTATTGTTTCTAGATTCTCAGCTTGATTGTGTGACACTTTATGCATTCCCTTGAGTTGGTCAAGTTGGTGTTTGTAGTATCCAGCCAATAGGTTCAGGGGCTTTACGAACTGGGTCGTTGGACAATGTTGTTCCAATTTGTCGCCTAAATTGTTAAGAGTGGTGAACATCTCCTCAACGGTCATATTGGTGTTTTTCTTAAAGTCTTGGAGCAACCATTGTTTGACTACCATGTTGCGGTTTTTCCAGCCATCGGATTGCTCAGCGAATGTTTTGAGCACAGCTTGGTAGAGTTGGGTAACATTTTTTGTGTCAGGCTCGGCTTTTTCCGGTGCCACGATACTGCTTGTTACCTGTGCCTGGGAATCATGCTCAGGCTGAGCTGAGGAGGCGGTTAAGCTCACAGAAAGCCTAAGGGGGGTACCCAAAGCAATCCACAGTTTTCTTAGCTCATCCAAAGAAAGCGAATCCATTTTCACCATAAGCCCGACACTGTTTTTTTCATTTGCGTAAATCGATGGCGTGGCTAAAAGTATATGAATTATTGTTTCAAGTAATGCGTGGTCGTCTTTGTCGTTTCCGGTAACTGGTGTAATAAGATAGTGCAGGGCAAAGGTCTTTAAATTTGCACCGTCTCTGGAGACACCAGCAGTCAGCGCTATGTTTCTCATTGCCGGTTCTTCAGTTATGTTGTATAGAAAAATCAATAGTTTCCGGCTTCCATGCGCGCCAGCGGCTTTTGGAGATGAAAACGAAATCTGCTCTTGGCTTGAGATTATGCTTTTTGCTCCAGATTCATTTTCTATGCCTCTCCAGACAAGGTTTGCCAGTGCCGAGTCGGCATCCGAGATGAAGGCTTTTTGACACATGAATACCGCGTAACTACTTTGTCAGATTCCCTAAAAAGAGTTTTCAACCCAAAAACCTTCCCAATTAAATAATATTCCATGTGGATCTCAATTATAAAAAATAAAGAAAATTAACCCTTGGCTATATTGCTAATGTTTATTGGGCTTTGACGTACACCTGTGTGTTCTTAATGTTCTCCTTGCTCCTCCAATTAAGCATTCGAATGCTTTTTTCTTAGGAGGTGATCCGGCCGCAGGTTCCCCTACGGCCACCTTGTTACGACTTTTCCCCCCTCACGAAACTTA
>JBEKTQ010000029.1:0-31800 GCA_049515895.1 Bathyarchaeia archaeon | reverse complement strand
TCACTGTTTATTGTTACGTTCAGCAGAGGCGAATAGCTAAAGGTGAATACGGTCCCTGGGTTTGCCCAAGTTGAAAAACCCGCTCTGCTATACGCTGTCCCGTTGACCGTTATGAAAGTGCCTGAGAAGTCTGAGGCCACACCAGATTGTGCAATAGTCAAGTTATATTGAGTTTGCCAGTTTGCTGTAGCCGCCATAGGACCATTCATAGTAATGTTGTTTGACGGCGAAGTAGTGCCTGAAGCGTCACCGCTCCAACCAGTGAAGACGTACTGAGTTCCTGCGGCACCAGCTACAGTTGTAGGAGAAACCGAGGCGGTTGCGTTGGTGCCGGAATTGTAATAGCCTGAGCCGCCAACAGTGCCATGGGCAGAAGTCACGTTCAAGAAGTATTGAGTTTGCCAGTTGGCTGTAGCCGTCTTAGGACTATTCATTGTGATGGGATTTGAGTTCGCAGAAGTGCCTGAAGCGTCACCGCTCCAACCGGTAAAGACATACTGAGTTCCTGCAGCGCCAGCTACGGTTGTGGGGCTAATTGAAACTACTTGGGAAGTGCCAGAATCAACCCATCCTCCACCGCTGACGACACCATATGTTGATGTTACAGTTAAGTAGTATTGGTGTTCCCAAGTGGCGGTCTCGGTTATATTTCCGTTAATATTTGCTGTTGAGGGATTATTTGGTCCAGTGTAGCTTCCCGGTCCAGTGCCAGTCCATCCTTGGAAGATATAGCGTTCACCTTGAACCGGCGTCGGCGGCGTTGCAGTTATGGTGACTGCTTGGCTTTCGTTGTAAGAAGAAGAACCGCTTGTCGGAGTGACGGTTCCATAGTTGGTTGCCATTGTCAACTGGTATTGTAATTGTCCGATGTAACCACCGCTAACCGCAACATCGTCAATGTAATAATTCCAACTATCATTTGGGTTAGCGACTGATTGACTGCCGCCGATAACTGCATTGTATGGTGTCCTATCAGCGTTATATGTTGTAACGTTCAGAGTAGAAACACCATTTAGGTATAATTGTTCTACACCATTTTTTTGATTGTATGTACCTGTAGTGTGTGCCATCTCAACACAGTTCCAGCCGATTGAAACCGGATGAGCGTCTGACGTTTTATTGTCATTGCTAATAGAAAATGAAAAACCCCCTGGTGGTGATGAAACGTCACGGTAATATAGCCCCCAGTAAAGCGTACCTTGTACATTGAATATGCATATTTCTCCATCTCCGAAGTCGGGGCGACCGATCGTAGAGAATCCGCCTACCGCGTAGTAGTCACCATTTGTTGAAGGAACACTGGTCGAGTTTACGTAGACATATTCTCTAAAGTCTATCGGGTTCGGCAGCGCACCCGACAATGATTGATTATCCAAATTTCCAGGGGTTTGTCCGAAATTGATGCTTTCAACACTGTAGACTCCGTTGTTAACGGTTTGACTTTCTATGAAAAACGTGCTAGAGGAGCCGTAGTAAGACTCCCAAGCGTTTAGGTTGCCGCTTTCAAACCCGTCGCTCAATATATAAGCTGGGGCCGCACTTGCAACCTTGACATTATCTAGCGAACAAGTTAGTAAAACAATACTTAAACATACCACAAGCATCGGAAGAAATAATTTTTTCTTCATTTTGAATACAGTCCATCTTAACTCGTACATTTTAAGATTCTAACAAGTCTTTAAACCTTGTTCTAATTTTGCTGACTGTTTACGTTTTCACGTTGTTTCGCATCTAAACCTTATTTTTTCGAGTGGTATATGATTGATTGCATGTTAGGGCTTGGAGTTGCAAGTCCGGCCAGGCTGAAACATGTTTTCTTCAAATTCGCGCGCATGCGTGCTCCTGAAATGGTGAAAAATGGTTTTAATTCCGCTTTCTGCTATGGATCACGTTTCTAATCACATACTGTTAATGGTCAACATACTACACAGTGCAGGGAAAAATGGCGTTATCAATTTCAAAATTATTAAATCAGTTAATATAACTTGAATTAAGGAGACATGAAAATGAGCTTTAAACAATTAGAGGTTGGACGAGTTTTTCTTGTGCGGGCTAAGCATGATTCAGAAATAATCAAGGTTGTAACTGAATTGGCAAAAGAGAATGCGATTATGACCGCAAGCTTTACAGCAATTGGTGCTTTGAAATGTGCGAAGCTTGGATTTTATGACCAAGAAAACCATGAGTATTTGGAGACTTTACTTTTGGCACCGCAAGAGATTGCAACTTGTGTGGGCAACATTTCCATTAAGGACGGTAAGCCTTTTGTTCATGCCCATGTAGTTCTGGCTGACCACAATGGCAATACGAAAGCTGGACATCTGCTTGAGGGAAAAGTTTTCGCTACCGAAGTTCACCTAACTGAACTATTGGGAGAAAAACTAGAACGGAAAAATGACCCTGTAACTGGCCTGTCCCTTTGGAACATATAATTTTATGTAAAAGCGCATTATAGATGAATGCTCAAAATTACATTATAGGAAATGAGTCCCATGCTTACTAAAATGAAAAAAGATTGGTGTTGTCATTTCCCTTTCTTAATTGCTGAAAAAATACTCAGTTCGTTTAAGCAGTAACGTTTTAATTTTGAAGCATAAGCAAAATACTTTATTTTAATCACATTACATAATAAAATTGACTAAACTAAATACCGATGTTAATTTTATTAATATTTCAAAGTGAACAATTGTATGATCCAAAAAATCACCATTAACCAATTCTCGGGGCTAAAATAAAAACTTGATGAAAAACAGCTAGCTAATAAAAAACACAAAAATGAAAAAAGAAAGTTTATGGCTGCCATTTCTCAATGAGATACTTGGGTATCTCACTGCTGTCTCTTGGGCCGACCATGACTTTCCAGCCGCTGAGTTCTTCGATTTCACCGCTGATTCTTGACGCTTTGCCAGGGATGATGAGTTTGCGGTGTTTTACTTTGCCTTCTACGCCTGAGGCTTTGATCGCGTCGGCTACGCGTTCCGCGGTTAGTTTTCGTCCTGCGACGCCACTGTCGATTGCTGAGCCTTCAGTTTCAACCACGATTAGGTAAGCGTTGAGTTTGCTGCTTTCAAGGTCAGAGGCAACGGTGTAGTATGTGAGGGCAAAGTTTGTGGTGAACATTACAGGCGAGTTCTCGTCGGGTGTCCCGAATACTTTGAGGCCTGGAGCTACAGCGACGGGTTTGCGTGGGTCAGTGTAAATGTTTTGCCTTAGCACCGTTTCTGGCAACAGTGACCAGCCGCTTACACTGTGCATAACGAGCACGTCCGCGTACCGTACGGTAAGCATTGACGCTAAGTACGCTTCACGCCATTTTAGCAGGTCTTCAGCTGATGCAGCGTCTTCCCAAGCGACCATGGGGACTCCGATTAGGGGGAACCCTGCTAGTTCTTCGCCGCCTTTGGTTGCTGCCCTGCGAAGCATCGTGAAGTTGTTGATTGTGTCAGGTAAGCCTTCGTTCGCGAAAGTGCCTGGGTCTAAAACCAAGTTGGTCACACCATAAGCCATCAGTGTCTTTGCTAGTGAAACCAAAGTGTTCAAGTCGTTTGGTGCAGATGCAACTAATGGGCAGTCGTACATCAACGCGAGTTCCGCCATGTCTTTCCAGTTGCTCTGGGTTGCCGCGTAAAGTAGCGGTCGCGCTTTTGGTGCCGCCATTAAGCCCGCTTCAGCAATTGCAGGGTTTAGGGTGCAGAGTATCAGGGGCAGTTTGGTTGTTTCAGCGATTTTTTTGACAACTGCCTTGAATTTGTCCGCGTCTCCGGATGTGCATCTTACAGCAATCATGTCAAGTCTTAGCGTGTTACCGATGTACTCGAAGTTGAAGTTCTCTGTGTATTGCACACGCGAGACGACTTCTTGCATTGGCATTTCGTCCGTCACATCAATTGCGATGGCTGTCGGGTTCGTGTAGGTGAATTCATGGCGGTACATGACAAGTTTGCCGCCGAGTTTCTTTGCTTTGTCACCATCTCCGACAATGACTTCTTTAACGGCGGGTTTCAACAGATCTTTGAGTTTTGCGTATGCTTTCTCATTTTCCTTCTTCAGCAGTGGCGGGCAACCGTCAATGTTTACTTCGCGGTTAACGATTTTTGTGGCGAAGGCCATGCAGTTGTCTTGGCCGCATTCTTTGCAGTTGATTTTTGGAAGCAGTTTGTAAATGTCAATGGGACTTAATTCTTTTAATCCAGCCTTCTTTTTCTCGCTCATTGCATTCCAACCCCTTTAGCCTTCAATGTAATCCAGTCAGCATGCTTGGATGCGTCTGCTTTTTTGCCGCTTGTCAGATAATTCGTCACGTCTTTGAGTGTTTTTACCGCTGCTGGATGCATCATCATAAACAAGTCAACGCCTGCCAGCAACAGTGTTAAGGCTGTTGTTACTTCCCAGAGTGGGCCTCGGAGCTCGCGTGGTTCCCATTCAGCGGACATTTTCAGCCATGCTTCACGTGCAGCCCAAGCGTTAGTTGTTCCCGAAGACATCGGGTGGGCCAGTTCCAGGTCGCCCATTAATCCGCCGAGTCTTGCGCGTTCCATGTTTGTGAATGCGTAGTCTAAGCCGTAGCCTAACGCTGCAGTGGTTAAGTCCATTACGATGTCTTCTCTGCCAAGAAAGTCGTATAAGCGCCTGTTAAGTTCCCGTGCCAGATTAAGGTCCATCGGAGTGAATGAGAGTGCTACATGCCCGTTTTTCTTGACGAATTTTGCGCAGCGTTCAACATCCATGTCTCCGGTTATTGAACTGATGAGGAAGCGTTCTCCTGGGAAAGCCTCGCAGACTGCTTCGAAAACGTCGGCGTCTTTAATTGGGTCACCGCATCCCCCTATGACTAGTGGCACGTCAACGGCCTGCAGAACTTTTTCGACTGTTTTCACCGCGTCTTTCGGTGTGGCGTTTTTGAGCAATGGGTCGATGCTGATTAAGTGGATTGTAACCATGTCAGCCTTAAACTGGTTTACCGCAAGTTTCGCCCAAGCTGCTGGGTCTCCAACGACGTCTTTAACGTGCATTTTCACTGCTTTGCTTAATGGTACTTCCATGTCGAAAACGTCAAGGGTGATGACTGGCTTGTGAGTGGTTGGCCGCTCGAAATTATAGAATGCAGGTGACGTTTCGCCGCCTATGGTGAATGATGTTCCCCGTGTTCCCCCTTCCTTTCGGGTTGCTCCGAGTTTGACTTCTGCTATCTTGTTAGGGTAGGTTTCAACTGGCGGGATGAAAGCTGTTTGAAGTATCGCTGTCGGTTTCCCGCCTGTAACTGCGGCTGGAAGCTTTAGCTTGGGCATTATTTGCCCGGCCATTCCAGGCTCGAAGATTAGCTCTAGCTCTTTGACGTCAATTTGGAAGTCTTCTATCTCGATTTGCTTGAACTTCGAGAGTGCATCAAGTAGCTCTTTGCTGAGTTTTAGTTCTTCATCGTCTTTTTTCTTGTCGCCGTCTGTAGGCAACTGTGTCACCGCTTGTCTTTGTCGTCTTTGATTGTTTGGATTATGACTTTGTTGGCGTAAATCTTTGCGTCTTTGAGTATGATTCTGAAGCCGCCCGCCATTATTGGCAGTGTGCCTGCGGTTGCAACTGGTATCATTGTACCAACTGCTTCTTCGTTGACTTGAACTGCTTGCGCTTCTGGTGCTGGTGCTTCTTCAGCTGCTGCCCATCTTGCTACGACTGGGTGGTCCTTGGTCTTCAGGAAAGCTTTGAGTTCATCAACAGTTTTTGCGTCTTCTTCTGTCGCTACTTTGTCAACTAGCTCAGGCGGTATGAAGTCCTTAACGCGTTCTTTGACTTCTTTGGGCACCCAAACGATGCGATTCCATCCGCCGTCCGCTGCGAAAAATTTCTTGCTTCTCATGTATTCAATGGACATTCCGTGGAATCCATCAATTTGTCTTCCGCCTGCCGCTGAGTCTGCGATAGTGCTGAATGGTAAACCATTCACGGTTGTGCCTTTGAAGCTTCTGTGGACGACTGCTAATCCCTCGACTTCTGGGATGTAGAAGGCTACGGCTTCGAAACATCCGCAAGAAGTATGTGGGTGGTCGAATGCTGTGTAGAGCCAGACTTGATTAACTTCGCCCATGCTGCGTTTCTTTGCGGTTTCGTTGACGCCGGAGAATTCGCCTTTTTCAGCGTTTATCATTTCGCCTCTGGGTATAGCGAAGACGGGCCCTTTTGGGTCTATGCTTGCTGAGGCTTTGCCGTCAAACCAGCTGATGGCGCCGCAGTTGCTGTACCTTTGCGGTGTGATTACGCAGACGTGGCTTGGCGCGAATGATTGGCATAGAGCGCAGCCGTAGAATGTGTCGACGTCTTCGTCTTTGAGTCCTCGTGCTTTTGCGTCGCGTGATTCGTAAGCTTGGATGGCTTCTGGGTAGAGTTCATCAAGTTTGGCTGTGTCTGTTATAAAGGTGATTTGTACTTTCTCGATAATCGGGAGTTCACTCTTGAATAAGCGGTACAGAACTTTGCCGATTGGTTCAAAGCTGTTTAAGCCTTTTTGGAATGATTTTTTGCCGATGCGTATCCAGATGTCGTAGCGCTGATTCAGATGCATGAAGCCTTCGATGTAGTTTAGATAGCCGTGGATGCGTCTTTCAACGACACCTTCAAGGCCTTGGTCAAGTTTTGAGCCTGCAGCTTCGACAAGGATGCCGAGAGGGTATGCTCCGCCTTCCTTCATGTCCTTTATGTCGGGGCCGATTATGGTGATTTTTCCGTCGTCGATTTCGCTCATGGGTTTTACTTTGGCTAGTTCAAATTTTTGTTTGACTGCGGGTCCGCCGAGTTCAACTTGCATGTCGTTTCTTCTGATGCGTTCTCCTTCGTAGATTACTCCTACATCAACGGGTATATCTTTAAACATTGACATTTTTTATTGTCCTCCTTCAAATTTTGAAGTTATGACTTTGAGGTTTGCAGCCCATTCCTCGAGGGTTGCGTTTGGGAAAGACCAGCTTGCATGAGGATGATACAGGTTGTCCAAGGTCATGGTTTTCTGGTCCGGAGCGAAGTGCATGAATCCTGACAACATGAGTTCTTCCATGTAGTATGGGAGCCCCACAAGCATGACAAGGTCATATGGACCTTTGCCGTCGAGCCCCTTCCATTTAGGGTCAACGATACGGTTGCCTATGTCCATTGCAGACATGAAACCAGCTGGCTGATAACCGCGTTTTAAGAATTCGCCGACCATATGCGCAGTGGCGACCACTGGAACTTTTGATGCGTTAGCGAAGTCAATCAGGTAGTCGATTAGCTCTTTGCCTTCCATCCAGCGTTCAGTTGCGTAGCTGCCTACTATGAGCAAAGGGCGTGTGGCTTTTTTGATCATTGCTACTACTATCTCGGGTTTATTTATCGGGTTTGCTTTTCTTGTTGCTGCTATTTCAGCACATTGCCAAGGTTCGCATGACATGCCTTATCACCCTTTCATTTTACGGATCATTCTTGGAAGCAAGGTCGGGTCAGGAATTACTGTTTCCTTCCATTCGTGTGCTTCCAGTATCTTGCTGAATTCGTCTTTCAGAGTCATCGGGACATCGGCCATTGTTCTTACGAACAGGTGCAAGTCTTGGGGCATGCAGCCGTAGTAACGCTTGTGTAAATCAACGTAGTGACTTAGTTTTATGCTTCGCCCTTTCCATGTGTCGTTGGGTCTGATGCAGAGTTTTGCAATTGAAACCATTGCTTCCTGCGGCGTTTCAACTGTCTGGAATAAGTGTTCAGGCGCCGGGCCTACGTTGACTTTGTTTCCTGTGCGTGCATCGTAAACTTCCCAATCTTCAGGCTTGTCTTCCCTGCCGAGAAGCATACGTCTATATTTTACGCCGTGGGGACCAACCAGCACTGGAACGCCTAAGCGCCAGAATCCGGCTGCTATTGCAGCGGCTTTTTGTGAGTATGCGCCCCAAGCTAAGCCTACTGCGCCGAGACGGTTATAAATGTAATCTGCGATTTCCTCGTAGTTACCTCTGAGATTGCGTTTTGCGAAAATGTTTGCTACTTTGATTGCTGCGCCCGCGATGTGACTGTTGGCCACACATGAGCCGACATTGAGGACTCCTCCAGCTTCGAAGCCGCCTGGGAATTCCTCGTAAAGAGTTTTGCCTTCGCTGTTGCGGTAGCTGCCTGCGGTCATAGCTGAGCATCCAGACACTACAACAATATATCGTCTGCTGGCGAATTCTCTGCATATATCGTAGACATCTTTGCCACCTTTCGGATAGTTACTGCAACCCACAACTGCAAGTATGCCAGGGATTTCTCCGAGCACAATTGGGCTGCCAACATTGCGGATTTCAACGTCTTGAACTGCGCCTCTGCCGACTCTACAATAGTTGTTTTCTGCAAGCATGAATTGCTCGCCTGCTTTCACTATAAAGCTGTGGACGTTCATTTTAACTGGACAAGCTTCTTCGCATCTTCCGCATCCGATGCAGTATTCATAGAGGTCGGTGAGTGGGACCATGTTGCCTTCTGCGGCTGCCTTTATTGCTTGAGGTAGTTTGAGGTCTTGCGGACAGCTTCTGCGGCACATGTTGCATTGTCGACAGGTCTTAGCAATTTGTTTAATCTCGTCGATGCTTGGAAGATTCTTCATCTTCTTACGGATTGGCGCGACTTGTTGTGCAACTCTGACTGCTACTTCACCGACCTTTTCTGGGTCAAGGATCAAAACGCCTGGGACTTTGCCGCTTACGAGGTCAGAGACAATTTCATCTGCCGGGTCGTCTGTGCGGTTCTTGAAGCCCATGCAATTCTTTTCTGAGGCGGCGATGACTGGAGCGTGAACTTTCTGTGCTTCGTCAAAAATGTCTGTGCGGACACATTGCTCATCGAGAACAACTACATCTGCAAATCCGCCTCTTACGAAACGTAGTTGCCAACTGATTGGGCCTATGATTCTTCCGCGGTTATAGTACCGGGTTATGTCATGTGCTGTGCAACATAATCCGACGACTTCAATTTTATCGTCAACTTTGTGGTCTTTCGCATAGTCGATAATTCCGATTGATGGAATTACGTTGTGCCCAATAGCCATGATAACTGGTTTAGACAAGTCCACGCTTCCGATTCCTAACGAAACAAGTGGAGCTTCAGGCTCAGCTTTCGGGAAGCCTAATGTGGAAACTTGGGCGATGTCGCCAACTTCCATGCCTATGTGATCAATCATGCCGGCATGGAATGCTTTTGATTCAAAATCAAGATTGTTACCCTCTTGGCCTGTGTGGGCGACTGCAAGGCATTGTGTGATTTCTTTTTCAGCGTATTCTAAAACCTCATCTAAGTCGCCGAGTGTTTCTGGCTTTATACCTGTAACTAACCGCGTGATTGGTGCTTCAACTTTTATGTTTAAGCCGCCGATGTCTAACGGGAATCTACGTCCGTATTTTTCAATTAGGTGATGAATCATGTGGCGTGAGTGGGCGGTGTGTGTGGCAGCTCCAATGCAACATGCTAAAAGTACTATGCGTGAGGATTGGGCACCGATGTCTATTCCACAAGCGCCACGTTTGCCAGCTGTCAAGTCGCATTTTCCAAAAGTGCATAGGCAGCAAAGGTCACAGTCAGGCATATAGAATGGCTTGTACCTATTGAGGAGCTTCATGTCCCAGTCTCTAAGGGTGGACATCGAAGGCATTGGTGTTGGGCCCATAGGTTCAGTGTAGTTTTCGTTGACAACTTTTCCTATGGAAACTTGAAGATTTTTTATGAGACTATTGTTTGTCTTTAATTCGTCAATTTTTACATTAACGTTTTTAGTAGTCAAATTAAAGAAACCTCTGTAAAGGTTTACCTATAAACTGCCTTACTTTCTTTTTAAACCTTTCCAGATTTCAAGGCAAAAGTCATGTTACACTTGCAGAAATGCCAAGATTCGGAAAAAATGTGTAAAGAAAGCGGTTCACAATGTAAACATCTTGGCGCTAAAAGTAGCCAAGCATCTTCATTATAGCCTTCACTGAAAGGTACGCCTTACTATCACTTGGCAAATCAAGCAGCGATCTCCCATTAAGAACATACTCATCTAAATCTTCGTCCTCAACGATTTTTCCCAAAAACTTGAACCCCAAGTCAGCCTCTGCCTGCATCCCCAACTCTGCCGGAAAACGGTAACCGCCGATCAAATAGAAATTTTCAAACTTCATATCAACTTCTTTAGCTATCTTAAAAGCTCTTTTAACGTGGTCAAAGGACTTCTTAGAATGGTCAAGAATGTCAAATACATCGTTAACGTTTGAAGTGATTCGCCTGTTCAGATTTTCAAGTCCAGCTGGAGAATCAACCAAGATGAATCTGTAATTTTTGGTCAACGATTCCAACGCCCCTTTCAGCGCGGAATTCGGCATGCAGTAGCATCCCTCAACCCATTTGGTGCCCACCGCGAGGAAATCGAAATTTTTGCTTTCAAAGAGACCGCTTTCCCAAATGCGGCTTTCGATGCGTTCGGTTGGGGGAACGCCGACTGTAGTGCCTCCTTGCTCTATGAATGTGCTGACAAGTAGTTCGGCGATTGTTGATTTTCCTGCCTCTTTGAGGTCTATTCCAAGCATTTCAGCAAGGTTCTGGTCTGGGTCAGCGTCAACCAGCAAAAGGGGCGATTGGCCTGATTCGATAAGAGTTTTGGTCATTAAAGCTGTGAAACTGGATTTTCCGGTTCCACCGCGGCCAATTGTCACAAGAGTTTTCATCGAATAAACCTCAAAGTCATTAGTGCGATTTCTTTATCAGAAGCTCGCATATATTATCTATGGTTTTGACAGCTTCAATTTCCATGTTTTTGAGCGGGGTTTCACCTAGCATGTCAGCTTCGATGACTTTTTGGTCGAACGGCACAAAAGTGAGTAAATGCAAACCGTTCTTTTCAGCAAAGCTGCTGATTGCTTCCTTCTGAGCTTCGTTCATAACCCGGTTGCCAACCAGATAAAGCTGTTGCATCCCAGCGTCTTTAGCCATGTCATGTATGTGCTTAGCAATCTCCAAAGACTTCAGGTTTGAGTCGGCCACAATTAGCAGCGTATCAACTTGCCTTGCGGTACCCCTACCGATGTGCTCAACACCCGCCTCCAGATCCAAAACAACTGCCTCATCCCGTTCAACAACCAAATGCCGCAGCAAAGCTCGTATGACAGCGTTCGGTGCGCACATGCATCCGGCACCCATCGACTGCACCGTACCCATAACAATCAAGTTTGGACCAAGCGGCGTGCCAACCGAGTAGTCACGGACTATGTCGTCAACGCTGAATTGTAAACGATACACACCCGAATAACCCGTGCTTGTCTTGGATTCGACGAGCGTTTTGTTTTCGGAAATGGGGACGATTTTGCGGGCTTCCTCAGTGGATAAGCCCAACGTTAAGCCGAGGTTTGGAGACGAATCAGCGTCGATAGCTATAGTTTTTAGTCCTCGCTCTACAAAACCGCGGGCTAAGCCGCCTGCAATAAGGGTTTTACCAACGCCGCCTTTGCCAGAAACCGCTACTTTCATTCAATTCACACGGGAAAATAGAGGTAAGCGATCATTAATTTAGATTTCTTTTCAAAAGCAGACATGCAGGTTTATATTTGGATATTATGATAAAACAACTGAATTCTAAAGGTTAAGAAAAATTGCCTGAAACGTCAACTGGTGGAAGTTCAAATGTCCAAGCGGAGGATGCGCCAACCATAAACGGGGCGAAGGGCTTGAATTCTGCAGATGTCAAGGAAAAACAGCAGTTGTATGGGCGCAACGAGGTAGCAGAGAAGGGGGCAAGCCCCATCGTGGCTTTTGCAAAAAGGTTCTGGGGTTTAGCAGCGTGGATGCTGGAAGTTGCCATTGTGCTCTCCGCTGTTTTAGGAAAATATTTAGACGTCTACATAATAGCTGCCCTGCTCCTTGTCAACGCCATTTTAGGGTTTATCCAAGAACAGCAGGCAACACGAGCGGTAAAAGCGTTTAAACAGAAACTCCAATTGCAGGCAAGAGTCTTGAGAGATGGCGTCTGGCAAACTATAAACGTCGGTGAAATTGTGCCGAGCGACGTTATCAGGGTCAGGCCTGGCGATTTCGTGCCAGCAGACTTTAAAATCCTTGATTCGGAAGCAACGTTTGATCAGTCGGCTATAACTGGCGAGTCTCTTCCCGTCGAGAAGAAGGTAGGTGATGTCGTTTATTCTGGGTCGCTTGTTAAGAAGGGGGAAGTTACGGGGATTATCACTGCGACTGGAGCACGTACAATGTTTGGCAAAACAACTCAGCTTGTTCAGTTAGCTAGGCCGAAACTGCATATGGAGGGAGTCATTTCAAACCTCATGAAGTGGCTTCTTGTTCTGGTGGTGTCCCTGCTCCTTGTCGCCGCCGCTGTCTCTTGGGCCCGCGGGTTAAACCTCTTAGATGTTCTGTCTTTAGCGTTGGTCCTGCTTGTGGCCACAATACCAGTTGCGTTGCCCACGATGTTTACAATAACCATGGCGCTTGGCTCTTACGAGCTTGCAAGAAAGGGGGTGCTCGTTACTAGACTCAGCGCCTCGGAAGACGCTGCCCTCATGGACGTACTTTGCGTTGACAAAACAGGAACAATTACGGAAAACAAACTGACGGTAGCAGACGTCGCAGAAATGGGCAATTACACGAAAGATGACGCCCTCATTTTCGGCGCATTTGCATCGCAAAAGGCGAACCAGGATCCAATAGATTTAGCTTTCTTTGCAGCTATCGAAGACAGAAAAATAAAGCTTGAAGACTACAAACAAAGTAAATTCACACCTTTTGACCCTTCGACACGGAGAACCGAAGCAATCGTTGAGAAACAAGACCAAACATTAAGGGTTATCAAAGGCGCCGTCTCGGCCGTATCAGAAGTTAGTCTTCTCACACAAGAAGAGGTCACAGAGATTAAAAACAAAATGGATGCTTTTGCAGAAAAAGGCTACCGCGTTATCGCCGTCGCGTCAGGCAAAGAATCTGCAGCAATGGACTTGGTTGGGCTAGTGGCACTTTATGACAAACCGAGACCTGAATCTGCAAGACTAATAGCAAAACTTCGGTCTCTTGGGATAGCCGTAAAGATGCTAACTGGCGATTCGCAGCCGATTGCCAAGCAGATAGCTCAAGAGGTAGGCCTCGGAGAAAAAATAATGCTGATGGCAGACATTGAAAAAAACGTGGATAACGCGGTGGTCACCGCAGAAATCGTCGATCAAACCGATGGTTTCGCCGAAATTTATCCCGAAGGAAAATACCGCATCGTCAAAGGTTTACAGGTTGAACGGCACGTTGTTGGAATGACAGGAGATGGGATCAACGACGCAGCTGCACTGAAACAGGCTGAAGTCGGCATAGCTGTAAGCAACGCGACGGATGTGGCGAAAGGGTCAGCCAGCGTTGTATTGACGGAAGAGGGTTTGTCCAATATTGTAGACTTGATTCAAACCGGCAGAGTGATCTATCAGCGAATTTTGACATGGATATTTAACAAGATCGTGAAAACCTTCCAAGTAATCCTGTTCGTCATCGTGGCTTTTCTGCTGACTGGATTGTTTGTTGTCGGCGCTTTTCAGGTGGTTTTGTTGCTTTTCCTAGTCGACTTCGTTACTATATCGCTCTCTACCGACAACGTTACAGCATCCGAAAAGCCTGAGACCTGGAATATCACGCCACTTATTAAAGGAGCCACAGTATTGGGTGCCGCAACGGTGATTGAGTCGCTGGGGCTGCTATACTTGGGTATTAACTATCTAGGGGTGTCCAACACAGCCGTCCTAAACACTTTCTCTTTTGACATGTTATTATTCGGCGGATTATTCACAATCTTTGTAGTGCGCGAAAGAAGCAATTTCTGGAAGTCAAAACCCAGCCGACCCCTCCTAACAGCGATAATTGTAGACATTGTTATATCATCGTTAGTCTCGGTAATTGGAATACCTGGTTTAGCCCCAATACCTCCAATTTACGTAATTATAACGTTAGCGTGGTTTTTCCTGTTCGCACTTTTATTAAACGACCAGCTGAAAACTCGTTTATTACTTATCCGAACCCAAAAATAGCAAGCGATACAAGCCGCTGATTTGAAAATCGGCACTGCGGACCCCAAAGGGCTTCTTTATTTAATATTTAAATAGAATCACTTTCATATGCTTCCATCATGAGCGCAAAAAAGGTTGGTTTTGGAAATTCTTTATTAACTGAGGTTGTTGAAACAGGAAAATGTGCAAGCTGTGGAACGTGCGTTGTCGCCTGTCCCTTCGGCAGCCTTGAACTTGCCAAGGGAAAACCTAATTTGGTGAAGGAATGCAAAGTCTGCGGCATATGCGCCCAAGCTTGCCCACGTTTCAACTGGGCAATGGCGAAGGCTGAGGAATTCACCTTCGGCAAAATAAGAAACCCGCAGGAAGAATTCGGAGTCTACCGCCGAGTAGTCGCCGCCCAAGCGAAACCAAGTGACATCCTGAAGGTTCGCCAAGACGGTGGGGCCGCCACAGCAATGCTGGTAGCTGCCTTGAAAAGCGGGCTAATAGACGGCGCCGTGGTTTCTGGAAAAAGCCAAGAAAAACCGTTCCTTCCAGTCCCCGTTCTTGCAACGACCCCTGAGAAAATCGTAGAGTCGGCAGGAACAAAATACACTTGTTCTTCAGCGTTAATGGCTTTGCCTGAAGTGATTAAGCAGAAGAAAACTCAAGTTGCATTCGTAGGCACGCCCTGCCAGATTCAAGCCATCCGAAAAATGCAGATGAACAACGTGAAGAAGATGAGCGCCCCAATCAAGTATCTCGTCGGGCTCATGTGCTCGGAATGTTTCGACTACGAGGGGCTCATGGAGAACCATATTAAAGGAAAACTTGGCATCAACCTCAACGACATAACCAAAATGAACATTAAAGGAAAAATGCTTGTAACCACACCCGCCGGGACCACATCCATCCCGCTTGCAGACATAAAGCAGTATGTCAGAACAAGCTGCAGTGTATGCGAAGACTTCAGCTCAGAACTCGCAGACGTCTCCGTTGGCGGACTGGGACTTGACGGCTGGACATTCACGATTATCCGCACTGAAAAAGGCGAAGAACTCTTCACAAACGCTGAAAAAACGGGGTTCCTAGAATCAAAGCCTATTGAAGAAGGAGCGTTCTCGAAAGGGCTGCTTCTTAAGTTGACAAAGAAAAAACATGACGCTCAAGTTGCAAAAGCCCAGCCGAAACCATAGCATCCGACCAAACGCCGCATATCGAGAATTGGCAACAGGAACCGTTCGCCCTGCCTTCATACATGATCAAAGGCTTTTCTTTACATAAGCACGCATAGTCAGTATACAAAAGATTTTTTAGTGATAACCCAGTTAGCCTTTAGCCGAGATGAAATCTCCATGAAAATACTAAATGAGTTTGTCCCGACACGCAAATTTTTGAAGCTTGCAGACGAAATCAAGGACCTAGTTGACGGGTGGAACGTTACTGACAGCGCAGCAGGGTTTCCAGCGCCCAGCGGCGTCGTCGTAAGCTGCATCTTAAAGAGTAAGTACCCAGAAAAATATGTCTGCCCAATATTCATTCTGCACTATAAAGGACCTGTTGAAGTTGGAGGCTTAGCGTTAGCATCCGACGTCATAGGCCTAGATGGCTTGGCAATCACCATGGGAGATAAACCCGCATATGGCGAGCCAATCAAGATGCTGCCTTCATCTGAGGCTGCAAGAGACTTTATACGCAACACAGTTAAAACAAAGAACCTCAAACTCGGCTGCCTACTGACAGCAAGAGCCTCCGCGGAGGATGCTATAAAACGCGCACAAGAACCATGGGACTTCATTTACTTCATGAGGCTCGAGGACAAATCCTTCCCAATTCTCCAGCAAGTAGCAGCTGAATGCAAGAAGATGAACAAGCCGATCTACGCATACTTCCTAGTCGGCACACCAAAGAATACCGAGATAGTCAAGAGGATCGGTTGGCCCACAGCGGCAACAATGGATACGGTAGAAGAGAAAGCTGCAAGGCTAGTAGGCTTAGTAGACGGCATAATTGCAACATGCGCTGGAGATGCTGAAGGCGACAAAGAGATGTTGCAAAAGTTGCAGAAATTCAGAGGCTAAACCAAAGCTACTTTTTTCTATTTTCTATTTTTTCAAAATTTTTTGATTGCAAATCATTTTTCCGAAAGTTTTCACAATCGTGCAAGATAACCTTTTAATGTATTAGTCCTTGTAGTATTAGCTTTAAAAATAGAGTGAAGACTGCATGAAACCAATAATGGTAATTGCCGTTGAGAATCTTCCGCTAATAAAGAAGGGAGATAACATAGGGCAGCTAATTGTTCAAGCAGCAGAAAAGCAGAAAACGCCCTTACAAGAAAAAGATGTGATCGTGGTAACCCATGTGGTCGTTTCCAAAGCTGAAGGGAACATTGTTAACCTTGACGACGTTGTCCCCTCGAAGCAAGCTGAAGAAGTAGCGTTGAAAACAGGCAAAGACCCAGCTTTGGTCGAGGTAGTCCTTCAGGAAACCAAAGAAATCGTCAGATTGAACAAGAACAGCATAATCTCAGAAACAAAAAGCGGCATAATTTGTGCTAATGCTGGTGTCGACAGGTCGAACGTTTCAGGCGACAGAAACGTGGTGCCCCTACCGAAAAAGCCGGATGCTTCTGCACAGAACATCAGGAAAGAAATAAAACGGTTAACAGGCGCTAATGTGGCGGTAATTGTTTCCGACACGCATGGAAGACCGTTTCGCATGGGTGAAATAAACGTGGCAGTCGGTGTATCAGGAATCAAACCGATTAGAGATAGACGGGGCGAAAAAGACCTGTTTGGGTACGTCCTTAGAATAAAACAGACAGCCATAGCAGACGAATTATCCTCGGCAGCGGAACTGGTCATTGGGCAAGCAAACGAAGGGATTCCAGCAGCTATCATCAGGGGCTACAATTACCAAACCGCAGAAAACACATCGGCGGTTGAACTTACAAGACCCAAAGAAAAAGATCTATTCAGATAAATGAAAAAACAAACTTGAGTTGAACATAATGGAAGCTAAGACACCTAAACAATTCTTGGAGGAAATTCTGCCGAGTAAATTCAAACCTGAAAAAGCAGATGACTTTGACGTTACCGCCCAACTGAACTTAACTGGACCGAACGGTGGCAGTTGGGTACTTACCTTAAAAAACAAAATATTAAAGATCAGTGAAGGAACCCATCCCTCGCCTACCTTGACCCTGACAATTGCTGACACAGATTTCATGGATCTGGTAAACGGAAAGTTAAAATCGACGCAAGCTTTTTTCGGTGGGAAAATCCACCTCAGCGGCAACCTTGTCTTAGCCTTAAAGCTGAAGGATGCGGGCTTGCTAGATTTTGAAGCATAAGTGAATTTTCACTTTTTATTAACTTGGGGCAAGTTAGAACGTGGCAAACCAAATAAAGGCATAAATCTTAAAACTGTTAAGCGCCAAATAATTGAGAATAATTTAGTCCTGTCTAATCCTGAAAAGTTGGTTGGATATGTCTACCTTCGCCATAGTGCCAGTAAAATCGCTACTGAAATCTAAGACAAGGCTCTCCAACTTTTTTACCCTTCAAGAACGCCCTCTTTTTACCCTAGCTATGATTGAGGATGTTTTAAACGCTTTGAAGTCTTCAAAAGTTACCAAAACAGTTGTAGTAAGCTCCGACTCAACGGTGGAGGGATTAGTGAAAGATTTCGGCATGACTTTTCTCAAAGAAAATCAGGAAGGCCTAAACCAAGCTCTCAATCAGGCGACAAAATGGTGTGTTCGAAACGGCGCAAAACTGGTTTTAATTTTACCTGCAGATGTTCCGCTCATAACAGAAAAAGATGTAAACGAACTAGTCAAGCTATCGTTAAACAGTTCGGTGGTTATCTCGCCCTCGCGAAACGGCGGAACCAACGCTCTGCTACAAACGCCGCCGGGAATTGTTTCACCTTGCTTTGGACCTAACAGCTTCAAAAGGCACGTTGACAAGGCGTTAGCTAAAAATGTTATGACCAAAATCTTCGTCTCTTCAAGCGTTATGTTGGATATCGACTCTGAAAGAGATTTAGAGCAACTCCTCAAGGTTAGCCGGCAAACATTCTCTAGCCGCTTCTTAAGACAAAGCTCTTGGAGCAAGAAACGCCGCTAGGTTGAATCATGCGAGGAAAATGCGCGAAACAAAAACAGGGCATTATTAAACTCGAGAATCTGCTGCAGCAGAGGATACAAGGTCTTTTGAATATTCAATCCAAAAAAACTCATTTCAATTCGAGTTTTCTTACGGCTTCTAGAGGCAGGTCGTCTTCTCCTATTTTGAATGTATGGGGCTCCTCAATTTTCACTATGGTTCTAAGCTCTTCTGGATCAAGTTCGCAGATTAATTGAGTTAACTGTTTTCTAGCCACGTCGAAGTGTTTCTTAAAAGCCTCTTTATCAGTGTAAAGTGTTTCCGCATAAGCGCAAATTTCGCTTTTTTTGAGAAACCACTCAATTTTTTTGGTAGAAAAATTAACGTCAAATGTAACTGGACCAGCTGTGCATGTTTCAGGCTTTACTTGGTGTACTAGGCATTTTCCTGTTCTCTTGTTGAAAAAACTGCAGAAAAGAAACTCGTCAACCGTGGGGTAAGAGTAGCCTGCTTTGACAAAGGGTTTTTTGATGCTGATTTTCTGTTTCTCCAAGAATTCTTTTATGATTTTTTCCCGTTGTTCGCACAGCGGCGGTTTTGCATCTTTGCAGCAGCCGTCTATGCAGTGCCTGCAGACATTAAAGGAATAGGTCACTCCACTGTCATCTTCATGCATGGTGTTTTCCCCTTTTCTAGAAGTAGGGTTCATTATTGGATAGGCATTTAATAAGCGTTGAATAAATATTTACTATTGCTTCATGGAAACTTGTTTTTTCAGCACGGCGTAAAACTCTGTCCAGTATGATTTCGGATAAGCTGCCAGTTTCCAGTCGCTTGTCAACGAGCCAGAGGTACCTTTTTTCATCTGCGTCAGCATACTCATGTGCCAGGTCAAGGTAGGCTCGGCACACTTGCTTTGCAGTTTTGCCGTGAGGATTTGAAACTTTAGCGTTTAACCCTTCCCTGATGACAGCGTTGAAGTCGCGAACAAGCAGATCATGCGGCAAAAGCTCAGCTTTCTTCGCGACTAACCCTTTGAGCGCCGCTCGAATAAAACAGCTCAATGCGACGTCGGATTTAATGCATTCTTGCTCATCCATCACCCGTACTTCAAGGGCTGAACGGTCAAAACGGAAAATCACGCCTCTTGAGTTGATCCATTCGCGCCAAAGAATTGTTTTTTCAGCGCCTGCCTTGGCCAAATCTTCTGAGTACTGCACGATAACATCGTGCTTGTATCTGCTAAACGAGGTAGTGTACTCGGGAACTACATCAGCTGTTATTGATGGGATTTCCTTCTGATTTGCTTTGTAAAACTTCAGCCGATTGTCCCTATCTGGGCCGGCCTTGCCTTCGTAAAGTGGGGAGGAAGCGGTGATGGCTGGAAGATAAGCGCAGAGGTTGGCGAGCAAATTATGCAGTTGGACGCCGTCCTTCTCTTTTTGGTATGGAAGATTCAGGTGGAAGCTTTGGATGTTCAGCCAACCATGCTGGTTTAGATTAAAGATTTTGGCGAATTCATCATAAATCTTTCTGTGGTAATGAGGCCAGACAGCGGTTTCCTTAAGCTCTAGCAGAGGATGCATCCCTGTCCCGAGAAGCAGGGCGCCGTGTTTTTGCACGATTTGGCTTAGAGTTGAAACCGCGTTCTGCATTGTCTCCTCAAATTCGATGGGGGATTTAAACGGAGAGTTTGCTTTCAACTCCATCACATGCATTTGCAGCTCTTTGCCAAAAGTGAATGAGGGCATTTCAACGAAGTTAATGATTTTTCCGCAATAATCCTTGATGATTTTGTCGGAGATCGGCAAAGGTCTCAGTTCTCGATCTACGAGTGCTAATTCGTGTTCCGGTCCAAAGACTTCAAGCGTTTTATACGTGAGGTTGTACCTCTTTCCGTTTAGCGTCAGCTTGGGATGCGAATATGGCGGTAGTTAATCTTAAATATAACTGCACCAATAACGCCTTCTGATTAACCCTGGTGTCCCATGACCGTGTTGGTCGTCTCAAACATCGACCTAACCACTAATTTGCAAGTAATAAAGCCTGCAACGTTTTTAGATTCCACAATCAAAGAACCAACCCTCAACATCAATAACGAATACCGATACCTCAAGACTGGTTATTATGTTTCCATGCATGCTGAAATTCTAGGCAACCACGTCATTCCGTCATGCGAGAACATTATTGACTCAAGCAGAACCCCGGTTTTTCTTCTCAGAGCAGCCAAAGCAGGCGTAGCAACTTTACCTTTCATCGTTACCGACTCTGTTAAAAAGATAATAAGCGACCTCGGCTTCCCAGTTCTGATTTTCGCGGTTAACCCTTTCATTTATGGTGGCTTCAAAGTAGCCAACAACAAGAGTGCTCTTTACCGAGCTATGAAAAGCTTAGGCATGAACTATAAATTCGCTGTATGCGCGCAGCCTCTCAGAGGCGAACTTTCCGCCATCAACACATACTTCGGCAAAACTGTTAACCAAGATCCAGACACGCAGAAAATCGCGGAAAAAGTCTACAAGACCTTCGGGATCCCAATCTGCAAATTGTACATACAAAAAACTGTTGACAAAGCTTATCTTAGTGGATTGCAAGCCGTAAATAAAGAGGAGCTTTCCGAACAGGATTTGAAAATAATATCCAAAGAGGTCTCGCTCATTTCTGAGCAGGGTGAACCCTTCGGTGTCTAAGATCGCGTGTTTTGTTGAGAAATATAATTTTACAGATCCGCGTGAGGAAGGCGCACTGCAAAACTTCAAGGTAGCCACTGAAAAGCAGGGAAGCGAATTCCACTTCATCTTTCGAGAAGACATTTCGGAGGTACCAAAATACGATGCGGTTTTCATCAGAGCAACCACTGACCCGTTGAACACTGCGTACGTGGTTTCTAAAACTGCTTGGGAACTGGGTTTGAAAGTTATCGACGACCCGGAATCGATAACTATCTGCGGAAATAAGATTCATCAGTACGCGCTTTTTGAAAAATACGATGTCCCGCGGATACCAACAATATTTCTGAGCAAGGATGAGTTGCACCACAAAAAAATCAGCGAGATATTTGATTCTCTCGGAAAACCCGTCGTTATTAAGGCGCCATACACGAGTTTCTCGCGTTACGTTGAGAAAGCTGCCTGCGAAACAAGCTTTCGGGATGTTGCGAAACGATTCTTCAGGAAATCTGACATTTTGGCTATTCAAAAGTTTACCCCTACAGTTTTCGACTGGAGAGTCGGCGTACTGAACAACGACATATTGTACGTTTGCAAATACATGATTCCCAAAGGCAAATGGAAACACGGTGCCAAACTCCGAGGCAAACCCACAGTAATTTGGGGCAGAACGGTTAGCCTCAGGAAGCGAAATATGCCCCTTGGGCTCAGGGAAGTGGCTCTGAAAGCCTGTAGTGTGGTTGGGAAAGGGCTCTACGGTGTGGACATCAAAGAAGTCAACGGCGAATACGTTGTAGTTGAAGTTAACGACAACCCGAGCATCTACGCTGGCTACGAAGACTCATCTGACCACGATATTTACCAAAGAATCATCAGTTATCTATCAGAATAACCCCAAGCGCTAGACACATATTTATTTTAACGCTCATTAATCCATTGCAAGGAGATTAGGCCATGCCAAAAGCACATAAACAACACAAAGAAGCAGTGAAAGACTACGAGCTCGCCCAAGAAATGTCTGTGGACAATCTTGTTCGCCAAATGGATAAGGCGTGGGGTTTCACCGCTGGAAAACTTGCGACAGGCGTTAGCATCATGGAATCCATGATTAACACAAAGGGCTGCGTCAAGTTCCTATCGTTTCCCGCCGACATAGTAGCCACTGGCACCCGAGGCGTAATCAAAGAATTAATCAAGCGCAGGCTCGTTGACGTCGTCATAACAACCTGCGGCACTCTGGACCATGACGTCGCGCGATGCTGGAAGGACTACTACAAGGGCAGCTTCGTAATGAATGATTCAAAGCTTCATCGGGAAGGCTTAAACCGTTTGGGAAATGTGCTGGTACCTAACGATAGCTACGGAATAATAATTGAACAGAAAATCCAAGCGCTTCTGAAGGAACTGTACAAGGAAGGCAAACGTGAGCTTTCAACCTGCGAGCTTGCACGAGAAATAGGGTTGCGCTGCTGTAACGAAAGCTCAATTCTTTTTTGGGCAGCTAAAAACAACATTCCAGTTTACGTGCCTGGCATAACCGACGGCGCTGTAGGCTATCAACTTTGGTTCTTCAGTCAAGACCACCATGACTTTAGAATCAACTTGCTAAAAGACGAAGGCGACCTCAACAACATAATTTTTGACGCAAAGAGAAGTGGCGCACTGATTGTCGGCGGCGGCATCTCGAAACACCACACGATATGGTGGAACCAATTCAAAGATGGCTTGGACTATGTCGTCTATATCAGCACAGCAGATGAGTGGGACGGTAGCCTGAGTGGAGCTCGACCACGCGAAGCCGTTTCATGGGGAAAAATCAGCGAAAAAGCAAGGCGCATAATGATTGAAGGCGACGCCACAGTGATAATGCCCATTATGACCAGCTCCCTTCTCGACAGATTAAACGAGAAACAATCATCTAGCAAGCTTATTTGACCTTCTTTGTTGTTGAGTTGGCACAGTCGCTTAAGGACACTACATGTCGAAGTCAAAGATTGGCCTTGTTAAGTTGTTAAAGTAAAGAAAAAAAATAATGTAGGCGTAACGGTAAAGTAACCCATTTAGGTTTAAAACTGTAATCGGAAGCGTAATTCGCAATTTGTCAGCGATCAAGTATTTATCAATTCGAAAATCTTTCTTCTTCATCTTCATAGGGCTAACTGTTTTCGTCTTATACCTGTATTTTTTTGCTGGATTCAAAAACATATTGGTGGTCCTGAGTGGAGTGAACCCAGGGCAATATGCTTTTTACTATTCCTTGGCAATAGGTGCGGTTTTGCTCGGCAACTTTTTTTGGCTTGTCTCTTGGCGAGCGGTTCTAAATACGCTTTCAGTCAAGATAAGCTTGAAAAACGCGTTTTTGTATTATTGGACTGGCTACTTTGTTGATCTAATTGTTCCTTGTGAAACAGTCTGCGGCGAACTCACAAGATTGTACCTTGTCCATAAAGAAACTAGTGATAATTACGGTGTAATTGCCGCCGGAGGAATAACGAACCGCATAATAGCCTACTTAATCGTTGTAACTGGGCTTTTCGCGAGCGCGGGGCTACTATTCCTAAAAGCTAACATCCCAGCAGTAGTGTTAACCGTTTTCATTTTTATCCTAATCGGCGCCACGGCTTACCTCGTCATTCTGCTGTACTTGGCTTTCAGCGAAAAAGCAGCTGGAAAGATGGCGTCCTTAGGGTTAAAAGTTCTGAGAGTTCTGCGGCCTAAGAAATACCAATCAAGTGACCTGTCACCGGAAACAAAGAACAGTCTGGCTTCCTTTTATTCGGGATTCAAAACCTTCCGCGAAAAACCAAGGTACCTAGTAAAACCTTTCGTTTTCCTAACAATATCATGGTTGTTTAACCTTTCCCAGTATCTTCTAGTTTTCTTTGCACTCGGCATCTTCAACCAATCTTTCAGTTTCTTCATTATAATCTATTTTGTAGCGGGATCTTTGACGGATGTCTCAGCAAGCTTCTCTGTGGGCACGCTTGACATACTATTGGCAACCATTTTTGTGCTTTACGGCTTGAACCCAGCTCTTAGCGGAATTACCGCGGCACTTGTGAGAAGCGTGACCTTCTGGTCTCCCCTAATAATAGGCTACGTAATAGTTCAAATCGTCGGAGCCAAAAACGTGCTAGCGCCGCCTCGCCGCCAAGAGACAAGTAATGTTGCTACTCCAAACGCAAGCATAGCGCAACAATAACGCCTCTTGCCAATTGTCCATTAACAAAGTTTCTTCTTCTCCAATTACAGCAGCGATTTCGAGGGTATACTTATAGGTCTTAATCTATGGTAATCAATAAGCTTAGTAGTACAGGAACCAAAAAATGCTTGTTGTTCTTTCTTTAATAATAAAAATTCTAATAATTTCTGATGAGTGGCTCTTCGCTACACAGCTAATCAAAAACTAAATGCGACTGCTCTATGATGGGGTTGCCCCGGAAAAAGTTTAGCTTGACAGAAAAGTCAAGCGGCTAAGTTACACCTTTGAATAGCCAGTTCATATCTGGCCCTTTCCGCTTTTCGGTCATTCTTTCGCAAAGCGCATGTGCTATCAGCGGCAACGCGATAGTGGCATCGCAATAGCAGACTGCACGTGTTCCGTCTTGATTGTTGATTTTGCCCCAACTGATGGCTTCTTCCAACGTGCAACCGCTTAAGCCTCCCCACTGCGCTGAATCCGTCGTAATTTGTATGGCGTATTTGTGGGGGTAGTAGTATTCCTGCAGACCTTTGCGTAAGCCGCCTTTTCTGCCTTTGACGCCTTCGTCACAGGTGAGGGGTGAAACGGATATGGCGATGAGCTGTGTAAGGTCTTTGGGTACTCCGCCGCCTATGTAAACTACGCCGACGTCCTTGGTTTTCGTGCCTATACTGATGAACTCGTCGAATTCCTTCACTGAGTCAATGTGAACACTGTGACCTTGGTTTTTAGCCATAAGGAATGTTTCGCCATAAGCGCTGTCAACCATGGCTGGGCTGAAGATTGGAACCCCGTTGGCTGCGGCGATGGTTGAGATGGCTGGAATCTTTTTCTTGCCAAGGTACTTGCCGAGCAGATACAGAAACTCTGCGGATGTGTAGTTGTAGTCGGTTTTAAGAGTCATTACGAAATCGGTGATTAGTTCTTCCATTTTTCGGTAATCAGTCTCTTTTCCGAAAACGTCGTAGTACCTGTTAACGTCAGCTTTAAGCAACGCTGAGTCGTCAACCATGTGGCTTCCCTGCCAGTAACCTAACCCCATTGCATCAACTATATCTTCTGAAACGTTAGCACCGGTGGAAACTAACACGTCTATGAAACGATTCTCTATAAGCCAGTTGATAATTGTCCATTGCCCCGCTGTGCTCATCGAACCAGCGAAGCCCATTGCGATGGTAAGATCTTTTTCTTTTAGCATGTTTTCCCAAACATCAACTGCCTCGCCAAGTTTGCGTCCCTGGTAAGCGGTTCTGCTCATTTCTGAAAGAAGCTGGGAAATGCTTTTTTGTTTTACCTTGATCGGTTCAAGTTTCTTTTTGAAGTATGATTCACTCATTTGCTGCACCCCGTTTTAGATTATTCGACTTGTATATGAAATTTGCCATGCCGAAAAGTCGCCAACACGCAAATCCAACCGATAAAATAGCACAAGCTTGTTAACTGGTGCCGTCAAGGTTACAGGGCGCTGGGAGCGATGGGTAAGGGGATAAAGGAAGATTTGCCCGGCTTTTTTCCAATAAAAAGAATGCTTTTCTTAAGCAACGGTTAAAAGGAATTATGCACAAACTTCCTAACACCAAAGAAAGGTTTGGTCATCAAAATGCAATCTGTTAAAACAGAACAGAAAAGAAAATTCGTTGCCGTTGACCCAGTTAAATGCATCGGCTGCGGAATCTGCGAATACGCTTGCACAGTGGAGAAAGGCGAAGCAATCTGGAATCCGATGAGGTCAAGGATCCGAGTTGTTCGCATGACGCCTCTCTTCAACTTTGCACTGTCATGCCGAGGCTGCAAAGACGCGAGATGCGTTAAAGCATGCCCAAAGAAAGCAATCATACAGGCAGAAGAAACTGGTCTACTTATCATCGATGACAAAGCCTGCGAAGGCTGTGACTGGTGCGTTCAAGCCTGTGAACATGGTGGAATAACTATAAACCCAGAAACGGGAAAAGCCATTGCGTGCGACCTGTGCGAAGGCGAACCTAAATGCAAGGAAGCATGCCCCGAAGAAGCCCTAGAAGTAGTTGAGTCTGATGAGGCAGCGGACAAACTCTTTAACGACGCACTGGCAAATCTGCCTGCGCAATGCGAACAGATGGCCACGATGGCGAAGAACAAGGATTGGAAACCGCTATTGGCTTCGGCGGAGAAACGATCCGAAAAAGTTTCGGCTACACTTGAAAAGCTGAACAAGAAGACGATGGACAAAAGGCAAAAACAGTAGTCTTCTATTCAACATATTTGTTTTCTTCGTAACCTCTCAGTAAACTATCAATGTCTAAACCGAGTTTTTCGCCAATGTAGCCGCCTTCCAAAACAAAAAAGACTGGTTTTCCCATTTTCGCAATTCTTTTTCCGATCTCCCAGTAGTCACGCTCATCCAACCCTAAAGTCGCTAAATCCCCCAAGTGAGTGTCAAAACCGCTTGATACCGCAACTATCTCGACTTTGCCGAAATCAACCATATCAACGGCTTTATCCAGCGTCTTCAAGTAAAGTTGCCCTCCAGCGTCTGGCGGCAAAACAAAGTTGATGCAATTTCCCTCGGTAAAATCGCCTGTTCCAGGGTAATTTGGTGACTGATGCAGGGAAAGATACACGATTTTCCGGTTTTCTTGGAAAATCTCTTGGGTTCCATTCCCATGGTGTCCATCAATGTCCAAAATCAAAGTTTTTTTGCCTATTTTTTCTACAGCTATTGCGATATTGTTGAGGTAGCAGAATCCACGCGAGTGAACGCCTAATGCAGCACCATTTCGGCCAACGTGATGCCCTGGAGGACGCATAAGAGAGAACCCGTTGATTTGACTGGCTAAAAGAGCACCGCCAACCGAAAGCCTTGCGTACTCATAGATGTTATCGTATGCTGGTGTATCAGGATCTTCCACTAGACCTTTCTTTAAGTTCCAAAGATAATCGGCGTCATGCACAGTAAGCAAGTCATCTTCGCATGCAGGTTTAGGCTCCAGAAACTCGTAACCTTTGCCTTTCAGAATTTCAGATGCAACCTTGAGTCTTTGCGGTCCCTCAATGTGCCATGCGCCGTAGCCTAAACATTTTTCAGAATAAACTATTTTAGTTTTCATCGCTAATTGCGTCCATTACACAGATAAGTAACGGTTTAACTTTAAAACATAACTAAGCAAGTTGTCGTCCGAATAATACGGAGAAAAAGAATGATGATTGCTGAAAATCCGTTCGAACAGTTCCGCAGTGAATGCCAAACGGTGCTAGCCAAAGCTTTGAAGAAGGCTTTGCCGGAAATAAGGATACCGAATATTTCACTAAGCAAGACGCCCAACATCGAGTACGGGCAGTTGGCTTCATCGCTTTGTTTCGAGCTGGCGAAGAAACTGAATCAGAAACCGCTCGCCTTAGCTGAGCATCTTGCAGGCGCGATCAATGCATCAAACTTCAATTTAATTGAGAAGGTTTCCTGCGCAGGTGCTGGCTACATCAATTTTTATGTTAACTTCCCAAAGTTTTCAGCCCTAACGCTGGAGTCGATTAAGAGGTTAAAGTTTGATTACGGGTTTGTTAAAACCTCTAAGCCTACCAAAATCATTGTTGAGCATACCAGCGTTAACCCGCTTCACCCAATCCATATCGGTCAAGCCAGGAACCCGATGCTTGGCGACGCTTTGGCACGTATCTTAGAGTGCCGAGGACACCAGGTTTCACGGCACTACTACATCGACGACGTTGGAAGGCAGTCCTCCGTCATCGCTTATGGGTACGACAAGCTGAGCAGGCCCAAACCAACTGAAAAACCGGATCTTTTCGTGGGCAAAATTTACACGGTGACCAGCTGCCTTGTTGAAATTAACCGTTTGAAGAGAGTGCGTGACCTTGCCGCTGCAGTAAATTCAATGGATGATTTGGCCAAGACAAACAAGGAAATCGATGAGTGGATGTCGATTGCTGCGGAACTGAAAGAGAAGCATCCTGTCCTGTTTGAGGCTTTGATGGTCAAAATCGGCATGGATGAAAATCCAGAGGAAGAAATCAGTAGGCTTAACCGTGCTTACGAGGACGGTGAACCCCGCGCTAAGCAGCTTATCCGTGAAGTCAGTGATTTGTGCCTTGGAGGCTTCCGAGAAACCATGAAGCGCGTCGGGGTAACCTACGACAGTTGGGATTGGGAAAGCGACTTTGTTTGGAGCATGCAGGTCAATGAGGTTATGCAGAAACTTAAGACTTCGCCGTTTGTTTTCAGTGAAAAGGGCATTCTTGAGTTTGATGCTGAAAAAGTGACGCAGGTGCTAGGTTTGAAGGGCAAACTGGGCTTGAGCGAGAACAACGAGGTCCCGCCGCTTACGCTTATGCGCGCCGACGGCACGACTCTTTACACGACCCGCGACGTAGCCTACACACTGTGGAAGTTTAAACACGCTCGGAAGGTCATCAACGTCATAGGTATGGAGCAGTCGCTTGCTCAGTTGCAGCTTAAACTCGCACTGTACGCGTTGGGGTACGGCGAATACGCTGACAATCTAGTGCACTTCGCCTATAACTTGGTCACTTTGCCCGGGTACAAGATGAGCAGCCGCAGGGGGCATTACATCACTCTTGATGAGGTCCTTGACGAAGCGGTTGAACGGGCGTACGAAGAGGTTTCGAAGCGTTCACCCATGCTTTCTGAGGAGGAAAAACGTAAAATCGCTAACTTCGTAGGGTTAGGGGCGGTGCGATATGCCCTTGTTGACGTTGACTCTTCGAAGCCTGTTGTCTTCACTTGGGAGCGCGTGCTCAACTTTGAAACCAACAGTGCACCATACGTTCAGTACACTCATGCGCGATCCTGCAGCATTCTTCGCAAAGCCGGCCGAGAACCAGAGAAACCAAATTACGAGCTGCTTTCGCAGAAGCTTGAACGCGAGTTGGTGTTGAACCTCGCAGGCTTCCCAGACGCTTTTATCGAAGCCACAGAATACCTAAAACCCAACCTAATCGCCGATTATGCAAACGCATTAGCAGACAAATTCAACACGTTCTACAATGCCCTACCCGTGCTAAAGGCGGATTCAGAAGGGCTGATTGATGCACGTTTAGCATTGACGCAAGCCATAGAAATCGTGATGCACAATGCATTGACGCTTGTCGGGGTTGTCGCGCCAGACAAAATGTAACCTCGCCTTCAATTCGCCCGCTTGATTTTGAACGTCATTTTCGTGGTGGGTTTTGGTCACAAATACTAGACCCTCTCCCTCCTCTCGCGCGAGTCGATTTCTCTCTCACAGCCGACCCCCCGGTCCGCTAGATGATCCAAATAGGGGCATCTAGAGCAGCCTAATTGGCAGACAAGCATTAAAACTTATTTTCCCAGTTCTTTTTTCATTGCTCTTGCCAAAAGCTTCCATGCCGCCGCGTCTTCTAGGCACAATTTTTGAGCAAGTAATTTAATATCTGCATCTTCCTGATAATCCAAATGTAGACCCGTGAAATCCAAAATGGAAGCCTCTTTGCCGTCGGCTGAAATTCGGTACAGGAACTGGGAATACTTGTTTGGACCTGTCAAATGCGTAGATACCCACGCCAATTGGTCTGGATAGAGCTGCACAAGCTTTTCCTTCTCAACTACGCCTGTCGCTGTATGGAAAATGTCCTTCAGAATCATTGTGCCGTCGGCGATGCTTGTCACCTGCCGCTCAACGCCTACCTCACCCATCAACGCATGATCATTTGGTCCGAAGTCAGTACACCATTCAAAAACCTTTTGAGCGGAAACGGCGAAACGCTGAGTAAAATGGTATCTAACCTGTAACGGCATAGCGATCCCCAGCTATCAAATCGGCGAACCGACCTTAATGTTTTTGTCTTTTCCGTCAAGCTGTTAGTAGGGAAAGGGGACCTCCGCCTCATTTTAGGAAAAAACAAGCTTGGGCCTTTTTCAGCGCACTTTTTGTTAAAACTTGCGAGAGTCAACTGCGGAAAGCACAGCTGCCGCTGTCCAAAGCTGCCCCTTACTTCCTCCTGGAACCCCAGTTGTTGGCTTGTAAAACTCGTTGAAGCCCTGTCGCTCAATCATCAGCTTGGTGGCCGCCTCGGCTTCCTCGGTGGCTTGCAGCTTCGTCAACGCGTGAATCACTCTTATCTCTAGTAAAAGAGACTTGCAGATAACAGTTCAGATGTTAAATGCCCTCAGGAATTAGCTCTGAGTTTTAACACAGTCTGAAACGGGTTCAAGTCCATTTAAACAGTGATGAATCTTCGAAAGCCCTCTTCTTGGAGAGGAAAAAAAGAAAAATAGAGACCGCCCATTGATGCAAGTGTAAACTGGCAATCCTATTTGACTGTTATATTCTGGAGTTAGAAGTGATTCATGATAAAATCTCTAACGGTTCTATGGCTAGCCATGATTTCGACGATCTTTTTTGTGGCTTGTGTTAATTGCACATCAAACAGTCTTGTTATAACCAACGAAAGCGCAAACGTAAATATGCCAAAGAAATAAAATGTAATAGCGTTTATTGAGCCAAGGAAAAAGATGAAAAGGAATGTAACGGCTGAAGCTATCAGCCCCATGATGTAGGATCTTATGATGAAATAAAGTCTCTGCAACCATGTAGAAAACAATAGAACCTTGATTACGGCTCTTTTCTCGATCTCACTTTCAGTTCCACTGTTTTGCTTTGTAATACTTCCTATCTGTTGCAATACACTTTTTGCGTAATGTATGTCTGCTAAATGCAATATTTTTTTCGCATAACGAGCGTCTGATAAATTTGTGGCAGTTGCGCTTTCAAGCTCTTTCAAGATCCTTTGTGCTATTTCATCTATTTCGGCATCTACCCGGTCTACTTTAGCACCTTTAGTTACCATTATCTCACCAGAATACTATAGGTATTTTATTACCAAATCCTCAAATATGATCTTTGCCTGCTCTGCAGTTGAAACCAGTCTTTATGTCATTCTGTAAAACTTGCCAGTCCTCACGGTTCTTGTGGGAAAAGGGCAATTCTAACGCGCGCAGAGTTAAGTTACCAAACATAAAGACTGTTTATTTCAGTTCAAGTTATGCCAATCTAAATGCTCATAAATACACAAAGCCTGATTAATCATTTGCCATCATTTGATGTACACTTATTCCCTTTTGGTCTATCAAACATATTGCCTTTACCTTTCTTATTGAAGACAGTAATTAACGCAAACTCCATTACTCCAGTAAATAAAGTAACAAACCATGTTAATTCACCAAAGAACCTAAACAAAGAAAATTATAGAACAGTATTTACCACCCAAACTGCTGTTCCGATAATGCTAAATCGGGTATATCTGCAAACCCATTTTTTAATTGATTCTCCAAGTTTACTCAACCGTTCTTTTCACCTATAGCGAATTAAGCGTTAATATTATAATACGGTCGCTCATCGCAAGTTTTACCATAAAGTTCGTCGCAACTTACGGTTTTGCCCCATAAACAAGTTTCCGAAATTAGAACATGGATTGATAATAATCGTTTTTTTTTACTTAACTTTAATCTTTTCTTTAATTCGCGCGCGTATGCTCTTTAATTGACGAAAAATGGTTTTGATTCACGGTTCAACTGTTTTGCGGACATAAGTAACTTACAACTACAATCTCATCCTCAAAAAAATAACGCAGGATTTTAAGTCAGAATGTGAGTGTGCGCCCCCAGTCACACACGTTTAACCCTGCCAATTGACTACTTATTACGTAGCTCAAATCATGGCGTAGAAAGGAGGGATAGATAAGTATGAGTGCGAAAGCGAAAAGTAAAGAGATTTTGGATAAAGAATTGTGGGCGGTAGACGAGAAAATAGGAAAAGTCAAAGAAATGGAAATAGATCTGGACGATTGGC
>JBEKTQ010000028.1:0-34185 GCA_049515895.1 Bathyarchaeia archaeon | reverse complement strand
CTCAAAAGTCCCTTCTGCTGCCTCATCTGATTCGCAGGATAAGGAATCACAGCCTTCACGCCAGAGTTGGACGCTTGCTCTCTCTGGCCTCGGCATGAATACTGAGAGTCAGCGACCAAAAGCTCCACTCTCTTATTCGTCGACCTCAAAGCCTTCTCAAAAAGTGTCGGAGCATGCTTCTTCTCATTATCATTAGCTGGTGCTGCAATAACAGTCAAAGGCAACTCGGACTTCGCATCTACTGCCACGTGCAGTTTGTAACCAAGCTCGTAAGTCTTGCCGTTTCTGCCTACCCTTGCCTCAGGATCTGAAGCTCCTTTGCTGTTGTCATGAGGATCACGCCGGCTGTAAGCCTTAACGAAAGTAGCGTCGAAAACCACCTGTTTGCCAGCAATCAGTTTGTTTTTAATCAACTCGTCAACCAGATGATCCATAATTCTCTCAAGCCTGGTCACTCCAACGCGGTTCCTAAAGCGTGTTAACTGAGAAGGATGGTAGGGCTTTTCGTATTCTTCGATATCGCAGACTTCTCTTAAATCTTCATCATTCCACAACCGCCTATAGAGTTCTCTGTCGCTTGGTATCTGTTTGACTCTTTTGACTATGAGTGCTTTGAAAATGCCGATGGGTTTTCTTGGAGGTCTGCCCGCGCCCTCCTGGTGGTAAGCTTCTGACAGGGTCTCTTCTATGTCGTCCAGGTTTAAACTCCGCAAAATGGAGCAAGAACTTTCATTCTTCTCCATAATAGAACAAGAACTCGATCAAATACAAATCTGTTCAGCATGAAAATGTCAATGCAAATAATTTAGCAACAAACTGGCGCGCTTCAAATATAAGAAGATAACTATCACCTAATAATAGTCGGGTTTTCGGAGTTATCTCAAAGATGGGAGATTTGATAGCTTGCAAAGTCACAGTAGGATTAGTTGTAAAGAACGCAGCGTCAACGGTCAAAGAGGCAATTGAAAGCATAGTTGTCCAAGATTTTCCTCACGAAAGTACCGAATTAATTGTTGTTGACGGTTTTAGTGTTGACAAGACCATTTCTATCATTAAAAGTTATCTTTACAAACTAAAAATGACGGCCAAGTTTTTCCGAGAAAATCAGGGGTTAGGTTCAGCGAGGCAAGCTGTGGTTGAGAACGCTCAAGGAGATTACATAGTTTGGGTTGATGGCGACATGATACTTCCAAGTGATTATGTCCGGAAACAGGTAGAATTCATGGAAAGAAACCCAATTGTCGGAATAGCCAAAGGAAAATACGGTGTTCTGGAGAATCAAGAACCAATAGCTACATTAGAAAACATTGAGCTGGTTTTAAGCTTTCAACACACTGGTGAGACAAACGCTAAATCATTAGGCGCATCAGGATGTATCTATAGAACAAAAGCAATAAGACAGGTAGGTGGGTTTGACAAGAGAATTAAAGGTGCTGGAGAGGATAACGACATCGAAGACAGAATTAGAGCAAAGGGTTGGGCGCTCTACGTATCAGAAGCAAGATTCTATGAGCACCGTAGAGACAGCTGGAGATCGCTCTGGAAAGAATATTTCTGGCATGGCTACGCATGGCGTTACTTATTCGACAAAAATCCAAGGATGCTTAACCTTCATAAAATGGTGCCACCAATTGCAATTGCAATTGAAATGTTTAGAATCCCAGATGCCTATAGATTAACTCGAAGAAAAATCTCTTTTCTATTACCTTTGCATTATTTGTTCAAAAGAATAGCATGGCTGCTCGGCTTTCTTAAAGGCCGTCTAGATTCAAGAGCTGCATGGAACTGAAACAACAGCATACATATTAACACGCTAATATTTGTACTTCCAATTACTTACCTTCGTTGGCGGGTTGTTATGAATGTCGGGCTTATAGGCTGTGGTGGAATCGCTAACGTTCACATGAGAGTTCTCAAAAGCATTAGGGACGTGAATGTTGTCGGTGTCTGTGACCTAAATCTCGAAAGAGCGAAAAAACTTGGGCATAGATTCAACGTGGAGAAAGTCTTTGGTGACTATAATGATCTTCTTGACATCAAAGATCTTGGATTAGTCGATGTGTGCACTCCAGTTTCGACTCACCAACGTATAGTTTGCGATGCGGTCAAGGCTGTTCCTGCTGTCCTTGTGGAGAAACCTATGGCTCTTAACACATTTCAATGTGAAGATATGATTTCTGAAGCTAGAAAACACAACAGTAAACTCTGCGTCGGACACAACCAAATCTTCCTTCCGTCAATCGAAAGAGCTAAGGCACTTATTGATAAAGGAGTTTTTGATCTTGTTTCATTCAAAACAGTGCAAAAAGAGAGTTTTGAGCTCCTTAAAGCTCTCGGGCTTGCTTCAGATTGGATGGTGATGCCTGAGCAAAGAGGAATTATATGGGAAGTCTGTTGCCATCTCGCTTATCTTCAATTGCATTTCTTAAACGATATTAAAGAGGTTTATGCAGTTGGTGGCAAAGCTAAACATCCAGTGTATGATCATTTTGCCGTTTTGCTAAGAGCATCAAATGAAAATTCAGGTCTCATTGACCTTTCATGGATATCGCAGGAGACCGAAATAGTCTACGAGATGTGTGATTCCAAAGGGAAACGAGCACAAATTTATCGAGATTTCGACTACTTTCTAGAGAATACTGCTTTACCACCACTAACTCCCGGTGGTGTTGCAAGAAGTTTTTTTGCGGATGAAAAACGGACTTTGAAGAAATGGACCAAGTTCGATTTAAATTATATGTTGAAGCGAAAAATGATTCCTCATTTCAAGCTAATTAGCAGGTATATTATGAATATCCAAAAAGATCTTCCGCCTCCTATCTTGCCGGAACAAGGTCGTGACGCCGTCAATCTATTGGAATGTATCGAGAAGTCTCTGATTGAGCAACGATCGATTGCTGTGAACCTGAATCAATTCAAAAATCAACGCGTTGATTTGGAAAATACTGTTACATGATCGCTCATGATGAGGATATTCATCGATAAGAACAGGCATCTACAATAATCCTGCGCGATTACCAAAAAAACTCTCTACAATCTCGATTTGTCGATAGCAACGTGCGAGGTTCTAAATCTGCAATCTATAGCGCATCAAGAAACTGAGTGTAGTTGTGCTCTGAAAGTTAAGTTACATCTACGGCTCAAGTGTTAGAGGAAGCGGATACGTGTAAGGCGTGTAAGTGAATCCATCATCTGTCGTATCAGGAGCACGTAGGAAATATCCAACATTTAAACCAGGGTTATAGTTAGCGGTACTAATGGATTGTGCTTCCGTAATTTGCGTACCACTCTGTTCTTCAATAGCATTATTCCAATAATAGAGATGATTAACTAAACAAAATGACCTATCAGCATCATTGTTGAATTCTATTCCTAAAGCTAAACCTTCAGCCACGTTGCCACCATTCGGAATTATTATTGTATTATTCCAGATTACGCCGCTGCCTCCTCTCAGACCAAACGCTGCACAGTCTCCGTTAGTCATACTTTCATTTGTTAAATCAATAGTGTTACCATAGGCTTCTAGTCCACGACCACCAACTTCAGTAGAACCGCCTGGATTGCCATGAATATCTACAGCTCTATATTGCGCAGGCATACTGAAATAATTATAGCGCACAACATAGTAGCCACCGCCGGTTGAGGATATGGCATGTCGATATTCAGTAAAATTGTTGTTTTCGATGTAGATTGTTTGCGGTACAGGTGCTCCATACTCAAGCTGGGTTGGGTTTCCATCATTGGTGCTGTTTAATGTAGCAAACTGGTAATAATGTCCTAAATAATCTTGAATATTCGAGTCCCAAGCATAATAATCGCCAACAACTATTATGTCGTAGCCGCCAATAGCAGAATACACGCCAGTTGCATTGAAAGGCTGACATAATGTTTTGTATGGGTTAGAAAACGTGCAGTGGTCAATAACTCCCCTGTCAATGATTGTTGTATAATCAATCGATCCTGTGTTGGCATTAGTGCCTATCGCTGCGCTACAAAAGTTTTGGAAACTGCAATGGTCTATTCTGAAGTCTTGCGTACAAGCTATTGAAATCCCATTATTACCTTGCGTGTTCCAATCGTCAGTTATCCCTGTCGGCAAGTCTTTAGCGTAAACAAAGCCAACGAAAGATATCCCTGAAATACGAACTGAAGCTGCACTGTAACTCTGCCCGCTCCAAGTACGCGCAAACATGGTTGAGAAGCCTGAAAATTGTGTTTCTGTTAGAACAGTTTGCCCTATTCCAGCACCTATAATGGATATTGGAACATTCGTATATGGAATAATCACCCCTATTCCGTTTGCCGGTGGATTAAACGCAAAGTTTCCTGCAGGGATGTGGACTGTGCCTCCGCCTGCAGCCGCGACGGTATTTACGGCTGCTTGAATGTCAGGTGCTGAACCGCTTAACGCTGTTACATTTGAGGACGCCACAGTTCCGGAACAGTTTATTGTGATCGAGGCAGTGAGTAAAGTGTAACCCACAGGAATTACAAGAATTACAATTAGCACAGCTATGAGTACCAGTTTTATGAATCGAGTATTCAGATTCATGGGGACCGCTCTGCCTTCACATTTCCTTGGGTTTCTTTGGTTTAAGAGACTTGTGTATTCTTAATACACTTTCGTGTTAATGTGAACTACACAAATACAGGTTGCAGACGCTTGGAAACATTATCTTGATTGACCGTGATGCTTTTTTGTCATGCCTTTAGAGGTAACCAGAATACAAAAGCACGTATTAAGTCTTATGGTACAAGACTCAACGCTAAGCGTGCGCTTGTAAACTAAAAGCGCGCGTTATGCATGATGGTACTTACGAAAATAAAATCTCAGTATTTTGGATTTTGTATTGTCCCCAGAGTCTAGTTCTGAGTAGTATGGCTAACCATAGGTAATTTTGGTTGTAACTACTTACTTATAATCTCGATTTATTGGTTTCAAATCAAAGAGACAAATTCGAAAAGTGATCTACTGATGACACCCACCATAATCCAACGCAGACCATTTAATTTCCTGATAGCCATGCTATTTTTGCAATTCATATTGTACGTGACAATCTTCTTTAATGTTCCAGTTGCCAGGCAAATTATTGGCTTTGTTTACTTCACTTTTGTTCCAGGTTTTGTTTTTGTTAAACTATTAAGGCTGGATAAGAGGGTAGGCTTAGTTATTAGCTTGCTTTTTTCTGTAGGATTCAGTTTAGCCTTCTTGATGTTTTCTGGTTTACTAATTAATGAATCCTTTTTCTTACTCAACATTCCGCGGCCTCTCTCGCTCATGCCTTTGCTAATCATTTTAAGCGGTCTTACACTTCTGGGCGGAGTAATAGTTTTTCTGAGAGGTGAACATGTCACCGCTTCAGAATCTGAAACATTCAGCATGCCTGCTCCATCCGTTCTCTTATTTTTGGCTCTTCCCGTATTGAGCATCGTGGGAGCGACGATCGTAAATTCTTATGCGAATAATCTAGTTCTCCTTTTCACGATAATTTTGATAGCCTTGCTATTTTCCGTAGGAGTTTTGTCAAAGAGATTTCTGCCTCCGAAATTTTATCCAGTAGCTATATTGATGAGCGCTATCGCGATTCTTTTTCAATCTTCTTTAATATCCGCCTATTTAGTTACATTCGGCTCAGACATCGGTGGTGAATTCCTCGCCTTTAGTATTACCAAAACTAATGCCTATTGGAGTCCAACCAATCCGTTCCCAGGGTATGTAATTTTTGGCAGATTCAATTCGATGTTGAGCATAACAATTCTCCCAACGACATACTCAACCCTACTTAACTTAGATCCCACTTGGATGTTCAAGCTACTCACTCCATTTCTCTTTTCTCTCGTACCTCTAACCTTATACTATGTATGGAAACAACAAATTGGAGCAAAATATGCTTTCATTTCTACTTTTCTGTTAATGGCTCAATCAACGTTCTACACAGAAATGTTAGCTCTAAATAGACAGATGATTGCTGAACTGTTTTTTGCTTTGCTATTGCTTATCCTCTTTAACAATAAACTGAAGCACTTTGATAAGGTAATATGTTTCATGGTTTTTGGCGCTGCCCTGATTGTGTCACATTATTCACTTGCAGAGATTTTCTTGTTATTCGCTTTTGTATCCATGATCGCTTCGATCTTTTTGAAAAGTTCAATCAGAAAGGTAACAGCAGGATTGGTTGTTCTCTTCTCAGTTGCAATGTTTGCATGGTACATCTACACATCAAGCGGATCCACTTTCAACAGTTTTATATTGTTCGGAACTTACGTTCGGGATCAATTTAGTTCTTTTTTCAGCCTAAGTTCGCGGGGTAGCACCGTATTAGCAGGTCTGGGATTAGCATCGGCGCCCTCGATTTGGAACACGATTAGTCGGGCAATAGCATATGTTACAGAAGCACTTTTAGCGGTTGGATTCCTTGGTTTGGCATTGCAAAAATTGAAGAAACATCAGTTTGGAGACCAGTATTTCGTCTTCATACTAACGGCTGTCGCGTTTCTGGTGTCTCTCGTAGTAGTACCGGGACTTGCAAACACCCTTAACATGACTCGGTTTTATCATATACTGTTGTTCTTGTTGGCTCCTTTGTGTGTACTAGGTGGGGCTACATTGATCAAAATTGTGTCCAAGCGAGAAAGAATATTTTGGGTTTCTATTCTGTTGCTGCTGGTTTTGGTTCCCTATTTTCTTTTTCAAACAGGCTTCGTATACGAGATAACAAAAAATGAAAGTTATTCATTTTTAACCAAGAACAGAATGAGTCCCTTCTACTTATATTACGACATGGGGTACACCGACGCACACAGTGTGTTTGGCGCTCAATGGTTGGCGAGAAACATTAATTCAAATCAACCCATATATGCCGATGTACCGTCACAAAACGATTTTATTTATGGTTTAACCTACAACTATACCGTTTTGAGCAACGTAACAACGATTGGAACGGGCGGTGTTATTTATCTGAATACATTAAATGTTGAGTATGGAATAATAGTTGGCTCCACATTAACCTGGAATTCCACTGATCTTTCCTCAGTATTTAACAGCTCAAATTTGGTATACGACAATGGCAATAGCTTAGTTTATCAGCATTCTGGATAGGCTTTGCTCAATAACCTATTTTGTGTTTTGAAGGCGCCAATCTTTGAAAGACTAGCGCGCTGGCTCGTTGAAAGTTTGTGAAAAGTCTAAAGCGCGCGCCACAGTGTAGAGCAAGGGGATGTGATGACGGAACATGATGAGATGTGAGAAATATTGTCATGCGCCTTTTGTGTTGCCATCGCTGACGAAGGCGTCGAAGCTACTCTGTTTTCTTAGCAATCAACAATGTTTTATCAGGTACTGACACTACCTTATAAAATGGGGCAGTAGGCAGCCTAAACCAAGAGTCAGCAAAAAAATAAGAATAGAATTTAACTATTCTAAGCCCCTCTTCCCTTAACACGTTTATGATGAGCTCATAGTCTAAATCGCCAGAATCGGCGTACACATCTGCTTTGGAGTAGTCGAGTTTGGGAAGGTTAACACTCCAAAAATAAAGGCGATTCAGAAGACTCCTTGTGAAGTAATGAGAAAATTTCACGGCACGATTTAAAATGAAACGCGGATTTCTTTCTGGAAATAAAGGAGCAGGTTCAAAGTCAAGATAGAATACTCCCCCTTTTCTAATTAGACGTGCCAGCTTCCTTAAGGTTCCAATGTAGTCTGGAAGATGATGTAAGACTGAAAAACAAGCGACAAAATCAAAATCACCTTCCATTTGCACCTTGTCAATATTCAAGTTCAAAATTTGAAGTTTCCTCGTCACAACATCCTTTGAATACTTTAGCTTTAGTATTTTGTTCATTTCAGGTGAAAGGTCAATGGCTGTCACTTCAAAGCCTAAATCCAACAATTTTCCAGTTACGTTACCCGTACCTGAACCAAAATCCAGAGCTCTAAATCTGTTACCTTCAACTTGCGAAACTGCAAACCTAAGAATCTTCCATGAGCGTTTCTGCTCTCGACTATTCCAAATTTCCTGATGAATGCGGTCATAAATCTTGGCTTCCCTACGATGTAGCTCAATGTTGGCTTCAATAACTTCCTTATATGTAAGACTCAAAGGAAAACTATCCCCCTTGGTTGCACCCTTCTTTTCTAAACAGGCGTAGTTAAGCGCGAGATTTGCTATTGTTCAATTCCACCCGCTTTAAGCCATTCTCTTCTTAGACGTTCTTCTTTGGTTTTGAGCTCTTTCCACTCTTGTTCAGCTTCTTCCTTACGTTTCAATTCGCATTGCTCTGCTTCCCTAATGCGCTAATCGAGTTCCTTTGCATCTCTTGGTTCAGCTCACTGTAGATGATGTCGTATTAGCGCGCGCCCTTGGTAAGGAGTATCTGAAAAAAAATGGTCTCATTTAGGTCTTTCGCTGAGACAATAAGAACGACCAAAAATTGGCCTTCAGCATTATTATTATATGCTGGTTTGAAAAAAGACCTTAATGTTGTGTTTCGAAATGGTATACAACTTCAGATAAAAGATAAGTCGAACTGGAAACTAGTGTTCTGGCTAATCAAGATATCTCTGAACTCGCGTATTCTGTGTGAAACTATTTATACATACAAGGCTCTCATTGGTGACAGTGAAATAGTCTTTTCGACTACTGATGAACGTTCAGTTTACAGGGCATATGTACTCTCAAGTCTCTACAAACAGCTTGACGCCAAGGTTAGTCAAGAGGGATGTTGTCAGTTTGTTTTTAAAGGGAGAACAATCAATTATTTTTTTGATCCTGAAGATTTTGACACACTAGGCAACCTAAATGTAACTTTTATTGAGGACCAGTATTGTCCACTAGATGTCAAAGACAAGATTGTCGCTGATATTGGTGCCAGCTATGGTGATACAGCAATATATTTTGCGATGAAGGGAGCAAAGAAAGTCTATGCATACGAGCCTATACCATGGGTTGCAAAAGTGCTTGAGAAGAACATTATTTTAAATAATCTTTCAGAGATCGTTAGGGTTATTCCTTATGCTGTAACAATTACTGATGGAGAAGCCATTCTCAATGTTCCAAAAGCTTCAACAGACGCCAGTCTTTACGGTCATGAGAATAAGGACACAATTCAAATTTCTGTCAAAACAGTAACTCCGCCGCTGGATGCTCAAGTACTTAAGCTAAATTGTGAAGGATGTGAATATGATATCATACTCGATTGGCTAAAAAGAGGAATTATGAAGAAATGATTATGAATTATCACAGAGGTTACGAGCAACTTGAGAAAAAACTCAGAGATTTAGGTTACAAAGTCCAGATCAAATCTAAAATACGACTGTTAATCGCTAAATAATGTTCCAAGCCCATAGGTTCAAAGATAATTAGATTGATTAAATGGTTCTCCTGTTCTGCAAATACTGACAAGTATTTTCTATTAGAAATAGGTGAACATCCAATGCTTCGTGTAACTGAAATTAACGACATTAATCATTTTCTCGAAATGAAACATATTTGGAACAATGTTTTGAATAGATGCCCAGATAAGAACGTCTACTTAACTTGGGAATATCTGTCAACTTATTGGAAGCATTTTGGGCAAGAGACGAAAATGAGGATTTTGTGCATTGAAGACAAAAATGAAATTATCGGTATTGCACCACTAAGACAATCGCGCTTAGGTTTTATTGGCCCATTCGGCTTTGATGTGGTCGAACCTTTAGGGACTCGAGGGCTTATGCCAGAAGGAGCAGATTACACAGGTTTCATGTTGGTGGAACGAAAGGCAGATTGTTTGAGAATGATCTTCAATCATCTTGTTGAGTATGATGATTGGGATTTTATTTACCTTACAGATGTTCCCGAAACCTCTGTAATTCCAAATCTATTGACTGAAGCGTCCCGGGATATTCCCCTCAAGTTCGAACTAGAAAAAGGGGCATTTTGTTATTACTTGCCTCTTCCAAACTCCAACGAAATGCTTCTGAGAGAACTAGGTAAAAAGCCTCGAAACAATCTCCGAAGGTGCATGAGGAATTTAGAGAAGGATTTTCAAAATGTGAAACTGAAGGGGTATCATGAGTTTGGTTCGGTTGAGGAGGCGATGAAAATTCATTTTGACTTGAATCAGAAAAGATGGAAATCGAGAAACATGCGTGGGGCTTTTAATACCCAAGAAGTCCGTGATTTCTATATAGATGTAGCAAAAGTTTTTGCAGATAGAGGCTGGCTTGCTCTATATTTCTTAGCAATTAATGATGAACCGATAGCAGGATTATACAGCTTTGAGTATGACAAAAAGATGCTAGCTGCGGTAAGCGGATTTGATCCTGACTACATTCGATATAGCGTCGGAAATCTTTTGCACTGGAAAGTTATAGAGAAAAGCATCGAGAAGGGATTGAAAGAATATGATTTCTTAAAGGGTGATGAAACATACAAGTCCTATTGGACCGCAAAATATAGGCGAAACTTGAAAATAACATTTGTAAACAAGAAGTTTAATTCGAGACTCTACAACCTAGGAATTAGAACAATCAAAAAATCGAAAATCAATAAACTCCTTGAAAGATCCTTAACCTACAGCTAAGAAGTAAGTTTAATAGGCGCACGCGAAAGAAGAAGTAGATTCTCGGTTCTATGACTGCTAGATTTTCGGATGGTGCGGAAAACTTGGTATATATGTATACTATTGGTGCTCGCTATGACTTAGAATAATTGGGAAGGACAGTATATATTATCTTTATGAATCCCCCTTCCCATCCCTCTGGATAAACAAAGCGCGTGCCTCTCTGAGTTTGACTAAATTGTTAGAGTGCAAGGAACTCGGCGCGTAGGGTTTCTTTCAAAGGAAGCGCGAGCAGGTGTCTATATGAAAGTACTAATAGTCACACCATCCTATTTCCCCATAGTTGGCGGATCAGAAATACTAACTCGAGCTCTGTCAACCGAACTCAATGAGGCGGGAATTCACACTGACATTATGGCTTTCAATATGGAAAAGAAATGGAAGCCAATCTACAGCGAAAAAGTCGAAACTGGTATCAATCACCAAGTTTTTAAAATGCCAGCATTAAATCCTTTCCCGTTTCTTCAAGTAAGTCCACTTCACCCCCCTCTAAGAATAAATGTACTGCCAAAGCCTGGTTTCAAGAAGAAGTTCCACGATTATGATATAATTCACTTTCTGGGCGAAGCAGACCTAAGTATGCCTATCCTCTCACGCTCCATTCAAAAGCCAAAAATCATGCACTGCGTGGCAATACCAGGCTTGGGGAATAGACATGCCATGATGGGAAAAATTCTTGCAAGAATTTTCAGAACCCTTGCAAATTTGTACATAGTCTTTTCCCCAGAAGAAAAGGCTGTCCTTGAGGAAATGGGCATACCGAAAAATAAGATCGCAATATTGCCAGAGGGAGTTGATACTGAAATCTTTCATCCTGACAGAGAACAAAAGCTCAATGACCTAATTCTATTTGTGGGTAGAATATACCCCCTCAAGGGACTGCATATATTGTTAGAGTCTCTGCAATATCTGAATTCGAAAGCTCAAGTAGTATTAATTGGGCCGGTGAACGACCCTGTATACTTCAAACAAATTGACAGAATGCGACTAAAGATAAATGCGAATGGTTTCCATAATGTCAAATACTTGGGAAGTATTAATCATTCTGAATTAGTGAATTGGTATCAAAAGGCTACAGTACTAGTAAGACCAGATTTGATCGGTGTTAGCGGGCAAGGACTCTCCGCTTTGGAAGCCTTAGCCTGTGGCACACCTGTGATCGGAACCCAAAATCACGTTATTATACATAACGAAAACGGGTTAATAGTCCCTCCAAATAATCCTGCCAAGCTGGCAGAAGCTCTCGAGTTGATATTGACCAGCAAAGAAACTAGAGAAAAATACGGTAGATCTGCCGCAAGAAGAATTGAAGAAGGCTACAGTTTGAAGAGTGTTGCAGCAAGATTAATCGAGATGTACAAGAAGATGTTAGACACGTCAAAAAACCCTTGTACATAATTAGCGCGCTACAAAAATAGAAACAATGAAAGAAGAGCCTTTGAGAGTTGAACAAAAGTGCGCGCGCAACTTTTCTCTTCGTAAAGAAAGAAATCTGTTATCTGCAAAACAAAATATCCAAAATTGAAAGTATATGAACAAGAGGCGGCCAGAAGGCTTGCGCGCAAGGAATTTGGCTCAAGAGAGTTCGAGAACGATAGAATAGAATTTGCGGAGGTAGAAACATGTGAGAGTATACGTAGGCACCAATGGATGCATAGAAGCTCAACTTAGCTCTACAAATATCGCGCGTTTTCTCAGAGAGAACGGACTAACAATCGTGAATGGTCCATCACAAGCAGAAACGGTAGTTTTCTGGGCTTGTGGATTGACGGAACGAAGCGAAAAAGACTCCCTATTGGCAATAAGGAGAGTACAAGAGAAAATGAAGCCTGCCACAAAGCTCATCGTTTGTGGATGCTTGCCAAAGATAAACCCCGAGTCGCTGTTAGGGATTTACAATGGTCCTTTCGTAGTATCAACGGACAATAGCTCCTTGAAAGAAATCTTGGAAGCAACTAGGGTTCCTTTCGACAGTTTGGATATCGCTGGCGCCCAGAATTTGCTTCTTTCAAGCCAACCTTCTGGGCTGAACAAATTTGACAAGGCCGACTGCCTAGGTGGCGCTTTCATTCTCCTAAAGCAAAACTGGGACAGACTTTGGGCGCGATCCAGACAAAACACCAAGTTTTGGATTAGGATCGCTGCAGGTTGTACAGGGCATTGTACATACTGCAGCGAGCGATTAGTGTATGGTAAACTCAAAAGCCGACCCATTAACAAGATAATTTCTGATTTGGAACTGGGGTTGCAACAAGGCTACAACACGATTTCTTTAATTGCCACCGATCTTGGGGCTTATGGTAAAGACATAGGTGTCACACTTTCCGATCTTCTTGAGAAAATGGTCCGTATTGATAGCAATAGAAGTTTCAAAATCGCTCTTAATCAAGTATTTCCATCCTATTTGAAGAAAATGCTTCCCGATTTGGAGAAGATATTTGCTTCAGGAAGAATATCAGCGTTGAATTGTCCAGTGCAGTCTGGAAGTAATAGGATCCTTAGACTTATGGGCAGACCCTACACAGCTGAAGAATGGAGAGAAAGTATGATAAGAATCAATAGCGGATTCCCGGATATTCGACTCTCGACACATTTCTTGGTTGGTTTTCCGACGGAAACAGAGGAGGATTTTGCAGCGACTCTGAAACTTTTTGATTATCCCTTGTTTCTTGATTCCATGGTCATCTTCAAATTCTCTGCAAGACCAGGGGTCTACGCTTCTCGCATGGCAAGCCAAGTGTCTGAGAAGACCAAGGAATCAAGAAGCAGGAAGATATCACAGAAGTACATGCAGGCGTATGTATTGAATTCTCCAATCAGAATGGCGCGTGGTATCTTTTGTCCGAACCGAGTCCCCGCACAGGTTGAATATTAAGAAGGGCATAGCAGATGTTCGCTCGCTTGAGCCCGAGGCGATTTCTTTCTTGCTTCGGGGAATGCTTCAGGATGCCGTTCGGATTTTGCGATTCAACCCTATAACTTTCTGGAAATTATGTAGCCTTGACTAGGGCATTTGCTTTCGAACACGATGTTTGAACAAAGTGTTGGCATATTCGAAGCTCCCTGACGATTGTGTGGCAACTCATTATTGGGACAGCCGGCCAACAATAGATCGTATCTGTTCTCCAGAAATCTATGACCTGTTTCGAAAGATCGAGGAGAAACACACGGTGATTAATTGTGGAACTCACGTCGATATATTTACCATGAAAGCTGCAAAGAAGGCAGAATATGGCTTAGCGCTCGCTAGAAGACCGCCTTGTACTCACATGAGACTCATCTTCTTTGAGCGCTATTGATGCACCAATGGCTCAGACCTTAACTTTCAAAAACAAAAACCAGGAGGCGGCTTCTGTGGAGAAACCGAGCGTCAAGGAACTTGCGAGTTTCAATCCAAAGACTTACGTGAAGCTGGTGAAATATTTGGGTCAAATCTACAAGGTTGTTCCGTTTGGTGAAATACCAAAAGAAGACCTTCCCTACCTTGTTCTTCGCCACGATATAGATGTTTCTCTAGAACCGGCCTTGAAAATGGCTGAAATTGAACATGAAATGGGAGTAAAATCAACCTACTTCGTGTGGCTGTCGGGTGAGGGTTACAACCTTTTGGAAGGGAGAAACGTGTGTATTATGAAAAAGATATGTACGCTCGGTCATGAGATCGGACTTCACTATGATACTTATCAATATGAGTGTTACGGGCGGGACGATGCGGAAGCCCTGAAAATGGAGATAGACATACTCGAAAATCTCTTGGGCAGAAAGATCACGGCCATCAGTTGTCATGCGTTTAGAGGTAATCCCAACTCATTCTTACAAATACGCGGCTACGCAAATGCCGATGATCCTCGTCTCAGAGATGTTTACGTTCATGACTCGCGAAGACTCTGGTCAATTAAAAGTTTATTTATTCTGCTGAACAATCACCCACGGCGAGTTCAGCTCTTGATACATCCCTGTCACTGGGAAGGAAAAACCCACATAAAGACAAAACTGGATGACCTTCTTGAGAGCTTGCTAATTCTCTTGTATAAATTGAGGGAAATACCAATTCGCCTGATTCACTCGAAAGAAAAATGCGACACATAGAACTTTGCACTTGAATGTAAAACATCAGACATTCAAAGTGGGGGCTACATGAATAACTGCTTTCTGAAGGCTTTATCCGAAATTATGGACCTGGCAAATTGAGTTGGAGAGTGCCCTAATTGGAAAGTGTATTCTCGATCAATATAGTGTGGTTCTAGTGTCATATTTCGTTGTTACATAGTTAATACAGCATATAGCTGGAATATTTGAACCAGAGAAAGAATTCAGAGAAACAAGATGTATGAACAAACTCAGGGATTCACAATAAAGCTCTATAAAAACTCGGGGCTATCGCAAAGATCGACCGCGCGCTTGTTTGTTCGTTTTTTCACTTAGATCCGCCCCGAGTATCTTCTATCAGCGTTTCGCATGAACTCTTAATATGAACCAATTTTTCATAAATGAGTTATTTATGTACTCAATATTTACGAGAAAGTAATAAGGTGGGGTTATGGCAATACTTGGCAACATCGATTGGTCCTGCGTTATAGAATTGTTAAAGAGTGGACGCTTGTGTGGCTGGTGGAGATCACCTAATGGCGGTCCATATTTGCTGGAATTTGAGCGTAAGTTCGCAGAGTATATTGGAGCCAAACACGCGATAGCTGTTTCAAACGGTTCTGCCAGCATCTACGTTGCTTTGCGTGCTTGCGGGATAGGGCAAGGCGACCTAGTGGCGGTCTCACCCTACACGCACATCGGATCTGTGGCTCCAATACTACTCGCTGGAGCCGTTCCCATGTTCAATGATGTAGACAAACAGGGTAACATTAATCCAAAAGAGCTGCAAAAAAGCCTTCGGAAAAACCCACTTAAAGGTATTGTTGCTGCTCATCAGCTGGGTATGCCGTGTGAATTAGACGAGTTTCCCAGTGGTGTTCCTATAATTGAAGATTGTTCCCAGGCGTTAGGAGCAGAGTACAAAGGACAAAAGGTTGGACGCGTCGGTGTTGTTGGGTGTTTCAGTCTTGGAGGAGATATGACCAAGATGATAAGCACCGGTGAGGGGGGGATGATAGTTACTAACGATGATAGGATTGCTGAGAAATGTAGAAACATCCGAAATCATGGAGAAAAAAATGGGGCAAATTATCTGTGTTTTAACTTCCGTATGTCAGACCTCCAAGCAGCTGTTGGGCTTCTCCAAATGGATAGCTTACAGTTCCAAGTTGACTGGCAGATTCGAAATGCTAAGTTCATAGCTTCTGTTCTTCCTGATTGTTTAGAACTTCCACAACCACCTAGCTACATGAAGTCCGCCTGCTACATTATTGGGTGTCGTTTTCTGGATGAGAAAGCTGGTATGTCTAGAGACAGTTTCTTAGAAGCCCTTAAAATGAAAGGACTTGACAATGGAATACCTAGAAGAACCATAGGAGGAGGATATTCTGGGCTTCTTTATGAATTACCTTTTTACCAACGTTTCGCCAGAAAGTGTCCAACAGCTGAAAAATTGCGCGACGAGTCCATATGGATAGACTGGCACAGATATCCAATAACAAGCGAGGAAATATCGGATCATTTGATATCAGGTCTTAAGGAAATTATACGCTAAGTAGCGCGCATGTTTGTTCCTAAAATTGGCTAAAAATGGTTTTAAGTCCGTTTTGACATGGTTTAATCATGGATATCATCGATGAGCGAACTCTCTCTGTTTTGAAGATTGGGAAGCCAAAACCTTTCACTGATCTCCTTGATGAGGTGGGGTTTTCTCACAACACTCTAAAACTGCATATTAAGAAATTGTTAAGCGAAGGTGTATTAGCGCGGGAAAAAATAGTTTCTCCAGGTCTTGGGAGGCCAAAGTATGTTTATGACGTCCCGCCTAAAGCTAAGAAGCAGGTTTCTGCCGCACTCTTAGACTCTTCAATTGAGCTTGTCCATCTTCCTTTCTCCCGCCTAAAGCATCTGCGCAGGTTTGAGAAAGGTGGCTTTTGCAAAGAGACCAAAACCGGATGCAATTCGCGAAATTGTCCGCAGATACCTAAAGTCGCCTAATAAAAACCATTTTTGACCAAATTTCGGAACAGCCACGCGCGCGTCGAGTCGCCCAAAAAGGGGATTCCTATTTCTTTGGCTGATGTAAACAAAAAGTGACCATTACTCCGGTGATCATATATGAGCTTGAAAAACAAATCCGTCCTGGTAACTGGCGGCGCTGGTTTTATTGGTAGCCATTTGGTAGATCGAATAATAAAGGAAAAACCGGATAATCTTGTTGTTGTCGACGATTTTTCTCTTGGTAAGGAGAGAAATTTGGTTTTGGCAAAACAGAATTACCCTGAGCTGAAAGTATACAGGCAGAACGCAACTAGAATGAGTCGGATGGAGTCCATCCTAGAAAAGGAAAGTGTTGATGTCGTCTTCAACCTGGCTATTGTTCCATTGCCCGAGTGTCTAAGTAAGCCGAAGTTGGCTTATGACACAAATGTGAAACTCACCTCAGTTTTATGCGAGCTAGCGAGAAAGGGGTATTACAGAACTCTCATTCACTATTCCTCCTCTGAAGCATATGGAGACGCCATTGATGTGCCTATGACTGAGGAACACCCCTTGAATCCAACCACGCCTTATGGCGCAAGCAAAATAGCGTCTGATCACCTTGTTCTGTCTTACATTCTAACATTTGGGATTGATGTATCGATAGTAAGACCCTTCAACGCCTTCGGTCCTAGACAGAACGAAAAATTTTATTCAGCTGTAATACCGCTAAACATAAGAAGAATCATCCATCGGAAGCCACCGATAATCCATGGTGATGGACTACAGACTAGAGATTTTACGTATGTATCAGATTTGGTTGATGCTACGATTAGGATATATGATGTGAAAGCAACGAGAGGCAAAGTATTGAACATTGCCAGCGGCGGAGAAACTACAATCAAAGATCTTCTGTCGCGAATCGCCAAACTAATGAACTATAATAAGCCTGCAATTTACACGGATAGACGCCCTGGGGACGTTCGAAGATTTTTCGGTTCTAATCTCCTCGCCAAGACTCTAATAGGATACGAACCGCGGGTCAGTTTGGAGGAGGGTTTGGAGCTTACCGTCGGATGGTATTACAACTTGTTTAACGGACGCGCACTAAAGTTGATACAAGAAATAGATGAGATTGACCTTTAACATAGCAAATGGACGTTTTGATCATAATGATGGGAAAATGTGAGAGAATTAGACTAGTGCGCGCTAAACAGAGGAGAATTTTGTGCCGATAGCATACCTGAGAATAAACAGAATGAGTGAGATGCGCTCTGAGGAAGAATTCGAGGAATATGCAAAGTCTGTTCTAACAGATGAAGAAGATCGAGAATGGGTAATTGGACAAAAGAGAGGAAGAAGCTTCGTAATCTGCTTTACGCGCGTCGCGCGATTGTAGGTTCACAATGTGTTGAAGTCAACTTTCGCGTGTGCTGATTATTAATAGGATCTAAAACGTTGGTGATTGAGAAATTTGACCATAAAAATCGGACTCATAACATGTTGGTACACGGATTTGTCCGTGACTAATTATTCCTACAATCTACGAGATAGCCTTGAAAAACTTCCCTTTGTTCTTGTGAGCGTTGTGTCTTCCCATTGCTTTTGCGCGCGCTCAAGATTCACCGGAGTAGAGAACAAGCTACATGACAAAAACTGTCAATTTGTCAACTTCCCACCATATGTTTACACATACCCCAAGAACCCAGTAAGCCGTGTACTTAATGTGGTTCTTCAAGTTTCCTTACAATTCCTACGCGGAGTCGGTTATCTTGCTAAATGCAAATCATATGATGTCATTCATTATCAGCAGAGTGTTTATTCACTTGGGATGCTGCCATTGTTCCCAATTATGTTGATCCCCACCTCCAATAAGAAAATCATAACAGCCCATGAAATAGACAAAACTATGTGGGGGCTAAAAGTACTCAAGGTAATATATAAGCAAATATACAACAAAGCGGATAGGATAACAGTACACTCAAAAGAAATGAGAGAAAGCTTGATCTCAATTGGGACAGACGCTTCTATAATAACAGTCATTCCTCACGGAGCGAAGATTCCTACCCTATTATCTAAAGAAAGGAATGAAATAACTTTCTTCGGAGCTCCCGTAGAAGGAAAAGGTGTATTCGTCCTTTTCGAAGCACTAAAAATACTGAAGAAAAAAGGAAAAAAGATTCTGGTTCATTTTTACGGGATTTATAGTGCATCAGAAAATGAATCTGCGGATGTTCGCGCTGAAGAATTGGGCGTGAAGGATTGCATTGTTTGGGGCGGAAGACTGAGCGAAGACGAATTTGACAGAAAAATGCAAGAGAGCATGTTCACTTTTGCTATCTACACAAAACCTGTTCATGGAAGCAGTATTCTCACGCGAGCAATGGCAAACGCAACACCAGTAATCGCGACAAACATTGGAGGAACAACTGAATACTCAAAAGACTGCAGTATTCTAATTCCTCCAAACGACCCAGAGGCTCTAGCCGATGCTATTCTGAAACTCATGAACAAACCTGACTTAAGAAAAGAGTTAGGAAATGCTGCCCGAAAACACGCAATAGAAATCTCTTGGGATGCTATTGCCAAGAGAACTTTGAACGTTTATCTAGACGCACTAACACATTAAACAAAAAAGAAATCAGCGAATAGTACGCGTCGCGCGCGCAATGGACAGACAGCAAGAAATGGAATATGATAATTTTGACCAATTTCGAAACAACAATTCACGCTAGGGCCGATCAAAAAATCGGGAATTAGTTGACTTCTTTAAAAACTGTTAGCCTTCCTTTAGGAAACAGAACAAACGGGGCAAATAATAGGATACAAGCAGAAGCACAGTTTATTTTTAAGTCATTTACAGGTGAGATGTCATGCACAAGCTAATGTTAACATTTGATGTTGAAGATTTCGTGAGCGCAAACGAAATAAGTGCACTCAGAACTTTTTTGGAGATGCTGGAAAAATACGAATTGAAAGGCATATTCTTTATTAGCGGACACATGGCTGAAAAACTAGGCAATTTCCCAGAAATCTTGGAACTACTTAGAAATCATGAAATAGGCTTTCACTCATCTGGACATTCGGTTCGTCCATTAATTGCAGAGTATGCCGATTTACGAAGCTACAAACAAGCTTATCTAATCTCATTAAAGAGAGAAACCGCACACATAAACCCATTGACAGGAAAAGCAGAACGAGAAGGCGGAATATACGTACTTCAGGAACTTTTCAAACCAAAAAGGATAAGAGCTTACCGCGCCCCCGGGATGAGCTGGACTCCTCCAAATTTGGAGGCATTATCTAATCTGGGCATAGAATTTGACTTTTCTTCAAGCATCACTACATCTGAACCAGTTCGATATAAAGGAATAACTTTCTATCCAGACACGTTCATGCAGCATTGGTTTGGCACTCGGCATGATTATCAATGTTTATTATCCGCGGTTCTAAAGCGAAAAATTGCCGTTCTTGATCTACATCCCACGCAATTCATGCACCAGAAAATGTGGGATTCTATTTACTACATGGGCAACCCATCCAAACTACTGAGAGTACCTCTAAGGTCTGCCAAAGAAACACGCGCAATGTTCCAAAAATTCGAGTTACTTCTCAAGCAAATCTCGAAGTTGCGGAGTGCGGGACTGCTGGAGATAAACTCAAATTTGATGACATCATCAAAAGAACTGACAATCACTCAAGACCAAGTGCAACTGTGTTATGAAACAAGCATCATATGGCCCCAGAAATACTTCAAATACACCCCCAGATTTATTTACGCACATTTCAAAGAGTTTTTTCAAATTAAATAATAACCACAAATCACAGCGGAGAATTATCCAAAGACAGACAAAAGCTTAACGAAGGTATTTTATTGCGCGTCTTGATGATCACACCTTGTTATTTCCCCGTAAAAGGCGGGACAGAAACCGTTGTTCGAAATCTTTCTATGCTCCTTAACAAAGCCAATATTCCTACCGATGTTTTGACCTTTAACACCGATCAATGGCGAACTCCCAGTTGGCAAGGAAAAACAGAAAACAACGATGGTTTTTCCGTATACAAGATTCCAGCCTTAAATCTTCTATGGGCTCTTCGCTCGCACAGACTTACTATGAGAGTAAACCTTATTCCAAGTAGATTTACAAACATCCTAAGCAAATACGACATACTTCATTATCACGAGTTGGAATTCAGTTTTCCCTTATTTTCATCATTAGTAAGAAAGCCGAAAATTCTGCACTGCCACGGTCTCGATGTGCAATTTCTAAGAAGATATTGGATCAGTCACATGTTAATGAAGCACTTGCCAGACTACTGCATCTCCATATCACGTCAAATGACAAATGAAATGGTATCCTTAGGCATTAACAGAAACAGAATTTTCTACCTGCCAAATGGCGTAGACGTTAACATATTCAAGCCTTACGGATCAAAAATAGACAACCTCTTATTGTTTGTAGGGCGAGTAACGGCTAACAAAGGAGTACATATGCTCGTCAATGCTCTGCGCTATATAGAAAAACCTGTGCAACTCGCTATTATTGGTCCAATGGATAACAACTATCGGCCCTATATTTTGGGGCTCATCGAAGATGAAAATCGAAGAGGAAAACACAAGATAACATATTTGGGCCCAATGGACAATATTGAAATAGCAAAATGGTATCAAAAAGCATCCCTCTTTGTTTTACCTTCGTTCAACGAAGCCTTTCCAATGACTATCTTAGAGGCTCTTGCATGTGAGACTCCGGTGGTAGCAACACCTGTAGGAGGAATTCCGGAAATCGTAAGAAATTATAATACTGGCATCCTAACGTCTCGAAATGAACCGGCGGAACTAGCAAACGCAATACAGCGCTTGCTCGAGAATAAGGATGACATAGTTGAGTTTGGGCGAGAAGGAAGAAAACAAGTAATCAATAACTTTTCTTTGGAAACACAAGTGAAAAAGCTCTCCAATATTTACAAACAAATGACTTTCTAATCAACGAACGCGCTAGGCAAATGAAAATGGACCAGTTTCTAGGTAAATTACTTGATTCTTAAACGGAGAGGTAAAGTTTTTGAACGCACCGACCATTTGTGATTTTGCAGACTTCACTCTAAAGCAGGTATAGCGCGCGCACTCAATTTATGATATTCGACTTTAACTTAACCTCATGCATTACGACAAATATCACGTCTCGATCCTGAGATCGGGCTTCATTGTTCCCTATCTTTGGTATTGCTGTCTCAACCAGCGCCTTAGTAAGATTATAAATGCTGAGGTACTCCTGTAGCGCACGCTGGCTTGTCCCGAAATTGGAATAAAATGGTTATGACTCTTATTTTTTGATTTGAGGGCAAATCTGAGCTGTTTAACCTCTTACGGAATTGTTCGCACTTTACCAATGAATTGGGAAAACCTGGAACGCAAACGCTCAGACCGCCCTTGCGATGTTCTCAAGAATTAGTCTATTACTTGGATAGTCCAAAAAGATAACTTTAACTATTACAGGGACAAGGCAGCGCTCAAACAAAGTTGAATAGATGTTTTGAAATCGAGAAAACGAGATTAACTAAGGGAACAACATTGCAGTCTCCCAAGGCCCTCAAAGTGCATTTCATAAGCAACGCTTGTGAAGAAGGGTTGCTAGACACGCAAAGATTAAAACTTCTCTCGAAAGACGCAGGATTCAAATGCACAAACAATGTTAGACAGGCCGATTTCATCCTGTTCTACGCATGCGGCCACCTTGACATGCATGATGTTGAATCTGCGCAAATCATCGAAAGGATAAACAGGCTGAAAAAACCCTCAGCAAGACTAATAGTGTGGGGCTGTCTTCCAAAAATAAATCCTGGGGCCATCCAAGCAATTTATGACGGTCCTCTCCTCGGTCCAGAAGAGTGGGACTTCTTCGCAGACCTTTTCAATCAACCGAGGGAAAGAACTAACCTCGTATTTGCCAACGCTCTGTATCCTCAAGTAAACTCTCAGGTGACTTTTTCCTCGCCCCACCGAATAATCGACTTCACGGTTGATAAGCTCTACAGCTACACGCATAAGAAGTGGTACATAAAAATAGTGAGCGGATGCAGGAACTGCTGCACCTACTGTAGTGATCGTCTTGCCTATAGATGGTCAAGAGATGTACCCATCGAAACAATTCTCAGGCAATTCGAACTTGGATTGGCAGCAAATTATATGCATTTCGAATTCGTCGGGAGAGATCTTGGTTGCTACGGTCATGACATAGGCTTAACTCTGGCTGACCTATTGAACAAGATAGCCGAGACATATCCAGACAATAAATACAAAATATCAATAAATAACGTTTCCCCAAATTCCTTAATCGCCCTGTACCCCAAACTAGATAAAAAACTATTATCAAAAAGGATATTCGAAATCGGCAGCCACATCCAGTCAGGAAGTGAGAGAATATTGAAACAAATGGGCAAGACGTTTAACCTCGACGACTGGGAAAAAACCATACAAGACATTGACAAAAACTACCCATCCATACGGATACTCACTAGTATAATGCTGGGATTCCCAGGAGAAACAGAAGACGACTTCAAAAAAACAATGAATCTACTCAGCCACTCATATTTCGATAGGATTAATTGGTACATATATTGTGAAAGACCAAACCTTCCGTCATTGAAATTGAAAGACCGCGTACCCGAGGTAACCAAAATGAGGCGAATGAAAGAAGCTAAAAACTTGGCGAAAGATTACACGCGTAGGAAAAGGATTAAAAGAATTCGAATGCGGTACTTGAGAACATGAGGAACCCTGCGCATCCACTTATTATTGAGATTGAATGAATTCTGCTTTTTGTTGTAGGGAAAAACTCTTAACGGAATCTCTCCTTAAGCAAGTTCAAACAGCACTACCCTTCGAGGAGGCCTTTTGGGGTATTAGGCATCCCCATGTCGCGCGGTGACTAGTCGCGCGCAGCGCGCTATATACGCATGCCAAACTTGCACGATTCCACTAAGTGGATTATGTCATAATGATGGAACACTTATGCCTGAATATTCGATTTTGGAAAACCCTAACCGTGATCTCTGGGATTCTTTTCTAGCCATTAATTCACTTGGGAACTTGTGGCAAACGATTGACTATGGCGAATCTATCAAAAAACTTTATCCTCACACAAGAACGCCCAGGTTAATTGCCACACGGGACGGTGAGCCAGAGGGTATAGCCCAAGGTAGATTCTCAAAGTATCTCGGATTTGGCACGGTCATGAATATCCAAGAAGGCCCGATACTGAGTATGACGAGCAAGGATAAACCCGGTGTATTGAAATCTATTATCCCTGCTTTTGAGAAGCTTGGGGTCAAGAATCGCGTCTTGCGGATCAAAATACTGTGGCCTTACAAATGGGGATACACCGATTTGTTCGGGAACATGGGTTACAAATACGTTGGAACAAATACTGCTTACACTGTAGACTTAGGCAAAGGAGCAGAGGACCTATGGAGCCGTATTTATGGGAATAAGAGAAGGAATATCAAAAAAGCACTCGACAAAGGAGTCGAAATCATAGAAACCAGTAGTTTTGAGGATATTGAAGAATTCTACCGTCTGTTTCTTGATATTGCGAATAGACACAATTTTGTCCCCACATCACTCGCCTGGTTTCAAACGATCTGGAAGTCACGAAGCCAGAAAGATTCTTCAAGGCTATTCTTCGCCAGATGGAAAGGGAACAACGTATCGAGTGTCTTTACGACAATCCATGCTAAGACAATCTACGCGTTGGGATGGGGCTATCTTAATATGGCTCTTGAAGCCAGACCGAATGACCTCCTTCATTGGAAAATTATGGAGTGGGGATGTAAACGAGGCTTTTTAAAGTATCATATGGGTGATGTGCGGCCTGATGCGAAGGGTTTGCACGATGTGGGTATATGGAGATGGAAAAGAGAATGGAACGGAGACCTAGATCCTGCTTACATTTTTAGGAAATCAATTTCAAAATATAGCCTTATCGAACACATTTATGATCGAATCAAGAGAAACAAGGATCCAGACGCCTAATAAGGAGAATAAACAAGGGAGCGCGCCTAAGGGTACCCTGAAATTGTACTCACGTTATAGAGCAATCTGATATAATCTTTATATTACGCTATCATGAGAAGTGGGTGAACAAAAATGAGCGTGGTCAGCCTAGTTAAAATCGAAAAATCCAATTTCAAGAAAGCAATTGAAGATTCACTGAATTTGCTGGGGTATTCATTTGACAGAAAAATTGGCGAAGTCGTCATAAAGCCCAACATGTGTTATTACTGGGATTACTCCACAGGGCAGACCACTGATCCAAAATTCGTCGCAGCTTTAGTTGACATTTTGCGCGAGAAAACCTCGGTCTCCGACATAGCACTGGTGGAATCTGACGCGTCAGCAATGAAATGTAAATACGCCTTCAAGTTTTTGGGGTATGAAAAACTCTTCAAAGATTCAGGCGTTAGGCTTGTTAACCTTTCAGAAGAAAAGAGTGAAGAGGCTACAGTAACATGTGATGGAAAATCACACAATTTTCAGGTTCCTCAAATAATTAAGAACGCAGATTTGAGAATTAACCTGCCAAAAATAAAATACACAATGAAAGGAATCGAATTGACCTGCTCACTTAAAAATATCTACGGTTGCAATCCCTATCCGCAAAAATCCAAGTATCATCCACAACTTGGAAACGCTATTGTTTCACTCAACAAAGCAATGAAGTTTGACCTCTGTATCATAGATGGCAACATCGTTTCAGGAATCCAACCACGCAAACTGGGGCTAGTTATGGCAAGCAAAGACCCTGTCGCCATAGATGCAGCATCAGCAAAAATCGCGGGACTAAACCCTAGAAAAATAAAGTATCTCAAGCTCGCAAACAGAGAAGGCTTAGGATCCGTGGATTTCATTCCTAAAGGTGAGCCCCTTAACCAATTCAGAGCTGTCTATCCCAAAAAGAACCTCAAGAAAAAACTGATGGGCCAAGCATACATCTGGGTAGTTCGTTTAAAGCTAGCTAAGAAACTTGGAATAGGATAACCCAAAGCATTTAGGTGAACGAAGTGAGAACTGTTAAACTGGGAATTATTGGCCTGGGCTATGTTGGGCAAATTCATCTTCGCCATTGCCTGAAAATTCCGAACGCGGAGGTTTTGGCAGTTGCGGATGTTTCCGCGAAAGCCTTGAAAAATGCCAAGAAAGACCGCGTCAAAAAAACATTCACCAACTACAGCGAGCTTTTGAAGGACTCGGAAGTTGAAGCAGTGATAATAGGTTTGCCCACCCATCTTCACTTGCAGTGTGCAAGGGAAGCGGCGGAGGCTGGGAAGGCTATTTTTCTTGAGAAGCCAATTGCGAGAAACGTTGAAGAAGCAAAAGAGATTATTTCCGCCGCTCAGCGAAATTCCGTAAAACTCATGATGGGCTACCCAATGAGGTTCAACGAGGAATTCGGTTTCGTCAAAGAAAAGATGGAAAAAGGATTAATCGGCGACGTCGAAAACGCATACGCGACCTTCATAAGCTCAGGGCCTTTCTTCCACAGAGCCGAAGCCAGTACGCCAGTTCCTGTTCCCGACTGGTGGTTCAACAAAGAACTCACCGGAGGCGGCGTCCTCATGGACTTGGGCAGCCACATGATAAACCTGATGCGATGGTACTTCGGCGAAATCACCGACATTAAAGGCTATTTTGGGCATCGCTTCAACATGGATTTTGAAGATTCTGCCATGTGTTTAGCCAAGTTTGATTCAGGAACAATTGCTCTAATTAATGTTGGTTGGTTTTCCCAAAAATACACGTTTAAACTCGATTTCTTTGGTAGCGTAAAAAGCGAAAGCGCCCAACATTCACCATCAAGCCAGTTGGCAGCAGGAATCCAGATGTTAACTACCGGCAAAACACAGTTCCATCAGGGCCACTTTGACGAACTACGGCATTTTCTCAACTGCATCATCAATGATCTGCCTCCTTCATCCTCAGGAGAAGATGGACTGAAAGACTTAGAAGCAATCAGTCTTGCATATAAAAATCAGATATCTTTGCAATAGCTTGGCGCCATTGGCGAAACGTCGTGGCCGACCCGAACCCAGCAAAGCACTGGAAGAGTGAAGAATACTTAAATTTGCTAACCTAAATTTAAGAACAAAGAAATTACCTCAATGGGCAATCATTAATTGAGAAACGCACATATGTGAAAAACAATTGATGTTTAAAAAACACGCCAAGCTTCTGCTAGTAGCCATGTTCATAGTGTTATCTCTTGGTGCTTTGCCATCAAATGTTTTGGCTGAACAGTCTGGAGCGGCAACCTCCATATCTACAGCTCAGAGCCAAATCCAAAGCTGTTATAACGCGGCCAAAGAAGCAGACGCCGCAGGTGCCAACATTACAAGCTTGACAAATATCCTCAACAATGCCGGCGCATTGCTGTCCCAAGCCGAGCTAGCTTATTTCACAGGAAACTCTAACCAAGCCATCAATCTCGCAACCCAAAGCCAATCAAAACTTGACAATTTCATTTCCCAAGCAAACGATCTAAAAGTTGCAGCCATTCAACAAGAAAACCAAGAATCCTTGATTGTAGCTGCTTCAATTGCTGGAACTCTTGCTGTAATCGCCGCCGGCACAATATTGTGGTATAAGTTGAAAAGAAAATGTGAGCCATCGGGAGCACAAACAGATGAATCCTAGAGAATACAAAGGGTTAATACTCATCATAACAGCTGTTTCAGCGTTAATTGTGGCTTCCCCTGCACTCCAACATTTCCTTGTTTCTCCCCAAACAGAATTTTTCACGGAATTTTACCTTCTTGGTCCTCAACACACCGCCGCAAACTTCCCATACAACGTAACGAGCAACGAAAACTACACCATTTACTTAGGTGCCGCAAACCACTTAGGCTACTGCGCCTATTACCAAGTAGAAGTGAAATTCCGCAATCAAAATCAGTCAGCTCCCAATCCTTTTAACCTTACCGCCAGCAGTTTGCCCTCACTTTACAACATAACAGCTTTTGTAGCCGACAAGCAAACATGGGAATTACCTCTGAGTTTTTCGTTTGAATACACTTATAACCAAACCCAATCACAAATTGACTATAACCAGTTGACTCTCAACGGTGTTAATCTAAATCTTGCCAACAACTACTCGCCATGGGATGCACAAAAAAAAGTCTTCTACGGAAACCTCGTCTTTGAACTCTGGATTTACAATAGCACAATAAGCAATTTTCAATATCACGAGCGTTTCGCATCTTTAGGGTTTAACATGACCACTTAATGCCTAATTTGTAATCAGTGTCTCACGTGGAGAGTGTAGGCAGTTTTCAGAAAACTTAAAGAAGTCAGTATCAAATAATCCGTAAGGCAACGCCCAAATGTCTAAGGACCCTGCAGAAAAACCCAAATCTGAAAAGCAAAAACGCAAAATCAGACGCTCAACTTCAAGCCTAATCAGCGTAAACTTCCTGATTGCAGGTATCCTGGCGCTCATCTTCGCAGTTTACGCATCATCCCAAATCTTAGCTTTCACAGGCTTAGGTTTAACCTTCTGGGGCGCCCTTTTCCTCCTCGTGACACCAGTACGCTACGTTGAAAGCAATCTCCTAACCAGCACAGCAGTCTCAACGTACTCAACAATTGACCGAATAATCAACGATTTCAAGTACACCGGAAAAAGCTGCTACGTACCGTCTTACCCCCGAGAAGCATACCTTCCAGAACATCTCAAAGGACTCAAAGACACAATTGTCTTCATCGCAGCCGAAAAAAATGATACCCTGCCCTCGATTGAAGAAACTGCCCAAGGCAAATTCCTACTCACAAACCCAAAAGGCATACTCGTAGCGCCACCCGGAATAGGCCTCCTCAACCAAATCGAAAAGAAAATCCCAAACATCACAAAAATAGAACTAAACGAATTATGCGAAGTGCTGCCCCGCATCATATTAGAAGACTTCAACGTAGCTAAAGACTTAACCATGAATGCAGAGGCAGACAGAGTCAAACTGACAATCCGCGACTCACTTTACAAAAACCTTTACAACCGCGACTACAAACTGAAAAGTATATATTTTCTCGGCTGCCCAATCGCCAGCGCCATTGCCTGTGCCCTCGCCATGGCAACAGGAAAAACTGTCACAATACAAAGGACCGATGTACACCCAGATGATTCAACAATAGATACAGAGTATCAAATTGTGCAAGGTTGACGTAAAATGGATTTTCCTTTATCATTGTCAGACATAAGTCTCTGGCTTGCAGTCACAGCCATAATATTACTGATAACATCAGAACTGCTGCTTTCACTACCAGAGTATTCAGCACAATTCCGTATAGACAAGAAAAAATTGAGGCTAGCAGCCCTCGGCTGCGGCTTAGCTTTTCTGGTTACAGTTCTAATGCGAGTTTAGACACCCTTATAGCACAAAACGACAAATGACCTCTACAAGAGAAGGATTTACCAAAAGCGCGATATTTTATAGTGGGAAAAGGACTTTTTCCACAGAGAGACCCTACTCTTGAGATCACCAAATGAATCTGCGCGCTACATCAGAGTCAAAACCGAATATCAACGCAAGACTATTAGACAGAACCTGAATACTTGAACAGGGGAGAAAGAGTAATGCATGCCGCGGTTGCGCACCAAAAACCTCCTTGCTCCCTTCAATGAAAAGGATTAATCATGAAGCGATCGAAAGTAAAATCTAAGCATAATCCAAAGGCGTTCCTCGAATATGTCCTTGAACGCGCGCTAACTCGAATAGTGGCGGGGAAGTTTGGATTAAAGGACCAATATCGATGCCCATCGGGTCGCCCAGGCAGATTAGCCGCCAAACTGATGAACCAAAGACACGAACCGCTTACATTGTGGGGACTAACAACGGTAAAAATCGCATCTGACGATGTAATTTTGGATGTGGGCTGTGGAGGCGGCAAAACAGTTAGCAGATTAGCCCAGCAGGCCCCCCAAGGAAAAGTCTTCGGCATCGACTATTCAGCTGACATGGTAGATTATTCCAAAAAAGTGAACAAAAAGCTGATTGCCCAAAACCGTGTGCAAATAGTTGAGGGGTCAGTTGAGAAAATGAGTTTTCCCAACGATTATTTTGATTTAGTGACAGCTTTTGAAACCTATTATTTTTGGCTCAGTTTTCGCGATGCCCTAGTGGAAATAAAACGGGTGCTGAAGCCAGGCGGAAAACTGCTTCTGGTGAATGAAATGGTTCAGGACGGGGTGTACGAAGTTAAGTATCCAAAATTGATTGAGGAAACCCACGTGCGCCTTATTCCATTGGAAGAAATACGAAATACTATGCGGTCAGTTGATTTTGTGGGTGTCAAAGTATTCACTAAAGCTGAATCGCCTTGGAACGCAGTTTTAGCCCAAAAACAGTCAGGATGACTTTTTTGAAAGCGTTAAGAAGAAGTATAGTGGCACCTTCCATGGCGTAGTTTATTTGGGAGCGAGCCTTCATGGTGGTTGGTATATCAAAATAGCGAAAAGCCGATTACCAGATTGCACTTCGGGAGACGTCTCCACAAGAACTGAGGTTCAATTACGCTGAAAATGTCGTTCGCACTAGCCTCGCTGTGCTTCATTTCAGGTTATGCTTTTCTACTCCGCGCGCACTCACCTATCCTCTCGATCTTGTAGTTCGAAAAGAACTTTCCACGGAGACCTTGCTCCTAACATCACCATTGAATCGGCATATTGAGCTTTTCAGATCTCTTGCCTTCTGCTACCACACTTGGATACAGACTAAACTTTTTTTAATTGATTCTGGCAGATGCTACAAGACTTAACTCTTGAAAGCTCCAACCGTATGTATCTCCTTTTTAACGTTTCAATCGGGTTTTGTGATATTTATAGATAGCCAGTCGTGACTATGTTGCGAGTGGATTTTGTTGGTGTTGTCCTCGGTATTATGACCCATCAAATAAGGTAAACGCCTTCCAAAACAATTTTGGTTAAGGCACTTAGCCTGCTCAATACTTCTCTAAAATCAAGTTTGGATGCGATGACGCATAGACGAGCCAGTCGAAGTTGGTCTTACGTCCGATGTTAAGAAGGACGAGGTTTATTTTATTTTTTGCTTCTTTTTGTGTACGCATATGCTCCGAACGAAATCGTCACTATAACTAATACTACAGCTGATGCTATGATGATCGCAGTATCAGTTGAAACACCACCTATTGGAGCTGTAGTTAACGGTGTTGGTGATGCTGATAGGGTTGGTGTTGAAACCGGTGTTGTAACTGGTGTTGGTGTTGAAGTAGATGTCGGCGTTTGTAATGAGGTGGGAGTTGGAGTCGGCGAAGGAGTGGGAGTTGGAGTCGGCGAAGGAGTGGGAGTTGGAGTCGGCGAAGGAGTGGGAGTTGGCTGTTGAAGAGTAAGCCAATCTGTATAGTTCATTCCACCCGTGTGAGCTATAAATACTACTCCCGCAGCGTCTAAAGTGAAGTCTGGGTTTTCTGTGACCAAACCCCATTGTTGTGCTCCGGATCGCCAAGGTGGTGCAGCAAAGTATGCGTAGCCGATTCCGTGTTGGTCAAGGCATGTTAAAGTATTGTTCAGCCAGTTTGTTTCGTTTGTTGGGTCTGATGCCCATAGATTGGCACCTATTTCGAAAATTACAAGTGGATGATTTTGTGCAACACCATAAACTCCACAATAGGTTAAAGCGTAATTCATGTCGAAGTAGCTGTAAATTTGCTGATAACCGTTTGACGAATTGAAGAAGTCGTTACGATATATGTGTGTGCTGTAAATTAGGTTTCCGCATGGGTCATTTAACGGGTAATCGGTTACCCAATTCATGGTGCGACCAGCACCACCTACACCAGTGTATCCGTCACCGAAATCGTAGTAAATTGCCTGGTTCCACATTACGTTTATCGGTTGAATAGCACCTGTTGAACGTATTCTGTCGATGCATTGTTCCGTTACATTCATCCATGTTGCTTCAGGTGCATCTGGTGGAGACGGTTCATTCCACAGTTCAAATATGACGTTTGGGTAGTTTTTCAAGATCGTGCTGGTATTTCCCCAAAGATTCACAAAATCAGCGGTGCTGTTTAATACACCATTACCTCCAAGCCAAAGGTCACCGCTGAAAGTGTAAGAAGTAGAATTGAATGAATCTGCGAAAAACTCGAAATCAATGTATATGCCTTTGTTGGCTGCTTGAGTTATGAAGTATTCAAGATTGCTCTGATAATTGTCTAAGTTATCTAACCAGTATTGCACAGTTAAATGCAATCTGATTACGTTACAGTTACATGCCTCTGTAAAATCAAGCAAATCTGCAACACCTGTTGTGTCCATTGGGTCAGTTAGCCAATGGACAGAACCGTCAGGATACATCCATGACCCGCCTTCACTATCCAAGAAATACGTGTAGACCATACCTGTTAAAGTTAAGACCGTTCCGTTTGGGTAAAAGAGTTGGTTGCCAGCAACGTAAGTTCCTCCTGCTACAGAGTAGCTTAAATAAGTAAATGTTGGGCTACTTCCCCAAGTTCCATCAGTGCCATTTGCGAACCATTGAATCTGCAGAGAATTCCCAAGAGACGGCATGACTGCTGTGGAATTAATCGTCACCGAAGTTGGAGACCCCGAAAGCGTGGTGTAAGTTGAATTAACCATGCTGCCAGTTGCGTTAGTGCTGAATATGTACCCTTGAATATTAGTCCAATCAATAATATCTATGGAAAATAATGATGTTTCTCCTCCTCGTGTAGCATTATAATAAACTGTCGTTGCAAATGTGGGAGCATAATCAAGTGGTGTCGCAGTATAATTTACATAAAGTGACATCGTTCTCGAAAGAGTGCCAGCCGGATCATCTGGAGCGGAATAATTTGGATGTTGAGAAGAGCGCGCGCTACGCAAAGGTGCTGCTGTTGTTGCTTTGTCTGAAGTGGATGAGAACGCTGATAGCATTGTCAGGATTAAGAGTGCGCTGAGGCATAATGCCGCTGGTATCGTGAGCTTTCTGAGGTTTATGGAATGCAGTATGTTCCTTAAGTTGAGTGGTTTCACTTTTTTCTTTTCTGAATATTGAAACTCCATCATCTCTCAAATCTATAGTCGAATTTGTATTATAGTCTTTTTGAAATATTACTTAACCAGGCTACAGTCGTAAGAAGGATGTGCAAACATTAGTTTCTAACAAAGTGCGAATTATCTGAAATCACCATTGAATCTGCAGCGCCCGCGAAATAGGAATATAAGCAGAAGTGACCCTGAAAAGCTAAACACAACATCAGGAATGACAGTTTTTAAGAACGTAATTCGTGTCGATCATCAATCTGCCCAAAAAAGAACCGGGCGATGACGAGCACCCAAACTTAACTCTAGATCATAAAACCAAACTTTACTCCAGATACAACTCATCTCTTTAGGCTGCTTATTCATTCTGAACTATTCTAAAATTACACTAAATCTCCTCGAAATTATTCTTTACAAAGCCGACTTGACAAACAAGCGAAGGAGAACTGACAAAATTCTATGCAAATTAGCAAATAACGTTATTCAGATTCTCAAGAAATCATAAATTCTATATTGGCTTAAAGGGGAGGCGAAAATCATGAGAGGGGAACATAAATAGTCAAAAGATCGGTATTTGAAAAAATATTTCGTGAGATGCAAACTATTCATTTTCGTTTAGACGACCTTGAAAAACACCTGTCAAAATGGAGCCCACCACCTGTAGAAATATCCGAATCAAAACTTTTTTCCTTGCCAGACCACCTGCGAAGAACATACATATCTGTCTCTTCCAAGGGCGAATGCGACGCTACAGAGGCTTCTAATCTGACTGGGCGAAGCCGCGCGTTAGAAAGCAATTACCTAAATCAACTCACCCGTATGGGATGGCTAAATAAACGCAAGGTATCAAAAACCACAATCTACTATTTAGCCCAAGAAAAACCGATAATAGAATTGGCCACAGAAAAAGCTGAAAATTCGAAAACTGCCATTGGTCAATTCGGAGCCAGTTTCAAAAATTATTTCAACGAGCCGTTCGATATGCATGCGCGCTTGGGGGCAAATGGTTGCCGAAAATAACTTTTCCTCGACTGCCTGAAAAAGTTAAGGGAACAATTAGCCTGTTAATAGTAATATTGGTGATTACTGCACTCATATCATCCTCTCTGGCGCCAACATCAGATGCTAGAATATTCCGCCATCCTTACCCGACGCCTACACCTAAACCCACGGCAACGCCCACTCCAACCCCCACACACACGCCAACGCCAACTCCAACACCTACCCCAACACCTTCTCTAACGCCTACACCAACCACAACCCCCACGCCAACTCCAAAACCAACGCTGACGCCAACCCCAACGCCAACTCCCACAGCTACTCCTGCTCCAAGCCCAACCCCAACTCCAACACCTACGCCTTCCCCAACTCTGTACACCTTTGGTAGAACAGACACAGGAAACTATCAAAACTCAATGACTGCAAATAATAAAGGAGCCTCAGCATTTGTTGCGGG
>JBEKTQ010000027.1:0-57061 GCA_049515895.1 Bathyarchaeia archaeon | reverse complement strand
GTGTGTGACTGTGGTGCAACACCCACAGATCTGTCCCGTTTGACATATACCGCCCCTCATCGAGATAAGTTTTTCAACAATTTAGCTAATGTCAGAATTAACCCTAAGGCTTGCGCAAAGTTATTTGAAACATTCTTCGAAAGTGCATGTTCAACGTAGGGCGATGTGAGAGGATAGCTATCTGCGCACGCTTTAGTCTTCAGCTTTTTTCCAGTCGGATTCAAAACTTGTTCTGAGTACGCCTATAAGGTTGCTGTTGTTTGTCCATAAAGAAGGGCTTTCGCCTAATCCGCTTTCTTTGGAAGTAGTAATCAATGCTTCTTTGTCATCAGACATTATGAAGTGATTCAAGGCTTCACGATGAAACTTGACGCTAACCGAAGCGCATCCGATAAGTTTTTTCACTTTGTCGTTGAGCAAACCGTCCGGGCTTTCTCCTTCAAAAATTATTCGAATCTGTGCACCTTTCTTTATTGCATGCTTGTATTCATCTGAAAACTGATACAAAATCGGTAGGATCCTCGCTTTGTCTGCGATCAGTGCAGCTTCGTTTCTCGAGTTTCCAACTAGTTCTGAAGTCTTTGCCAAAATTGCTTTCTTTTCTGCTATCAGAATATAGATGCTTCCTTCTCCAGGAGGCGGCTGCTTCCAATCTTTGAGGGATAACTTCTGGACCCTGCTTCTCATATCCGACAACCGTTCTTCGGATCTATTTTTTTCTTCCATCACTAGCGAATTTAAGGAATCCGAAATAAGAGTGGCCCTGATCTCAGTTGGTTTACCCATCAATCTTTCGATCAAGCCCATTTTTTCGAGTGACGGCAGAACTCTATAGACGTCTTCCCTGCGCACTTTTGAAAACTTTGCTACCTGTCCCACCGTAGTTTTTTCCAACTTAAGTATTGCTAAGTACACCCTTGCCTGATTAAGAGTTAAACCCAGACCGAGTAGAAGATCCGTGTTTTCATCGTTTGACATCCGCGACCGCGACGCATATGTATATTTACCCGCATCTGTATTTAAGATTCTTATGATTTTCTAAAATATATTTAAAAACTGAATCCAGAATATCACCTTAATCCATCCAGCCAAAAGGAAGAAATCTGTGTTGATTAGGCCAAGAGTTTTTGAATTGATGCTGAAGCCATGCCAAATTTGCCGAAGACCACAAATGGCAGGACAACTTACTCTTAATCGGTGAGGTTTAAACTAAATTTGGGAAACCCGTAAACTTGCGGGCTAAATTAAAATTTAATCCCAAACTCAAAGGAAAAAACAAGTGGATGACCCCTCACACAAAACGAAAAAATCTCTAAAACCTAAGCGGTAAATGACCGCAACCACACTAACAAGAAAAAAGCCCTGCAAAGAAATGTGGGAATAAAAAGTATTATTTTATTATTGTGAACGATGTCGAGAAGTGTTATTGCGCAGATTGCCACGAGTTACTCTGGAAAAACAGGGAGATACAGTTTGAGCCACCAGGGAAATTCTTTTTGGTTTTAAGAAGTAGTTCACGACAAAAAGTTAGACATGACACACAAGAATTTTCAAACCACTAACGGCAAAATAAGGTTCTTCTGGAAACTATATGTTTTCTAATCCGAACGCTGGTTCATTGGCTACTGAAGCGAATATTTGTTCGGCGTATTCTTCTTGTTCTTCGTTGCCGGTGACTGCAAGCCAGCATGCCCCCTCTGCGCCGCAGACTCCGCCGGAAGCAATCAACTCAACACATGCGCCAGTTAAAGCAGCCAACGCATCAAGCTCGGTGAACACTTCTCCGGGAACCGGCAGCAAACGGCTTCCGCCAGCACCGGGCGCGTTAAGCTTCTCAGCAAGCGCAAATAAATCGCCGTTCACCCGTTTCTCCAAGCCCACGGGTATGATGAGTTTTACCCGGCGACCGACAACCGCTGGCAAAGCTAAACCTATGGTTCCAGCCTTCGGGTGACCAATCAAAATCGCGGCTTGTTTACGATTTAAATCCAGGGCGTTTGCACCCTTCAAGATGACGTCGCCCTCCCTAAGAGAGTCAACGACATCTTCAATCGACTTGCCTTTTTGCCAAACACCATTAACTATCACAACATCACCCGGGAAAGCGCTCACGTCGGGCAATCGACCCGTTCCAGTCACGGATCTTTTTGAAGGCAAGGTTATGCCCCGGAAAAAATGTTTCCTCGAGAAATCAGCCGCGATCCGGTGCGTTTTTAGTATTTCTTCAGCTACGTACCCGTTGGTTGTTCCAGCGACAATAACAAGTGTCCCGCTTTTGAGCGCTTTTCTTACTGCAGGGTGGTTCGCCAAGGTTTTGGCAATTAAACGTTTTCCCGCCGCTGGAGTAATTACGAATTGCTTCAAAGTATGCACCTTGCTGATTGTTATTTGAAAGGTGCATTATAATAATTTTGTTAACGGAATCTGCAGTTGATCCATAGCTCATCGAAGTTATCTTTTGGCATATGTAATCTGGTTAGTGTTTGTTCAGTAGTAATATTAAAAAAAGGTTAAGCGTTGATTCAAGATTGATTGAATCTTAATAATGCCCAACTTTGCTTATTCTGATGGTGTATCGATTTTGATTGGAAAGAAGTTGCTTGAAGTGTATTCCTTTTATCTGATTGTCGTTTGAGTAAATAACTCCTTGAAGACTGTTTCCGATTCCACCTATCAGGTTAATGCAATCTGTTCCCATATGTTCCAAAGTTGCTTCACACTTAACTTCCATTTTTAAGTCTCCTTGGATTAGTTCATTTCCATTCATTGCAGCTCTCGCTACCTCTTGCAATTTTACTACCAATGGGTAACGTTTGTGGTTCTTGTTCGAAATTGAAAGTGCTGAGTCGTATGCTGGTGGAAAACCATCTACTGAGAATTCGATTGAGTCCAATAGTTTTCACCTCCATAAGAGTTTGATGGTTTAATTTTCGGAGTACTCTTTTTTCCAGATAGTTGAAGAAAGTATTCAAAGAATTCAGTTCTAGTTATGCCCGAATTTCTCAGAATTCTGCTAAGTGTTCCAGTCTCTATTTTTTGGTGCATTGGTACGACAAAAAAATTTTGGATAGGTGAATCCTGCGGGTTAACGTAAAGTGACTTCCTCGGATGTTAATCACTTGGCAGCCAAAGCCATTGCACAGTATTTCGACCAATTTCCTGCCTGATATTTGTGGTAGCTTACGGTCAAATGGGTTGATGTTTTTTTGCATTTTTTTTCCTCCAATAATTTAATTAACGAAATCAGGCAAGATAGCAGTGTCTTGGAAAACGAACAAAACGAGTTAAACAAGTTTAACATTGGGTGATTTAATTGGACTTTGGAGAAAACGTCCACATTATTCCATTAGGGTTTGAAATAGATAGAGCTGTAAAACCATTTGAAAGGTTCAAGGCAAATCGAGTCTATCTTCTCACCACTTTAAGCTCAGATTATCCAAAAGAAATGAACCGCAAACAAGAGTACTACAATAAAGCCGTTGAAAACGCTCTGAAAGAGAAGGGCATAGATGTCTACTTAGAGACGACCATAGATATTTTCGATATTTTGAAAGTAATGAAGAGAGTGGCCGAGCTTGTTAGGCTTGAAAAGAGTAAAGGAAATGATGTCTATGTTAACATGTCTGCTGCAGGTAAACTAACCTCTTTAGGTGCAAGTCTAGCTGGGATGGCTCATAATGCTAAAGTGTATTATGTATCAGCCGATGGATATCCGAGCACAGCTGAAGAAGAGAATCTCCACGGATTAAGTGTTTGCGATAAATTGAACCTTAAACTTATTCAGAATTTCCAAATAAGCTTGCCTGACGTCATGGGCAGAATAGTATTAGTCAATCTATGTTTGAAGGGCAAACATATGCGAACCGATGAGATTGTTAAGCTTCTCGTCTCGAAGAAGATAGAGCTCTTTGAGGATGAAGGCAAGATTGAGCAAGGAAAAAGGCGAAAGGCTCAACAAAAGAATCTTGTAAACCTTAACAAAGCCGTCTTGAGCAAACTCGAGAAAAATGGTTACATTACAAGAGAAAAGCTTGGTCGGCTAAACTACATCGACGTAACCGAATCAGGCAGATACATCGCTCATATACTAGGACTTAAAGAATGATGAAACAAAAACTTGCCTTAGAGTTTTTGCCTTAGAATTTTTCGTTCTTTGAAATCTTGGACTGCCTTAACTTCACAAAATTTTAGATACAGTCTGCCTCTCATCTTATAGTTTATCAATTCTTTAAATCCTTATAGTTAGAGTTTGGTATGCTTTTCTTTTTGCAGAATAATATTCCTGCTGTTGATGCTATGAAAACCATTGCAGCGGCAATAAAAGTAGGAAACTCTGGTGTTGGCGAAGGTTTCGTGGGCGTTGGAGAGATTATTGGAATCTGCTTACCTCTTGACCAAACTTTTGGGAGATGAGCACCTAAACGTTCCAGACCCGCTTAAAGATGATTGCATTCGCGTGTATTACAAGAAAAAGAAGTCTGGGACTTACGATGAGAAGGATTATTTCGCTTGGGAACGCAAGTTCATGAATAAGATGGTTGACTGTAAGTATGTTTACAGGAATCAAGGCAAACTCATAATGGACTTGGACTTCTACCAGTTTGCTGAACTTATTGATATAAAACCAAAAGCAGGAAGCGAGTTTATCCACAGTATGAGTGAACCGTTTAGCGAGGAAGATATTGAAGACCGAGTCATGCATAATTGGCTTGACCACTTTAAAATGCACTTCCATCAAGTTCATGCATCAGGGCATATGAGCAAGGAACAATTGGTCGAAGTGGTCAATGAAATTCAACCCAAGAAGGCTTTTCCAGTCCATACAGAGAATCAACGATTGTTCAAAACATTCTGCAGCCAAATGCAGGAGATTGAACAAGGAAAAGAGTATGGGTTAACTTGAACGACACATTTGATATTACTTGTGCTTTTCGCTGCTTCTTAGTCAAGTCTACAAAAAAAGAAAAAAGAACAAGTTAAGTTATGAAATCAGCACTTGTAATTTTCAATTCTCTTTTGACGTGATCTAAGATAGCTTGTTGTCGTTTTGCAAGGAATGTTGTGAATGAGCCGTAATCTAGCAGCTTTCGGTCGATGAATGCTTCCGAAAGGATTGAATCATCAACATTGGCGAAGTACGTTGCTGGGTCCTTCGCACGCTTATCATTTTGATTCAGGTTTTTTGCCAATATCCAGAAATTAGCAAAATTGTTTATTGTCATCTCATCATATCCCATGCCTCGTAAGACTGATGCTGGAAAAATGTGGTCAATCTGAGGAGTATTCTTATCATAATGCACTTTCGCGCCTGAACGTCTTTGAACTAAGTGCAAGGTGAGTAATGGATTATTCTGAAGAAGCGCCGGACCATAATCTGTAATATTCTCCCAATATTTGACCCACGAAATTGCTAGTTTCAGTGGAAATCTCGTGTCGTTTCTTTCAATAGTAGGTTTCAGTGCATTGCGTATGATTCCTCCAAGTCTGCTGTCCGCGTACCTGGAGAACGGCGACGTAAAACCAAAAATGTAGACGGCTTTACGGACATTTTCAACTTCGTTTATAGGTACTTGGTGGCTTTTCGCATGGAACAAGTAATAGACTATTGGGACAAGATTATAGTATCCTCCAAGAAGTCTGCTGCTCAAGATCCAACAGTCGTCTTGCACAAAATCAAAAGTAGAGGATATCGCATCACAACATTTATTGAAATTTCCCCTAATGGCTTGAACATTAGATTTTTTTCTCAATAAGTCAACGTCAAACTTTGTACCCAAATCGGAAACAGCAAATAAGCACCGAATCACAAAGTCTGAATCTAACTCAAAATTGTTGCCCTTATTTATGTTGTCCACGAAGTCTGGCAAAGATCTCGCTGATTCCTTCCAAGTCAATTTCAGCATAGAAAATATCAGGTCGGACCTAGTTAATGGAGTCCCTTCTCGATTAATTCTCACGAATGCTTCCAATACATCAGATTCTGATTTTCGGTCAGGGCTATCTTTAGGTTTGTTTTCATCCAGTATTGTCGCTGTTAAAATTTGAGGCTCTGAAGCAAATGTATTGCGCAGGAGGTTAAAATTCAGATTTAGTCTCAACTGGTCTTCTTCTGTTAGGCCAAGTTTCTTGCCGAGTTCAATTTGTAATTGTTGGGTTTCTCTGGCTCCCATTGTAAGCAAATCTTTAGTTTTGTAATAATAAGAAGGTTCATACTTGTCGCCTTCTCTGACCTCCTTCTCCTGAGAACTAGATACAAAAAAGTCGTTCAATTGTTTCGCTTGTTCTGCAGCTAAAAAGCTAAAAACATATTTGTCCTCCCGGAAATCTTCAGTCTCTCGACCACTCAGAACGTCAAAATAGCAATCTTTACCCTCATGCGTCCCGTACAAAGCAACATACAATGATTGAAGTCGTTGTTGACCATCTAAGACCAAATTTAGTCTTTTTTGTTTTTCATTATCGTGAAAAACAAATCTTGAATCTGACAAATAATCTAAAGCGAAATCTCTGTATTGAACATCATTGTATGTTTCCCACAGAAAGACAATGCCTATGGGATATCCTCTCATTACCGAATCAAGTAACTTTTCAATTTTATTTTCAGGCCACACGAAATCTCGTTGAATTGCAGGAAGTACTATTTCGCCATTTTTTATACGCTCAAGAAGATTTATGATAGTTGTCATACTCTCCAAATCAACCTGAAATTCTATCAGCTTTTCGTATATATAAAAGTTCAAATTGCTTGTTTGTTTGTTTTCCAAAAGCCATCTCCTGAAAGTGTCGCTCTCACAAGCGAAGCGGTTTTTGGGAGGGTTTTGGTGGGACATTACGTAGGAACTACGATGCGAGTGTTCTAAAATGGAATTGCTCTGTCTTTGCTTACATCATTTCAATTGTTATCCTTAGTGAATTTGACAAAAATACAAAATTTTTTAATCTACGATAACTCGATAATGCAGTTATGGCTTATTTAAAAGCTCCAATAGTGCCATTAAATATTGTTTTTTGACCTGCTTTTAAGAAAAAGAGGGAAATTAACATTACAAAGGCGGTCGTTCAGCATCGGTTCCCATCGAACCCGCCTTTCTAATTGCGAATTTCTGTAGCCTCATTTATCCATCCTCTTTTCTTATTTTTTAAGAGCCATATTTTTTCGAGCGGTCGCTGATTAAGCTGTAGCTTTTATTGGTGAAAGAAGGGGTGGTCGAATATGTTGCCTTTTTTCTTTAGTTCTTGGTGTTGAAGGAAGAATGCGCCTACTCCTTGAGGCGGAGTGCGCTGTAATTGCCATGCAGCTAATGCTAAAGCTGTAACGCAGTCGTCATGGTAGCGCTCTGGCGCTCCATACTGCAGGTTTCCGCTTGGCGTTGTCTTGTACCCGTAGAGTTTGAGTTCGTTGATTAGCTCGGGAATCGGCGGTATTTTCTTTGTTTTTAGCTCTTCCGACCCGACCCATACCCGAGGGTTCAAATGAGGGCTTAAATCCCTCGCCGCCCGCCACATTTTGCAAGTTAGAGATTTTTAGAAAACTCGGCCGGTTCTACTCTTGTTATTCCCTTGATTTTATCGTATATGTGTTCCGTGCTTAGGATTGTTTTGTCTCTGGGTATTGCAGTCGCCACATGGTAGGCATCGAAGGGTGAGGTATTGTATTCGTTAATCAACAGTGAAGCAGTAAGACATACCTCGGGGGTTATTGGAATCCACTCTACGTTATGCAAATGCGATAGGACGTTCACGGCTTTGGCAAGTTCACTGTGCAATTGTCTGTTGTAAAACCAAAATATGATTTCTTGAAGGACCGCTGTCGAGGCGTAGACGCCTTTGAGTTCCCCTGAATCTATCTTCTCAAGGATTCTCTCGGCAACGGGTTTTAATCGGTCCTCTTTTTTGATAATTGCCAGCAAGAGATCCGATGCGATTAGGATTTTAGTCACCTTTTAGTTTGCTATCTGCAAGCCTTTGCGCTGTCTGCAGTGCCTCTGCACGCATTTCGGAAACGGATTCTTTAACGTCTATTTTTAGATTTTTCAAATCTTTAAGGGGCTGTTTTGATACTGGCACGATAGCTATATGGTCGCCTAAGTCAACGTAGATTATGCTGTCTCCCTCATCAATTTTATATTTTTTTCTGATTGCACTGGGGATCGTTGTTTGGCATTGTCGGGTGACTTTAACTTCATAAGCCACTATATTCACCTACTATATTATAGTTCAAATTACTATAAAACATTTGCTAATACTACTCTTTTGTAATCATTATTATAACACCGCGCACCAGTCTCACAAGACCGGGCCGAGGTTCAAAGGCTTGGAAAGTGTTGAATTTGTCACCTAAAACAAAGCTTTCTGCAGAACAATGAAACATAGAACTCAGCGGAAACACCCTCGAACCCCGGTTTAAAATACAAAAATAACTCCATTGGAGTAAGTCGAAAAATGTCAGATGTATGCTTCGTCATGATGTGCATACTTTATTATTTGAACAGTTGGTGGGCTTTCTATTACTCTGTATATGAGCACAAAAGATCCAATGTGCACTCTGCGGAGACCTTCCAAGGGATGTTTTAGGGGTTTGAATTGGTATGGATCGGAACGGATTTGGTTGATTTTCTTATTTACGGCCTCTAATTGCATTCTGTCTTTCTTAAGGAGCTTCCGAAAAGTCTTAGAAACCTCTTCCTCGATTTCAAGGCTGTACAAGCTATCACTTTAGCCCATACTCTTCCGCGAAATCCTTGACTTTGATGAATTTGCCTTTCTTCACAGTTTCCTCTATTCCCTTAACAAATTCGGGTCTAAGCTCAGGTTCAAGCTCACACTCTTCGTATCGCTTAATAATTATGCTTAAAGCTTGATTTTTATCCTTCAGCCCATACTTTGCTTTGACTATATTGATAACTCGGTTTTCTCTTTCATCCAAATTTATAACATTTTTTACCATGAAGCCATCACCTGTTAATTACGCGCAAATACAGCGTATAATGCAAAGTAACACTAAAATATTTTAAGGTATTGTTGACATGAAAAATTTGGCCAACGAAAAATACCTTGCACAGGTGAGTTCAGGACATAACAGCAATTCAATCCACTGTCTAAAGCGCAGGGAATTCTTCACCAGGCCTACCTGAAGAATTTCTTTGCCACAGATAGCTATTTAGGTAAGAATGTAAGATGATAATTGGAGCAACGAATGACTCAAAGTGAAAAGGCAGAACTTACGATTCTCAGCGAAAAAGGTCAAGTTGTCATACCTGCAAAAATAAGATTACGGATGGGTCTCAAACCTAAAACTAAATTCTTAGTATATGAATGCGACGACGCGGTGATACTGAAGAAATTTGAAGAGCCGGACTTCTCGAAAGAGATTGAAGCCATGTACAAAAGAGTCGATGAAAGAATAGCAAAATACGGCGAGTTAACGCAAGATGACATAGAAGAGGAAATACAAAAATACAGAAAAGAGAAGGCTGCAAGAGCTAAAAAGGCATAGGAATCGGGAATTACTTGATTGTCGTAGTTTTCGACATTAATGTGCTGGTTTCCAGTTTGATAGTCGTAGGAAGCCTCAGGAACTTTGGCGCAGGGCAAAAAACAATGAGTTTACTCTCGAATTATCGGAAGAAATGTCTTCAGAGTTCGTTAATGTTGTGAGCCGTAAAAAGTTTGAAAAATATGTGACAGAAATTGATGTTAAGTTGTTCTTAGCTGACTTGAGTCGAATAGGCAAATTTACGCAAGTAAAGTCCAAGTTTAGGGTTATAGCGGAAGACCCTGACGATGACATTATTATACGAGCTGCTTATGATGGCAAAGCTGACTACATTGTTTCAGGCGACAGGCACCTGCTTTCGTTGAAAGAATTCAAAGGGATAAAAATCCTAACAGTTGAGGAAATGCTAAATGTTCTGAATAGTTAGAGTTATTCATCAAAATTGATTGCTGGTTGACATTAACTTCCACAAATCACTTAACAATATCTTCTGATAGCTGGATATTGAAGAAAACTAATCAAAATCTCGTTAAACTCAGAAAACTATGGTCTGTCGCCCATCGGGCTCCCCAGCCGTAGTTCGCTGGCAGAACCAGGACTAAATCGGCTTTGATGGATCCCAAAGTTATAAGTGAATGGCACTCACGTCCCACTTTCCCTTCCAATTTTATTCTCGCGAGCCAAGATGGTCTAGGAAAAGTACAATAGTTGCCTCGTCAGTGGAAGATTAAAGAGTTTCTGCGAATTTGTTGGTGAGTTAAGTGCATGAATTACATGCTTTGGTAAACATTTTTGTCGAGTCGTCGCAAATGGATGAGGTGATTGAATCTCTTTCTCAGATAGACGTAGTAGAGGAACTTTACGAGGTAACAGGCGAATTTGACGTCGTTGCGATTGTGTCGGCCTCGGATATTGAGGCATTAAGCGATGTCCTGAAAAAAAGAATAATGAAGATCAAGGGCATTAAGAGCACAGTAACTTCAGTCATATTGAGCGCTCAAAAAGGACCGGTATGCGCCATTTGACATTGCGCAGGCCCGAATCTGATTATTTTTCCACTGTCTTCATTTCATGAGGCTGGCCGATTATGGATAGGTGGGCAAAGGATGAATCTTTGGTGGCTCCGTGCTAATGCTCCTCTCCCGGAGAAACAAAAACTATCATTCCAGGCGTAATTGTGTGCTCTTGATTCTTGGTGGTTACGATTCCTTTGCCTTCCGTGACAATGTGAGCCAATAGAGTTATATTGACTGCGTGACCATCTCACGGTATAGGAGAATTTTAAATGACTACTGATAGGAACAAAGCCATCGTCCGCAGATTCATCACAGAGGTGTTGGGCGGTGGCAATATCGACCTTATCGACGAATTGCTTGCGCCAAATTATGTGAATCCGAGTATGGGCGTCACCAATCGCACTGGTTTCAAGGCTATGATTTCCGGTCTGAAGGCCGCTGCGCCGACCCGCGATTTTGAAATCGCGGATATAGTAGCCGAAGGCGATGCGGTCGTATTTCGGGGCAACATGAACATCACCCTCGCCAGCGGAAAAAAGGCCTCTGCACGAGTCATCACCTATTACCGTCTCGCTGACGAAAAAATCGTGGAAGACGAACCGATAAGTACGCCGCCTCTGACCGAATTGCTAGGCAGCATGATGCCGCCAAAGTCAGGCACCTGAGCAGCAACTTCACGGCTCAGGCTTCTTCGCGCGCCAGTGCGTTGCTTATTTTGCTAATCTTGCGAGTAAGATTAGAAATTGGAGTTTTTTCCATCCATCTTATTACCCCGTTGTGCTTGCTTAAATGTAGCGAATAAAAGGTTTGCCAACTGGCTCCAAACATGAATTCAAAAGTATAAGCTAATATTGGCTTAGTTAGATTAAGAGTTCAGAGAAAGAAAATGAACAAGAAGAACATTATTTCGATTTTCATAATAATTATTGCAATAATATTGCTTCTCGTAGTCATTGAATTGGTTTTGCATCCTCATCCCTTCGCTTTTAGTCCAACGTTGCCAGCCGGCACCTACCAAGGCACGTTGAGTTCAGTATCACCGCCACAGCTTGCGCAGCCTGGAACAAACACATCCGTTCCTTTGGTTTGGGGAATAACAATAAGCAACGATGTGTACTCAGGTCTGAGTTTGCCCAACGGAACAATAATTTACATTGTTTCATCAACAAATATAACATCCTCCTCAAATTTCATCACAGATCTGTCTTCATCAGTATCAGAGGGATTGAGTGCTCCAACCTTTGCAAACGGACCAGAAGTAGTCTCCTTTTCAGGAACCATATTCACCTTCAGAGACTATGACAACCACTTATGCTATGGTTTGGATAATGCAAAACTAATGCCGCCAGTAGCACAACCAGCGTAACAAAACATGTCAACAGGCGCCTACACCTGACACCAAATTGGCACGCGCTAAGTGGCATCCCGCAGCGCAAGGATAGCATAGCAAAACATAAAAGATGATGCCGTCATATTTTTTTGGGGGAAAAAAGATTGGCAGCAAATAAGGCTTTTGCAGGGGCAGAACTTTTTTTGGGTATCTTGGTGGTACTTGTTTCGTTGCTTTGGTGCTATGTCATCCCTAAGGAGAGCATTACCTACCTATACTGGACAGTTATCGGACTTGGTGTGATAATTGCAATTGTAGCAGCAGCGGCGTTGGCGCAAAAATCTAAACATTAATAGTAAAAATTTCTCTTTTTTTCTTTTCTCGGGGCACCCTTTAATCGTAGGAGCAGATATCGCCTAACGTTTCTTGACAGCCTCTTTTACGGCTTCATATTTGCGAGAAGCCGCAATGTCGCAGTTAGTCGGTTCACACACATGGTAGCTGACATCATAAGCTCTGCAATGATCGTGCCACTCTTTTCACTGTAGTAAACCCAAGATAACAACCCAATTGACGACACCTCTAATGCTTATTCCTTTTGGATTCAGTAACGGGCAGTCCTGCTTAGACCTGTAGGAAATTGTTGACTAAAAGAGTGGCTTTAACCCGTTCAAGTTCGGCTCAGCTCAGTTTTACACAGTGCCAAATACCCTTTCACGCTGTCGATTTAACTCTTGTTTGCTTGGAACATCCATCGGACACCAAATTTATCGTTCAGCGCCCCGTAGATGCCAAAAAACATCTCTTTAAGAGGGTCAGTTACATCGGCTCCATCTGAAAGTTTGCCAAAGAATTCTCTGAGTTCCTTTGGAGTTCCGCCGCTAAGGTAAAGACACACCGTATTGCCCTGTATCGGTGTTCGGTCCGGTCGCAGCCAATCTGAGGCTGAAATTTCGACAACCTTGCTTTTGAGATGTGCATTGAGTACTTTTTGATGCGTTGCAAGCGACATCTGATCCTTCATGGCAGAGTCACCAACTTTTTGGAGATTCAGTTCTCCTCCAAAACAAGATTGATAGAACTCCATCGCAAGTTTACAAGTGCCATTGAATAGAAGATAAGGGGTCAGTTTCATCATTCTTATTTTCTTCCTTATGTTTGAAATGAGGGAAAGAGCAAGAAAGTGGTTTGGCGGGGGAGAAGGGAGATTATAAGGGAGCCAAACCACTGACTTGTCCTTTAGTCCACTTGAGGGTTTTTGGGACTACCTGTTAGCTGATGGTTTTACCTATTAAACGTTCTTCACATGTAGCGATATACATCGTGCACCATGTGAATGCGCGCTCAAAGCAAAAGTTATTTTAGCTTAAGATGCCACTACTGAATGGGAGATTTTTAAGGGGGAGCGCGCGCTCCTTTTGAATTAGGCATTGGAAGACGCACCTGAGATTTCTTAGAGTTAGTACAGGCAAACTGTTTCTACAATTTTTGGATGATGTTAAGTTTGTTGTGGTGCAGGCGGAGTTTTGGGGAGTTTCAACGATCAAAGGAAACGCTAATGCGGGGAAAGTCTCTGAAAAAATTCCATAGCTTTTAGGATGTATCAAATTTGGATATATGTTTGTAGTTGAAATAAGTGATTTATTAAGATATCATATTCATTATGTATGGGCGAAATGGAATGGAGAAAATAACGGTTAATCTGCTTGAACTCTCTGATTCTCAAAGAAACGAAGTATTGACGCAAGCTAGAGCCTATCTGCACGAGCAAGTTGAAGAAGAGAGATATTATAGGCGTATTTCAGCGTCAATTCTAGACGAGGATGAAGTCGTAGCTGATTTAAACGAGTTAGAAGAAAATTATTGAACCTTAATGTGGTGAAATTGGAATGGAGAAAATAACGGTTAATTTGCTTGAACTCTCTGATTCTCAAAGAAACGAGGTTCTGGCACAAGCTAGAGCCTTCCTGCAACAGCGGGTAGAAGAAGAGAGATACAATAGGTATGTTGTAGAGGTCCTCCAAAAACACGGACTTATAGAATAGGGGAAGAAATGGAGTGGCCTCTCGTAAAACCCAAGAATTTGACACAGATTTAGCGATGTTAACTGACTTAAAAGTTGAGGAATATTTTGAATCTAGGGGTAAAGGGAAGGCCCCTCAAAAAGCAAAACCTCAAGAATTTGAGATAAATTTACCTGTATTGACCGACTTGAAAGTGGAGGAATCCCTCAATGATTGCGTCGGATTTTTCAGCTGCTCGGAGCCAGGAAAATGTAGCGACTACGAGTTGTGTTTAAGAAGATACATGAATGTTGAAGAGAGAAACGAAACGCTAAAGCTTTAATTTTTGAACGAAGTTCCCCGCTAAGGCGGGTAAATGTCTTCTCGTTTTCTTCCCAGCTCCGTTGAACAAGACTAGCTGTGCTGTCAAATGGTTTTAAACCCATGAATTGCTTCAGCTTCCAAGCATCGGCTCTGCTGCCATATTTATGTCGCGATAAGAAAACTCAAAAGGTAAGAAAAATTGGAAACATTTTTTACTTACTTTCATTACTACCTTTTTGTGAGAAATTGCCCGAATGCGTAACAGTTTCTACAAAAATTCCTAAACAACTCAAAGAAAAAATGAGAACCCTCAAGATCAAACCATCCAAAATATTGCGAAAAGCTATCGAAGATGAAATAAAAAGGAAAGAAGCGGAACAACTTAAGCAAGAAATAATCAGATTAAAACCCATTCTCGAGAAAGTAGGCATGGAAGATATAGTTAGTAGCATAAGAGAAGATAGAGAAAGCCAATGAAGTACCTGTTTGATTCTTCAGCCATATTTAGAGTTGTTAAAGAAAACAAAATCGACCTGTTAGTTGGAAACTTTACTTTGGAGCTAGCAAGGTATGAACTGGGAAACATTGTTTGGAAAAATTATTTCTTGCAGGCCAAAATCTCAAAAGACGAAGCAAAAATGATCTTAAAGTCAATAAAGCACACGCTAAATCTAATGGAAGTCATACCGATAGAGGGCAATGAAGAAGAAATACTGGAATCGGCAATGCAATTGAAAACCACATTTTACGATGCCTCATACGTTTACCTGGCCAGACTCAAAGAATTGCAACTAATAACCGAAGACCTCCAGCTAATCAAAAAGGCAACACCCGCCATTAAAGCATCAGTGCTAAATGATATTGGGAAATAAAAATCATAAATTTCCCGACTGGAATAGAACAAGAACCTGACGATGATGGGGAAGAGTGTCGGACATGCGTTAAATTGAAATACAGTTTTACAAAAAGTAAATAATTAAAAGAGGAAGAAGAGAGGGGAAATTCAGTTGTCTAAAAAGGAAGAATTTAGCGTTAGGAAGTTGCTGGATGGTGCTCCAAAGCCTTCTAATAATTATGATAAACTATATTGCACAAACAAAAGATATTTGACGCCTACTCCGGGACAACCTTTGTGGGAAAATTGCAACTTTACTGCGCCCAAAACCTTAAGCGGCTATGAGGCGTACAAGGAGCATTGGTACAAAGAACATGCAAATGAACAAGAAATGGCGGTTAGGAAGGTAAAGTCTCAGGTGGGCGACGCCTACTTCATTTCGGTTGACTTAGTTACTAAGGGCGGAAAACTACTCGAGCACTTGGTTAACTTAGATGTTCATAGATTCGATGCGAACAGCAAGTGGGAAGCAAATGTCTGTGCCATCGCTGAAAATGTTGACTTATTTGCAGGTGTATTGCGGCTGGATGACGCTATGGTTCATCTGAGAGAGCAAAAAAAGCGAGCAGACGAGAAATTCGGCGAAGGCTGGGATAAGCAAATCTAAAGGACAAAAATAAAAAAACAAAAAACAGGAAAAATAGTATAAAAGGCGGCTGCACAGAGTCGGTTCCCAGCGGGCCCATTTTGTCTCTATCTTTATGCAGCGGTCAGCAAGTTTTAAATCTGTGTAGTTATACATGTCTAATTATGATAGCGAAGACAAAAGTCAAGCGTTGGGGAAATTCGTTAGGCATCGTGTTGCCGAAAACACTGGTTGACGAAGAAGGGCTCAAAGAAGACGAAGAAGTAGAAGTAATAGTGAGAAAATCATCTGACGTGAGTTGTCTCAGAGGCAAATATCCTTTCAAGGACTTGCAGCATGAGAAAGACGAAATGAAAATCGGCTGGGCATGATTTGCAGAAAGCTAAACGGTTCTTCTATGACAGCTATGCTGTTCTTGCTTATCTTAGTGACAACCCAAAATACAGGCCTTTTTTCGAAGAAAATGACGGCATTTTAACCAAGCTAAATTTAATGGAAATATACTATCGAACTCTTGAAGTTCACGGAGCACAAGCCGCCTCTCAGGTGGTTAAAGCGTTTGCTAAATTTGTGACGGATTTCGGGGTAGCCGATATTGAGGGCGCAATGAAACTTTGGTTAAAGCTAAAGAAAAATGGTCGTGACATATCTTATGCCGATGCGTTGGGATATTATCTTGCAAAAAAGTCTAACATAAAATTTCTGACTGGGGACAAATGGTTCAAAGGCTTGGAAGGCGTTGAATTTGTTATCTAAATGATTTATTGACTTTTTCAGACTTCTATTGACTTCTATTGACTTTTGTTGACGTTAGTAGACTTTAGTTGACTTTAGCAGACGATAGTTGACTTTAGTTGACGCAACCTGCAACCAATCCAAGCTTTGCTGCAAGAAAGCAACCCATTTCACAATGAACAAATTTCTGCGACAAACATCGCAAAACCAAGTCAACTTCCACTTCTCGACAAGCATTTCCCCGCGATTTTTTTAGATCTTTCTAGATGTTTTTAGATGTTTCTAGATGACGGTTGCAGCCGATTCGAGCCCCACTCCAAAAAAGCAACCCAAAACACAAAGAACAAATTTCCCGGAGTTTCCACCGCGCGAAGACTCCCCGCGTTTGCTTACCTGACAAGTTCCCATATTACTTCGTCAACGGGCAAGATTCTTGCGCCATAAACGTGCTCTAGGTACTTTAGGCCTTGCTCTTGGTCTTCTTTGGTGAATGCTTCAACGCCGTCTTTAACTACGACTATTCGGTATCCGCGAAAGAAGGCGTCGGCTGCGGTGTGGCGTATGCACAACTGTGTATGTAGGCCGCCGAGGACCACGGTTTTTGCGCCTTCACCCCTGTACAGGCTCCGCAGAAGCGAGTCTAAACCGGTCTCGAAGAAGCCACTGTAGGTCCGTTTCTCGACGATGTAGTCTTTGGCTTCGTCGGGTTTCAACTCGGCTATGACCTGCGCGCCCTCGGTGCCTTTTATGGCGTGTTTGCCCCACTTCATCACGACTTCAACGTCCTGAGGGTAATGTGAGTCGACACTGTATACGACGGGGATGTTGTTCAGGTGGGAGGTGGTGACGAGTCTTTGAAGTGGCGCTACGATGGCCATGGCGCGGTCAACCTTCATCGGTCCCGAAACAAAATCGTTCTGCAAATCTACAAGTATGAGGGCGGGTCTGTCCAACTGGTTTCACGCTTCGAAAAATAGAGAGAGGCTGACTCTATTTAGGTTTCCCTTAGCCTATGCATGCTGCCTGGTAGGGGGCAACGGTGAGTTTCTCAGCGCCAGATCGGGTGACTAGGACGGTGTCTTCAATTCTGACTCCGCCGTAGCCTGGGATGTAGATTCCAGGCTCATCCGTCACCACATTCCCCGCTGACAGGGTGTCTTTGCTGTCAGGGCTCAAAACAGGCGCCTCATGAATCTCCAAGCCTACGCCGTGGCCAAGGTTATGAACAAAAAAATCGCCCGAACCAGCCGCCTCAATCACTCGTCTTGCCGCAGCATCAGCTTCTATGGCTGAAACGCCGGGCTTTATCGTTTCGAAGGCTTTCTGATGCGCCTGCTTCACGGTTTCATAGATTTTCATCTGCCGCTCATCAGGTTTTCCCGCAACGAATGTTCGGGTCATGTCTGAGCGGTAGTAGCCATAGGTTGCGCCTAAATCAACCACCACCAAATCCCCTTCGGCGATCGTTCTGCTTGAGCAGGACCCATGTGGAAACGCTGACGTCGGTCCTGAAGCAACGATGGTGTCGAAACTTGTTCCATCTGAACCTTTCTTCCGCATGGCATACTCAACCTCGGCCGCCACATCCTTCTCCCTCACGCCTGGACGGACGACTTCAGAAGCCACCCGCATGCCCTCAGCCGCCAATTTGCATGCTTCCCGAATCAACCCGATTTCCACTTCATCCTTGACACTTCGCAGCTTCGCAATTAGGCTGCTTGCAGGTTCCAATTTTTCTTCTCCACCGACCGCTTTAGCAAGGGCCCGCCAACTCTCAATCGGCAATGCGTCTACGGCGTACTTTTTGGCGTTTTCCCGACTTGTGATTTTTTCCATCAAGTTCTCGCCCCGCCTTAAGAGCTCAACCGTTAGGCCTTTGGCTTCGTTTTTGGCTTGCTCATAGTTGACTCCTCCGACAAAAAGGACGTTTTCGCCTTGGCAGGGGATGAGCAGCGCGGCTGCGCCGGAAAGACCTGTAAAATAGATTAGGTTGAAGGGGTTGAAAATCAAAAAGTCGCATGCTATGCCATGTTCAGCCGCTGATTTTTTTAGGGCTTCGGTTCGGTTCATTTTTTCGCCTTCTGAGGAAAAGATGGTTTCAGGTTGCTTTAAGTTTTCGCTTCTTTTTTCGCGTTATGCAAGGAAAAACAGGTCGATTTTAGCCGTGAATTTTTTAGAGAATTATCCATTAACTTAATATACTTTTTAATTGCCTTCCCTACCTAAGGAACGAGGGAAAAATCATGTTTGCTTACGCAGGAAAGATTTTACATGTTAACCTCACAACTGGGGAAATGAGAAACGAGCCATTATCAGAACAGATGGCGAAAGATTATATCGGCGGCATAGGCTTAGGCATCCGCCTGCTTTTTGACAATTCCAAACCAGGAACTGACGCTTATGCCCCTGATAACCCAATAATCTATTTAACAGGTCCACTCAGCGGCACCATGGGCCCAACAGGCGGAAACAGCTACGCCGTCGTGTCCAAATCTCCGGCCACGGGCGGTATTGGTAATGCGGAAGCCCACGGCTTCTTTGGTCCAGACCTGAAACGCGCAGGATACGACGCTATCGTCATCACTGGGAAAGCTCCGAAGCTTTCTTACTTGTGGGTTGACGATGACAAAGTTGAAATCAGAAACGCTGAGTACCTAAAGAGCGCAACAGTCAAGGAAACTGATGATAAAATCCGAGCTGAACTAGGCGACTTCTACATCAGAGTTTCAGCCATCGGCGAAGCTGGCGAGAAACTTTGCAGGTTTGCCGCGATCATAAATGACGAGTTCCGTGCCATAGGAAGAAGCGGCATGGGTGGAGTCATGGGCTCTAAAAATCTCAAAGCAGTTGCTGTTCGAGGAACACATGACGTTAACGTTGCAAACCTTGACGGCTTCAAAGAATTCGTTAAACTTATTTATGAACGCATGAAGGGTCCATCAACCAAGAAATATAAAACCTTGGGAACACCCGAAAACGTTCTTGTCCTCAATTCACTCTCAGCGCTGGCTACGAGGAACTGGACGAACGCAACTTTTGAAGGCGCCGACAAAGTCAGCGGCGAATACTTTAACGAGCATTATGTTAAGAAAATCGTCGGCTGCGCAACTTGCGGTATGCGTTGCGACCACATCGGCGTTGTTCCAGAAGGACCATACAAGGGCTCAACTTCAAGGCTTGAATTCGAGTGTCTTTGGAGCATGGGACCACTGTGCGGCGTAGACAGGTTAGACGCAATTATTGAAGCAATGCGCATTGTAAACGAATACGGTATGGATGGCATATCCATCGGTGTCGTCGTTGCATTCGCAATGGACCTCTATGAACACGGTATTATCACAAAGGAACAAACTGACGGAATTGACCTCAAATTCGGCAACGCTGAAGCATTAATCGCCATAATTCACAAAATTGGTAAACGTGAAGGCTGGCTAGGCAATGCACTTGCTGAAGGTGTAGCAAGGGCCGCAGAAATCATCGGCGGAGACGCGTACAAATATGCTTGCCACATCAAAGGCTTAGAGCTGCCAGGCTACGACCTGAGAACCTTAAAGACAGCTGCATTGGGCTTTAGTGTATCGTTCCGTGGAGCATGCCACCTCAGAAACGGCGCTTACTCACCTGACGTAAAAGGCAAAGTAAACCGGTTCAAGATTGAGAAAGGCAGAGGCAAAATCATCACTGACGAAAGCTACATGTACAACATTATCGACTCACTCATCGTCTGCAAGTTCAGCAGGGGCACATACTACGACGGCTGGAAAGACCTAACCAACTACTACACATTGGCAACAGGAATCCCAATCACACCTGAAGAAATGATTAAAGACGGAGACAGAATCGAAAACTTGGCACGACTCTTCAACATCCGAGAAGGCAAAGGCACACGCAAATACGACGATGTACCATACAAAATAAAGCATTTCCCAGTCCCAGATGAAGGACCAGCCAAAGGCGCCTGCGTAAACGACGAAGAAATGGCAGTCGGATTAGATGACTACTACGCTTCAAGAGGATGGACAGTCGACGGCATCCCAACGGTTGAACGCCTGCAACAGGTAGGCCTCGGTGACTTAGCTTACATTGCCGAAGACGCAATGAAAGCTGCCGCAGAAGCTAAGCCTCAAGCTGCCCCTGAAGCAATGGCTCAAGGAGGAAACTAAAATGGTTCGACCACAAGACAGAAAATTCGTGACAGCTGACCCAGAGAAATGCATCGGCTGCGTTGTCTGCGAATACGCTTGCAGCATGGTTAACGAGAAAACCTTCAACCCGACTAAATCTCGAATACGCGCCATGAGAATGGGGCCGCTCATAAACATGGCAATCACATGCAGACACTGCGAAGACCCGGCTTGCGTTGCGGCTTGCCCAAGAGACGCCCTAAGCCAAGAAGACGACTCAGGAATAATCCGTGTTGACGAGAACGCATGCAACGGCTGCGGATGGTGCATCAGCGCATGCCAATTCGGCGCCATGAACATGCATCCGGAAAAGAAAATCGTCTTCACATGCAACAGCTGCACAGACAACGACACAAAGGAGCCACAATGCGTCAAATGGTGCCCCGAAGAAGCATTGACCTACGTTACCGCCGAAACACTAGCGCAGAAATACCGGCAGAAAGCCGTCAAAAACCTGTTCCAAGCGGCAGAAGCAGAAGCCAAATCCAAATAAACTCATTTCGGAGTTAATCTAACCCTTTTTCTTTTCTATATTTTCCGCAACCTAGCAAGCGGTATCTATTTTGACTTTTCATCTATTGTTCCCTTTGTGTAGGGCACAAACTCTCTGATTTGCTCAATTGAAGTCTTCCCAGATTTTTCCCGTTGCTCCTTCGGCAACTTGAGCATCAGCGATCTAAGGACCCGTTGAAGAAGCTCCTTGCCCATGTAGTCGCCCGGCATCAAGACAACGTAGGCTTTGGTCTTTGCTTTCACTGATTCGATGGGTCCACCGATAAAGCTGGTTTCCTCGTTGATGACTGCACCTACAGCGACCTTGAGCGGTACACCTCTTGTCCAGTTGCGTTTGCCGACTACTGCGAAGGCACCATGGGGAACGGATTCGCCTGAAGGGCCGCTTTTGCTGAGCTGGTCGACTTTGACCCAGTAGACGTCGGCTGAACCTGCGTTTTCTCGCCAGGCACGGGAAAAGGAAGCGGCGAACTCGCCGGCTTCACGAAGCGTTTGTTCGGGTATGATTTTGCCCTCTGACTTTACAACCGTAAATGGTGCTCCTGAAATTTCAGCGTGAAACACAACGTCATCTTGGGTAGTGTATTTTTTTATGAGTACTTCGTTGCTTACCGTGTCTTTACCTGCAACCACCAAGAAACCGTCGGAAGAGGTGAACCAACGGAATTTTTCGTACCATTCCTTATTCTCCCGCTCTAACTTGCGTTTAGCGAGCGCTTCCATAATCTCCATTGGCTTCAGGGTCTTCAACTCCTCGGCTCTTCTTAGCTCTTTTTCGATTTGAACTAAACGTTTCTTCGACTCCCCTAGTGCCGCTTGGGCTCCAGCGGTTTTCTGTTTTGCCTTTTTACCACGCTCGTAGTATTCATTGGCGTTTTCGAAAAGCGAGTGACGCAAGTTAATGCTGATGTGCAAGTTATCAATACTCATGTTCAACGCGAGGTTTCGACCATCAAAAGATTCAACCCAAGCCTCGGGTGTTTTGGCACCTTTCTTGGCCTCCAAAATCTCGGATACTATTGTGTTCCAGTCTTTTCCTTCCCTGTTTGCCTTCAGCAGCGATTCCGTGAAGGTTTGGAGTTCGTTTAAGTGGCTGTAGATGGTGTTGCCAATTTCTTTGTCGACTTCAGTTTTTTTCTCTTCTTGACTTATGGATTTTTCTTGGTCGGCGACTATCCGTTTGAGCCTTTCAGCTTCCTGCTTAAGTTTGCCAACTTCGACACTGGCCAGCGCTTTTTCGGCGGCTGTTACTCGAAGGAAGAATTCATCCGATGCCTCGTTGAAATTCTTGTAATCCTGAGTTTTGAAGCCTTCATAACGTTTAAGCTTGAGAGGAACAACATCCAAGAAGCTTCCGTCTTGATCAAGAACTATGTTCGGCTCCAAATTGCCCTTTGTAAGCTTAGAAAGCAAACCTTGAAGTTCATCAAAAATTCCTTGGGCTTCCTCGGCAGTTAAGTTTTTGCACGGCTTGGATTTATCCACCCTTGCCCTAAGCAACATCTCTTCCGCGTAGACTCCGCCGATTCCTAAATAACGTGCCATCGCCCTCACCACTTCGGCTTCACCTGCCTTTTCCAAGCCGTCCTGCAGTTCAGGTAAAGAAAGTCTGAAGGGGTTTTTGCCGCTTGGAGGAGGAAGCACCAAGGTTTCGTTTCGCAGAATGTTTCGGTCGCGCATGCGCTTAAAGAACAAAGCCTGCAGGATCTGGTTTGTCTCGTTTGCTAGGATTAGATTGCCTTCTCCGAAAAGCTCGGCGGTCAGCTTGAGTAGGCCATCTTTAGTTCTGAAGGTCAAGGTTACGATCCGTTCAAACTCGTACTGGTCTATACCTATGAGCCATGCGCTACGTAGATACTTTCTTAGCGACATGCAAAACTCCGGCGGGACAGCGGGGCTCTCAGGCGCGTAGACGGTGGAGTGCAATCTCCTGCCTGCTTCCATGATAAGTCTTATGGGCGGCGAATCAGTTTTATGAAGCTTGAAAACCAGGGTTTTCTCGTCTAGCTGGTAGATGTTATTCACTCTGGAATCGGTTATCACCTGCTTTAGTTCTTTGATGGTGGCTGCAATGTCGAAGCTTGTGAATTCTTTTTTGCCCATGCCCGCATCATCATGGTTGGTTTTAACAAATAACTTGTTTGTAATAAAACCTTTTCACAGACATGTATTTGCGCAGACGTTGAGTTTTCGAAGGCAGAAACGATTTATACCTAGACATGTTTTTTAAGTAAGGACAAAATATACATTGCCAAAGGTTACATAAGACATGACGCCTATAGTGCAGCTTTATTGGATTCGAGTTTCGTTGGGAGTAGTTTCGGCAGTCATAAGTGCAACGTTGGCTTTGTACTTGCCCTTAAACGAACTGAGCAGCTTGATTGACAGTTTCACGATTGCCCTTCTTGTTTATTTGGCGTCTTACTATCCGCTGAAGGCAATATTCGCAAAAAAGATAGAAAAACAATCAAAAGTACTTAGCACAGGAATAGTAATGTATTTCTTCGCTTGGCTGCCCTTCTTCGTCTTATTCTTCACATTATTCAAAATCTACGCGTAATTTTTCTGAAAAAATTATTCTTTGCTTTTCTGCAGGAAATTGGCGATGGTAGCTTGGCTCTTATCGCTTCGCAGGGTTTCTATTTTTTCTTCGTCGTTTACTTTTTCATTTCCGTTTTGCGGTGCTCCAATGTCCATACGTGTTAGGATTCGCATGCAGTCTGCCCATGCTGAGAAATATCCGCGGTCGAAGTCTCCGTGCAAACCGTTGCCCATGTGTTCAAGAAACTCTTTCCTGTAGTTGTGCAGGGCTACTTTGTCGCTTAGGTCGATTTTTGAAAGAAACGTGTAGTCGTCGGTAGCGCTGTTTTTCCGTGCAAGGTAAATGCCGTAAAGCGCTCGGAAGTATCCCCTGTTCCACTCGGTTTTTTGCATTTTCTGCTTTACCCGTTCCAACTCTCGTTCTGCTTCGCTGAATTGCCTGCTTATTATGAGTTGAAAGTACCGTGTCACTAAGGCTTGTGAAATCGGCATGTTTTAGCGTCCGCGGGTTTTGGTTGCTTTCTCTTCTTCAGAGACATCTTCTATTCCGTTCTCGGTTACTTTAAGTATTTCCTCTCCCTCGGGCAAATATGGGCTTGAAACTAGCCTTGCAATTCGTATTGGACCATGCGGTGCCTTTCTTAGGTAAAGGCGTGTGTGACTCGTGTGTCCCACGATGTTTCCGCCGATGGGGTGGATTGCGTCGCCGAAGAATTGGTCTGGCTTGGCCATCACCTGGTTAGTTACAACCGCCACGGCGTTGAATGCCCGTGCTAAACCGATCAGTTTGTGCATGTGTTTGTTGAGTTTCTGTTGTCTTGAAGCCAGCATTTCTCTTCCGAGGTATTCGCTTCGGAAATGCGCCGTTAACGAGTCAACTATGATCAGTTTAATGTTGTTTGCTTTGATTATTTCATCTGCGTTTTCCAGAAGGAACATTTGATGATCTGAGGTGTAAGCTTCAGCGTAAATGATGTTTTTCACCACTGTATCAGGGTCTAAACCTAAAAACCTGGACATCTGCACGATGCGTTCAAGCCTGAAAGTGTTTTCTGTGTCTACATATAATGCTGCACCGTTGAGTCCGCCTCTCTCAGGAGGCAACTGGACGTTGACGCAAAGTTGGTGGCAGATTTGGCTTTTCCCACTGCCGTATTCGCCGTAAAACTCTGTTATGGTCTGAGTTTCTATTCCGCCGTCAAGCACCTTGTCTAAGGCTTTGCTGCCCGTTGTTAGGCGCAAAACGTTTTTTCGCATCTTGAAAAGCTCATCTGCACGGATGAATGACACGCCGATGGCCGAGCGTGCTGCTTGTATGATTTGGAAGGCTTTTTTCTCGCTTACTCCAACCGGCTCCAGTTCTCGCGAAGTGGCCATGGCTAAGGATTCCACTGTATGGTAGCCGAGTTCTCGGAGCTTTTGCGCAGTGGCTGGTCCGACCCCTGGCAGGTCCTCTATGAACTCATATTTTGGCTTGCTCGCTTCAGTCTGTTGCTCTGAGGTTTCCTGGTTTTGGTCTTCTTCATCTTCTTCAGTCATTGGTTTCACACGTTGCAACATGTGTAATGTTGGGTATTTAAAATAACCGAACAACAAGACAGATTGCATAGTGGAGAGGTTACTGAAAGTGACATTTCATATCCCAACCGTTCAGTCAAGAAACCTTGACTAAAAAATAACAGTTTAGTCAAGAAATGTTGACAATAAGGCTTTTATCGGCAAGAAACGCCCCTAAGAACAGTGGAAAAATGAAGAAGCCCGTCATCGCGCTGCTCCTTATGCTCATGGTAACAGCATTGAGCGACATCGTGCTTGTCCGTGCCAATTCCCCATCCAATCCTTCAGTCCTGTCACAGCCAACCTCCCCCTCACAGGCTGCCCCCTCCGTCAAGTCGTCGTCACTACCGTCGCCGCTTACAGTTGCCGCGTGGATTATTGTTTTAGTAGCTGTTTTTGGTGCTCTACTCTCGTTTTGCCTGCGTGGACGACGTACAAGTCAAACCGAAAATAAAAGGGTAGGCGAGCGTTTTTGGGCCATCGACTAATGTGGCCGCCGTGGATTTACTCTTGTATTTTTCAAAAAAACGGGTTAAAAATACTGTTATTCTTTGCATTGTTTAAGGTCGCGTAGTTCAGCCATGGATTTGTTTAAGACAGCGGTATCCTGGATTATTTTGATTGTAGACACGGGGAGGCAAACGACCACTTTGCCGAGAAACGGTACTTTAAATCCCAGCGACTTCGTTGCTTCATCAGTTAGGGCAACGTAGAGGCTCGTTACCTGCCAAGTGGTCATGTCGACTTCAGCGCTTTCTATTTCGCCTAGCAAAAAACCGTCAGAGGTGAAAGCTCTTTTCCAAAAGACCCTAGTAATTTCAACCATACATGAAAACCAATAAGGTAATTTGAGAACGCCTATATTTGCTTGTCGGGCACAAAGTCTTACAGAAGCCTTTTTACACGCCAAGACATATTTTAAACTGTGATTTTTGTGTCTGCTTCTTCTCAGAAACCAATAGTTAAGCTTACCCCTCAAGAGGAACATGTCATTGTGGATAAAGGCACCGAGTCCCCCTTCACAGGCAAATACTTTGCGTTTTGGGACAAAGGCACCTATGTCTGCAAACGCTGCCGCACGCCGCTTTACCGATCAGAAAACAAGTTTGAAGCGAACTGTGGGTGGCCAAGCTTCGACGATGAAATTCCAGGTGCAGTTCGGCGTCTGCCTGACCCTGACGGGATGAGGACGGAGATTCAATGCGCCAACTGCGGAGCCCACTTGGGTCATGTTTTCACGGGAGAGCACTTTACTAAAAAAGACACTAGGCACTGCGTGAACTCCATTTCCATGGATTTTATCCCTGACAAAAAGGAGTAAGGGCTGCCTTCATTTTTTCTTGTTATTTTTTGTCACAATAATGTGGTACCTCTACAAGCAGAGGAATTTCCGTCCAGCTTGTTTCGCGCTGCTTTAGACTAAGCTGTCGCCCCACCTTTCCCAAAAACAATAATCGCCAAGCCGTTTCCTCACTGGCGCCACTGGCTCCTCAGCTGGGAAACCCAACGAAATCAGAGCCTCGGGCTCAACTTCGCTGGGAATTTTAAGTGTTTGCCTCACGGTTTCTTTACAGAAAGCAGGCGCACAAATCCAACATGCCCCTAAACCCATTGAATGCGCTGCTAAAAGCAAATTCTCGGTGGCAGCTGCTAAACTCTGCATAGCCAAATCCCGCTCCAGCCTCTGCCTTTTAACGTCGGCAAAAGTCGCCATGCCCTCCATGCAGAAGCACGCAAGAAGCAGCGCAGGCGCGTCTGAGAACCTTTCAACGCGGAGGTTAAACTTTTCGGGCTCAACGGAGACGCCGTCCTTAGCCATGTCGGCAGCCCAAGCCCTCGCCATAGCCTCCGCCAGTTGCCTTTTAACCTGCGGGTTCGCCAAAACAATGAATCGCCACGGTTGAGCGTTATGCGCTGAAGGTGCCAAGCCTGCCGCCTCCAATACCTTCCTGATTAGCCCTTCTGGGACGGGACGGGCTTGATACTTCCTGACGCTCCGCCTCCCCTTAAGCTCATCTAACAAGTTTGACATGAAAGATTGTATGTCGCCTTTTCTTTTTATCTCTTAATGCTCTGCAGCCTTGTTAGGCTCCAAAATAACTTTGAGCGATTTTCCTGCTTCAGCCATCAACACGAAACCTTCCTGCGCCTCGCATAAACTTAGCCTATGCGTAATCATGTCTATGACATCCAAACGCTTTGTGGCCAAAACCCGCAGCGAATCTTTCAAGTCGTTTGGCGCAGCGCCGTAGCTTGTTTGCATTTTTATTTCGTTTCTCCAGAACTGGTTAATCGGAACTGGCAGCCTAAAAGTTGGGTCGGGAACGGCAAAGAATAGGATGGTTCCACCTTTGTCAACGCAGTCTAACGCTGACATTGAAGCCGATGTGGCTCCTGTGCATACTACAACTTGGTCAGCTAACCTTCCATTGTTCACTTCTTTGAGTTTGGCTGGAAGGTTGTCTTTGGCGCTTAGCGTGTGGATTGCACCGAATTTTTTCGCAAGCTCCAGCCTGTAGGGGTTAATATCAGAGACAATTATGTTTTGTACGCCTTTGAACTTGGCAAGCAGTGTGTGTAAGATTCCTGCGATGCCGCTACCGATAATCAGTAGTGTATCATCTTTTTGCAGGTCAGCCAAGCGTTGACCTCGCGAAGCACACGCTAAGGGCTCAATAAATGTACCTTCTTCAAAAGACATGTCGTCTGGCAACTTGTAGATGCCGAAGTCGACATTTATCTTCGGTATCCGTATGTACTGGGAGAAGCCGCCTGGATAGTAGTTTGTCGTGTGCAATGTGTGGCATGCAGTGTGGTAGCCCCTTTTGCAGTAACGGCACTGATTGCAGGGCATATGGTGAGAAACGAAAACTCGGTCGCCCACTTTTACGCTTTTAACTTTGCTGCCGACTTTGTCGATGACCCCTGTTGCCTCGTGACCCAAAACAATCGGAGCCTTAGGCACACGGTACCATTCTATAACGTCGCTGCCGCAAATGCCGCTCGCCATGACCTTAAGCAACGCCTCATCCTCTCCGATTTTCGGGATAGGCTCTTCTTGAATGCGGATGTCATGATTGTTGTAGTAGACGGCGGTGAGCAAAAGGGTTTCACCAAGAAAAAGGAAAGTTGCTGGTTAAGCTTTGCCAGCTTTCACCTCATTATACAGATCGAATGCTTCTTGCGAAGTGTAATTGTCATGAACTATGGCTCTTATCCCGCGTATTGCGCCGACTGGATTCTCGGTTTGCCAAACGTTCCTGCCTAAGTTAACTCCGATGGCTCCAGCCTGCATGCCGTCATAGACGAAGTCGAATACTTCTTTCTGCGTTTCAGTTTTTGGTCCACCTGCAATGACGACCGGCACTGGGCATCCTTCCACAACTTTTTGGAAGTTTTCACAGTAGTAAGTTTTAACGACGCGAGCGCCGATTTCCGCTGAGATTCTTGCAACCAATGCTAAGTAGCGGGCTTCCCTTTTTTCCAGTTCTCTTCCAACCGAAGTAACCGCCATCACTGGAACACCATAATCCTCGCAGGTGTCAACTAGCTTCGCCAGATTGCTCAGGCTTTTGTTCTCGTTTTTTGTGCCAACGAACACTGACATTGAAACGGCCATCGCGTTTAATCGTAGAATTTCGCGGATTGAAGTAACCAAGCTCTCGTTTGACAAATCTTCACCCACAACTGACACTGCGCCTGAAACTCGCAGTATGATTGGCTTCTCAATAGTTGGGTCAACGCAGTTCCGCAAAACACCCCGCGTAAGCATTAGTGCGTCAGCGTACTGGTAGATATTCTTGATTGTTTCTGCGGGCTTCTCAAGGCAATGGGTTGGTCCTTGGAAGTAGCCATGGTCAACGGGTAAAAAGACTGCTTTTCCATCTCTCTGGATGAGTCGACTTAATCTGTTTTTCATACCCCACTCCATAACAATTTCTCCGAGTGGGACTCTTTGGTCTGAGGATTAAATAACTTTATCCTTGTAATCATCTTTAATCAAATGGAAGAGTATCGACTCCGAATCTGTAATCATTGAAAGACTTCGGCAACCAATTTCGAAGTGTAAGTCTGAATGATTCATAGTCAAACAACTGCGAAGATTAACTTGACTAAAAAAAGAAAAAGGAAGTCGATAAATCATGACTGTTGAAACAAGCGAGTTTGAAACAAGTCAGTTAAATTATGTAATAGAAGAAGACATGCGTATCAAATGAAGCAACATCCAAATATTCATTTGAGAGCCAAATCGAAAACCTTAATCTCAAGAATAAAACTGAACCTTCTTGAGCCACTACATGCGACTTGATGTATTCTGAGCAAAAGTTTTCATTCTGTTGAATGTACTCGTTAATAGCTCTAACCGTTTCACGTACTTTACAGATAGAAAGAAGCTTGGACTTATTGTGATTCTGTAGTTGATTGCGCGCGTTCTTTTAGAAGCGCCAATTCTGCTTTTGTATTTGCCAATTCAACAGTTAAGTACTTGATGAGTTCTATTGTAAAACGTATTTCCTTTTCTTTATCAAATATTTTGCTTTCGAGGGACTGAGATTGAATTTGATTCTTTTTCAAATCATCTAAATCTTGCCCTACTTTTCTTTGGTATTTTTTCCTTCGTGCTTTCTTTGCTGCATTATTTTCGCTCATACTTCTTCTTTCCCCTCGCGCCTTAATCAGGCTAAAAAGGTATTTTAATTTTATATTTGTTGTGAGCTATGTTTTTCACATACTTTCATGGTACTTCTACGCTTGTTGTTTTCAAGGTTTTGGGTAATTGTAGTAGTTTGGGGTTTGTGGTTCCACAAATTGCGCAGAATTTATCGTAAACAGCCATTATCCTACCGCATTTGCCACATTGGTACCAAAGCTGTTTTCCGCAGTCTTTGCAAAAATCAGTGTCATACTGCTCTTTTCCACACGCAGGACATTTCATTTTTGCTTTAACCCCAATTCTCAGTCTGTTTTTGCTTGAACAAAAGCTTTGTCTTAGCACACCCAGATCGAATTATTTTTTGTCAAAGTTTCGGGTCAAAGGGCTTGAGTTTTCCATTTTTATCTGTAATGTATAATTGAAAGTCATATTCTCTACAATAGTTCTTGAAATCTCTGTACTGCGTTTTGTTCCCTTCAAAATCTTTTTCACTTACTATTTGACAAATTCGTTTTAGGCAACCTTTATGCGCCAAAACGTCTGGAATGACGCCGCCGATCTCAGAAGGTTTTTCCCAGCCTTCAGTATTCGCCTTTACCAGCCAGTTGTCTTTTTTGAGGTCTTCGGCAATAGTTCTTACGCATGCATCATGAGTTTTGAGTTTTTCAGATTTTTTCTTTACCACAATCGACGCCCTGCTGATTCTTGTCTTTAAGATGCTTTTTAAAGATTTAAAGTTGAACCTTTTGGCGATTATCTCTCGCGCCTAAGGCTCTAAGCGGTCTTTCCGTTGCTGAAGTATTCCAGTTCCAAAAGGCTAAGAATCTCTTTTCAGATCGTAAAAATCGGGGTTTTCAATTAGGTTTGCCATTGTAAATCTTTCTGCCAAGATTCTGTCTGGAAAAGCGCTGTCTTTTTTCATTCGTTTCATTTCAACGCTTGTTCCCAGCTCGAGCAAATCTGGGGCAACTTTGGTTTCTGGTCTTGGAAAACCGAGAGATTGCATTTTTAGGGGATCAATATGTGTTCTTATCGAGATGTTTTTGTACCAGTTTTCCGCTGGAGTTTTCGGCTTTGCGTTTACCCAAGCTATTTTCTCATGCTTAATTTCCTCGTCGAATTCAGGGAACGCCGGCGAATTTTCGTCGAGGATGTGCCCGAGTTCGTGTCTTATTATTAGTTTGGTAGTGTTTGTGAGTTTACCCGCGTTTATGTCCCGTTTGACCGCAATTTTAATGTATTTTTCGGTGGCTTCCGATATTCCTCCACTGTCGTAGGCATCAACGGCTACTATGTCCAGCGCCGCCAGTTTTTTTACCGCTTGGTCGCCGTACTCGGTTTTTAAGAAGCAAATTGCGTGTTCTTTTATTTCCTCTTGGATGCTTGCTGCAGTTTTCTCCAAATGCCTTCTCCCTGCTCAAGTCATAAGATAAGAGAATTGATTTAATGGTTTGTTCTGACCGATAGAATATTCTGATTTTCGAAATATCTTTTAAAAGGTCTATGCTCGGACACATGCCTTAACGTTACTATTTTTTTGTTCTCTTTTTGTCCGTCGAGTTAGTGGAGCGTCATCACGGGTAGCTCACTTATCATGTTTTAGCTTGTATTGAGCCATCGCACTCTTGATCAAGTGGTTTCGGTCTCTAAATTTCCCCTTACCGACCTGCTGATCAGCCCAGTCAACCCAAGACTTGTCCAAGTTCACTAACAAACTCCGTTCGTTATCCTTCAATTGTGCGCTAACTATTATCATGTATCCTTTTTCTATAAGCCAGTGGTGAAACTGCCAAGTAGTATAAAGGCAGCCGCTGCTGCATTTCTTTCTTGTCTGCTCGTAAGCAGGTGAAGCCTCCAAAATCCCTCCTAACTCTATTTGAACTGGGCATTTTACGTCCTTGCAGAATTCTCTTCGCTTGTATTCGACGAATCCTTCAAACGTCATTTTTTCATCGGTGCCTAACTCTACATTTAGACTTAATAAGCCTTGTTTTGGACATGCTTTTAAGGCGGCTTTTCGATTTGTTGCAGCATGCCCAAGCTGTATCTTCTAGGCGGAGAAAACGTTGTCAAACGAAGCGCATTGGAAGTTAATGAGCGCGCATTCCAAGACGCAGAAATGCCTTGTTCAGTGGTTGTGTTCCCTTGGGCAAGAGCTTCATTTGACAGAAAATACCAGAAAAGAAAGATCCTTACTGATTACTTCCTTAGCCTGGGCGCTGGCAACGTGGATTTTGTAGAATATTCTGACCCGATCGAATCAATTGCTCAAAAAATATCTTCGTCAAACCTAATCTACCTAACAGGCGGATACGTTAACGCGTTAGTGGAGCGTCTAAGAAAAAGAGGTGCAGAGGAGCTACTCCGGGAGTACCCTGGAGTTATTGTCGGCAGAAGCGCTGGCGCGTTGGCTCTTTGCAAAAAATGCGTAATAACCTGCCGCTGCAATCAAAAAGTAAGTTTAGTTGATGGTCTTGGCTTAGCCGATCTTTCATTTAAGGCACATTACAAACCACAAAAAGACCCTGCGTTGCAGCTTCTTTCGAAAGGCGAGAAAATCTACGCTGTTCCCTCGAAATCAGCGATTGTTTATGATTACGGCGTCCGCTCAGTCATTGGATCGGCTTACATTTTTGAGGACGGCCAAAAAAATCAGGTTCACCTCTCTGGATCTAGCAGTTAGGATTCCCCCAAGCTTTCCTTTTCTTCAAGTGCAAGGGTTTCTTTGCTTTTTTCGCTGAAGTCAATAGAATGCTAAGCTTAAAACTTAAAAGCAAACCCAGATGACTGATGTCATTAAGAGATGATGCTAATGCTGGTTCCTTCATTCAATATGGCGAGTGGTCATGAGGCATCGTACGGCGTCTCGCAGGATGGAAACACCGCAGTGGCTGTTCATAGCATTAAGCCGTTGAATTTCAGAGGAATCTATATTGGAGCAGCTAGCTTAGCGTTCGGTTGGGATTCAGACGGTAAGAGTCGGTATTGGCGGTTTACTCCGACAATTTTGGACCCAACTCGTGCTCAATACTCCGAAGCGTCGGCGGACAATGGGCAAACACAAATTATTAATGTCAACTTGGGCGACAAAATGTTTCCAGTCTCGGGACTTATAGATCCAAGCTTAAACGGCGAGATTATTGCCCCCGCAATCCATTTCGATCTGCCTCACGCATATGACCTGTGGGTTTTCCTGCTTCGTTCACCCTGGTTTCCATTGAAGATAGGCATTGAAAAATCTTCGCTTAACATATCGCATAATTTAGCCCAAGCCACTGCGGAAATTGAAAACATTAGCCCCGACTTAGGCAGCGAGCAATCGCTACGCGCGGACGTCTCAGTGCACGGCGAAGGCCTTAATCTGGTTAAACTTACAATGCAAAGGAGCATGAAAAGAGTCTCTTTGGACGAAGAACTCGGCGAATTAACCAGCGGGATGCAAACGTTCAATTGGAAACCAACAATAAGAAACTTCGATGTTCTACTTGTTACTCCGTCGAACATGGATTTCGGTGAATTCGTGGATTTTCTAAAATATTTGGGCGCCGAAATCCATCAAGGTAAATTTATGCCTGCATCTCTAATTAACTATTTTCTGCTTTGCGACGGCTTAAACGTGAGTTACCGACTCAGCTTAACAGGAGAAAAACACTTTCTGGGACAAGAAAAAGACGAAACCGCTATAATGCTTAAACCCTAAACCGAAAGCGCCGTTTTATTTGCGGTATTTGACTGCTAAGATGGTTCCTGCCAGAATAAGAATCAGGATCACCACGCCTAGTACGGTGAGGGGAATCCTGAAGGCTGGCTGGTTCTGCAGAACGTTAGTTGTCGGTATCCCGCCTAGGTAGGCGGCTAAGAAAATAACTACGAAAACCGCCCCAACTCCCTCAATAGAGTACAACACCGCCGTTAGGTTCTTGTTGTCTAATGCCATGTCAGATTCTTCTTTTGGGTGCTTAACAATTAAGCTTAGTTTGTATTTAACGTTAACCTTTGTTGGCATTAAGCTGGCAATCCATACAGACGTACCGGCGTGTCTGCTTTAAGCCGCAAATGTAATATAGGTTGGACGCCGAGTTTTGCTGCATTGTCGGTGAGGCTATGGCTACACAGAAATTCTATTCGCCGCTGAAAGCAGGTTTATTCATAGTTGTCTTGTCTTATTTCCTGTTTGCTCTGCATGACACCTTCACTCTGTCATGGATTGGCGAATGGAACCGCTTCTTCGCAGGACACTTTATATTTGAGGTCTACGCTGAAGATATAATCGGCTTCGTCGGGACTCTTTTCCGATTCGCAGCCGGCATCATAGCCATCGCCGTTGTCATCTGCTTCTTCGCCAAAAAAGTTCTCTCTAAACCTGCAACCTTCAACGCAATACGGCTTGTTGTCGTTTTCGAAGGAATCTATTGGGCACTGGCGTTTCTTCCAACAGCATACTTTGAAGTCAAAAACATGTTCTTCACCAGAACCTTTGGGCATCTCTCGACAATGGCTTTCCTGAATTCTTTTGCAACAAACGCTCTACCCGTCCTAGTTGAATCTATAGCCCTCCCCATCTTCCTCTTCATCCTTGCTTACAAACTCAGCCCGAGCAAACCTTTGAAGGTAGGGATTCGCTGGGGAATGATTACGGGAACGCTCTATGTCTTCGTGTTTTGGCTGCTTAACACAACCATCTGGATCTCGGTGATAAACGAGCCAGGAAAAGGAACAGCTTATCTGACCTCCTATCCTCAGTACTTTCTCAGTTTCATTTTGAGCGCGATTGGACTGTTGCTTCTGGGAATTTACGCTGCGGGATTTACGGTAAAATCGAGAAGGGCGGAAACTCTGCAAGAACTACGCCTCAAAACCGTCGGCGTCATCATCCTGGCCCTCGGCATATATTTCCTCTGGAACTACTTAACGTGGATTTTCTTCGGAGGCTGGAGTAACTGGTTCGCCTGGTTCCTTGGGCACAACGAAGACTTGTGGGCTCTGTCGCTTCCGATGCTTGGATTGCCGCTGCTATTCTCTCGCAAAACTCAGCAACAAGGCGCTTCGTTCTAACCTTTTCGTTTGGGTTGGCTTCAAGAAGTTCCTCTTTTAGAAGTCCACTACTAAGTACCTCAATTGTGGCAACTTTTTTTAAACAGTTCGGCAGCATACAACTTGATTCGCTATGCGTAGATGTGCTATCCTCGCAGTTGCCTTAGTCCTGTTGACGGTGAGCCCACTGCTTAGCGTAGCGTTTGCCCAAAGCAGTGTGGTCGGCGTTCGAGCAGGCGATTGGATTCGCTACTCAGTTAAGGAGGCAGGCACCCCCATCTCGGAATACAATATTACTTGGGCAAAAATGGACATCACAAATGTGCAGGGCGAAGTCATAACCGTCAACGTTCTGACCCAATACAGCAACGGAACCCTGCTTCCTGAAAACGGGATACACCTTAACGTTGCAACCGGGGCGATCGGAGACGGCTTCTTTGTGCCTATCACACTAAAACCGGGCGATCAATACTCCACCGAATATGAGGGTATCATAAACATGACTGGCGTAGAAAAAACGCAGGCTGGCGGTGCAAAACGGGATGTGCTCGTGGGCGTAACAAGCCAAAGCATCTACAACTGGGACAAGCAAACCGGCATCATGGTTTCAGCAACCTCAAACCTGCCAGGCTGTGTAATGCATACCACAACAAGCTCCACTAACATTTGGGCGCCACAGATTCTAGGCTTAAATCGAACCCTGTTTTACGCGCTGGCGCTTTCGATAATCGGAGTTGTGGCGATTTTAGCGGGTCTAGTTTTGCGTCTTGTTCTGCGCAAAAAAGGCTTCAGCCGCCCCCAGCTTCAAGAAACCCTTGAGCCGAATGTTGGCAACCGTTATGCCAAAGCTTATAGGTAGCTTGCTAAATAGGCAACAACGGAAGAAACTTGCTAAAACATAAGGGAAAAATTCTTCGGATCTCCATCTTAGGCTTCGTTTGTGCACTGCTTTTCTTGCTTGCTGCAAGCTGCTTCCAAGGTTCCACGGCTGTAGCGTCTGCCCAGCCTGCCTCAGCCAGTGGACCCGTCATCATTGCCAACTTCAACGCGCCTGTTGACCCAGGCTCATCCACATTCATGGCGCGCGTCGTCTCCACTGCAGATGGTCAGAAAGCAGCGGCTATAGTTATTGAGATGAATACTCCAGGCGGGCTTGTCAGCGATATGCAATCCGTTGTTTCATCCATAAAGGCGGCGAACTCTACTGGTATTCCAACTTATACTTTCATCGTGCCCGATGGTTTTGGCGCTTCCGCTGGCAGTTACATAGCCATGGCCTCAAACAAGATTCTCATGGCTCCGGGCTCAGCTATTGGCCCTAGCACACCCATCGTTGTAGGAGGCACAACCTTAGAACAAAATCATACCCAAGCTTTTTTCCTCAGTTACATGCAAGCTCTGGCAACGGAGTGGGGACGAAACACTACCGCTGTTTATTACATGGTTCAATCTGATGAAGCATTTTCAGCAACTCAGGCGGTCGAGTACCACGTGGCTGACGGCACAGCAAATTCATTGTCTGACGCGATCAATCAGCTTGGTTTGGCTAATAACCCTCAGACAACGCTCAGCGAAAACCTCTATGAACAGCTGCTTAGCGCTTTAAGCAACACCATCCTTGACGGTATCCTCTTCCTCATTGGAATCGTCGCAATCGTTCTTGATTTCTTGCACCCAACCATCGTGCTGACTATACTGGGCGTCATCGCAATAGTTGCAGGCTTAGTAGGGGCAGAAGTTGTTGGCGCCTCATCGCTGGGCATCATCATATTAATCGTGGCGGCGGCGTTGATTGTCGTTGAGTTGAAGCTTGGACATGGCTTTGCAATTATGGCAGGAGTGATTCTTGGTGCCTTCGGAATCTACTTCCTCTCTTTCAATCTGCAGTATTCGCCTTCGCCCATAGGTAACTTAGCAATATTTGAGCTTAGTTTAGTGGTTATATTTGGAGTGCTCGCGGGTCTATACATCAGATGGGTTATCGGTCCGATCCGGAGACGCACCAAACTCACTGGCGCCGAAGCCTTGCTAGGCAAAACAGGCATCGCCATCACCGACTTGACACCTAAAGGCGAAGTCAGGGTAGAAGGAATAATCTGGCGCGCGGAATCTTCGTCAGGGGACACTAGGAAGGGTGAGCGGGTCACGGTTAAAGCGGTGAAGGGTCTTGTGGTGACGGTTGAGAAAGTTCAAGAATCAGCGGGCTCTAACCCGACAAATTCAGAAACAGGAACGAAATAGCTATTGAACTCGGATGTTCCTCAAAGTTTGGATAGTCTAATATACCCAACTATCAGGTATAATTTTATTCATTGATAACGATGAAAAAGCACGTTTGGATGCTGATTGTTCTCGTTTCTACCATTCTATTTCTGTCGTGCTTTACGTTGTTAAGCTCAAGTGCAACGGCCAGTTCCAGCCAATTCGCTTGGAAGATGTTCCTCCACGATGCAAGTCACGGTGGCACGGCAAGCGATGAAGGCTCAACGAATTCTGCTAAGCTTCTGTGGAAAGCAACTACGATGGATGAAGTTGTGTCGTCCCCAGCGGTAGCGGACAACTCCGTTTTCGTAGGCTGCAATGACGGCGCCGTCTACTGTCTTAATCCATCCAACGGAAAAATTTTATGGTTCTTTTACCAGAACAAAACTGAAATGGAGTCGTCCCCTGCTGTGAGCAACGATTCTGTTTTCGTCGGCTGCAACAACGGCGACATTTATGCGTTAAACGAGAGCAACGGCAGGCAACTCTGGAATTACACTACAGGCGGCTGGGTCGGTTCATCTCCGGCCGTTGCAGACGGCGCAGTTTATTTTGGCTCACGAGACGGGAACCTTTATGCTTTGAACGATGAAACTGGCGCAAGGCTTTGGAGTTTCCAAACTGGTAGCGAGGTTGAGTCGTCTCCAGCGGTCTCAGGCGGCGTGGTTTACTTTGCGTCTGACAACTTTTTCGTTTACGCTCTCAACGAGTCCACAGGAAAAGAGTTATGGCAAACACCTACTGGAAGCACCATTTCTTCTCCCAGCGTATGCAATGGCCGTGTTTACATAGGCTCATACGACGGCTATGTTTGCTGCTTAAATGCTTCCACAGGCGCCAAAGTCTGGAAGTATCAAACCCCGGACACGGTCACTTCTTCTCCAGTTGTCGCTTACGGCTGCGTTTACTTTGGCTCCGAGGACAACAATGTTTATTGCCTTAACGCCTCGACGGGCAGCAGGATTTGGCAGAGTCCAACTGGGTACTGGGTTACGTCTTCTCCGGCAGTGGCAGGCGGCAACGTTTACATAGGCTCCGAAGACGACAACATCTACTGCCTTAATGCAGCTACTGGAGCCAAGGAATGGGTTTACCAAACAGGAAATTATGTAGAATCTTCCCCCGCCATAGTAAATAATACTCTTTACGTTGGCTCCGACGACGACCACATCTACGTTCTAGCATTGACCAATTCAAGCTCTGAAACTTTATCCGTGCAATCCACAACAACATTGCAGTCGGCTACTATAGTCCTTGATGCAGGAGCTTGTGCACTCGGTGGCTTGATTGGGTTCGCAAGCTTACTCTTTATCCGCTCAACCAAACGAGCTAAACAAGATGCCCAAGCCGCAAATCAATCGGCCAAAAATTCGTCTTGGCTATCGAGGCACATTGATGCCGTTTGCATTCTGGCGATTCTGGCTTTTTCAACGATATTCTTCGTTAATTTGGGAAACGGGCATCTCATTGCTGCTGATGAGCAAACTTATTCCCAATGGACTTACCACATGATCAAAACTGGAGACTACTTTACGCCTTGGGCTTACGGAAACTTGTTTTGGATTGGTAAGCCGCCGCTCGACATGTGGTTAATGTCTCTGTCCTATCAGGTCTTTGGAATAACCAATTTTGCCACAAGACTCTGGAGTGCAATATTTGGCGCCTTGTCCTTGGTTCTCGTCTACTACTTGGGAAAGAGACTTTACAACCCGTACGTGGGATTCCTGTCCGCTCTTGTCTTGGGGTCATTCGCAACCTTTTACGCGTTTGCCAGACTCGCAATGACCGATATTGCCCTGGTTTTCTTCATTTTGGGCAGCATATACTTTTTTGTATTAAGCGAAAAAACACAGCACACCAATCGATACGCGGCACTAAGTGGTTTGTTCTTCGGGTTGGCATTGATGACAAAGCAGATTGAAGCTTTGCTGGTTCTGCTAATCCTATTCGCTTATATTTTGGCGACAAGAAAAAGCTTCAAGTTTCTTTTTACGAAACATTTCACTCTTTTTTGGGGAGTCGGGCTTCTGGTTTTTTCTCCTTGGCTAATTTATATGGATGTCCGTTTCGGATCACAGTTCTGGCAGTGGTACTTCGTTTACAACGGCGTTTCAAGGTCCGTTGGTTCTCTTGAGAATCACGTTGGAAGTTACCTGTTCTACTTCAACTACTTAGCACACAACGAAAGCCCTTTGTTAGTTGTACTGTTACCTTTTGCAGCGTTGCTCTGCCTGGTCAACGCGGTTTGGAAGCGGATAAAAGAGGACACGTTGATTTTCTTGTGGATGGCAATCGTGCTGTTGGTGTTCACTGTTGCTCAGACAAAACTTGAATGGTACATAATCCCGGTTCTTCCTGCCTTCGCCATCGCCATAAGCAGCCTTCTTTATAAACTCGGTAAGGAAGCGTACCAACTCGTAAAGAAAACGCTTCAACTCAGCCAAGCATAGACTGTTGAAACAGCTAAAAGCTTCTGGGTTTACGATTATACAGTACAGTCACCAACTCAAGTATCGACAAGGCCGCAATCGAATAAAGCGGAATCCAATCATACAAGTACATCTGCGACACGGTGGAGGCATTAAGCTCTGTCGTCAAGAACGCTAAGCCTACACCCTTGTAGAAGAAGAATGGGAGATTTGAGGCGGCGAGAAAAGCAGCAGACCCACCGACGAATTTCCAAAGCGAACCTCTGTTATACCAAAGTAACAAAGGCAGCGCAAACAAAGCCACCCGTGGGTCGAAAACGCCAAACGTGAAGAGCAATGCTGAAAGCCATGGCTTTCTAACAAACGCAAAATACAAAGCGCCTATTAGAAGGACAGTTTGAAGGATGTGGGCGTTTGCTAATAGGTACCCGCAGTAGTAGCTAGGCGAGAACGTCTGAACATGCAGACTCAGCATGCGATAATGGAAAAAGCCGGCAATGGAGTAACTTGCTGAAGGCGCAATGAGAATTGGGTCAACCAAGACAATAACCGCTGCTGCAACGCTAAGGAAGAGGTTTTTGCCTTCTATTAGCTTGTAGACGAAGAAGGCTAAGGATAGAATTAAGAGAAATTGTATTATGTCAAAGGCGTTAAGCGCCCTCTGATAGCTTAACGCGAGGAAAGGCCACAAAAGAATCAGAAAAGAAGGCGTGTACTTGAATGGTTGCGGCTGACCCTGAATCTGATAGTCGCCAGGTTGAACGCTCGCGGAGTAGATTTGAGTTGGATTATGAAGCAGCCGCCATTCCCCGATGTAGTAGGCTGAAAAATCCCGCGCCAGCGTGGCTGATTCCGGCTTGAAAGTTTGAGGATAGGCGAAAACGAAGATGCTAAAGTTCAGGAAAACCAATAAGACAATAACTAAAATGATAGCTGTCTTTTTAGATAACACCAGCTTCATTGGCTTTCCCATGGATAGGAGCGACGATTCTGTTTAACTTGCGATTTATTCTTTGCGGTAAATTCCCTAAACCCCGAGAAATCCAAACAAAAAGCATTTTGAACGAACCACCAATTTATCAGTCAAATCTTGAAAAAAGATACTCGATTACGCGGAGTCGCTTGATAGAAAACCTTTAATCGCAGATGAATTCTGTTCCATTTAAACATTCAAGGAGAAAAATTTGAAATGTCTACTTCGCAAGAGTCAGCCACTCCGCCAAATAAGCAAAGCGAAGATCAGTCAGCACGATTGGAGAGAGCAATGAGGCGAGCTGAACTACTAAGCTACGCAGCAGCAGGTCTCGGAATAGCTCTCCTCGCCGTTATAATAGGAATCTCCCTGCTGTAAAACCGATGAACGAAGAAAAACAACTTTTGTAAGGGGTGAAGAAAAATGGAAAATACTGTTGAAAAGACAATCAAAAGAGTTGAGCGACTAAACAAAATCCTGACAGTGGCGGTAATAGTGGAGCTTGTGGTTCTGCTGCTGTTCCTGTAGATTCAATATTTGATTGTTTTTTCGTTTGACAATTTAGCTCCCATCCAAATTGATACGTATTTCATAAGTTTATTAATATTAATTGTCTCCTCAAAAGAGTGAGGCGAACGATTTGGGGGCGAAGGAAAACCTTCGGTTGATGAAAACATTTGATGATGCCTGGAATGCGGGACCTAACAGTCCGCTTTGGGAGACATTCAAGAAACGGCTTAGAGAAGACGTCGCCGTTTACTGGCCTGCTCAACCTGACCCAACAAGGGGAAGACACGATTATGACGTTGAGGCCACTGAGTTCTTCAAAACCTTTGACAACCGATTAGTAAACAACCCCTACAAGATCGCCTTCGGACAAGGAGACTACACGTGTACTGTTGCTGATTGGACTGTGACCATGAAAGGGACCGTGAAGGGCGAAGATGGAAAGATGATCCAACCGACTGGAAAAACAGCAAAGCTTGAATTTTGTACCGTTGCCACCTGAAAGAACGGTGAAATCGTCGAGGAAAGGCTATTCTATGACGTTATGGGATTTATGAAGCAGCTTGGTCTGTCTAAATAGATCAACGTGACTCAGTTGAAGTTAAATATATTGAGGTAAAAACTCATGAGCAAAGCTAAAAAACATGAATCGAAAACAAAAGGAAAAAGCACTTTTCACGAAAAAATAAAGAAAAAAGACAAGGCATTTGTTCTCTTCTACGCCACTTGGTGCCCGTTTTCCCAGCGGTTCTTGCCGGTCTTTGAAGAATACTCAAAGAGCAATCCCGAAGAGTGTCTAAGCGTAATTGTCGACGACGAGCCTGATGTCTGCGAAGAATACGCCATAGAATATTATCCAACGGTGATCATGTTCAAAAACGGGAAAGTGCACAAGCGCTTGGATGCAGAGCCTGGAGTTGGTTTAAACAAGAAGCAACTGAAGGACCTTGCTGAAAAACAGTGAGGGCCTCGAGTCCTCTTTTTTTGAATCTTTAGCAGAGAAATCTTACTGGTCAAACAGAAGAAGATAATGGCAGTGTGCACACTTCTTCTTCTTCCTCGTAGCTCTGGTTATGTCTACAACGTTTTGCAGTTCTTTGGGCAACCTTAGGTTAGTAGCGGGGTGGGGATACAAGATTTTTTAACCGCGCACCTTTCGTTACTCGTTTATCTTTTCGTTTTTTGGCTGACTCCGAGTTAGTTAGAGAGAAAACGAAAGTCAAAGGTTTGGTTTGGGGCTAATTAATTGGTCGGGAATCTGGTGCGAAGCCCTGCTCCAGTAAAAATCATACAATGCACTCGACCAGTTGAGGGCGTCTCTGTTCTCTGACTTAAACCCAGTGTAGTCCAGTTTTTCTTGTGTGTCAGGAAAAGCCAAAGCTGCAACGTTCTTTTCTGAAAGGCACAGGAGGGCAGGTACTTTGACCAGAAATCGGAAATTCGTTTTGTGGGTTCGCGACGACTTTGCAAAAACTGGGTTGCTGACTAATTCGCGTATACTCTTGGTTGGGTTATAGTCTTTCTGCATCACAAGCCGAAATTCCGCTCCACGCTCCAACGCTGAAATCAAATACGGAATGGTGCTAGCCAAGACCTGATTTGTCAGAATCCAAACATGTTCTTCGGCGTTAGAAATCATCTCTTCAACATTGCGGAAAACAACCATTACATCTTCGACTAGTTCACAGTTCTCAAGCATCCCAAGGCTCAAATCAAACTGCTTCGGTAAGTCTTTAGCCGAGTGGGCTGTAAAGTATTCTCTATTCTTGAAAAGAAACCTAAACCCCGAAAGCTGCGACAACGCCTCTTTCCCGTACGCAGTAAGGTGAAACAATCCATCAACATCCTTAGCTATCAATTTAGCGTCAGCAAGCCTTGCAACGTTCCGCGAGGTTTCTTGAACAGTGAAGGCAAGATCGCTTGAAATATGCGAAAGCTTCAAAGGCGACTTCTTGAGCAACAGCAGAATGTCTAAGCGGTCGACGCTTGAAAACTCGAAAAGAAGATTGCAGAAATTATCCAAACGCCTTCCACTCAATGCTTTGACTTTAACTTCATAATCGATTGTGATATTTCATATTTTCTGTTGAGGCTACCTTATCATTCTGAACAGTCACGATGCTTGTTGAGGTAAAGACAAATGAAAAAAGTTGAAGAACATTCATTCTCCGTCGAAATGAAGTCACAAAGCTCCATCAGGCGAATGTCTTTTCTTGACAAGGAAAACGCTAATGTTTTATTTGAAGGCTTCTTGGGCGAACTCAAAGAAATCTCCCTCGTTGAAGGTCTAATGTTGCAAATCGAAGGCTCAAATGGCGTGTTAAGGGTTGACATTACCCAAGAAGACTTGAAAGGCTGCCTTGAAGTTGAAAAAGCTGTAGCCCTCGGAGGTGAGCGCCATGAATAGGCAAAAAGCAAGACTTGCACTTGCAATAGGTATGGTCTTTCTGTTCCCGCTAATTTACTACTACCTGTCGCCCTACGTGATCATCATGGGTGCAACTGCAGGAATTATCGCCGGCGACGCCATAGTCTTCGCAGGGCTATTCGTATCTTCGCTGTTTCTCGGACGAGTTTGGTGTGGATGGATTTGTCCCGCCGGAGCGATACAGGAACTCTGCATCAAAGTCAACAGCAAACGCTTTAACGGCAAAAAATGCAACCTCGTAAAATACTTCATTTGGGCACCATGGCTATCCTTGACCATCGTTTTGTTTATACAAGCGGGAGGAGTAAAATCAGTTGACCTATTTTACCAGACATGGAACGGCATTTCAATCCAAAACGTGGCCTCAGCTATAATGTTCGCAGTAATTGCAGGCTCCATTGCAGTTTTTTCCCTCGCAACGGGCAGACGCGCAGCTTGTCATACTATCTGTTGGATGGCCCCTTTCATGATAGCAGGAACCAAAATCAAGAACGGGATAGGATACCCATCGCTACACTTAGAGGCAGACAAGAGCCTTTGTGTTGAGTGCAAGCAATGCAGCAACCATTGCCCAATGAGCCTTAATGTAAACGAAATGGTTCAGAACAAATCCATGGCGAATACTGAGTGTATCTTATGCGGCTCTTGCGTGGACACCTGCCCAAAGAAAGCCATAAAATTCTCTTTCAGCGGGCTACGCGAGAGGTTGAAAGTCAACCTGTCTACAGTTTAATTTAGCCCGGGATAGGTTCAAACTCTCGTTCAAACATTTTCCAATTACTATCAATTTGAGATTAAGGAGTAGCTGGAACGCTATTAAAACCGCTACCCTCCATTGCGTTTTGGTAGTGTACCCAAGAGTCCTCGGATTTTTCCGAGGTCATGTTATGAATGTGTCATGACGTCTTAGAAAACCAAAATTAAATGGTAATATTTTCAGAAATGCCGCTTAACGCATGGTCTATTTTTGAAAATGCACGCGCTCCAAATTACAAGTTATTCAAAATAGTACCATTTAACTGAATAAAAAAGATGCCCTGGTTGCAATATTATTTACATTCCATTTACGTGCGCGCTAAGAAAAACGTGCCAAAATAGGAAAATTAATAATCCAGTTTATGACACATTGCTCGGAATAAGGAATAGCTAATGGATGATGGGGACAAGGAAAGTTCCAGTCACGGTCAAGAGAAGACTTTTGACGGGCTAGTTAAGAGCAATGGTTCTCTATCGCTTTTGGACGGGGCCACTGCCCAAATCCCGGTTATCACTCCTGAATTGTATTCTCTTAGCAAGATCGCGTCTGATCACACTAGGTCACTTCCTGAACGTTTGGAGAGTTATGAGATAATTCTTGACTCAGAGGTTGGTGACACTAGTCTTACTCGAGCCAGAAACATAGAAAGAGAGATCGGGCTTAGGCAGATATACTTAAAATTCGAGGGTGGTAACCCCACTGGTACGCAGAAAGACCGCATAGCTTTCGCACAAGCTTTAGACGCATTGCGAAGAGGGTATGATGAGATAACAGTGGCTTCATGCGGCAACTATGGTACGGCGGTGGCGCTTGCTGCATCCTTAGCAGGTTTGGGCTGTTTAATTTACATTCCATCGGGGTATTACGCCCACAGGGTGAAGGAAATTGCACGTTTTGGGGCCGAGATCATCAGAGTGCCTGGAGATTATGAAGAGGCGGTGAAGGTTTCGCGCCTTGAAGCGGAAAAAGAAGGGTACTATGATGCTAATCCAGGAGGGTTAAACACCAACCTGCAGTTAAAAGCATACGGTGAAATTGCCTACGAAATTTACGACGAGCTTCGCGACGCGCCTGCTGCAGTCGCTGTTCCAGTATCGAATGGGTCTACTTTGGTAGGGATATACAAAGGCTTCGTAAGCCTTTATAATCGTGGAAAGACGTCTCGCATTCCCCGTTTTATCGCAGGCTCTTCATACGGCATGAATCCGATAATTCACTCTTTCGTCAAAAATTCTTCAAAGTGTATCGATTTGAAGCCTGAGCGAATAAGGAACACTTCAGTTAATGAACCCCTTATTAACTGGCGCTCAATAGACGGAGAGTATGCCCTTTCAGTCATTAGACAGACTCGAGGATGGGCATCGTTCACGACTGACAAGATACTTCTGGATTATGCCCGATTAATACGCGAAAAGGAAGGCTTGAGTGTGCTACCCGCGTCGACTGCGGGTCTTGTGGCGCTCGTAGATCGCCATCGAAAGGAACCTTTTCCAGGTGATCGATACGTGGTAATCTTAACCGGACGGAAAGCATGACCCTTATGCCCGGGGGAAAGGCGTTAGTCTATTGCGAACGTGAATACCTAACAGCTAACGGTAAGACTGCCCACGGACTTGTGCGTCACACGACCAGATACGATATTGTTGGAGTAGTCGATTCAACCGCGCCATCCGGTGACGCAGGGGAAGTATTGGATGGAAATCCCCGAGGCATCCCTCTGTTTTCTGGTCTAGAAGAAGCTTTCAGGAAAACGAAACCAGAGGTTTTCATAGTTGGTGCCGTTTCAGAGGGCGGATTCTTGCCAGAAGGGTACGACGGAGCCATCACCTGGGCTTTGTCACATGGACTTGACATCGTTTCCGGGCTGCATCATTTCATCTCTGATGATGAGCGATTTGTCGGCTTAGCCGCGAAGAACGGCTGTAAAATCGTGGATGTTCGCAAATTGTTCCGCGATCACAAGCGATTTTACACAGGTGAAATCAGCCAAGTTGGGTCAACCAGGATTGCAGTTTTGGGAACCGATTCAGCAGTCGGCAAGAGAACTACATGTGTAATGTTAGTTCAAGAGCTCAGACGGCGCGGCCGAAAAGCAGACATGATATTTACTGGACAGACAGGGTGGATGCAAGGTTGGCCACACGGCATAGTTATGGATGCAATGATAAATGACTTCGTATCCGGCGGCATTGAAGGCGCCATATTGGATTCATGGAAGGATGAAAAACCGGACTATATGATAATAAATGGTCAAGGCAGCCTCGTACATCCTTTCTTCCCAGGCGGGTTTGAAATAATGGCAGCTGGCAAGATCCACGGTTTCGCCTTGCAAGATGCTCCTGGGCGGTCACATCTAGACGGATTCCCAGATTATCCGATGCCAGACCCGGGGCGAGTGATTAAAATTGCAAAGTTGCTGTCCCAATGTCCTCTTATTGGAATAGGATTAAACCACGAGAACTTATCACCAGAAGAAGCGAGCAAAGCCAAAGCAAGACTACACAGGAGATTCAAAGTAACGGTGGAAGACCCCGTTTCTGACGGCGTAGGAAAATTAGTAGATGCGATCGAAGCTCTCCGAGAAGGTGACTAAACGAACCTCCAATGTTTTCAGTCTATTGAAGTCTCGGATCCTATTCTCCAAGGGAAAAGAGTAACCACTCAAGTATCGTGCACTGACATTAAAGTAAAGAAGCATAATTTTCCCCTTTCATTTAAATATGGAGAGCCTCTCATTCCGGAAGACTTGCCTTTAATCCGGCTTGCCTCGGTCATGCCAGTTCTCAATTATGGTCTATTCTCAAAAGAAATTAGACTTACGTTCCCTGTCAGCGCTTCGGATATTTCCCTACTAAATGATCTCCTGGAAATATTCACTACAGACATTTTCGTCAATAAACTTGTTCGGAGGAGTAACCCCTACATTTTGCCTAATTTTCTACCCCTTGAATGCGAGGTAACGCATGAAAATGTTCGCCCCTTAGCAAAGATAATTCCTTCAGCGCTTTTCGAAGATGTTCCAATCTCGCAGGAATTCACCGACAACTCTTGCGGCGTGCTATCTAGCGGAGGAAAAGAAAGCTTACTGACGTATGCGATGCTCAAAGAAATCGGCGCTGAAGTCCACCCATTATACATCAACGAAAGCGGAGGGCATTGGCGAACAGCATTAACTGCTTACCGCCAATTTGTAAAGAATGAACCGAACACCACGAGAGTATGGACCAATGTGGATCGTTTTTACACTTTCATGTTGGACCACATGAGAATCATAAGGTCTGATCACAGAAAAGTCTGGTCAGATACTTACCCGATAAGACTCTGCATTTTTCCGATCTACGTTTTTCTCCTCCTTCCTATTTTTGTGCATAGAAAAATAGGGAATCTCCTAATCGGAAGTGAACTAGATGACCCCCGTGCCTCGCCCCTTTTCAAAGGAATAAAACACTACTTCGGCGTCTACGATCAGACACAGGATTTTGACCTAAGAATGGAACAATGGTATATGAAGAGGCTGCCAGGGATGCGACAGTGGAGCGCCGTTCGGCCAATCTCAGGCTTGATCGTCGAAAGAGTGCTAACAAATAGATACCCTGAACTGGCGAGAGTTCAGCGATCATGCCACAGTTGTCGCTTCGAAAAAGGCAAGATAGTCCCGTGTGGCCATTGCAGCAAATGCCAAGGAGTGCTCCTCTTTCTTTTGGCAAACCAAGTGGACCCGTCGATTATGGAATATCGCAAAGAAGACATCAGCGCATTTCCTAAACGAGTGTCAGAAGGAACACTCAGACTCGATGAAGACGAACGAGAGCATTCCCTATTTCTTTCAAAACTACCTGGCTTAGTCGGAAAGGAATATTCTCACGTAGAAACAATACACTTGAATAAACCCACAAGCGACATCGAACTCATACCGGCTCGTTTTCGGGTCCCTCTTCTCAAAATTATGGCGGAATACACAAAGGGTTTCACCAAGCTAGAAGGAGACCCTTGGAAGAGCTGTGAATTCGCCTAAAGAGCTTTGACCATGCGCATCGCGTCACGGGTACCTCCATGTTCGTACTTGTAATATCGTTTGACCCTTTCTTTAAGCATATATCCAGCTTTGTTGTAAAGCTTAAATGCAATTTTGTTGCTCTCCGAGACTTCCAACTGCGACCAGCGTTTCCCCCGCTTCCGCATATCCTCCTCCGCGAATGTCAACAGCCTCAATCCTATCCCTAGTTTGGTGTAGGTCGGGTCCACATCAATGGTTTCGATGTGACTGATTAGGCTACGCTGGCGATAAGTCACTATCACGAAACCTCTTATCACGCCTCCACAGCTTTCAACGAAGCTAGTACTGTTAGCGTGTAAGATTAGGTACGCCAATTGACGTTTGGAGTAGGCAATAGGTCCTGCAAAGCATTTTTGCTCTATTTCCGAAATAGCATCTAAATCGTTGCCGCTGGCTGGCCTAATGATTGAGCGATGTCTTGTTTCCATTTTCCTCGCCATTATAACAATAAAACTTGTCTAATAAAATGGTAGATTGCCTCTGCGTTTCTCCCAAGAGCACGTGTTGTGAATGCTGTATTCACTTGACTGGATTTTCTCTCCTACAAAAACTGTCGAGACAAACGAAGAGAAATTTTACAAATAAAGGAGTAACTTTTGTTACAATGCTCTCGTATACCCATTGTCTTTGTAATAATCACTTCAGTAATGATATATTGATACCATGTGCACTAACATGTTGTTTTTTAAGTTTGTTTGTTCTGTCTTTTGGTTTTCACTTGTGGTTTCCGCTTCGGTTCCACAATGTGCACAGGCTCATAGTTTCTTATCTTAAGATTTCTGTCAAGTTTTTCGAAGTCTTGTTCAAGCAGATAGAATTTCTCATGCAATTCTGCTCTACGATGCGCTTCCTTATAGGTCAAACCCTCTGTCTCCATCAACGTGAGTTCGTATTTCTCGTGGCCCTGAAGAATACGCTCTCTTCTTTTCGGATCGTCAAATACGTCCTCTCTCATCCATATTTCATCCTCGGGAATCTTGTGACGCAGGTTCTCAGGCAACTCGTTCTGCGGACACAAACCGTGAAGTGCAATGTAATCGCCCATAACCGACCGCGGCTTCACAACAACCTTGAACGGCAACGTTTCTCTGCCACGACCATAAGGGTCATAACTGCTTGTTTCAACTTTCTTTTTGTTCTCCAAGTTCGTCCCTCCTGAAAGACCAACTGAATTATGTGATTAACTGGTAGTTATTAATTGTGACGCGCAGAACAATTATCAAAGCGTATTGCAGGGTAGCTCGATTGTAACGGTTTCTGTTTCTTTTTTTAACTTTTGTTGGTTCTGTTTCGGCTGTTTTCTGAGTGGCTGCGGCAGTAGACTTTGTCTGCCAGTAGCGTGCTCTTTTTATTGTGTTTTTGAGGCGCTTTTTGGGGTTCCCAAGCAAACACCTGGCAATGATAGCCAAACGAATTATCAAAAATCAAACAACTACAACTAACAAACCAAAACAGGTGAAAACCCGATATGGCTTCTTATCCGACTACTTGGCTAAAGAATGTTAGTTCACAACAACAACAAGAATTCAAGGCAACAGCATGCCTTATCGACGAAAAACATCCCAATCAGGGCTTAAACAGCAAAGTTTTACCCACTGTCCCGGCAGTTTCAAAGAGATGTCTTTAAATTTACCTCTGATGTGGCTCCACGGGTCGCATTCCCGTTTACGCTGTTTCCTCGTAACAAAAGCGCGCAAGCTAGTCAACATCTGTTGCAGTTCAAAGGATCGCCAGCCCTTTTATGGCTATATCATCTTCCAAAACCAAGTAATTGCACATCATTTGAGGTATTAACTGACTTTAAAAGTCCTAATATTACGTCACGGGATACACTCGTTAACAAGCTTCTCTGCTTGTTCTTTAGACAGGTAATCTGCCAGAAATATCTGAATGAGTTCTCTCAAAGCGGTTCTTCGCAGTTCCTTGTTGTATTGGTTATTTGATGCATTGTTGATTCCGCTATTTTGATTGTTGATCCTGCTACATGGATTGTTGATGTCGTAATTTGGATTGTAGAAGTCGCTGTTTGGATTATTTAAGTAGCTATGTGGATTGTTGTCTCGAGTCTTCAATTCTTTGACAATTTGTCTGAATAGGCAACCTATTGTAATAGGCATACAATTGCTCCATCGTAGACTGCTCTATTTCTTAAGTAAAACATTCTTATTAGTCTATCAGGTTAATGTCCGATTCTTGTCTCTATAGAGCAAGGCTCTCGTTTGCGCTTAAAAATATTGACTCAAATGTGAAAGCCCAATTTTTCGTACACATACCTTGTTGAATTAATGTCCAGCGAGTCCTCATCTATAATAGTGGCACGGTACCTTTGTTAAAGAGATTAAATGATAGTGGGAAGGGGAGGATGTTAAATAAAAGTTGGTATATTGAGCGGTGGGGGAGATGCACCTGGCATCAACGCCGTCCTGAGAGCCATCGTTAGAAAGGCAATTCAAGACTACGGATATGAAACTGTAGGAATTAAAGACGGTTGGAAAGGATTAGTTGAAGGTGAATTCATCCCGTTAGACTTGAAGTCTCTTGTAGGTTTGCTCCCTAAGGGAGGTTCCATACTAGGCACGTCGAGGACTAATCCGTTCAAGAGCAAAGACGGAGCAAAGTGTATTCTGAGAAACGTTTCCGAACAGGGAATTGGAGCGGTCATCGCAATAGGCGGAGAGGACACGCTTGGCGTAGCCTCCAAACTCTGCGAAATGGGGCTTCCTGTGGTCGGAGTCCCCAAAACGATCGACAACGACCTGGTTGGCACTGACTATACCTTTGGGTTCCAAACGGCAGTTGCCATTGCTTGTGAAGCACTTGATAGGCTTCACACAACGGCAGAATCGCATCATAGGGTGTTAATCCTTGAAGTTATGGGCAGATACACCGGTTGGATCGCCTTAGAGGCAGGAATTGCCGGAGGGGCAGACGTAATCCTAATTCCTGAGAAGCCATTTGATGTTGAAGAAGTCTGCGAATGCATAAGCAAGAGGCAAAAACGCGGTCGAAACTTCAGCATAATCGTCGCTGCCGAAGGCGCCAAACCAAAAGGAGGCGAAGAAATCGTTTATAGCAGCGGGGTAGACGAGTTTGGGCACGCAAGATTTGGTGGTGTAGGCTACTACATAGGAAAAGAAATAGAGAAGAGATTTGAAAACATTGAAACCAGGGCAGTGGTTCTTGGGCATCTTCAACGCGGCGGCTCTCCGAACGCTTATGATCGAGTCTTAGCTACCCGATTTGGAATCGCCGCAATTGACCTAGTACACGAAGGCAAATTCGGCCAGATGGTTGCCATACAAGGAAACGCCATTGTATCCGTGCCCTTGAAGGACGTCATCGGCAAGCGGAAAACTGTTGATTCAAAGCTTTATGAAATAGCGGCAACATTCTTCGGATAGGCGGGACACTTCCGCAGGCTTAGGATCCAAAAGAAGCCTGGGAACAAGATTCACGCAAATTACTTATTTCTGATCGGTAGTTATGTGAATTTTTTATTCATTTAAGTACTTGTGAAACCTATGGATACAACTCGTAATTAGTCTGGTGCTATAACTCGGGTGAATATTTTGAGGATTGGCTTTTTTGTTTATGAATATCCGCCGGCGATTGTTGGTGGTTTAGGTACGTATGCTGAAAATGTAACTCAGCAATATATCGACTTAGGACATGACGTTTCAGTCTTCACGCTAAATGGGGGAAATTTGAAAACCAGAGAAATCATCAAAGGAGTTGAGGTTCATCGGCCCTTGATTGCTGACGCTAGCAACGTTTTTCCATTTTTCGTGGTTGACGATTTAAAGAAATGGGGTACCAACATAAAATTCTTCAACGACATTTTCATATACAATATTCTCAGCGCTACAAAATTTATCAACGGTCTGATAAAAAAGGAGAAATACCATTTTGACGTTGTGTGCGTGCACGATTGGTTAAGCAGTATTTCTGGTCTTATAATAAAGAATGAAACAAAAATCCCAGTGGTCTTCCATACACACAGCACTGAATGGGGAAGAAGCGAGGGTCAAGGATCAGAAGTAGTGTCGCATTTTGAAGACGCCATGGCCCAAAATTCAGACAGAATAATCACCGTCAGTTTCGCGATGCAACAAGATCTAGTGAGGCACGGTTGGGCGTCATCAAAAATTAGCACGGTTTGGAACGGCGTGGACCCCGAACGTTACGATATGGCAAAATGCGATCCAAAGGACATTGCAGCGACTCGGGAAAAATATGGCGTTCCAAAGGACTGGAACATGCTTCTGTTCGTTGGAAGGTTATCTTGGGTAAAGGGGGCCAGAAACCTTTTGTTAGCAATGCCCTCTGTCTTGAAGGAATTCCCTAACACTAAACTCGTAATTCTGGGCAAAGGGGACGAACAAGACATAACTGAGACAGCAGATAGGCTAAACATTAAGAACAACGTAGCGTGCCGCTTTGATTTTGTTCCGGAACCTGAAAGAATAATGCATTACGCCGCTTCCGACGTATGTATATTCCCATCAGTCTATGAACCCTTCGGAATAGTTAGTCTGGAGGCCATGGCAATGGAGAAACCAGTTGTTGTAGGCGCAAGCGGGGTGGTAGGTTTCAGAGAACAAGTATTAAGCTCTGGCCCAGACCAGAACGGCGTGCATGTTAACGGCGGAGATCCCCTTGATATTGCTTGGGGGATAAAATTGACCCTGCGGAACCCCGAAAAAGCTAGAAATTGGGGTGAGAACGGTCGCAAAAGGGTGCTAGAGTACTTCACATGGCACAAAGCTGCTGACGAGACACTAAAAATCTACGAATCACTAATCTAGAGAGACACGGAAACTTGTTCTTTCTTTTTGTCTGTTTGGGGTATGTTCATAATTGTGGATCTTTTTCGGCCAGGCACAGAACAAAAGCGGAGCGAGCTGGGAGATAAAGACTGAGCATATGTTTATTTTTTCCTTCAGTATTTTCTACAATAGTGAAGTGGGCCTGCTGGGGGACCAACAGACCGTGTCCCCCGTACTTTGGTGCATCACAATCTAGGATCATCCGGTATTTTCCAGGAGGAGCTTCAAATCGATAATCAGCAAAGGATTGATGAGGATTAAAATTGAAGACAAAAATCAGATCAGCCCTTTTGAACACAATTAATTTTTTTGCGGAATCTTCATGCATGAGCTGCGGAAGGGATGTTTCAAGTAGGTGGTGTGACTTGGTCAGTGCAATCATGTCGCGGTCGAATCGGGCTAGTAAATGATACTTTAGGTGGGTGTCGTTTGCGAGATGCCATTGTCGACGTGCATGCTTAAATGACCAGTTGTTTCCCTCTCGGGGAAAATCTATCCAGTCTGGGTGGCCAAATTCATTGCCCATAAAGTTCAGATACCCGTTGCTTGCCGTGCACAGGGTTATCAATCGAATCATCTTGTGTAAAGCTATTCCTCGGGCGACCTTTGAGTTGTCATCATCGATTCCCATGTGCTGGTACATGTCTTCACCGATTAGTCGGAAAATAAGCGTCTGGTCTCCAACTAACGCCTGGTCGTGAGATTCGGCATAACTAATGGTTTTCTCATCTTTCCTGCGGTTATTAAGTTCAAACCAAAGATGACCGATAGGCCAGTCTTCATCTTTGAAATCTTTTATTAAGCGGATCCAGTAATCAGGCACCCCCATTGCAAAGCGATAGTCAAAACCGAACCCGCCGTCTGACTGAGAAACCGCCAAACCTGGCATGCCGCTGACATCTTCGGCTATGGTAACGGCGCCAGGTCGGATATCATGAATCACTCGGTTGGCCAGAGCCAAATAGGTCAAGGCATCCTCATCCACGCCGCTATCGAAGTAATCGTTGTATGAAGTGAATACTCTCTTAAGCCCGTGTTCCAGGTAAATCATGCTGGTAACGCCGTCGAATCGAAAACCGTCAAAGTGGAATTCGTCTAGCCAGTATCGGCAATTGGAAAGTAAAAAATGTAGAACCTGAGGTTTATTGTAATCAAAGCAGCGTGAATCCCATGCCTTGTGTTTTCCGCGCGGACCTTCATGAAAATACTGAAAAAGTGTTCCGTCGAAGCAGCTCAATCCCTCCACTTCATTGGATACGGAGTGGGAATGGATCAAATCCATGAAAACGGTGAGGCCTTGGGCGTGAGCCGTGTCAATCAGGAGTTTCAAGTCTTCAGGCGTCCCGTATCGCGATGAAGGGGCGAAAAAGCTTGATACCTGATATCCAAATGATCCGTAGTAGGGATGTTCTTGAATGGCCATTAACTGTAAGGTGTTGTAGCCGGCATTGACGATACGCGGAAGCACTCCGAGAGTAAATTCACGGAAGGAACCGATTTTTTCTTCTTCCTGCGCCATACCGATATGCGCTTCATAGATTAATGGAGCCTCTTTAGGTCGTTTGAAATCGATCTTCCAACAATACGACTCCAGTGGTGACCATACTTGGGCGTTGAAAATCAAAGTTTTGGGATCTTGAACAACCCGTCTAGCATAAGCGGGAATGCGATCTCCTTCCCCCCCTGCCCAATGAATACGGAGTCGAAACAGATCGCCATGCGCCAATTTGTCGGCAGCTAGGCGAATTTCCCAGGCACCATGATCGTTGATCTTTTCCAGCTCAAATTCTCTTTGCTCTTGCCATTTGCTCATGTCGCCTATAAGGTAAATCGTCGTTGCATTTGGCGCCCATTCACGGAAAACCCATTCGCCTCGTTGGAAATGTAGACCGAAATATTCGTGGCCGGACGCAAACTCTGCAAGGCTCATTTTCCCTTGTGTGAGACGCTGCTCTGTCTCTTCGATACGCTCCAAGCGATGTTGAATCTGATCAGAAAACGGCGCGAGATACGAATCGCTTCTCATCAGACGGATCAATCGGCTTTCAAGACCGCTTATAAAAACACCTTATTATGCTTTGGTGTGCGAGTAATTTAACTCTTTTTTCAACTGGTTACTTTCGTTGTTAATTCTGAATGCACACACATTTTTATCTCACTTAGGAAAGTAGCCTATCGTTGAGGATGCTAATTTATGACTACGCAAAATAGTCCTAATTATGCGGCGGAATCAAAACCCATCAAAATACCTCCAGTCTACTTATATCTCTTCTCTGAAGGGGATGGAAAAAACAAGAAACTTTTAGGAGGTAAAGGCGCCGGTCTTTGCGAAATGACCCAGATTGGTTTACCCGTTCCCCCAGGGTTCGTGATAACAACCCAAACTTGCCTCGAGTATTTTGATGGCGGCTTCAAGCTGCCAGAGGGACTTGCGGACCAGGTTAGGCACGCGATGTCTCAGCTGGAGAAATCCATGAACCTGGGCTTTGGTGATTCTGAGAAGCCGCTTCTGGTTTCCATCAGAAGTGGCGCGGCAATTTCAATGCCCGGCATGATGGATACGGTCCTCAATTTGGGACTCAACGACGAGACCGTCCGTGGACTAATCAAGAGAAGCGGAGATGAACGCTTCGGCTGGGATTCGTACCGCCGATTCATCTCGCTTTTTGGCGAGATCGTACTGAAAATTAGCAGTGACCTTTTCCACAATGCGATGGAAGCCCTGAAGAAGGAAAGGAATGCGGCATATGACACGACCCTTTCTTCGTTCGACCTTCAGGGGCTTGTTGAAACTTTCAAGCGTATAATTGAGGATAACGTCGGCAAGCCTATCCCTAATGACCCATATGAGCAGCTATTTATGGCTATAGAAGCGGTGTTTGCTTCTTGGAATGGAAAGAGAGCTGTAGATTATAGGCGGGAATTCAAAATCACCCCGGAGATTGCTAATGGCACTGCGGTGAACGTACAGGCGATGGTTTTTGGCAACGTTGGTGAGCATTCTGCAACTGGAGTAGTTTTCACGAGGAATCCTAGCACCGGCGAAAACGTGCTTTTTGGAGATTACTTAGAGCGGGCGCAGGGTGAGGACATTGTGGCCGGTATTCGAACCCCAAAGCCCATCCTTGAGATGAAACACGTCATGCCCGAAGTTCATGGGGAATTGTTGAAGGTTCGGGAGACGCTTGAGACGCATTTTCGGGAAATTCAGGATATGGAGTTCACGGTGGAGAATGGAAAGCTGTTCATACTTCAGACTCGTTCTGCAAAAATGAACATCGCGGCTGGGATGAAGACCTCGGTTGACTTGGTTAATGAAGGCTTGATTACGAAGGAACAAGCGCTGACGAGGCTGGATGCAGCCCAGCTTACTCAATTGATGTATAGCCAAATAGACCCGGAAAACAAAACTCCGCCCGTTACGGTTGGGTTGGGGGTTTCGCCCGGCGCTGCTTCGGGCGAAGTAGTGTTTGACGCAGATGAGGCTGAGCGGCAGAGCAAGACGCACGGCAAAAAAATTATCCTGCTCAGAGAGCAGACTAAGCCTGAGGATATTCACGGGTTTTTTGCGGCGCAGGGCGTCCTGACCACTGTTGGTGGGAAGACGAGTCACGCCGCCGTCGTTGCTAGGGGTATGGGTAAGCCATGCGTAACCGGAGCAGGGGGCATCAAGATTAATGTTGTAGACGAGAGTGCGACGATTGGCGACCACAAAATCATTCACGGTGATGTTATCACGATAGATGGTACTTCTGGCAAGGTTTGGCTGGGTGAGGTTTCGATGGTGGAGCCAGAATTCTCAAAGGATATGAACACCATCCTGAAGTGGGCTGATGAGTTCCGCAGATTGGGAGTGCGAACTAACGTGGATACTCCGTCTGACGCGGCGAAGGCGCTTAGGTTCGGGGCGGAAGGAATTGGTTTGTGCCGCACGGAAAGGATGTTCAACGCTGC
>JBEKTQ010000026.1:0-50184 GCA_049515895.1 Bathyarchaeia archaeon | reverse complement strand
CTGCCGGAGGCTTGATGAGTTGCCACAATTAAGGTTTCCATTCCTATAACCCCTAATATGAAAAGAGTATCCCCAAAACTTGATGTTTGAGTATCGGAATTCGGATGGGCAGTCGTGGGAGATGGAGTAGGAGTGGGAGTTCGTGATGATGTGGGTGACGAACTTGGACTAGGTGATGGCGTTGGACTAGGAGTGCGTGCTAGAGTCGGATTGGGTGTTGGAGGCGGAGTGGGTGCTGAGGAAGATGTCGAAGTAGGCGTGGAAGCAGGGTTTACCGTCCTCGTATATGGTATATCTCCATAAGTACTTGGGACGTCGGGGTTAGAAGATGGCACGGCGGGCCACGATTGAAGCCCATAGCCAGCAGAGTTCGCGTCGTAGGTTTCGATAAGCATCCAAAATTCTGGACCAAGAATTTGTGTACCCCCAAGTACTGTTGAGGTTTTTAACAGACTCAATTCAAGTATCAAATGTGGTGTTTGGTATGTCGGTGATGAACCAAACGATTCGCCCCATTGGAAGACATCCGATGTTGGCGTGGCTATTTTAGTCCATCCTACACCATTTCCTTGATACCACGTGCAGACCGCATTACTCGTGAAATTTATTGCAAAATCAGTTGATGTGGGAGCGGAATCAGCGGTCATGCCGCCGTCCAAGTTTATTTGGATAAAATCCTTTGAGTCATTCGTGTTATCCATGGTCTCGATCATGAGGTAATAATAAACAGTTTCGGGATTAGTCGCGGCCAGGTACCATTCGTCAGTAAAAGCGGCGTTCGCTCCAAAAGTGGTTTGCAAACCACTGTTCCAGTCTGAACTCCACTGTCCATTAATCGTTGGGACAGTATAAGTCATGTAACACATATGTGAATAGCCAGCTTCCTGAGCATGTACAGGCTTCAAAACTGGAAAAATGAAGCATATTACAAGCACGGTAAGGATTAAGCTTGCCTTTAGTCGACCTCTTTGCATATTCAGGTTTCCTTCTCATCCATCATTGAGAAATCCGATTAGTATGTTTTATGAACTACTAATCTGAATTGCTAACCAAGTACGCGCTGGTTTGTCCCGAAATTGGTACATTTATTTTGTGGTTGCTTCTGCAAGAAGCTACAAAAAGAAGCCGAAGATTACTTCTTCAGTTCCATTACTATTAGGTCTAACGTTGTCTTTCCAATGTTCTTCACTTCATGATCTTGCGCATCGAGGAAAAGCACCGAACCAGTCTTAATGTCCATCTCTTGAGTCTTACCTCCAGAATTAAAGCTTGCCTTGCCGCCCTTCAAAGCATAGACCACGTGGTCAGGATGATGATGCATCTTCGCAACGTCATTCGGCTTAAAAACTACCTCCAAAACACGCACCTTTTCATTCTCATTTAAGCACTTGTAAACATTAGACGCCGCCACCAACGGATCCATTTCTTTCTTCACCAAAACATTCACCACCTAAAGCTACGAGTTTGTCAAAATATTCTCGCCCAGAAACATTAAGCATTGTGGCTAGCACACACTACCACTACACTAGCAAGAAAAGATAAACAGATATAGACCTTCGGTTCAACTTGAAAATTGCAATGATAAACTCCGTTCTGCTCTTGATATTCAGCATTCTGACTGTTCTTGTTTCTGCTATGTTGTACGTTAACTCCATCGAGTTTCTGGGTTACAGATACAAAATGGGCAGCTCTTTTGTTGGAGCAATTTTGTCTCCGCTTTTCACTTCGCTTCCTGAACTCATCATTCTGTTAATCGCTGTTTTTGAGTTTGGAGGAGCCAACGGCTCTGCAATAGGTGTGGGCACAATATTTGGTCAGCCGTTTATGGCTTCTAGTCTCTCGTATGGTTTGGTCGGGGTTTTGGTTCTGTTAAGTTTCTTCTTAAAGAAGCGAAACCACGGTTACATGGAAGTAAGCCGCACCTTAGCGATCCCATTTATTTTCGTTACGATCCTGTTTCCGTTGACTCTTTTACCCTCTTTCTTCTCGTCCATGTTGGTGCGTTTTGTTTTTGGGTTAATTTTCCTAAGCTCATATCTGATTTACCTAACAATAATGTACAAAAGACGGTCGCTTGAAGCCATCAGCGAAGCTGAGCAACCTTACTTTTATCGAGTTCTCCCAAAAAGAGAGATTGCTGGTTTTGTCCAGTTGATTGTTTCAGTTGTTATCCTCTATTTTGGAGCAAGCCAGTTGGTTGCTGCCGTAAACCAAATAGCCGTCAGCTTTGGAGTCAGCGTGTTGGGATTGGCGATAATTGTGATACCCGCCGCAACAGCCGTTCCAGAGACCGCAAGCGCTTTGATCTGGGGTTTTAGAGGAAAAGACACGTTAAGCATAGGGTCACTGGTTGGCGAGAAAGTCCTTTATTCCACTCTGTACCCTGCGATCGGGCTGTTTGTTACTTCATGGACGCTGGATACCCAAGTTTATCTGAGCGTTCTAGCCACTTCGGTCGTCTCACTTTTGATGCTTTTCTTTGTCTCCAGAAAGAGAATACCGTGGTACGGTCTGGTTTTCGGATTAGCCTTCTTTGTGGTTTATGTGCTATTGACGTTTTAGCTCAATTTTCTTAAGAAGCATGCGCAGCTGCATGAACAGTTAAGGAAAAAGCTTTTGTACAACTAGCATTCAATAGAAAATTGGGGTTTTCTTATGTCGAAATTTCAAGTGTACAAGGATGCTGCGGGCAAATTTCGTTTTCGTCTGAGAGCTGGAAACAATCAAATAGTCGCCGTAGGAGAAGCCTACGAGCAACATGCAAGCTGCATCAATGGAATAAAAAGCATACAGAAGAATTGCAATTCAGAAATTGAAGACCTAACCATAAATGATCGCAAAGTGCCTAACCCGAAATACCAAATCTACAAGGATGCCGCAGACAAGTTCAGGTTTCGCCTAAAAGCTGCAAACGGAGAGATTATTGCTGAAGGAGAAGGATACGAATCAAAGGAAGGATGCCTAAACGGCATCAAAGTTGTAAGAAGCAGCTGTGATGCAGAAATTGAGGATTTATCAATCCCAAAGGAAACAACTCAGGAAAACGTTGTTCCGCCTAAAATGGAAGAAACAGGTTCCCCAACAGTAGAGCCTGAAGCCACGTTAGGCTCCGAAACAGCAAAAGAGGTAGAGGTGGCTGCCACTCCAAAAATCGAAACTCCAATGGCACCCTCAACTGCAGAAACAACTAAAACAGAAACTGTTTTGCCTGAAGCCAAAACGGAAGAAATGCCTCAACCCACGCCAATTCCAACAGTTGAAACAAAAGTTCCGAAGACTAATTATCCAACTGAAACCAAGTTAGAACTCTTCACCGTCACCGAAAAGATGAACAAAGGTGACACCGTAACTTTGAAGGGAAAACTTTCTGAGAGCGATTCAGGAAAGGGCATATCTGGAGCCAGAATCAGGATTCACGAACGAGACACATCAATATTAGGCGACGCATACTTAGCCCAAGGAGTGACCGGGGAACATGGATATTTCAATATCGTCTGGAAAGCTAAACCTTTAACTTGGCGAAAAAATATAGGAAACATCTATGCAACATTTTATGGAAATGAAATAGGGAAATCTTCGAAAAGCAGCATTCAACCGGTCATAATAAATTAACCTGTTAAAACGGAGAGCTAAAGCATACTCTCCTAATTTTTGCTAGCTGTGAATTCGCGCTGCGGTTTTAACCGTTGACACGCCAACTCTAACAATCTTCATCATTCTACATGCTGCGCACGCTTCAACCATGCCAAAGCTCTATTACGCCCTTCCTGGACTGCAACCGCATATTTGCGTTGTGCCTCTTGAAACTCAATAATGCTCCGTATAAACGCTTCAAAATCCTCCGCGTCATGGAAATAGGTGTTCAGGTTGTCACTTTTTAGAACCTGCATATCTCCACATTTACCGCAAACTCTATGCACACTTGTTGGATATTTCCAGTCGTGACGATTAAAGATTAAACCGCACGCCACTTTATCTTGCTCCAACCGAGGTTCCCCTAGATACTTAAGGGCGAAACCGCCTAAAATATGTTTTTAACCTTTCTCTATTGCGTTAAGCTAATCCAAAAAAAGAAAAAAAGAGTAGAAGGTTTAATCTATTTTCCATTTTTTGGCTATCTTCACTATAAGGAACACGATAAGTGCCACTAGCGCGCATGGCTGTTCCGAAATTGGTTAAAAATGGTTATAATTCCCCTTTTGTTTGTTCAACCAGCTTACTGTTTCCATTCAGAGTTCATGCTTTGACGTGCAACCTAAACGCGGAGAGTGGACTTTTAACCACTTTTAACCATTTCAGGAACAAGCATGCGCGCTAAAAGTATCTCATTAATGCGTTTATAAGCTTTTAATTTTGAATATGGACCAAACTTTCTCCAAAATGAGGATTAATTTTATAAGTTGACGCAACAAATATTAGAAGTAGGTGATATTTGTGCCTGAACCAGTTTTTGAGTGGTATAAAGACAAAGCAGGAAAGTATCGCTTCAGATTGAAAGCAGCCAACGGAGAAATAATCGCGGTAAGTGAAGGCTATAACTCAAAAGAGGGCTGTGTAGGCGGAATTGAATCTGTCAAGAAGAACGCTGCAATAGCCAAAATAGTGGAAGCAAAAGAGTAAGCAGAACCAAAAAACCAAAGAAACAATGGTTGCTGAGAGCTAAAGGAAAAGCTGCAAGAGAGCAACGATTCCCTTAAAGCTCTACTCTTCCTTTTTTTCAATTGCAATTTCGCGCGCGCAAAAACATAACGTTGAAGCGAGTTTGCAGATCTTAAAGACACACATGGGAAATACGGTAAGCTGTTCATTGTTCAGGTAATCCCAAGCGATCCACAATCTTATATAACATGTTTTTTGTTTCTTCCGCTCAAGGTTTAATCAACTTGGATATGAGGCTGCAAGTTTTCGAGTATTACGCGGATGACAATATTGGCACGCGAAAGAACTTTCGCTTCGCTGTTGTTAACTCTAGTAAATCTAAGAGTTATCCTCAGAATTTTGTTTGTATGCTGCCTTCACAATTCGGAAAAGGAAAAACAGATAGTGCTTTCCTAAAATTATTCGGAGACAAAAGCTCGGAACAAGCCAAATCCTTGTTGAAAGCTGCTTGGGAGGAGGAGGATGATTCCGATGTTAAAGCTGAGATTGAGAGAAGACTCAAACTGCTTGAGCCTAAAGGAGGTAATCAAATAAAGTGCAGCAGATGCGGAAAACTGTTCCAGCCCAAACGGATAAGGAAGTTCAAGAGCAATTTTTGTGAAGAATGCATGAAGAAAAGGTTTGGAAGCCAAGAATAGACTGTTAAGCCTTGGAAATAACTACATAATCCTTGTTCTCTTCTACCGAGAATTTGTCCTTGAGAAATATCTTCATTGCTGAAAGGTCATAATCGCCTTTAATTTTAAGCAGGTATGCATCTGGTAATCCATGTTCAATGCTTACAACAGTAGGGCTAACAAGCTGGTTGGCACCTAATTCTTTTAGAAGAGCGATGGACTCTTCTCTTTTCACTTGCTTTCCCCAAATCCCTTATGGACGTACAACACTAATAACTCTTTGCTGAATGATTGTTTAAATACACATTAGCGCAAATGGCTGAAGCGCTTCATTTTTTCTAACATAAGCTGCCTTAGTTCAGGTTGATCTCTGTAGTATATGTCGGGGATTCCAAGGCTTTCGACTTTTTTCCAGGCTGACGGCACCATTTTAAGCACGATTTGCTGATGCTTGAATTCCATACAATAGATTTCGTCAGCCCACTTAACCAATTCCCTTGTTAATGGAACTGTGGCACCAATCGAAACGCCTGCAGATTTCACTTCTAAACCTGCGATGCCTTTGAAAATGTTTTCTGCTGTTGGCGACCTGTCAACGTTCCTGCCACAGACGAACAATAGCTTTTTCGGCATAGGCTAAGGGTAATTTGTTCTGTCATTTGTGGTCTTCGGCAAAATGCTTATAGCAGTTAGATTTTGTTCGTTTTTTCTCTTACATGCTCGAGCAGGGAAAGCATTCTTTCTTTAACAAGTTGTCCATGACCCAAAAACCAATCCTTTTCGGTTTCGTCAAAGTCAACGAAAGCGCATTCCATCCTTATGAAATGAGTAATGTTGATTACTTGCGAAAAGGCACGCGAAAAGCCTTGTTTTCCGTTATCACTTCTTTCAAAACCACCTTTCACTAATCATTTTATATTTAACATCAAGACTATCTGGATCGCCTATTCTCCAAGCTCTTTCTGACTTGTTCTTGTGGCTCCTAAATACTCTTTCTTGAACTTGCATTGGGTCGGCGCTTTTTGCGAATTCGTCTTTTAGCATAAGGATTTTGCCATACTCCTCTATTCCGAACTCCAAGTTTATGGCTGCATGGTTTAAGTTGCCCGATTTTATGAGAATTTCAGCGGTCTCAAGGAAAACGTAAACGTTCTTCTTGCAAAGGTCAATGCCCGCTTGAACCTTCAATTTTGGGATTTCTCGGGATTGGGGCATTTGTATTTTCCTCTTGTCACATTGTGTATCATTTCAGCCTTAAGCGTTTAGGGGCTAAATGCCATATGTGACCTTGGCTAAGTCTTTTAGGACGGAATTGATCATAGCATCTAAAGGAGCAAAAACATGTGAGCATCAGAGCGGCTGATTTAACAAAAGACATGCCATGCATACAGAGTCTTTTAGAAAATATTGACTTAACTCATGTTCCACTTCCAGAAGAGATTAAGAATGTTAATCATCAGTGGTTTGTCTTCGAACAAGATGGGGTAATATGTGATTGTGTTGTAGCAAAAAAAGATAGATGCGAAATAGGGCATGTAGTTGTTCATCCCAATTGTCGTAGAAAGGGTATAGGAAGCAAATTAGTTAGGACTTCTGTAACGTTTTTGCAAGGTACAAGTGATAAACAAATTTGGGCTCAAGTGAGGATAACTAATGGTAAAAGCATAGGGTTGTTTAAGAAAAACGGTTTTGTAGAAGAAAAAATTTGGGTTTCACCAGAAAACCCCAAGGTAAAATTGCACAAGTTAATTCTACCCAAATGAAAAAGTGGGTGGGCTTATGGGTGAATAGCGAGTTGTTTCAGCCAAGTCGGCTTTGGTTAAAGGTGTTTGTCCCAGTAGAATACTGCCGTTCTTTTCTTAATGCCTCTTGTAGCACTTTTTTCTCTTGCAAATAGTCTTTCGTTGAATTGTTATTAACATATTTCTGAAAACTATTGAATTCAGCGAAGCTTGAATTAAGTTCATTTACTTTTGAAAGGGCGGTTAATACTGTGTATATTTTTTCGTTTGTCCTAGCTTCTCCATAGTGTTCGAGAATATTTTCAATTATGCTATCTTTTTCGTATTGATTCCTAAGCTCTGATATTATAGAAAGTTCATCGGAGAGAGCATTGACTTGTAAGCTTTTTCTGTCGAAGAATTTTACATAATCCAACTTGTCTTTAGGTGGTTTAGGAGGTTTAATGCTTTCTCCTTCAATTTTGGGTGAATTTTTGTCACTTTTCCCAAAAGGTATTGGTATCATAACAGAATATAGGTCGTTCCCCAGAAATGGCAAATAGTGCATTGTAGATATGTCGCGGTTCTGTGTGTCCAACCTGTAAACTTGGGTATTAAGGAATGCCACGTCTTTATCAACATACTTAAACAACGTTTCATAGCTTAGCGGGACATTTCTATACGGTCTATAAATTAGACCCACTATCTTAGCTTGTAGCTCCTTTGTAATAAAATCTATTGCAGCTTCAAAGTCTAAATAGCTGGGATCAACAAAAAAGATAGGTTGTTGGTTGCTTCTTTCACAACTTCTTTTAATTCCTAATAACATTTCTCTAAAAGAAGAAAAGGGTAATTCTATAAAAGGAATTGAAATTTGGCTAATTCCCGCTTCTTCCTGCAACCTAATAACAAAACGCAAAAACCTATCGCGAAGAGCTTTGTCTTCTTTTAATAAATTCATGGGAGAAGGCTGGATTATTTCGTGTGTGTTGGGGTCTGTTTTTTGAGTAACTGTAGGCTGTATAAGTGTTAATCTCAAATCTGCATATTGTGCTATTCTGTTGTTCATGTCAAGTCTTCTCAAAAGCTGCGAAAAATAGGTGTTTGTCGTTAGCAATTTCTGAAACTTGTTGAAGCCAAGCCGTTCAATGTTTATGAAGGCTGGATTACGAATCGGTATGTCTGTCGGAACTTTAGCCTTCTCATGATATTCATAGGACGTTGTTGGTCAAAATTTGGGATAGTAGCCGATTCTTTGGATATGCTTTTAGTGATACGGTAAATAATTTTGAGAATTTTCCAGAAATTAAGTCTGCAATAAAGTCTGACAAAGAACCCTTCGTTATGACATATAGGGTTTATTCTCAACTGGTAGGGAACGCTCTCTATTATTTTGAGGGTGTCTTGAAAACATCCTTTGTGTTTATTTTAAAGGAATTTTCTGACAAAAAAAAACAGTGTTACTATTTGCAAGAAAATGGCTTTGAGTAGATTGCTTGCCAATCTCAAAAAAATTCTTCCCATTTAAGGGCAAAAGCTTGATGATCTCTTGGATGTTAATCTCAGAAATTCGATAGCTCATGGCACTTTTTGGTTTGAAAGTGATATGGTTTTCCTAGCTGAAAATAGTTATTTGGCTGATGCTGAAGTAGAAAAATTACCCTTGATCGATTTTTGGAAAAGGATTAGAAGGATTAACGTAATTTCAAATGCGTTTATTGAAACTCTTGCAAAGAAAGCGGAAGAGGGCTATTTTATACCCTAATCTAACACCTTAAAAATTCAGTTTCACTTAGAACATATTGCCATGTTTTTACTGATAAAAAGTCTTAAATCTGCATAGCGTAGAAATAGACTAGTTCTTAGTCAAGAAACTTTGACTCAACTTAGTCAAGGAACTTTTACGAATAGCCTTTTATCTTTAATAGTATAGTAATACTTACTACAAGGCGGCAGAGATGGGCAACTTAGTCAAAAGTTTGGCTTTAGCTCTGATTCTTATTATGGCTCTTTCAATTGCAAGTTTGCTTATCGTCAAGCCTGCAAGTGCTCAGTCTATACCTACACCGTCTGTTCCAGAATTTACCCTTAAATTTGTTGATGCATCGTACAACGTGCCCACAACTTCTTCGATTGATCCATATACAGGTCAGAATGTTACCGTTGAAGGTTATCATGTTGAAAATAGAACGATTGAGCTTATCATTAAGAACCAGCCATTAACCTCATACAGACAAAACGGAGAAGGCGTTTCCTTCTACTACAACGTAAGAGAGAAAGGTCATTATGAGGAAAACTGGACTACAATTTACACTGTAGACAATTATTTTACTGCTCCGTCAAACACCATTTACACTACATTAACTTACTCGTTAGACCCAAATGCTCCCCCATGGTTGGATAACAACTTACCTTCAGGCGGTCAATTAGATTTTCAAGTAGAAGCTTTGATAGGATATATTGGTCGTACTATAGGATTTGCTTCTTGGTATTTTACTGGTCAAGAGAGCGGATGGAGCAACACACAAACAGTAACTGTTCCAGCGAGTTCTGTTTCACCTAATCCTACTTCAATCATAACTCCAACCTCAACTCCAACAGTTCCAGAGTTTCCAACTTGCATAATTCTGCCACTTTTTGCAGTAATAATACTGCTATCCATTGTATTTATCAGAAAGAGAATAACCGAAAAAATAGCTTCTCCTCTTATTTTTTCAAGTTTCAGAATGCATTAAACGGTTATGGCTATTTACGAGTACATTCAAGGGTTAAGATGTATGTATTATTTTTGAATGCACTATTTTTCTTAAGAATGGTTCGACCTTAAGTAAATGTGGCTATGAAGGGTTTTCAGACCCCTTCAGCTAGTCGCTTAGTATGTAATCTCTAAGCGTTCTTTTTTCTGTGTGCTCCGAATAACAGTCAAATCTTTCCAAGTTTTTTTATTGCGGGGAGAGTTTTCTCCATTGCGCTGGCTTGTGTAAGAAATTTAATGGGAAGTGCCCGATGCTTCCCTTTCCTTGTTTTGGGTGTCTTCTTTTTGCTTTCTTAAGTATTCGCCTAGTCTATCAGGTGCTTGTTTTTCTTCCTCATCCAAGTTTTCTTTCTGTCGGATTTCAACGTTTTGTTTTGAATATAGGTTTTCATTTTCGGTTTGTTGTTTCTTAATTCGGATTTGCTCTTGCTTTTGAAGATAGACGTTTATGTCGTCGATTTGTTTTTGTTGGCTACTCACTTTTCCTTCAAGCTCTTCATTTTTGTTTGCAACTTTCCCCAGTTCCTTCCGCAATACCTCATTAGTAGTCTCCACGTTCGTAAGCCTTTTCTGAGAATCTAAAAGGGCATTCTCCAACTCAATCAGTTTTTTAACCTTCATCCCATTGCCGTTAATCAAAATGTCCTTCATCGCTCTCGCGTAAACGCCTCTAAGTTGATCTTGGCTAACATAAGCTCCTTCATCAATTGCCTTGCCGACTATCTGTTTCCATTGGCTTTCACCTGCATAAGCACTCAAACGGTCAATTAGGAACTTCCTTAGACAGTGAAACCGTACACGTTTGCCGTGTATTGTGCCGTGGTCGTCAATTTCCATTCCAGCTTTTTTCGCTAAAGTTTGCAGTATAACGCTAAGGTTATCTTCGGTGTCAGTTAAAACTCGCTCATTGTCTTTTTTGTCTTTGTTGCTTTCAAGTATCTGCTTAACTATCGGTATTGCATCGCTGTCGAGAAATGGATATGCTTTCACACTTTCCTTTTTTGTGTTGATTTGCCCTAAACTTAACGGTGCTTCATTTTCAAGTTTAACACTTCTAAACGTTCCATAGGTTAAGCATATAAAATCACTTGCTCTAAGCCCAACAGATTTGCCCACGAGCAGAATGTAGCGTTCCTTCAAGTTTCCAGCCAAAGCCATTTTCGCTAAATCTTCTTTGTCAAAAAGGTAGTCTTGTGTAGTCCGATTTTTCTCTCCAAGTTTTTTTGATTCTTGTCTTCTGAACATCAGAGGCAAACGGTAATAACTGTAAAAACCTCGAACTGTCATTACGCAACCTACAGCATAATTCTCTGATTTGCCTTTGCTCAAGATATATTTGCGGTAAGCCAGCATCGAATTTTCAACGGCAAAATCTTTGTCGTTTCGTTTAATGTCTAACAGTTCTTGCCCTGTTTTGCCAGTGAATTCGAGATATTGTTTCATCACGGTTTTGTAACTTTTAAAAGTGCCTTGTTTTGTTTGTGAATTAAGGAATTCATCGACAACTTTGTCGTTCAGGTTGCTTTTCATTTCGAAACTCAATTTCTTTTACATCTCCTTTATACTTTTTGGGAGTTAAACTAAGTTTCGAAAACCCGTAACTTTTACAGGTAATTTTTAATCCAAACCCAAACTTTAACAATTACGTTTTTTACCGATGGCTACGACCACCATACTATAGAATTGTAATGTCAGAAATAAGCATCAGGCAATTTCCAACCTTTTTCTTTAAGTATTTTTCGTACATCCTCTTGTTCCAACGCGAAACGTATGTGCTCACATTTGAACGCATCGCAAAGACTACAGTAAACCTTGCCCTCGGGTGTAAATTGAATTTGTGCATGGAATCCTTTGCCGTTATTCCATTGGCTATCCCAAACTTTGACGCCTCTGTCATCATGGTTGCGCATTTCGAAATGCGGTACGATTGGTTTTTCTATTAGTGAATTTTCTTTTTTCAACTCTTCAAATTTCTGAGTAACTAACAGGCGAATTAAATCAGCATTTTTTTCTAAACCGTAAAAGTTTCTTGACTGATTTTAATCAAGGTTTCTTGACTAAGCATGAAGAATTGGGTTAGGCCGTAATCGCTGAGTTCTCGACCTGCTCTCAAACACGGATTTCTTTCTACCCTATTTGCATGAACCTATTTTTAGCGCTAGCGATAAATACATTTGATATGGTACTAAATATTCAGAGGAACGAACAATGGAACTTGATGTTTGCATTAAAGGTAGGAGAAGCGTTAGAAGTTATACGGATGAGCCTGTTTCGAAGGAACAAGTTGAGGCTGTTCTGGAAGCGGGCGTTTGGGCTCCAACAGCTATGAACAGACAGCCTTGCAAGTTCATCGTCATCGAAAATAGAGAGTTAATTAAGTATGTCTCTGATGAAACGAAAGCTTTGATTAAGCAGATGTTCCCCTCTTCAGCCCAGCGATATTCTTCAGAGTCTGATTTAATCTGCTATAATGCGCCTGTGCTCGTTTTGGTATGTGCAGAAAAAGACCAACAAAGGGCTAGCTGGAACTTAATAGACAGTGTTCTTGCTGCACAGAATATGTTTTTGAAGGCGTATGAGCTTGGGCTTGGAACCTGCTATATGGGTTTCGTTTCACTTTTAAACAGCAAGCCGGACGTTCTTAAGAAGATTGGAGTCCCTGAGAACCATGATATGATGGTGCCCTTAATCTTAGGGCATCCCAAAACCAAACAAGCAGCAGGAAAGAGAAAGAAACCGAATATCCTGAAATGGATTAAGTAAATGCGGCAAAGCGACCTAAACGGTTCTAAATATTCTCATGAAAAGGAACGCTTAATCAATTCAGGTTCCAACAACCTCACGTTCGAGAAGGTTCAATAATTTTATGATTTTCTCATGGATATACATGATTGAACTTGTAGTTTTGTTGACTTTACTGTATGGGATTTCTGAATCTTTCATATTAATTTTCCGTAGATCCAGTTCATTATAGTATCAAAAGTGTCCTTGGTGAAGCCCATGTGTCCCGATTCGTAAAATCTGGCGCATTTTGGACTGCCATGCTCGAGCAACAAATAATAATCTTTGATTGGGAACACTGAATCGTATATTCCGTTTACAAGCAATAATGGTGCGCTTGGCTTATCTAAGATGCCTTGTCTTAGGAGGGAAAGCTTAGGCGCGTATTCAACCCACTCCTCGTAGCTTGACAGGCCGAACGCGTAAGTGATGGTTTCAAAGAATTCGAAGGGATATTCTCCTTTCTCTTGCTTTTGAATCCAGTCAAGTTCAAATGCGTAATGGACTGGTCCTCCTTGGCTCACTGCACAAGCTATTCTATCTCTGTAAACGTGGGCCACTTTGACAGCCCAATAACCGCCAGTGCTATAACCCCATACTCCAACCTTTTTAGGATCCAAGTTTTTATTTGTGCCAACCCAATCCAACACGGCTCCAAATATTCTTTCGGCATCCTCTGAGCCTTTGATTGGCGAGTCACCAACTCCGGGACCATCAATTGCTAGAGTTGCTAAACCATGCTCTAAGGCAGGATCGTTTAGCTGTTCCTCCTTGAAACCGTCGATTCCACCCCAACTCAAAAGTAGAGGAAAAGGTGCAGAACCCTTTTTGGGCACTCGCAAGTAAGCAATAATCTTGTTCCCTTCCCCGACCTTTCCCGTGAAGGGTATTTCTACCCGTTGAAGTGGGGCGTCAAAATAATGGGAAGCCTTAAACAGCATTTCCTGTGACTTCCGGTAAGCTTCTTTCTTTCCCTGAGAGTTGATTGTTGGGTACCGAGCGAGCCTGTAATATTGGTAGGCTTTAAGATAGTTTTCTTTTGCGTTTGGCGAATCGCCTGCTTTTTCGGCTAGGGCAGCTTTTTCTTCGTAGGGTTTTGCTGCAGAGCTGAAAGCGGCTGCCCACTTGTCCCTGTCATAGGAAGTCAGGCTGGTCATTACCCGCTCCACGTCTTCATAAGAGGCGTAAGTGAAGGGGTAGATTCTCATTTTTACTCTGGGTTTCCACATTTCCCACAGTTCGTTTATTGGGCGGACGTACCTTTGGTTTAAATCTTCATCTTTCTTCGCAGAAGGTTGAGTCATATCAAATTTGTCTCCCTTAAGGCTTAGAAGTTTAATCTTATTATCTAGAGTTTTGGAGTTTCACGCTACTCTATTGTGGAGTATTCTTTTAAAATTGAGAGAATTAAATGTATGTGACTGTGAGTATGCAATCAAAAAATTTCAAGGGTAAAAAATATCTCGGGCATTGACTTTTTTAGATCTTTTTAGATTTTTCTAGATGTTTCTAGATTATTCTAGAGCTTTATAGATGTTTTTACATGTTTCTAGATGACAGTTGCAGCCGATCCAAGCCCCATACCAAGAAAGCAACCCAAAACACAAAGAACAAAATCGCGTTCGACTTCATCACTTGCGAGGGGCGCTTGCGTAATGAAGCTTACAGGAAGTGTTCTAGAAATCAATGAAGGCTTTGCTTTTTTCATATTCAGAAGCCTTTTGTCAGCCGCTGATTAACGATAGTTCTTTAAAACGCTATTTACATTATCATTTTGAGGAATCAAGTTATGTCAATACAGAAAATACCGGAAAAGAACGCTATTCTATTCGTTTGGTTCAACCAGTACGCTGGAATACTTCTGAAAACACCCAGTAAAACCGTCGTCATAGACCCAGTTGACATCAAATCCAGAAGCCTCCAAAACGTGGATGCAATCCTTATAACGCATGAGCACTATGACCATCTTGACCCAAGACTAATAGCAGAAATCCACAAAGAAACAAACTGCGCCATAATCGCTGATTCAGCTTCAACAAAAAAACTCCAACATGTCATAGCCATGGGTAAACTGCAAGAAGCCAAACCAGGCGCAGAAATCAAAATCGGCGAAGTCTCAGTCAAGGCAGAAAAATGCAACCACCCAGCCCAAGCACCCGTAACCTACATAGTAACCAGTGAAGACGGCGTCAAAACCTACCACACAGCAGACAGCTTGCCTTTTCCAGAGATGGCGGTTATGGGTCAAAAAGAAAAATTCGACATGGTCTTCTGCACCGTGGGCATAGCTCCAGCCTCCACGCCGCAGACAGGCTTCGAAATAGCACGCTTAACGAAGCCACAGGTTGCCGTGCCTTACCACACAGCCTCCGCAGCAAGCCAAACAGAATTCGCTCAGATGATGAAGAAGGAGCTGCCGAGGACAACATGCTTGATCCCTGAACAAAACAAAATTTACCAAGTGTCAAAAAGGAAGTGAAAAAAATGAAAACTGACCAGGCAGTTCAAGAAAAAAAGGAAAAAATGGCAAACATCCTCTTCAAAATCGACGCAGTGAAATTTGGGGTTTTCAAACTCTCAAGCGGAAAATCCAGCCCATACTACGTTGACTTGCGGGTTATCCCCAGTTTTCCAGATGCCTTCCGAGAAATCTGCGACTTCTACGCCCAATACATCCAAACCGAAGTCGGGGCAAAAAGCTTTGACAGAATCGCAGGTGTACCATTAACCGGCATCGTTTTTGCGTCTCAAGTTGCCTATAACCTTGAAAAACCGTTCCTTTACGTTCGAAGAGGTGTTCGACTTCGCGGCAGAGAAAGGCGTGTAGAAGGAATCTTGGTGTCGGGAGACAGAGCTCTCTTAGTCGACGATCTAGTAACCACTGGATTAACCCTGAAAAAAGCCGCTCAAATCGTCAGAGCAGAAGGCGGCGTGGTAACAGACGCCATTGTATTCCTTGATCGGGAAGAAGGCGGAAGAGGGCAACTTGAAAAAATCGGAATCAAACTTCATCCCATGCTGAAAATCAGCGAAATAGCAAATGTGCTGTACGACTCGGGCCTAATGGACAAGGAAAGCCTAAAAACAATCCTGAAACAAATAAAAAAGCAGTAAAACGCACGTTTTATTCGTAGAATATCAGGCTGGTTTCTTCCAGTAGCGTATGCAATTTTTCTACGGCAATGTAAACATCTTGTTCCTGTTTGGCTCCCGTGCAGACAAGTTTTCCACTTGCAAACAATAAAATCACAACTTTCGGCTCTTGCATCCTATAGATTAATCCTGGGAACTGCTCGGGTTCATACATAGCGTGACCCAAAGTGTAAGCAGCCTTCTCCAAGTCGATCATGCCGCCTAAACCACCCGAAGCCACGATGTTTTGTATTTTCATCTCGGGCTTGCTGATTATTATGATGCCCCCTTTCTTCAGTTCCTTAACCACTTTCATGACGGCCCGACGAGCTTCCTTCTCGGATTTAGCCCCCGTGCAAACCATCTTTCCAGAACTAAAAATCAAAGTCGCAGTCTTGGGACGTTTTAACCTGAAAACTAAGCCAGGAAACTGTTCAGGGCGATACTCAACGCCTGGGTAACCTTTGACGACGGCGTTCAAATCAACTTTCTGGTTGAGCGTTGCGGAAGCGACCACGTTTTCAACGCTTATTGTAGCTTTAACCTTCGGCAACAAGTTTCCCCCTTTTCATTAACCGCCCTTAAATATTCTGATATCAAAAACTTACTTTATAAAGACATCTGTGCCCAGCGAGAAGTCCAGTTCTGTTGTTTTTGTCTTTTATTGCTCAGCTCAGGATCATTGAGCAGCAGCTGCTCAAGCCACCATCAACACAAAAATAACCGCCGCAATCAGGGGGATGGTGACTAAGTTTTGAAAGAACTCACTTTTCCACATTCACAGTAGCGAACTCGGGCTCTTGCCTTAACGGGGATTTTCCTTCAGCACGGATTTCTAGTCTTAAAGTTACCTAGCCAAAAAAGAAAAATAAAAAGGACAGGAAATGCAACTGCAGATTGGTTGCAAGTTTAGATTTTCTTTTTGCTTAAAACTTCGCGGAAGGTGTTTTCGCATTTCCCGCATTCGTAAAGTCCGATTTCGAGTTGCATGCGTTTTCCTGCTTTATCTGGACGACCAGCCATTTTCCAAGTCTTTTTTGCCTTTATAATTTCGGTTCCGCATTTTGGACATTTAGCCATACTTTTTCCTCCGTATTACAACTTCCATGCTTTATCATTATAGAATAAAAAACTTTCCATAGTTTTCGAATGGATATTTCACGTTTCAATGTCACATTTAGACATGTTTTTGTCTAAACTCTTTGGAGCTGCTCCGGCCAAACTCAAGAATTTAGCCTTTCCAGCTAAGGTACAAAAGGTAACCCGACTCAAACGGCTTCTTAGGTAGAAGAGAACTGTCTCAGTTCTTCTATTTTGTGAATTTCAATCGAGTTGCTCGCGTGCTTCATCGTTGTCCTTACCCCTGAAGTGAACAAAACGGTTTCTTTCTCGTTCACCAGACCCATAGCGCATAGCTGATTTGCAACATACGTAATCCTGTCTTTCTCGTCGAGATAATTTATCAGAACTGGTTCCACGCCGAATATCAGTTCCAGCTGCCTTTTGACTTTTGAATCCGGCGTCACGGCAATCACTGGCTGACTTATCTTGAAGCGAGCGATCATCCGCGCTGTGTACCCTGACCTAGTTAAGGTTACAACTTTGTGAACAGGCATGCTTTGACAAATCCTCTGGATTGCCTTGCTGACAGTGTCGGAAACGTTGATAAAAGTGCTATCTTCAACGTTGCTCTTCACGACTTTTTCGGTTTCATAAGCTATCCTAGTCATCATCTTAACCGCTTCAACAGGGTACGCACCGACAGCGGTTTCTCCAGAAAGCATAACGGCATCAGAGCCGTCCAGTATTGCGTTGGCGACGTCGCTCACTTCAGCTCTTGTGGGGAAGGGTTGTTGAATCATCGATTCAAGCATCTCCGTGGCCGTGACAACCAGCTTGCCCTTCTGGTTACACAATTTAATTAGTGACTTCTGAACAAGAGGAACCTTCTCAGGTTCAATTTCAATCCCCAAGTCGCCTCTAGCAACCATTATCCCGCTTGCAACAGCCTGAATCTCCTCCACGTTTTCAACGCCTTCAGAATTCTCGATCTTCGCGATGACACCGCCTTCAAACCTGTGCGCTTGAAGCAGGTTTTCAACGTCCCTAGCGTTTCGTGTGAATGAAAGCGCAACATATTCCACATCAAGTTTCTTGCAAAGCTTGAGGATTTCCAGGTCACGCTCGCAAAGGGTAGGAACAGACAGACGCTTGTTCGGTATGTTGACTCCTTTCCCGTCTTCTATTGTGCCGCAGTTGGCAAATTTTAAGCGCAGCCTGCCGTTCACTTTTTCAACCACGTGCGCCCTGATTTTGCCGTTGTCAATTAAGACTAAGTCATTGGTTGCCATTTTATCGTACAAATCATGATTGAAACAGAAATCTTCACCGTTAGGACCAACTTCCAAAACGTCTCCTTTGGCAAAGGTTTTCGGTTGAGATGCCCTGATTCTGATTTCTGGTCCTTTGATGTCGACCATGACGGCTATGTCGGCAACTTCACGAACAGTCTCTATTGCAGATTGGTATTGAGGGAGGCTTCCGTATGCAGTGTTTATTCTTGCGCCGTTCATGCCGGCATGAAACATTTTTTCGATAACATGCTTGGAAAAGCTTGTGGGCCCAACAGTACAGACAATTTTGGTTTTCTTCACGAAACGTCACTTTCCTTTCGCCTTAAACGTTGTGTGTTTTCAAAGTTAAAGTTGGCGGTAAACTGAATCATTCTAGGATCAAAAAATGTTTGCCTGACATTTTATGTGAGTAGCCTTTATTAGCTGAACTAATGCCATACAAGTAGAGTGGCGAACATTTAATGTCAAAGAGCCATACCCCCGTAAGAGTTGAAATGCCCGACTTAAACGGCGAGAAAGAGAGCCTCTCCAACTTTTTGCTAAAGCACTTCAAGTTAAAAAGCAAGTTAATCTCTGACGGTTTAGAACTGGATGGCGAGGACGTTTCAACTTTTGAATTGCAGCGTATGGTCACCAAATTTGTTAACAGCAAGAAACTAAACAGCACTCATTGGGCGGCTGTGGAAGGCAAAGTGGTTAAAATCAACAGGTTCAATCGGAAAAAAGACGAAAAGAAAAACAAGCATCCTCAAACCGCATCAACGATTAGGCACGGATGGTAAAAATAAAAGACAACTCTCAACCGATTAGTTAGGTGTCATTTTTTTCTCGGCGATTTCACATTGGCTTGACTAAGCAGCGATTTTGGGGAGATTTGGGGAGATTTAAGGAGATTTTGAGAGAATTCGGGAGATTTAGGGAGATTTCTAACCGCAACCTGCAGCCAATCCAAACCCCAAACCAGAAAAGCAACCCAAAGCACAAACAACAAAAAACCTCGCCCAAAAACAAAGCAAATCTTCCTGTCATAAAGCTAAGCAAATATTGGAAAGAGAGCGACAACACGCCGCCGAAATTTTTCAGGCGCAATGATTAAGTTCTGAACAATATTTTTTAAATACTTGCCTCTTTGCTTACTTCATCATTCGAGGTCCACTTTGTATTGCAGGCAGATTCTGAAAACGCTTTTGACATGCTTGTTAAGCCGGTTCGAAGGCTTGTTGAACAGAGGGGATTTTCAAGGCCAACTGAGCCTCAGGAGAAAACGATCCCGAGAATACTCGAGGGTAAAAATGTCCTGTTAATTTCACCCACGGCTACTGGGAAAACGGAAGCTGCCTTCTTGCCGGTACTTAGCAGTCTTCTTCGAGAGCCCAAAACTCCCGGCATAAAAGTCCTCTACATCACGCCGCTTAGGGCTCTGAACAGGGACATTCTTGATCGTCTTCAATGGTGGTGCAACAGCCTAGACATCAAGCTGGCTGTTCGGCACGGGGACACCGAAACTAAAGAACGCGTGCGTCAATCCCGAAGCCCACCTGACATCTTGATAACAACGCCTGAAACCCTGCAAGCTATTCTTTCAGGCTGGGTCCTGCGCCAGCACCTACAAAGCCTACGGTGGGTAATCATCGACGAAGTCCACGAGTTAGCTGACAGCAAACGGGGAAGCCAGCTATCACTGGCACTGGAACGGGTAAGGAGCCTAATCGGAAAAGACTTTCAAATGATCGGGTTATCAGCCACCATCGGCAGCCCAGAAAAAGTGGCCCAATTCCTCGTGGGAAGCAAGCGCCCCGTCGAGATTATCCGTGTACCCGTCGCGAAGATGGTCAAGCTGCAAGTGATTTACCCTAAGCCAAGCGAAGAAGACGTGAGGTTCGCCTCTAAAATCTACACGCACCCAGAAGTAGCTGCTAGACTACGCATTATCCGCGACTACATGAGCAAACGCAAATCCGTGCTACTATTCACAAATACTCGGTCAATATCAGAAGTTTTGGCATCACGCTTCAAAGTTTGGGACATCGATTTTCCAATTTCAATCCATCATGGGTCCTTAGCTAAACTTTCAAGGATAACCGCTGAACAAGGATTGAAGCGAGGTGAACTGAAAGGTTTAATCGCCACAAGCAGCCTCGAACTTGGCATAGACGTTGGACGAATTGACCTCGTCATTCAGTACATGAGTCCGCGGCAAGTAACCAGACTGATCCAGCGGGTCGGGCGGGCAGGCCACACTTACGGCCACGTGGCGGAAGGCCTAATCATAGGCATGGATTCTGACGACACGCTTGAAGCCTTGGTCATTGCCCGCAGAGCACTCGTTGAAGCTTTGGAACCGGTTGAAATTCCCGACAAACCCTATGATGTTTTGGTTCATCAGATAGCTGGGTTAATGCTCAAGAGCAGGCGCCTGGAATTTAATGACGTTTTGGAGTTAGCGCGCAACGCTGCACCGTTCCAGAACCTTACTTTGGAGGACGTTTGCAAAGCTTTCAAGTACATGCATGAGCGCTTTCCTCGCTTGGCGTGGGTGAGCTTTGAGGACCAAGTCGCCCTGAAGCCTCAGCGTTCCAAGGCTTTGTTCGAGTACTATTTTGATAACCTGTCGATGATTCCTGAGGAGAAACAATTCCTTGTCGTTGACGAGTCAACTGACACTTCAATAGGCGTTTTAGACGAAGCTTTCATGGCTGAATACGGGAAGCCTGGAACAAAATTCATCATACGGGGTAGCCCTTGGCAAATAATGCATGCTACGGAAGACAAGGTTTACGTGCGCCCAGTTGATGACCCAGCAGGTTCAATTCCGAGTTGGATAGGGGAAGAAATACCTGTGCCCTACGAGGTAGCGCAGGAGCTGGCGGAAATCCGTGGATTCACTGAAGAAAAAATGCATTCGGGGCTCTCGGCTGAAGAGGTAAGTGCTTTGCTTTCTGAACGTTACCCAGCCGACAAAGAAACTATTTTGCTAGCTTTAGCTGAAACGTCGGAGCAGGTGAATTCTGGTTTGGCCGTTCCCACTCCGAACCGAATTATAGTGGAGGATTGGGGCGAATTCGTTATTATTCACACTAACTTTGGCTCTCTGGTTAATCGTGCTATGGCTCAATTTTTGGGTGAAGTGCTATCTGATAAGCTTGGAAGAGGCATCGTCGTTCAACACGATCCCTTCCGCATTTTTGTCCAAACTATGGGCAGCATGGGCGCCGAAGGGTTGGTTGAAGTCTTTGAAGAAATAAAAAGGATGAGCGACCAAACGGTTAAAGCCACCTTGACCCGCTCAACGATAAAGACGGGCTTATTCAAGCGACGAGTAATACAGGTGGCAAGGCGTTTCGGAGCACTGAAAAAGTGGGCTGACTTCAGCAACGTCAGCATACAAAAGTTGATTTCAAGTTTTGAAGGCACGCCGATTTACGAGGAAGGCTTGAAAGAGGTCTTTAGCAAAGACCTTGATGCAGACGGGTTAGTAAGCACCGTTAATCGGATTCGCAGCGGCGAAGTTGGTTTCCAAATTGTTGAGACAGGCGGCAACGCAACTCCTGTTGCTAGAGTCGGAATCGAACGGGTAAGTATGAAAACTGACCTTATCCCGCCTGAGAAAATGCGTGCTGTGTTAATTGCCGCAGCCAAAGCCCGATTGTTAAATGAAACAGGCAACTTCATATGCACAAACTGCTGGGACTACATGGAAACAATTCGCATAAAAGATCTTCCTGACAAACCCAAGTGTCCAAGATGCGGCTCCTATGCGTTGGGACTATTGAAGGTTGAAGAAGAGAAGGCGCTACCTTTGATTGAGAAGAAAGTTCACTTGGCGAAGGACGAGGAAAAACTTCAACTTCACGCTAAACAAACCGCGGAGCTGATTGAAAGATATGGGAAGGCGGCGGCTGTGGCTTTGAGTGCACGGCGTGTTTACATTTCCGATATAACCGGCGTTCTGACGAAGGAGCCTAAGCTTTCGGATAATTTCTACGAGCTAGTTATGGAAGCTGAACGCAAATCACTCAGCAAACGATTTTGAAGAGTTATCCCGTTTCTTTTCGTTAATACACCACAGAATTCTGTTGGAAAATCAATTTCGAATCAAGAACTTTTAGTAACATTAACTTTTTAAGTCAAGAACCGCTTAATTTTGCCTATCTGCTTACTATACCAGTAGGAGAAAAAGAAACGTGGAAATAAGCCGTCGGAATTTACGCAACGAAGTTCTCGAACGCATCAAATACGTGAAAACCTGTGTAATGGCAAGAGAGCTTTGCCTGCTTGTCCGCACCAACAGGGCTGTCTTGGAACCCAAAGACGTACAGGAAGTCTGCAACTACATTTCAACTCTATGCAAAACAGAAGGTTGCAGCGAACCAAGCGAACTGTGTATGAAAGCAGCCAGCGCAGTCGACTCCGCAGACGAAGAAAAATACCTTGACCTATGCGCTCAAAGCTGCGTTAAATGCGGCGAAGCAAGAAGACCACTTCCGAAAAAAGATGGTTACGTGGCATAGAGGCAATTTGTTAAACAGGTGAAATCATGTTTATCGCACCCTTTGTTCCAAGCCCAAACACCGTGGTAGAATACATGCTGAAGCTATCTGGTTTGAGGGCTGGCGAAGTAATTTTCGATCTTGGCTCGGGAGACGGCAGAACCGTAATAATGGCTGCTAAAATCTACGGTGCCCGCGGCGTCGGTGTCGAACTTCGCGAGGATTTGGCGAAGAAAGCAATGGGAACAATCCACGAAAACGGGCTTGAAGATAGGGTTACTATCGTGAACAGTGACATGTTCAACGTTAACCTAACTGAAGCCGACGTGGTCTACCTGTACTTGACAACTAGCGCGAACGAGAAGATCAGACCGAAACTTGACAGCGACCTAAAAAAAGGCGCACGCGTCGTGTCGCATGACTACGAAATCATCGGTTGGCATCCAGAGAAAGTCGAGAACTTCTGCGAAAACCCACAGCTCGGCTACCCGTCACACACAATCTATCTCTACCGAAAACCTTAACTTTATTGGAAAAATACAAGTTTTTTGCTGGGAAAACATTTTTAGTCTTCCTTTATTTCTTGACCTTTCCGTGAGCGTAACCTACAAATGCAGTTTATTCCATGGCAAAATATAGCTGACTGGCATTGCAAAGCATGCGGCTACTGTTGCAAACTTTACAGCGTAGCCTTAAATTTCCCGGAATGGCTACGGCTCACGAAAACTTTCGGCGTTGAAACCACCATTACAGGCATAGACCGTTTTTACATCAAACGGGCAGGCGACGGCTCATGCACGTTCCTCTGCAACGATGCAAACAACTACTTTTGCGGATTGCAAAACATGAAACCTGATGCATGCAAAATATGGCCCTTTAAAGTTCTCACAGAACCGAAATACGGCGAAGCAAAGCAGGCGACCTACGACTACCGTGGCTTCCGTTTCTACATTTACGGCGACGACATGTGCTGCGGCTTACGCTTCGGGACTCCGACATGGGACTTCCAACATACAACAATCAGAGAGTTCGCAGAAATAGCCCTCGGCTTGAGGAACGTACAGAACAAAACCACCCGAACTAAAACCCACGGACCTCAGTATAGATGGGGTAGACAACTATTTCCCTGAGACTTTTTCACCGATTGCATAGGCTAAGTTTTTAAGCGATTCTGTCTGTTAACCAACAATTATCCTTTCGATATGTGAGGTTATGTGTTATGTCTAAGGCTAAAGTTGGTGTTTCAATGCTTTTTTGCTTGGGCGAGTCTTTCAATCGAATGGTTAAGCGTTTAGGCACAATGCAAACACGCTATATCGAAATCGTGGATGACGGCGTGCAGGAGCTCAACAAAAAAAGAGTCGTAGCTCTCAAAGACGAAGCTAAGAAATTCAGCTTAGAATTTTCGGTGCATGCACCCTTCGCAGACATCAACATTGCTTCTCCATCAACAAGCATTTTGCATGCCTCATTGAAACGCCTTAAACAATCAATGGCTTACGCAAATGAACTAAATGCCAAAGTGTGGGTTTTTCACCCAGGCGCAAAAACAGGCATCAGCCAATTTTATCCGGGAGCTGAATGGAAGCAAAACGCTGCAAGCGTCCAAGAACTCTACAAGGCAGCGGAAGAATACGGCTTGAACATTGCGCTGGAGAATTTGCCGGGAAAATACTGGTTTCTGATGCATAAACCTGAGGAATTTATGCGGTTTTACCGCGAAACAAACCTGCCCATCGGCATCGCCTTGGATCTCGGGCATGCACATCTTGAAGCTCAGATAGAACCTTTCTTTAACTTGTTGGCTGACAAAATAGGGCATGTTCACGCAAGCGACAACGATGGTTCAGACGACCAACATTTGGGGATTGGGAAAGGAAAAATAGACTACGACTGGTTTAAGCAAACCATAATCAAAACAGGTTATGAGAAGACAATAATTATTGAGTCGGTAACAGACGTGACTGAGAGCATTCAAAAACTAAGGCATCTTCTCGCTTAGCTAGATTTGAGTGGTAATTCAAGATTCATAAAATCATCAGCGACCACAGTGTTCCTAAATACCTTTTTCGCCTGCTCAAGCAATAATGTCGCGTCAGGGTATCTAGCGCTAATGTGCGTTAGAACCAACTGCTTAGCCCCCGCCGCCTTTGCTTCTTCAGCAGCTTGACTAGGAGTTGAATGACCATCCAACGCAGCTTTCTCACCCAACGAATCGTCAAAAGTGCTCTCGTGAATAACCAAGTCAGCGTCTGCAGCGAATCTGGCGAACCCATCAAAGGGTCTTGTGTCGCCTGTGTAAACAATCTTGCGTCCCGCTCTAAGTGGACCCATCACGTCGCTTGGCTTCACTACTCTACCGTCATGCAACGTTATTTCTTGTCCGCTTTGAAGCTTAGACCACAGTTCGCCAACTGGAATTCCGAGCGCCTGCGCTTTTTTCGGGTAGAACTTTCCCGCTCGCGGTTTTTCAATAAAAGCGTAAGCATAACCTTCTATGGCGTGATTCGATTTGGTAGCCACAAGGCTGTACCCTTCTTCATCGACCAGGGTACCTTCGCTTAGAATTTCGTTGATTTCAACTGGGAAAGTTAAGCCGAAATTAAGGGTTTCTTTAGTGCAGACAAGAAAATCCTTAATTCCCGGCGGACCAAAAACCTGAACGGGTTCCTTCCGGTCCATCAGCGCCATCGTCTGCAAAACACCAGGCAACCCGAGCACGTGGTCTCCGTGCAGGTGAGTCAGGAAAACTTTTAGTTTCTTGTGGAAGCTTACTTTTGCCTGCATCATTTGCCGCTGAGTGTTTTCTCCGCAGTCAAACATCCACATTTGCCTCGGACAATCCACAACAACGCATGGCAAGCTCCGCTTAAGTGTTGGCACGCTGCCGCTTGTTCCCAGAAAAACCACGCGGATACTCATCAGGTTTGGCCCTTCTCGAGCATTGCAATTTCTCTCGTCAAAGTTTTACACGTGTCTTGGAAACGAATTTGAATGCGCTCCCCTGCATGTCACCAAACTTCCAATTTTAGGCCTTTTACTCTCTTAAAGTGAGCCTCGTTGCGACTGACTAGCGTCAAACCGTTCTCTATGGCTATTGCCGCTATCATGGCGTCTCTAAAATCGATTTTTTCGCCTTCTGCCGCCAACTTCGCAGAAATGTCGGCTGCTTTCCGTGAGGATGCGAAGTCCAAAGGAAATACTATGAGTCTTTCTAGTAGTTTTGAAGTCTGCTTTACGTTTTCATTTTTCCTTTCTGATCTGTTAGCGCCGAAGAAAAGTTCGAAGGAATTAATGGCTGTGGTTGCGCCTTTGCCTTCCTCGTCGAGCTCTTTAACTATTCTCTCGGCTTCTTTCTTGCCTCGCAAAGTAGCGACAAGAAAGTCCGTTTCAAGGCATTTCATGTGAAATTCTCTCTTGAACTCGGTGCCATCCCGTAGCGAGTTCGACTTTGAAGGTCTCTTCTTCTCGGTCGGTCATTTTCCATGCTCCGAAGCAATCGGAGATTCTGCCTGACTTTGTTAAACGCAAAATGGTTTCCGTGAAACTTTCTTTGTCTATTTTTTCTCGAAGCAACGCTTGATACGCTTCGTCCTTTATTGAAATTGTCTTTGTGCCCATATACATGTATGTGTACACGTACACAGATAAGCATTTTCCCAGACAAGCCAATGTCGAAAGACAATACTTAACGCCAGTGGCGGGCCCGCTGGGATTTGAACCGGCATCTTCGAATGACTTAATGTTGTTGTCAGAAGGTAAAAATTTATTTACTTGTAAAATGTATTAGAAATTTATGACAGAACAAATTGAAGATGTCATCAAGGTTTCGTCTAAAGGGCAAATAGTTATTCCCCGAGAGATTCGCAAGAAACTGGGCGTAAACGGCGGCGAGAAGCTTCTGTTGCTTACCCGCGATGGGGACATACTGCTTAGAAAGACCAAGAACGTCTCTATCGAGGATATTGCAAATAAGATTGACAAGGCAACCCGAGAAGAATCAATCGACATTGATAAAATTGTGGCTGAGGCAGTCGAGTGGGCACGAAAGTCAAAGTAGTTCTTGACACAAATGTTTGGGTTTCTATCTTTTTGCAAAAGATTCTTGCTGACGAATTCTCGCGAGCAAACAAAAACTTAACCGTTTACATCAGCGAAGAAATAATACTGGAAATATCAAAAGTTCTACTATACCCAAAAATCGCCAAAATTCTGAGAAAAGCAAACATAAATGAAAAAGAAATCTTAGAAGCCATCAAGGAAAAATCGATACTGGTTAAGCCTAAGGTAAAACTAAACATTATAGAGGAAGATGTTGAAGACAACAAAATATTGGAGTGTGCAGAGGCGGCTGGCGCAGTTTTTGTCGTTTCTGGAGATAAGCATCTTCTTAAGCTTGGCACGTTCAGGAAAACAAGGGTACTTTCACCTAGAGAGTTTTTAGATTATATAACTAAATTAAACTAAAGCTTATGTCATAGCGAGAAAACGGATAAATTCGTTTGTGGGATGGCGGGCCCGCTGGGACTCGCTTAATTATTTAAGCGAATCCTTTTCCTAACTACAAACGAATAGTGGGCCGCTGGGATTTGAACCCAGGCACAAGTGGAGATATCTCCCGCCTACCCCTCTTTTTTCATTCGTCGGCATAAAGTCTTAAAAAGAAAAATTGACAATGGACATTCATGTATCTTGGTTGGCTGGTATCTGTCCTGGTTTTGGTGCCAAACCTCATTTTCTTCAAGTTTTTACCCGCTAGATCATCGCCAAAATCGCAGGGGAGTTCCAAAAGTTCGGTCATGAAACTTATGGAATATCTTGAGCGAATTGGACAAGTTGGAGTGTTTGCTATTCCTTTCATCTACCAAACTAGTGTTCAAACTGTGCTGCAGAAAATCAGTCTGTCAGTCATGATTGTATTCTTGTTGATTTACTACGTGGCATGGTTGAGGTTCTTCTTGAAAGGCAGACAGTACGTGCTTCTATATTCGCCTCTGATGGGTTTGCCTCTGCCCATGGTTGTTAGTCCGATTGCATATTTTCTGGCAGCTTCGGTTTTTCTTAGTTCATGGTTTTTGGGTGCATTTGCCGTTGTTCTTGCCATTGGGCATATCTACATAAGTAAGGTAGAATCGGAACGGTTGGCTTGCCAACATCAACATCAAGACTAAATGGCTCTCCACTTTTGTTTTCTGTGGGACTCAAAAATAGATCATGCGTAGGGTGGCGTGTTCGCTGGGATTCGAACCAAGGAAAGGCGGTTATGTTTTTTGGTAAACCATTATTTCTCTAGTTAAGGTTCGATGAACATACAATGTGTGGGATTCAATCGTTTCGAACCCGAGTCTCTCGATGAAATCCGATAAGTCTCTTGACATGTGTTCCTCTTGCCCCTGCTCGTTCACCTTTATGGGGAGAGCTATGCAGATTCTTTGTCCCGCCGCAAGCAAACCGTGTGAGGCAACCAGAACCTCTTGTACTAGCTGCTTAGTCGTCGATTTCAAAGTGCTTGCCGACCGCCCATAAGGCGGGTCAGTAACTACGCAGTCAACCCTAAAGAAGGGCAGGTGACGAGCATCCGCCAACGCGAGGCCTTCAGCAGTAATGTCGAAGTGGGCCAGGTTCCTTTTGCAACCCAAGATCATTCGTCTCTGAGCATCCGCACCCAAAGCCCTGCAGCCGATGTACACGGCTTCTATGAGCGACGTGCCCGTCCCGCAGAAGGGGTCAAGCATCAAGCCTTCAGCTTCCCCATGTGCCAGGTTCACCATGCAGCGGGCAAGCTTCGACGGCATAGCAGACGGATGGAAAAAAGGTTTCTTGCGGGGTCTGCGTTCGCTGAAGGTTTTGGTTTGGATTTCAGTAAGCTTCAATCCGAAGACGAGTTTTTCGTTGGTGACTACTCCGATGAAGGTTTTGTCTGGGCATTTCAGATTTACTTTGGCTTTGGGCGCCCGGGCAAGTATTGCTTTGCCAAGTTTGCCCTCTAACCTCATAGTGTCTATGGCTTGGTCAGCGTAGTTTTTTATTCGGTTGACTCGAACCGAGAAGCTTTCGCCTGGTTTTAGTACAGCCTCAAAGTCGGAGTCGCCTGCGGCATGGATTGCGGCTGCTTCGGTAGCGTCTGAAACGAAAATCTCTAAGGCACAAAGTCTAGTGAAAGCAGCTCGTACATGTACCGCCTTAACGCAGCCGGGGTCTGCTTCCAGCCGCAGGGTCTGGTCCAAGACCTCTGGGTTCGATTGACTGTAACCTTCCGACTCAAGGATTGCCTTGACCTCCGCGGGGGGCAGAGTTTGGCTTTCGCCTGAGAGGAGAAAGAAGAGTTTTGCCACTAGTTTTGCGCCTTAAGTTCTCTGCTTAGAAGCGGCGCCAACGAAACTTTGCTGACGTTTCCCGGCACACTGTCCGTTCCCACGATTTCCTCGACGCCTGCGTCAAGAATCCGTTTCTCTGCGTCGCCGATTAGTAAGCCGTGCACGCATGCGCAGAAGACGTGTTTGGCGCCTTGTTCACGTAGGATCTTCGCTGCGCCAACGATGGTGCCGCCTGTGCTGATGATGTCGTCAAATATGATGACGGTTTGATCCTTTATGTTTAAGCCCTCTGCTGTTTGCAGGGTTTGCCCTGTGTATCGGTCTCGGGTCTTGTTTAGGTGGCCGCAGTCGCCGCCCAGAACCGCCTGCGCCTGCTGAGCAATGTACATAGCGCCCTTGTCAGGCGAGAGGGCAAATGCGCCTTTGCAGCCCTTCTGCACAAAGTACTCTGCTATCAGCGGGATGGCGCTGACTGTTTTGGCCGGAAACGGAAACTGAGCTAGCGCGGGTTCAGAGTGAATGTTAACCGTCAGGAGCTCGTCGACTCCAGCTGCCCCAAGCATCCGGGCAACGGTTTCCACGCTTATGCCTTCGCCTGCCAGAAACATCTTGTCCTGCCGCGCATACGCCAAGTAGGGAACGACCGCCGTGACTTTTTTGGCGCCGCCCCGACGTGCCGCATCTGCCATAAACGCTAGCTGAAAAAGCCGTCCGTCCTGCCCAGGCGGACAAGTCGTCTGCACAACAGCCACATCCTCACCCTGCACACTATCCACCAAACGAATGTATGATTCGCCATCAGGGAAAATCTTGAACACGACAGGAATATTGGCAAAGCCAGTTTTGGCTGAAACCTTTTCAGCAAGTTCCTTAGACACTGGACCAGAGATAATCTTCATTTTGGTGCTTTCCTCTGGCTTTAAAATGGGGGTTGAGGTTTTAAGGCTTATCTATCATGGTTATGCTGGGCTATTTTAGTTAACCTATTTAGAAACCAGCAATGATTATGCTTAAAACAGATAGCTACAGGCGTACAAAAACCAGCAACTTTGAAGTTATCAAAACAGTGGGTTGTCAAACGAGTTATAAGGATTGATTGGCTTCGGGGGTGGCCCAAATAAGACTCCTATGCCTGGTGGTGGAGTGCGTTTTAGTTGCCATGCTGCTAATGCTAAAGCGATTACACAGTCGTCGTGGTAGCCTTCGGGTGCTCCGTACTGCACGTTGCCGCTTGGCGAGGTCTTGTAGCCATATAGCTTGAGCTCGTTGATTAACTCGGGGATCTGTGGTATAGTGATCTGTTGGTTCTCAATCATCATGCTCAGGTTTTCAATCAGATCCTTCTTGGTTGCATTGGTGAATTTGTAGCGGTCCACTCTGACGTTTTCTCGTTGGAGTTCATCGCAGACTGGGTCGCCGACTCCTGTACTGTCAATTTGCAAGCGGGCATCTTTGTATTGTTGGGATAGTTGAACTATGCGTTTGCGCTGAAAAACCCAGTCTAACTGGCTGAAGCGGTCGAAAGCAACCAGGTGCCCCTCCATATCCAAGATGATTAGGACCGTGAAGTCGCAGAGTTTTGCCAAGTCAACGCCCATAACATACTGCTTGCCAGGTTGGGGCGGTTGAAGGGTGCCTTTGACTATGCGGTCTACTTCACGGAAGACGCTGCCAATGTCTATAAGAAACTCAGCCATAACCTCTTGGCGATAAGCAAGCTCAGGCATGTCACGGGCAAACGAAGCAATCTCTGTAGGATCCAAATACGGGTTGCTGCTGCTTGGGAAACTCCAGCTCTTGTAATCGGTTTGCGACGGATCCTGTCCTCGGGTCCACAATTGAAAATACCAGTTATGCCCTCTTGGCGTGCCGGTGAAAAAGGCTATGCCTTTTTGATCCATCAACGCTGGTCTTAGGGCAAGAGTCCAAGCTTCTTCAGCGATTTGGGCACCCTCGTCAACCCATAGAACTTTTAGACCTTGGCTTCTCAGCGAGTCGGGGTTATCTGCACTTTTGAACCAGATGGTGCGGTTGCCCTCAAGAATAACTTGCCTCTTTGCCCGGTGAATTCGCGCTATTAACTCGAGTGGGCAGTTGTTGAAGAATTCGGTCCACTGGCGCTTTGTATGCCAGTAGGTTGGCGCTACAGCGAACGCCACTATATTTGGGCCGTGTTTAAGCAACTGCCGTATGAGCTCATTGGCTCCTGCTAAGGTTTTGCCCCAGCGTCGCCCGCAATTGAGTACTCTAAACCTAGCTGGGCACCTATGGAATAGAAGCTGCCCCGAATGAGGCTTGTAACGCATGACTATTGTTTCTTGCATAAAAGTTCGCTTTGTTTTGCTGATTCAGCTATTGGAATGTATTGAAGTGAAACCGTTAGGCGCTGCCGACTAGCAGACTTGGAAAGACCCAGATTTATTCGCGTGTTTGCCTTTTTCCCTGTGTTGCTATGTCCAACACGTTTCACTTTCCAGTTATTCATATTTCCATGGATGAACTGTGGATTGCTTGTTACCAGATAGAACGGCAAAGTGATCTGTGACGTGTAGAGTTCAGCAATAAAATTCAGCAGCCGTTTACCTATGCCTATGCCCTGATAATCTGGCAAAACCACTAGGCGGCTAACACGGAACAAGTTGGCTCTCATATGGATGTGCGCGACTGCGATGAAGGCTACAGGCTTTTCATGGTAGAGGGCTGTGTAGCATCTGACGCCTGCGCCGAGTTTGCCGTTCAGATAATGATATTGCCGAAACATTTGCCACATTGACCTGCCGCACCGATAAACTTGGAGTTCAACGGGCGGCCGCACTCTTTTTTTCGGTCAAACTCCATCGTATCAGTACAGAATACCCAATCTGGATCCAGCCAGTCTACAACATCATAGTGACAGGTAACTGCAATGAACTTCTTGCCGTCCAGCCGTCTAATTGCCTTGCTGATTGCAAAAGAAGCGATCTTTGCAACCTCACGATCGACAACTGATGTAAACTCGTCGAAAACAATCAACTGCTGAGGAAGGCATAACGCTCTGGCGATGTCAACACGCATCTTTTCTCCTTGGCTTAGGCAATTGTAGGCTTTGAGCCAGTCTGGAGGCGACGCAAAGCCGGCACTGCAGAGCAGGCGCGTGATTTCGCTGGTCGGCAAGTTTTCTGGGAAGTCGTCGAGGACACATTGGTGGCTGTACTGGAATCCTGTAACGTAGCAGTCTGGGAAAACGTGTTTTGCTATGCTTGATTTGCCTGAGCCGCTACGACCGACTATTACACCAATTTGCCAATCAAAATCTTCTATTGGCAAGGAGCCTTTGAAGCACTTTTGCAATTTAGCGTCGCTCAGCGTGAAGCTGCCAACAACGCTTTGAGCTCGGAAACTTTTCGGCTCACTCCAATCATATGAAAGTTCAAAATTCATAAGGCACGCCTCCTATAGATTCAGCACCCTGACATGGTAGCCTTCAGCCTTTAGCGTATCAAAGAAACGCTTTTGTTCAGTCTCATCCTTACATTCTATGAGTAGCTCATAGCTGTCAGGTATAGTAGTTGGACCTTCGGAGACCTGGTCGTTTTCCTGCGGCAGCTTTTCACCAATGGAATCGAGCAGGGCTTTTAGGCAGTCTTTTTCCCCGGCTTCTATGATGCGAAGGTATTCGGCGCTGTCAAGTTCCTTGCTGTGCGTCCCTTTGAGTTTATTGAGGATTTGCCTTAGTATCCGTCGGTCAACGTCAGAAACTGGCAAACGCAAAACGGGAGCGAAAAACTCGCCATGTTCAATGCAGACGCTTGCTCTTTGTTCCCCATCTGCGAAAATGCCGTCCTTGTTAGTTATGATCGGGTAAGTCCACCCGTATTTCTGCAGGCTATTCCAGACCTGTCCTTTCTGTTTTAGCGTCATTTTGTTTGGGTTGTTATCGTCGCTTTTCAGGAGCCTTAAGTCTTCTAGGAGAGGCAGGTACGCATCAGGGACTTTTATAGTTGTTTTGTTTTCAGTCAACACACAGCACCTCGGTCAAGTACTTTATGATTGTTATCTCGGCAGTCGGCTCTTGTTTTTCCAACCAGCCGGCAAGTTGTTCTTGAGAAATGCTTGATCCGCAATCGCCAAAGTAGGAGCCGTCAAAGTCCATGATAACAAATTTTTTCTCTGCGGGGGCTAACTTTTTTCTGCTGCCTTTAAACGCTTCATCACCTTTTCCGCATTCAAGTTTTTTCAGTCTCCTTTGCTTTCTTGTCAGCAATTCCTTCGACACGTTCAAGCCGTGAAATAACTTCTTTTGACAAGATCGCGTTGCTGTGGATCTCGAGGCTTTCAAGAACAACTTTTAATGCGCCTACACGCGCATTATCATTTTCCGCTCGAAGGTAGATGCTCCACGCCGCTTTCTGGACAGCATTAAGCTTGGTCTCCATGTCCTGGGCAAATTCACCGTACTTCCCCAAGTTCAATATTATAGGAACCCATTTCTTGCGTCGTCCCCAATCGGTCCAAAGACACCCCTCGGAAACATGATATTTTTCAGCAAGCTGACTTATCACAGCCGATGGATGGAAGCCTTTGCAGACTGTGTCCAGCATTTCTACTCGGCGCCTTAACAGATTAAGATCCATTTTTCCACTTCAATTCTTGAAAGTTCGATAAGCTGAGAAAATACTCAAACTTTAAGTGTCAAACTTGACAAGTTAACATTAGTTTTAGTGTCAATTTTGACAATACGAGGTGTTATGCATGAGCGGAGGACCGGGGAGGCAGCCTGAAGTGGAAAAGACATTTGTGAAAAGAGCCTACAAAAGAAGTGAGCTTAGCTCTGACGCAAAAATTATGGCGGCCCTTCGGAAGAAGCAGCCCCAAACCAAAGAAGAACTTTGCAAAGTCACCGGCGTACAGGGCAGCACCTTTTACCGAACTGTCAGCCTTCTTCAAGAAAACGAAATTATCAAATGCGTTGACGGAATGTACGCTTTTTCAGACTTTGATTTCTTAGAAAAGACAATAGAAGACGCTTTCCATGAGCTTTTAAGCCAAAGGCAATTCGTACTTTCGGCTCATTTAGTGCAAATGACCTGCAAGCCCTGGCGTGAAATTGAAGCTGCAAGCTTTCGAGTGGCCAAGAAACTTGGATTAACTCCATGCCAAGACGGCGGCGAACAAGCATTTCTGAAAACGCAATAATGCCTTACAGAACTCAAAATTGAAATCAATCGAATTGATAGGCCTGCTTACAATCAAGACTTTCAAAAATAAGCACCATTGGCTGGTCTGACTTTATGCAGCGTTCTTACGAACTCGGGGACAAAGCTGAGAAGCCTGATAGCAGAAGGCCAGTATAGTGGCGGAAACCTCAGAGCTGCCGTTGACAGCACAGTTATTCCTTATCCAACAAACCAGAAACGAGGCGATAGGAGTGTCTTACGGGTTGATAAGAAGTTTAGGACTTACGGGCCCGAGGATCAGAAGCGGGAGTATCATAAGCGACCGTCAATTGAAGCAGTGAATAGTTTCCTAAAGACTCAGTGCAGCATGGTTGTTAACAAGGTTAGAGGTTTGAAGCAGGCGGCTACTTACGCATTGTTTAGCATCTTATGTTTGGTTTTAAACAGGGAAGCCGCTCAAAACACCGGGAGAAAAGACATAGCTGTGTCACCGACTTATTTCAACACATAATATCGAGATGAGGTTGCACCTGCATGGAAAATGCAATTCGGTTCCATCGAAACTGATTCGCTCATGGTATCGGATAGCCAGCAATAGCAACAAGGTCGATACTGTAGTTGTCAACATTAGCACGCGCGTTGGAGGTCGCCATGTCTATCTGGTATGTGTAAGTTTGACCGCTGTCCAAACCAACTTCAGGAACCCCCAATGGCGTCGACCCAGGGCTCGTAACATCCCTTGCCGCAATCAGACCAGTCTGGCCGTAAAGCTTCGCTGTCAAGCCAAAATAAGCAGTCCCTGAACTGTTACCGGGGAAGTTATCCATTGGAGGCGGCTGTTGTGCGGTGTAATCGTTTCTAACCGTGGCATATATTATAAAGCAAGCTTGCCCATTATGCGTTCCATACGTGTACTTGGCTGAGACCAGAAAGAGTTTCGTTCCATTGAAGTACCCTGAGGGGCTGTCTAGTAATACGTAGCTTGAAGGGAGTCCGGGGATTCCGTTTGAAAGGTTTGAAGGTGGTTCTGTAAGATTTATTGCTAACAAGACACCTACTACAGGCGCTATCACCATTAAGGCAATGATTATTATTGCGCGGATTCTCATCAAACTCACTCTAAGCTTTTAGCGAATTAACCAATGATTTCCTCGGAAAGACCTAGAATCTAAGCAGTATTTAACACCACTCTTTAGAACAGGACTTTCGATGGCCTATTCGGTCATGTTTGATTCTGAAGGAGAAGTAGCCAGCTCAGCAAATAATCAACGATAGCGACTATTCTTCAATACCTAAAATAGGGACAAACCAGCGCGCGGAGCATGTAAAGAAGGAAGCGAAAGTGCGCACTCCTCCGAGTGCAGTCAGCCGCTCAGTCAGTCAATGCAAAGAAATCGATACAACCAAATATAGAAAAGAGGGAGCTTAAGCCGCCCTTTTCACGTCTCTCTTTTTGTACAATACTTTTTTCTAAAAACTTATATTGCAACTGCTCCAATTAGCAATTCATCATCTGAATAATACCCTTCGGTTGAAGAGGAACCTTGTCAAATAAAGCCCCTGACCAGTCGACAGATACAAGTGACACAGGGGATAATACTCAGAACCGTTTTCGATATCAAGCGGCATATGCAGCCTATGTTGCGCTCCAGCTTCTTGGAGAAAGCTCTCCTTATGAATGCATTTATTGTGAGCAGTATGAGGACGTTTTGGTAAAATGCAAGAGTGGCAAATTTATCGGGGTCCAAGTCAAAACTAAACAAAAGTCTCTGGGCCCGTTCAGATTCGGCGACGATGAGATACTTCAGAGTCTGAAGAAATTCATCCGGCTTGATAGTGACTTTCCTAAATCCTTTGGGAGCTTCCATCTTGCAACAAATTGTGGTTTTGCGTCAAGCAGGGATAGCTCAGACTTGAGTCATGCTCTTGATCTTTTGCAGAGAGGCAAAGTTCGAATCGACAAAAAGGGTCATATGTTTTCCGGCAAAATCGAAACTTTGACTGGGCTGGCAAATTGTAGTAAGAAGCAAGCTTTGTCAACGCTCAATAAAGTGAGGTTAGTAGATTGGGCAGACCTTGACCACTACAAAGCTATCCTTGCTGATGACTTATCAAAAATAACAAACAGTCAAACTCAGCCTGCGTATGTTTTGTCTAACATGGCTGAAGAGTTAATCGGGCTTACATCTGCCGCAGCCTGCCGTTCAACCGATTTATCCAAGCCTTCCTACTACGGTATGCTTCAAAATCCGCAAGCTACTGTTAATCAAGCGATAATTGAAAACAAGAGAATTACTCCTGCCATGATTGAGAATCGCTTAAGTCAGTGTGCCGATTCTGTAATACTTTTAAAAAGTATTGAGCCAAAGCCCATACTGCTCACACAAAACGCAACTAAGATATTGGAGCGAAAAATGATACGAGGCGGTATCGACAACTCCAACATTGACCTTATGAAAAATAACAATTGGTCCGCTCAGTATCTATTCATTGAATGGCTTCATAAGCGTGGAAGAATTGAGGCGGAAAAGCATGCAGACAATCTTTCGGTTTTGGTTTGGAATGAATGCCAAGAGGCCCATGACTCTGCTAAAAAGCCTAACGAACTATACGGAGAGAGAATGCTAGGGCTAGCGCGTGATAAATTGCATATTGCCTTTGACTCTCAAGTCAAGAATCAATACCATGAAATGAGTTATCCACAACTGCTAGGGATTGCTGGCATTTTAACTGAAGATTGCAAAATTTGGTGGAGCGAACGGTTTGATCTAACAAAGGAGGAAGAGAATGAGCCTTTTTAAGGAATTAGCGAAACTTGAAGATGACCCTAAGTTACATACTGCAAGACTTCTCGTTCTTCTTAGGGCCTTTGCAGGCAAGAATGGAACCGACGAAGTTGCAGGAAAAACAAAACTCGTTAAGCTTGATTTTCTACTTCGCTATCCTGTTTACTTAGAACAAGCCCTAATGAAAAGAAATCAACCAATTGATAATCTTGCAATTTTGGAATATGAGCGAAGAAGCGTTGAATCTGCAATGATACGCTACAAGTATGGACCTTGGGACCCTCGCTATGATACTTTTCTAAACTTGCTAATAGGCATGGGTTTATGCGAAATTAGGAAAGAGGGACGAACCGTCTATATAGGGCTGACTTGCAAAGGCATTCAAGTCGCTGATGAACTAACTCGTTCTGAAGAATTTGAAATCACCGTCAACAGGGCCCATATACTTAAAAGATTTTTTGATGAGAGTGGCACTAACTTGCGATCTTTTATTTATGAAACATTTCCAGAGATAACCTCACTAAAGAGCGGGGAGAAAATCAAGATATGATCAAGTTCAAGGTGCGTTTTAAAACTCTTACATTGACATGCAAGCAATCCGTTGAGACCATAGAGTTTTCTTCAACACTGTCACTATTCTATGGAAAGTTATCGTCAGGTAAATCCACGATTGCACGTTTGATTGACTATTGTTTGGGTGGTGAACTTGAAAGAACCCCCGCAATTAAAAGCGAAATGGTTGCAGTAGAGCTTAAAGCTACAATTGGCGAGAACGAAACAATCTTTGAACGTCAAGCATATGGTTCTCAAGTGCAAGTTAGCTGGACAAATAGAGAGGGTCAATATGGGAGCGTGCTTGCACCGATAGGAGAATCACCTGTTCCTATATGGAAAAACGACATAAAAAATCTCAATGATTTGCTCTTCTATCTTGCGGGAGAAGAGGCGCTGAGGATACCAAAAAGCAAGGCTGCCAACGAGGAGCAGACAGTGAGACTGAGCTTTCGGAATTTCATGTGGTATTGCTACTTAGAGCAAAACGTAATGGATTCAGCATTCTTCTGGCTAAAAACCGATTACAAACTGCGGAATAGCCGTTACATACTCGATTTCATCACGGGAGCATATACGGATAGGCTTTCAGCACTCAAGGGTCAATTGGACGTGGTTCGTCAATTAAAAGGAAAGAAAACGAGCGAAATTGAGAATGTCAAATTGTTTCTGGAAAGATTAGGTTATAGCTCTGAGAATCAATTGCTTGAAGAGATACAGGGAGTTGAGTTTCAATTATCGAGTGCCGTCGCGGAAGTCCAACAAATGCATCAGGGATATGCGAAGGAGACTCATTTCGTTGATGATCAGCGGCAACTCCTCAGAGGATTAGAAAAGGAATTATCTGATACCGAACAAAATTTAATTGACCTCAGAACAAGGATTAATGAACAGGAATCCTTGAGGGCGGAGCTTATTGCGTCTAAGTTCAAGTTAGTCCGTACTCTTTCGGCAAAAAACGTATTCGAAAACGTGCATTTTGAAGTATGCCCTGCCTGTGGTAACAAGGTTTTAACTAGGGCTCAATCTGGGCAAAGCGTTTGCCCATTATGCAAGGAAGCGACTAACGAAAGTGAAGGTAAAGATGTTAAAGAGGACGCTTTGAAACTTGATCTAGATTCGAGGATTTTTGAGCTTGAAGACTCTATTGAACGTCAGAAAAAAGCTCAGCAAGAGCAAAAAAGGGCATACTTGGAATTAAGAGAGAAAAAGAATGCAGCTGACAAAAAACTTGCAGATGCGCTTAGGTCTTACGATTCTAACTTTGTCGCTGAAACAAGAGAGAAGGAACATGAGGTCGCCTCTCTAGAAGAAAGGATCAGAAATCTCAAAAAAACTATTGAACTACCCAAAGAAGTTAGCAAAATGGAGGATGATCTCTCAATACTTTTCTCAGAAGAAGAGCGACTGAAACTTGAAGTGGACCAAGAAGAAAAAACACTAAAAACCTCAGAACAGTTGGTCAAGCAAATAGCTAGAAGCTATCTTGAAGCTCTTATTGCAATCAAGTTGCCAGGGATTTATGAGGATGACGTTGTTGAAATCGACCGTGCTAATTGGATTCCATATATTTTAGAGCATGGAAAGAAGGAAAACGTTTTGGATTTTTTTAATGCTGGCAGCGGTGGTAAAAAAACCATCTTAACTGTTTGCTATGCGCTTGCTATCCATAAAGTGGCTGCAGAGAATGACTTGCCCCTTCCTAATTTCCTAATCATTGATTCGCCGATGAAAAATGTAGGCAAGGGAGTAAATCTAGAGATATTTGAATCGTTCTATCAATATCTCTATAGACTTGCTGAAGGTCCATTGCAAGATACTCAATTCATTATAATTGAAACAGATTATGTAGAGCCTCCAACTGAGCTTAATGCGTTCGTTAGAATGATGAATCCAAATGACCCATTACATCCACCGTTAATCAGATACTACAACGGTCAATAGTCCCTAAGGACGCCCACTTGGCACACGCTAAGTTGGAATGTTCGCTCACGATTCTCAATCAACGCTGTGATAGGGGATACGTCCGATTCATTCTCAACATCTTTTACTGGTAAGCAAGCTTCAATAGAAGTGGCATGAGAATTTCTCGGGTTAAGCCAACGATTTTCATGGCAAATTGGTGCTGGGATCCCCCTCCAGCAACTGCAGGGATTATTCCGTCCCCAGTTACATTCAAAAAAAATTGTGGTTCCGAGCGCGCGCTTTCATGCGCGTGTGTCATTCATGAATTGAGCTAACCAATTGAAAGGTGATGAAACTAAAAAGTGTTCCAATTTCTGGCACAGGATGTACTATGCTATAGTATAAAGTACTTCAGGGTCTATTACTAACGTTGAGTGATCATTCAAATGCAAAGAGATATGAAGAAACGGGTAGTCCTATTTGACATAGCATTGATTCTTTTTGCGTTACTGTTGGTTTCACTTTACTACGGACTTGGGTACATACATCAGGCATCTACGCAAACATCTCCTGAAGTAACAGTTGGTCAGGCATCTACCCAAACACCTCCTGTAGGGACAGTTGGTCCGTCCAATGGTCCCAGCATATTTGCAACTGTGTCTTTTCCTAGCGAAAGCGGGTTTGTGACGGTTGTGAATCCGACATCCGGAACGATTGAATTTGTCTTGTTACCTAACAGCGTGGGTCAAATCACGGTCTCGTACACCTCATCCAACAATTTAACAATGTCTTTCTTCACAGACCCTGTTCCCGCGCTTAAGGTTAATCTGTTGAATGGCACTCTTGGCGCCGACTCAGGATTAAGGGTTACTATATCAAGCATAACATTGATTAGCATTCATCAGGTAGATGTGAACTATACCGTAACTTCTGGGGCGGACAACGGGCTTTATGTTCTAGCGCTTCCTTCGACGATTTTCAGCACCATCGTCAACGTCGGAGCTCAAGCGTACACTGGCCCTTTAACATGGCTGAACGGAAAATTGTACAGCTGATCTCCGTGTGCGGGCGCTTTCTTTTTGGGGTCTGCGATCTAGGCTAGCCTTAGCTCTGATTTTTTCTGTCCTTGTCTATCTCCGTCAATAGAGAATTGAGATAGGATAAATTGATCAACTGTTGTATGTGTGTGTAGGTAGGTTTGTTTGAGTTTGTTAGTAGTTGTGGTTGGTTGGATTAAGTTTTAATCAAAAAAAAAATATTACGGTGAGTAGCGGTGGGATGCTCGCTCTGCTCGCGCGGACGTAGGGCAGGAGTCAAGTAGGAGAAGAGGCAAGATTCTTTTTGATGAAGGGTACGGTAATCTATACCTAAAAGAGAACATGATTAGCAGTATAATGTCAAGTAAGAGAAAAGGGTACGGTTAGAGAGGATGTTATTCTTGGTGTTGCTTTTCATAGATGATAAGTCTTAAATCTGCATAGCGTAGAAATAGCTTGAACATAGCAGAGATATTATTCCGTAAAAAGACAAAAAAGTGAGGTGAATAAATGAATGACTTGTGAAGAATATCGTGAAAAATGCCTTAATGAAACTACACAGAAAATCGAAGATTCAATGAAGAAAAAGAAAGAAGAGCAAATAGTGAGGTGAAAGAGGTGCTTTGAGGGCTATCCAAAAACTAAGGAAAGAACTAAAAGAGAATATTTAGCAAGTTTTCGTTAAGATAAGTCTTGAATTTGCATAGCGTAAGAAATAGCCTAAACATGGAAATACCAAATTTAGAGAGATTATGGGAAACAAAAAAAAGAAGAAACATCGTTTGTTGACACAAAAAACGCTGGCTTATTTTATATATATATCTACATGTTAGCAAGAATTAAATCTCCGTGAGGCGAACTTCAAGAAACTGAAATAAAAAAGTCTGATTGTTGCTGGAGAGATTAGAAAACATAACGTTTTGTATCACTCGTAGTATTTTAGCCAAGTTTTAATTGATGATAAATTTTAAATCTGCTTTTTGAAGAAAAAGAAATGGTGGCATAAAGTGTTTTGATATGTTACGTTTTTGGAATATGACTTATATGTTTTTGGCAGTTTGATTTGCGCGCGCGCTAACATGGCGTGAGCGCCTCTCACGTAAAACACTTCCCATACCATCGCGCTATAGTTAATGGCTTTAAAATTTGCAATTAGTAAGGATGACGTTTTGGCAGTTCAGAAAAACTTGGTGCACGCTGAAAAACTGGAAATGGAAAAAGCTAAAGGCAAGCAGAGGCTTTGCATATAGTGTACCTTCTGGCGAGAAAGATGAAAACAGAGGCAATTTTCGTCTCCGCTTTACTCGTGTTATTCCTGTTCCCAGTTTATTCCACGCGCGAAGTAAAGGTTGGGTATTGTTTATGAAAGCTAAGGTTTGGAAGCTCTTAGGTTTGGTATTCGCCGTGATTATTGTATTGTCGGTAACCAACACGGTTCGAGGTACGAATACGGTTACGTCGACGATTACCGTAGGAAGTGAACCTGAGTGTGTGGCTATAACACCTAACGGTGCTTATGCTTATGTTGCAAATGAGGGCGGTACTACTGTTTCAGTGATAAGCACGGCTACGAACACGGTTACGTCGAGGATAAGCGGTTTAAATAATCCATTTGGTGTGGCTGTTACGCCTGACGGTTTGTACGCCTATGTCACGAATTTTGGTAGTGGTTCGGTTTCAGTGATAAGCACAGCTACGAATACGGTTATCTCGAATGTAACCGTTGGAGCCTTTCCTGTTGGTGTGGCTGTTACGCCTAACGGTTTGTACGCCTATGTCACGAATTTTGGTAGTGGTTCGGTTTCAGTGATAAGCACGGCTACGAATACGGTTACTGCAACAGTAACCGTTGGAAACACTCCTGTTGGTGTGGCTATAACACCTAACGGTGCTTATGCTTATGTTGCAAATGCCGGCGGCACTACTATTTCGGTAATAAGTACAGCCACGAACACAGTTACGTCGACGATAACCGGTTTAAATAATCCATATGGTGTGGCTTTTACGCCTAACGGCTTATACGCTTATGTCACCAATGACGGCGACACTACGATTTCAGTGATAAGTACGGCTACCAATACTATTTTGACGAATGTGACCGTTGGAACCTATCCTGGAGGTGTGGCATTAACTCCTAACGGCTTGTTCACCTACGTTGCAAATTACGCCAGCAGTTCGGTCTCTGTTGTAAGTACGACTACGAATACGGTTACTGCAACCGTGTCCGTAGGAAGCAAGCCTTCATGTGTGGCTGTTACGCCTAACGGTTTATACGCTTATGTTACGAATTATGGCAGCGGTACAGTGTCGGTTGTAAGTACGGCTACGAATACGGTTATTGCAACGGCTCCTGCAGGCAGCAGTCCTTGGGGTGTAGCTGTAACACCTAACGGCGCTTATGCCTATGTTGTAAATGAAGGAGGTGGTTCGGTTTCGGTTGTAAGTACGGCTACGAATTCTGTTACCGCAACGATAACCGTTGGAAATGGACCTGTTGGTGTAGCCATAACACCTAACGGCGCTTATGCCTATGTTACAAATTGGGGTGACGGCACGGTTTCAGTTATAAGTACAGCTACGAATATGGTTACGTCAACGATACCCGTTGGAGGCAATCCTGAGTTTGTGGCTGTTACGCCTAACGGTTTATACGCTTATGTTACAAATGCCGGCGGCACTACTGTTTCGGTAATAAGTACAGCCACGAATTCTGTTACCGCAACGATAACCGTTGGAAATGGACCTGTTGGTGTAGCCATAACACCTAACGGGGCATACGTCTACGTTATAAATCGAGGAGACGGTACGGTTTCAATTATAAGTACGGCTACAAATACGGTTACGGCTACCTTAACCGGTTTCAGCAGTCCTTACGGTGTAGCTGTAACGCCTAATGGCTTATACGCCTATATTACCAATCAAGGCAGTTCGGTTTCGGTTGTAAGTACGGCTACGAATACGGTGACAGCAGCAATAACCGTTGGTAACAATCCTGATGGTGTGGCTGTTACGCCTAACGGTTTATACGCTTATGTTACGAATTATGGCAGCGGTACAGTGTCGGTTGTAAGTACGGCTACGAATACGGTTAACGCAACAGTAACCGTTGGAAATGAGCCGCTTGGTATTGCTTTTACGCCTAACGGTTTAGGTCAATCTCAACTGTTTACTGCTACTCCTAGCGGGGGTTCAGGTTCTTATACGGGTTATCAGTGGTATGTGGGTGGGGCTGCTCAGTCAGGCGCAACTGCGTCAACGTTTAGTTATTCTCCAACATCTGCTGGTTCTTATTCGATTACTGCGACTGTTACTGACAGTTTAGGCTTGACTTCAACTCAATCTATTGCTACAACGGTCACGGTGAATTCTGCTCTTGTTGTTCCGACAGCATCTGCTTCTTTAGCTACAATTGATCAGGGTCAAACTTCAACTTTGAGTTCGACGACGGTTACAACTGGCACTTCTCCTTACACTTATCAGTGGCTTCAGAAGGCTCCCGGTGCTGGTAGTTTCTCTTCTATTTCGGGTGCAACCTCCTCTGGTTATTCTTTTGTTACAACTGGATCTACGACTGCTGGATCGTGGAGTTTTGAGCTTCAAGTAACTGACAGCGCCAGTACCCCGGTTGTCGTTACATCTACAGCTATTTCGGTTATGGTGAATGGTGCGCCAACTGTTTCTGTCTCTCCTGGTCAATCTCAACTGTTTACTGCTACTCCTAGCGGGGGTTCAGGTTCTTATACGGGTTATCAGTGGTATGTGGGTGGGGCTGCTCAGTCAGGCGCAACTGCGTCAACGTTTAGTTATTCTCCTGCTTCTGCAGGTTCCTACTCAATTACTGCAACAGTTACTGACAGTTTTGGCACAACTTCGGCTCAATCTACTGTAACACCAATAGTTACGCCAACACCAACACCAATAGTTACGCCAACACCAACACCAATAGTTACGCCAACACCAACACCAATAGTTACGCCAACACCAACACCAATAGTTACGCCAACACCAAAATTAAATGCAAAATCTAATGCTGGTTTTCCATTCGGGTACCTTTTTCTGTTTATGATTCCTGTGGCAATAGTAGTCGCACTAATTGTTTACAAGAAGTTTTGGAATAGACCACCAAAAGCACCCACACCAACACAACTAAGAAATGCACTCGCGCAAAAAGGCGATGCCTCTGCCATTGGAAACGTTGCAGAAAAACCTCAAGAAACACCTTTTGATGTGTTTATATCCTATTCAAACCGTGACAAGAATGTAGCCGACGCTTTGTGTTCTACTTTGGAAAGTCGAAAAATTCCATGCTGGATAGCGCCGCGCAACATACCAGCAGGTGCGGATTATCCAGCGGCACTGGCACATGCGCTTAATAACAGTCGTATTTTGGTTTTGGTTTTTTCTACTGAATCGAACAAGTCTGGTCAAGTCATGCGAGAAGTCGAAAAAGCCGTGCGTAAAGGAATTCCAATAATACCTTTTCGAATTGAAAACGTGGAGCCAACGGAAGGAATGGAATATTTGCTATCCGCCAAGCACTGGCTTGATGCCATGACACCCCCGGTAGAGAAACACTTTCAAGAACTCGCGGACACTATCCAATTGTTACTAACCGATAAAAGTGACCGCTTGATTTAGACTAAACGACAAATTACAATAAATTACAATTCTATAGGTTGCAAGCGCGCAGGGGAGTTAAATAAATGGTTAAAAATGGTTGTAAGTTCGTTGTTGCTTGTTTAAGCCTGTGATGGGCTTCTTTGAGGAACGCATTTTGGCCGCGCTTAAAGACGGGAAACCCGGAGGCTTCTCTGAGCTTCTGGGCGAAGTAGGCTTTACCCATAACACTCTGCAACGACATCTTCAAAGGTTAACAGGTTGAGGCCTCTTTGTTAAGGAGAAGATGGCTTCAAACACTCTTGGAAGACCTAAATTCACCTACCGCGTTCCGTCTGCAGCCTCTAAGCAGGTGTAGGCTGCACTTGAAAACCCGTATGAAGCGTTTGTGACCTTGCAGTTCAGTCGGCTTACGTACGTTTGCATGTTTGAGAAGGGTGGCTACTGCAAAGAAACAGGGAAGGATTACGTGCCTCAAATCTGTCCCCAAACTAAAAAATAAGACTTTTAACCACTTTACACCAATTAAAGGGACAAGCCAGCGCGCATCTAATAGAGATTAAAATTGCCTATTTGTCTAGTTCTCTTCAGGCACGTTTTTAAGCTGAAAACTTTTTTTCTTGCAGGTATGCCCTTATGGCAACTCTTGCTCTATGGCTAACGTTCGAGGTTTTCTCGGCTCAAAACAGATTCTTCTTCAAGATATTTTTGGTTGTAGAGCTTTCGGATCTTCAGAACTTTCTCTGGACCTTTTGCGCTTTCTCTTTCGTAGAGTTTGATTTCGCCGTCAAATACGCTTGCGACTGCCTCTACCTCTTCTGGCGTGTGCATTTGGGGATCAAGAATTGCAAGTGTTGTGAAACCTTTTGACTTCAAGGTAGACAGAAGACTGTTCAACCACTTTTTGGTTATTATAGGGTGGTGCTGCAGTAACACATCTGATATTAGATCGACGCAAGCTCGCTTCGAACCCGCCTTTGAGAAGTTTATTGTTCGGAGAAGCTTGGTTAGAGATATTTCAATATCCGTTAGATTGTCTATTCCCTCGAATTTGAACAAATGAGATAAACTCCAGTCGGTCGCCTCAGTTTTGGAGTTTGAAACGAGAAGATAGAAGTTCGGAAAAGAACGTCGGACTAAGGCGTTCGCGTTAACAGTTTTGTCGGTGATGAATATGGTTGTCTCTCCAGCATCAATTCCTGCTTCGAGGAAACGGTTGATCAAGAGTTCTCTTTCATCGCTTGAGGGTGAAGTTAATAATACTGCATATTCTTCAGGTATCCCACCCAAGAGGAGGCGGTCGAGGTCAGCATTTCCGCTGCTAATTCTACCGCAGACCCCGATTTCAAGTGAAACATTCGCCAGGAACTCCGGAATCTTCTTGACGGTTTCCCTGTCATATTCTTTTATGTCTTCGGGCAGTTCAGACCAGGGAACTATGTACGGGCTAATCTTCCTAGCTATATCTTTTGGAGCACCTTTTTTCCAACCATCAAGAAGCCTTTCAACGTTCCATCGGCCATGTTCCATTTCAGCCATAACTTCTATCTCGCTTTTGGTGAACCTAACCGGAGCAACTTCCCGGTTTTTCACCTTGTGGACTATACACGATATGCGGGTAAGCTTCTCCGTTATGTGGTCAGCTTGTTGACAATTTGATTCCTTGAGATACTCTGGAAGGTGGGACCAGGACAATTGTGATGGGTCCTGGTCCTTCTTTTTTGCTGCGATGGTAATGTAATTCTCATGAATGGCCTTACCTAGAATTTCTCGAATTTCTGCGTCAAACGCCTTTGTTCCAAATTGAACAAAAGCCCAGACCGTTGACGAATCGTTAGGTAATAATACCAGATTCGATGAGGTATTCCAAGTTTTGTCGGCAATTAATCTTGCTGCTTCCATTCCGCTCCCTTGAACGATCGCAACTTTAGCGCCCAGAGCTATTGCAATTCGATATTCGACGGCTGCTATCTTTCCACCATTTAGACCTAACAATTTGATGTCAGAAGGGCTTATACCCGAAACAAGAATGTCTGTCCAGCACTGAAGACCCTCCATTGGACTGAAAGTGTTGCCATCCGTAAATCGAATTTCGGAATAACGCTTGTCCACAATGTTGATTTCGACTGACTTTGGAAGATAGCCCATCGTCTTCACTGTCTTTGGATATTTCTGTTGTGATTCTCCTACAAACCCACTAACCCCCGATATAGTTCCCCCGGAAATTATTGTGCCTTCAAAGTCTTGGAAAGCGTCCAAGATCAGCTCACCGTATTCTTGGGTTCTGGCTCCATCTTCGGAGTTGCATCCGCCTGCTACTATGACCACTGGCGCTGCGATTGGTTTGTGGTCTGCTGGGGATTGTTTCTTCAGTTGCGCAAAAGCAGCCTTTCCTGAGTCAGCCTGTGGGAATTTAGCAGCTAATCCGATCAGGAGTAATCGTTTCGCCCATTCAAACCCTAGAAATTGGTCTTGAACCGAAGCAAGTCTTTCGATGGATTTTAGAGCTGCATCCAAGAACCATTCGTGCAAACTAATCTGGATAGCTTTGGCATAAGCTTCCAGACTCTCATAAGGCTTGTTCATGAGCAAGTAAAACTTGCCGATGTCGTAATACGCCCAGGGCATGTTTATGCCGACTTCGACTTGGTCTGAACTGCGCCTAATGGCTGCTTCAATCAATGGACCCATTAAGGATAGAATAGAAATATCCCGTCTGTGAACTAGTTCAGATTCCAAGTAATTGCCCAAAACGTAGGGGTTAGTTGGATCAATCATGAATGCTTGGCGGTGGAGCTCTCTCACCTTGTCTTCATCAATCTCTTTGTACGTAGCTGCTAGGGAAGTTAGAGCATCAACGTCTTTGCTTGGAGGAGCACTAGCAGTCTTCAGATAATTCTGTCCTTCGGTGTATTCGAAGCTTTGTCTGTAATCCTTATTTTTCTTGCACAAGGCAACGCCAAGATCTCTTAATAATGGCAAGTAGTCTGATTCTTTATGTTTTGAGAGAATATCAATGGCGTTTTGCCATTCGCCCAACTCTAACCACAATTTTCCAATGCGATGCGCTGTTTCAACATTTTCAGGGTCATATTCCAAGACCAGTTTCTGCAGATTTATCTCATCCCGAATTTGTTGCTCAGACATGTAAGCGCCATAATTGCTTGCGTAGAGTTGAAGACCCGAACGAATTCTCGAAAAAGTGCTATCTGCGGATTCGAGCGAAGCTGCCAAGCCTGCGAGTTCGTGCTCCCATTTTGCTGGGATTTTGAATGTGCCTTTGTAGCTCAAGTCGTGGCTGAAATCAGCCCAAGAATGCTCCAGCAAGGTTCTAACCTGCACTTCAGCTTTTAAACCGAATACCTCTTGTGGCACCTCAACCGACACTTCCTTGTTTGGAAAGATGCCGTCTTTAAACTGCACAATGTAATGAACGGAGCGGTATCCAAACTCTGTAGGTTTAAGTCGTTGGCTGACGTCTACGCTGTTGTCCCAATCGATTACAAAGTTTTTCTCCAAAAACTCACAAACCGATTTGACTTCTTCGGGACTGTGCGTTATTACTCTTGCACCACAAAGATCAGTCATCTCGTTAACAGGATCCGTGTATATGTTTTTTCGCAAGATCTTCTCCGCGAAACTAGGTATAGCTTTGGGCCGAGCTTGCACCATAGCTTGGGGGGCATATTTCTTTACAGCTTGCTCAAGCACCTTTGAGAGAGTTTCAGCGTAAAGCTTGTAACGCGGAAAAAGCTGTGCGTACAATGCAACCTCAGTGTTTAACATTTTGTTTGAGATTTTCTTAACAGATTCGGTCATTACGCGGTCCTCATTCTTCACTCATTTGCTGGGATTTTTTACCATATTAACTTTGGAGGCTTTTCTTGCCATTTCCATCGCGAAGGATTCAAACCAATCTGCCAACTCCAAGGTTGAAAACTCTTCAGGTCTAACCCAAGAGTAAGCGTTGTGTTCATTACTGAGATGCAGTTGACCTGACTCCACAGAACCTTCCATTATCAGTTGGATAATCCTCAGTTTAGTCATTTCCCAGCTTACCGCACCAGCCACACTCTTAATGGAAATGGTTAAACCTGTTTCTTCGGCGACCTCTCTAACTAGAGCTTCGTCGAAGCTTTCGCCAGCGTCGATTTTGCCGCCTGGTGGCTCCCACCTGCCAATGTTGCTTTTTGAACGGTTGGAGCGCTTCATCATGAGGAATCGTCCTTCATCGTCTTGAATCAAAACTCTGACAGATAGTCGCCATGGCTTGTTTGACATTCTTTTCACTGTTAGTTCTCAATCAGTTGTTCAAACATAATACTTTTTCCGTAATGAAACAAGCACTTTTTGAAATGGACTTGAATCTTTTGATTTGAGTATTGGAAATGTACTAACAAACCAAAAATTTGAGTCAGGAAATGAAGACCTAGAATGAGAGAAAGGTGGTTGCTAATCAAGAGTTGAACGAGATTTTGTGCGCGCCAGTTTGTTGCTAAAACATTGAGATTAACATATTCGTGTTTAAGTTTGTTTGAGTTGACCATTCAGGGTGACAGATGGAAGAACCCACCTTTTCATGCACCATCCTGTCCAAACTGAACCTAGACGACATAGAAAAAGTCGTGAAGGAAGCTTACCACAAAGAGGGCAGTCCAGGCAGGCCGCCGAGAAAACCCATGGGCATATTCAAAGCCTTAATGGTTAAGCGTTTTCAGCAGATCCCAAGCGAGAGGGAACTCTGCAGGCGACTGTGGAAAGACGAGAACCTGCGTGAGCTCTGCGACCTCGAGGCAGACCAGAATCCGTATCATCCATCACAGCTATCAAGGTTCAAAAGGCGCATCGGACCGAGAAGGCTGCAAAAAATAATGAACAAGCTGATTCGGAAACTTTTGAATTCTGGATTGATAAGCGGTGAGACCGTGGTTTTGGACGCTACGTTCGTTAAGGCCTACAGCAGGCGAGACCCTCATGATAACAGTAAAGGAGCTTCAGATCCGCAGGCAAGAGTGGGAAGAAACGGTAAGACGTATGAGCTTGGCTACAAGCTGCACGTGGCTATTGATGCAAAGTCTGAGTTACCATTAGCTGTCGTAGCTGCTCCAGCGAATGACAATGAGAAGAAGCATGCTCCGACACTTTTTGAGAAGGCTTTGAGGTCGACGAATAAGAGAATGAAACTTTTGGTCGCTGACTCTCAGTATTCATGCCGAGGCCAGAGAGAGCAAGCGTCCAACTCTGGCGTGAAGGCTGTGATTCCTTATCCTGCGAATCAGATGAGGCAGCAGAAGGGACTTTTGAG
>JBEKTQ010000025.1:0-54328 GCA_049515895.1 Bathyarchaeia archaeon | reverse complement strand
TTCGTTCAGTTTCTGCGGGCAGCTTCTCTAAGGTTTCGCTCATGCGTTTATCGGCTTCTTCATCAGTTGTTATGGTCTCTAGGGCTTCTTCGGGGCAGAATTCTACACATTGAGGTTCCCCGTTGCAGAGGTCGCATGCTACTGAAAAGCCTGTGTCTGGGTGAATTGAGATGCCGCCGTGTTCGCAGGCTTAAATCCCAGAACAAGCCCTTCTGCGACGGCTCTCACATAGATGAAGGCTTCAACGACGGCGACGACTCTTTGAAATAAGCGAAACAAGAATTGGGCATCAAAAAAAGAGAAACTTGAGGCTCCTTAATGTTTTTCATTAAGGTCCTTTAGCTGTTTTTTGCTTAAACCAACGTGCGGCTCTGCGTCTAAGCGCTTATGCACTTTTCCCTTCTTGAACATTAACACTGTCGGATAATATTCTATAGCGTATTCTTCGCAGACATTAGGCTCTTCATCGACAATAACACTTAAGCACTCATTCGGATTGCTCTTTGAATACTCCTCAAAGATTGGCAAGAACCGCTGCGAAAACGGGCACCAAGTTGCATAGAACAGAACAAACGCTTTGTCTTTATTATCTACCCTATCATGAAAAGTGCTTTCCTTTTTACTCTCAACTGATATTTTCTTTCTTGCACTCATATCTACATCACATCGATTTTTTGTCAGGGTTTAAAGAACTTTTTGTTTTGATAAAAGTGCCAGCGCCCAGCTCTTTGAAAGCTAAAGCTAATTCTTCTTCAGTGTTCATTACTATGGGACCTCTCCAAGCCACTGGTTCATTCAATGGTTCACCTGACACATAAAGAAAGTGAGCGCCGTTTTTTGAACTTATCTTGACTAAATCGCCTTTCCCAAAGACTGCGCACTGACCCTGGGTTATGGTTTTACCTTTAGCCTCAACGGAGCCTTCGACAATGTAAGCAAATACCGTATCATCCTTGGCAGTTGAATGTTCGAATGTTTTTCCTGAAGTTAACTCCACATCAAAATATTCAATGTCGATTGCTAAGTCACGAACTAGTCCCCGTGTTCCATCGATCTCTCCTGCTACGACTTTAATCTTCATGCCATCTTTCTGAACCATCGGAATTTGTTCTTTTTCTATTCCTCGATATTTGGGGTTAACCATCTTTTTCTTTGCGGGTAAGTTTACCCATAGTTGGAATCCCTGCATTAAACCGTCATATTTTTGGGGCATTTCTTGATGAATTATACCTGAACCAGCAGTCATCCACTGCACGTCTCCAGATTTGATTACGCCTTTGTTGCCCATGCTGTCGCCATGTTCAACTTCGCCTGTCCACATGTAAGTGACTGTTTCCATTCCTCTGTGGGGGTGCCATGGAAAACCTTTGATGTAGTCTTTAGGGTTGTTTGATCCAAAGTGGTCTAAGAGCAAGAAGGGGTCAAGCGTGGAGTTTTTGTCGTTTCCCAGAACTCGTTTGAGTTTGACTCCTGCGCCCTCGAGGGTAAGCTGACGTTCTAATGTCTTTTCGATTTTTCTTTCCAAAGAACATCACCTAATACTTATTCAACAATTTGGAACTAAATATTCATTTTCTCCCAGTTCATCAAGAAATTGAGTGCGTTCTTGATGAATATTGTTTTTCGTTCACGCACGCAAACTGAAAAGAAGGGGGAAGTTGGGCTGACCTATTTGCTCAGCCCAAGCTGTTGCATGAAACCAACTACATCATAAAACAGTCTTTCTTCAACGATTTCGCCGTTCTTCCACGTGGCGACTGTACAGAATTCAAGCTTTGCTGTTTTCCCAGTAGGCTGGATAATCTTTCCGTCTGCGCCTTTCATCGGTCCTTTCATGGTCACCGTCCAATCAGCGACAGTGCATGTGTGATTTTCATCACCGAAGGCGATCTTGTAAGGGTTGTTGACTAACCGATTGTCAAAGGTTTTGAAGAACCCCGTAGCCTCAACATCATGACTATGTCGTCCTACTGTAGGCAGGGGTTGGGCTGGCCAATACACTTTAACATCTTCTCTATGACGTTTCTTAAAAGTTTCCCAAAGTGGACTATTAGGTCCTGCGTTCCACGAATCATCGAGCGTTTTCATCAACTCAAGATTTTCTTTAACTCCCAAAATTAGCCACCTATATTACTAGAAGCCTGCAAATCGATATAAGACTTTTCAGTCTGTTATTTTCCCGGGGAAAATGGTTGAAACAGAAAGATGGCTAACTGAAATAGTAGACGTTAGCAAAGCTTTTGTAGAACTTGCTTAGAAATACGATTTGGGGTAAGGTGATTTTTAAGATGACTGAAAAAAAGAGACCGATGATTACTTCAGGTGCGCGGGGCACGTCGAACCAAGACTGGTTCGGCCCCAGTTGAACCTGAATATTTTGCACCAGCATTCCCCTTGTCCAATCCGATGGGGCAAGGAGTTTAACTACGCTGATGAATTCCTGAAACTTGATTTGGAAGCTCTGAAGAAGGACCTTTATGCGCTGATGACCGACTCGAAGGATTGGTGGCCGGCCGATTACGGTCACTACGGGGGGCTCTTCACCCGAGTTGAGGTGCGATTCCCTTCCCCGTTTAGGGTTCAAAGAAGTGGCTTGCATGCAAATTACAGTGGATTCCTCTAATTATCGATGAACTGATCGTCCTCCAGCTTTTGCAAGATTTCAAATGTAGCAAATCACTAATTTGAACGAACTTCAACTATGTAGATTTTAGACAAAATAAACTCAAAAACAACCCAAACCAGTAAAATGGCGCCGGGAATGGGATTCGAACCCATGCGGACCAGAAGGTCCACGGGCTCTCAAGGCCCGCGCGTTAACCACTCTGCCATCGGGATGCCCAATAATATTGAAGCATTATCCCGGCGCAATTCCCAGCGCCAATTCGCTTACTCTGTTCTTACCACAATAAAATGTTTGCGCGTATTCCTTTGCCGACATACTTTTCATTCCCAAGGCGATGGCTACAGGTTTCAAAGCAAAGTAATTAACTGACAACTGCCACTTTTCTTGGCATGTCAGCAAAGCCGACAATCATTGAGGTCCCAAAGGACATATTGGATACCATTTATGCTGGCGCAAAGCAACTTTACCCTAGAGAAAGTTTTCTGCTCTTAAGAGGCAAAAAAAACAAAGGCGTCATCAAAATAACAGACTTAGTTTTGGCTCCCTTCGCTGTCCATGGAAAAGGGTTCGCACATTTTAACCCATACATGTTTTCAGGCGATTTCTCACTAGTTGGCACCGTTCATTCGCATCCTTCAGGAAACATTTCGCCCAGCCATGTCGACATGAATTACTTTTTCGGTAGAATCCTTATGATTGTAGGGTACCCATTCGAAGGCCAAAACTGCGTGGCTGCGTACGACGCCAAAACCGAAAGAGTACCCATTCAGATTACCGCTCCAATCGGCAAAGATGAAACAGACGAAGATTTTACTGAGTAATCTTTGCTCTTTTCGCAGCCATTTCATATTCAAGGAGGAACTCGCGTGCAAATTTGTCTGCGTTTTTCTCTGTTCCACGATGCATCTTGTCCACCGCTTTGCTGCGCAGGTGATGATAGAACTCATGAATAATTACGAAAGGGTTGGTCAGCACGTCGCTGTTTAATACTGAAATAGTATGATTTTTCGCGGTGTAGCAGCCATAAGCAGTAACCTTGTGACCTTTCGGTAAACCCACTTTAAGGTTGGGAACATTGACCTTGTAGTTTTTAGCCAGCAACGTAACCGCTTCCTCAGTTTTCCCATTAAGTATTAGCCAAACTGCTACTGGTTTGAAATTATCCTGTGCCATCATAAAGTCAGGAATACAAAGCTGTCCGGCCTAATTAAGACACTCAAAAACGATTTAGCATCCGAGTCACTCGCCATAGGTGCCTCTTCGGATTTTTTCAGCAAGCAAATGGATAAATTCAATCGGCCACACGTCGTCACAAACATCGTCTGTTAATATTTTCCTCTGATGATACATGGGAATCAAGTCATTCTTAAGCAGCAGAATCAAGAGAAATTCATGGCCATAGGTTCTCTTGAACAGTGCATATTTCCTGGCTTGTCTCTTTGTCATTTCAAAATGGGGTTCAAGAATTATTTTCCTTCCCTGAAGCTTCTTCTCCAGGATAAAGTCAGGAGTATATACTTCATTGTTAGGTAAAGGAAAGCTAATAGTTTCGTAACCGTACGGGATATGCATTTTCAAAAGGGTCAGCGCCGTTTTTTTCTCCCACCCGCTCTTGTAACGACTCATCTTTTGATAGTAAGCTTGAGATTGCCCTGTTATTTTTTGCATGCGATCCAGAAAATCAAGCGCCGTTTTCAAAGTAACCCTGTTCAAGGTTTTCTGTCTCAGCCATCTGCCTAGTAGGAAAAATGGGTAATCAACCTTGGCAGGATCCTGCGGGTAAAGTCGTTTCGCAAAGTCAGTTATTTTCTGTCTCGCCACAGCTGCAGTATGTTCGTCTCGCCAGAGCGATGGGGAAGCGGAATCGATTATTCCTATACTTGCCGCTACGTTGGCGTTTTCCTTCGTTAACGGAACGTAGAGATCCTCGGGAAGGAGATGGTCATAGATTTGTAGGTCGGGTGCGGGTCTAACCATCCAACGCATGTAAATCCAAGCTTTGTCGATGTGCGGTCCGCTTAGAGCTTTGACATTTTTGGCGATGTCATCAATGAAGTCGCTTGGTTTTCTAAATCTTTGAGCATACTTAAGCAGGTTTCTTTCAGCGTTGATCTTCAGAAACAAGTTAACGGAAGCCATGATTTCACCTGCCGCCTTCTTGTTTGGACCCAAATCAGAATAAAAATCTGATTTTACAATTTCTTCCTCGAAAATATGCCCTTTCTTAATCTCGAACAGTGTGTTTCCGAAAGCCTCATGCAAGTATGAAAGCAACATACGGGCGTTCTCAGGGTAACCTACAACTGTATCGTCAAGTATGGACGCGACAAGCAGAAAGTAGTGTGCAATGATTTTTCGTTCTTCAAAATTCTTCGAGTACGGGTTAAAGAGCAACCGGGGACTCATACGCCTGTCCCACTGAACGTCGGCAGCATCAGAGTTCTTGTTAACGAAATCCACAAGTAAGGAAAGTACTTCATCAGTTGCCATAGCCCTACCCTTTCAATCCATATACTCACCAGTAACTTAAAACCCCTATGATGCCAAACCACAAAACTTGAACCTGAAAACAATTTCGTTTCTAAAGCAATAGGAAAATAGATTAATAGAGGCAAGATTTCCCAATAGGCAACGCAACACAGAGACGAAGCGCCTATATAGGAAAACAACATAAAAAATAAGGCACTAATGTGGGCCGGTCGTCTAGCCTGGTTAGGACATCTGCTTGACGTGCAGAAGGTCGCCGGTCCGAATCCGGTCCGGCCCACTCCAATCCCCGATTGTAATGAGTATCACATGGAGCTTGTCATAGAAGAGTTCTCTGTCAATTGAGACTGCCTAAAGTGGGGTTCCTATAGTTCTACCAAGAGATTGTTGTCTTTGACCGTGATATAATATATGGGCAACTGTTTCTTAGCCGGCCCTCTGACAACTTCACCAGTCTCAATTCTAAATCTTGAGCCATGCCAAGGACACTGTAGTACCCCATTTTCAAGTTCGCCTTCCGCTAAAGGGGCTCCGGCATGGGTACACCGCGCTGCCAAGCAGTAAAACTTCATGTTTTGGTTGATAACAAGTAACTCGATTCCGTTAAGAGTGAATTGTTTTATCTCATTCTCAGCAACCTCTTCTGTTCTGCACAACAAAGAAAGAGTCATTATCCTTTACTCCATTGGGATTTATTTTCAGGAATCAAGGAGAGCGCCTTTTGTTTTTCGATATATTCACAAACCGCTAAAACAAATTCTGCGTGACTCCAGACCAACGGTGACACTGAAAGTGGATTACCCGTATGCGGGTTAATCTGTTCCGCAAGCATTCCAGATGGTGATGCATATTTTGCTGTCCAACTTAGAATGCTTAATCCTCTGTTTAGCTCCTCCAATGTTAAGGCGGTAGCAATATACCATCGGGCAAGCCACAGTGTGCAAATGACCCAGGGGTTTCCGGGAAGTTCTCTTGTAACTCTGTAATAGTCGTCGTTCTCATAACGTGCAAGTCCGCCAGTATTTGTTTTTATCCATAGCTTGTCAATCACCGAGTTCATACTATTTCTTACTTCCTCTGAAAAAGCTGAGAAAGCTCCAGTGATAAAACTCAACGCAACACTACTGTCGACAGTCAAATCTTCAATTCCCGTGGGATAGAGTGCTTTTTTGAACCTCCGTGCTTTTGAATCATAAAGTCTCAAAAGCATAGCTTCCTTCATTTCAGCACTCGCGTTTGACAGCTTCTCCTGTCTTTCACTATCGTAAAATACTTTGGCAAATCCTGCTGCAGACTGAAGAGCAGATATTACTGTTGACACTGTTGAGTTAAACACGCCAGCTTTCTCTTCCCAGAGGTCAAAAGAAGGTTTGGGCAAGCCCGTTTTGGGATCACGATGACTAAGCAAGAACTCAGAGGTGTTCAAAACTAATTTCGGATAGACTTTGGATATGAACTCCAAATCTCCATATTTTTGAAAGTGTTTGTGCAACCCAATCAACACAAGTGCAGTCTCATCTTCTTGTATCGGCAATTGTATTTTTCTATCAGCATCAATCAACGCGAGCCAACTGCTTCCTATAGAACCATCTGGCGAGTATTTGTGATTGAAGTAACCATTTCCGTTAATAATTTTGTTGCAGAATGTGAAAAACATGCGTGCCACTTCTGGAAAGCCGGCCATGTCAAACGCCATTGCAATGATAGCTCCGTCCCGCGGCCACACGTAAGAGTACGTGTCACGATTGAATTGGAGCAAGTCAGAATCGCAAGATGAGATAATTCCTCCGCCATTGTCAACATGAGAACGCATTATTAGCAATGATTCCTTGAAAAGTCGTACTACAGCACGCGGTAATGTATTTAAGTTAAATTTCTTTGTGTTGCTCCAAGCGCTCCAATAGTTCTCGGTTTCAAGGAGCAGCTGTTCGACCCCTGTTTTCCTTACAATCGAGTCTATGTTCTTCGCTTGTTCAAGGTTTCTGCCGCAGGCAATCCAATAGTAAATAGTATTTGCTGTATTGGGTTCCATTTCAAGTTTGAATGAAACTGTTGAATCCACCGAACCCTGGGCAATTGGATTCCCTTGCAGTTCTCCGTCTTCTGCATCTCTCCAAGTGCCTTCTTTTCCAAATGATTCTTTTTGTCCAGTTGCATATTGATAAATACCCAGATTCTGATCCGTTACCCCGTCAATTAGGAAATAACGTTTCCGCTTGTAATGAACTATTGAATTTAGAGTAGATTCATACATTGCTGTGTCTCCTGTGTCTTCTCCGTAGACATGGAAGTCATTGGAAAAAAACAATCTGACTTCGCGCCTTCTGGCTCCAATATTGTTGATAACAACCTTGCGGAGATATGCGTCTAAGGAGCTGTGGACGGCATCATTAACTTCCAACTCAAGATCTGCATCCTGATTTCTTGCGGAGCATTGACTTACCAGAGTCTCTGGCAAATACTTGATTTTCCTTTCCCAATTCTCGCTAATCCATGAGAACTTCCGATCTGCCCAGATTCCCAATCTGGAGTAATGTCCAGATAAGTGGTTTTCTAAGCCAACTCTTGGGTAAAAAAAGTCTCTAATTGCCATTTGACTGTCAATAGCAACTAAAACTCGCCCATTACCTACCACAATTTCCCTCGGCAAAATTCTCACCAGCGGCGTAAAACAAACAGCTTGGCTTTATCTTATTACTGAGTTTGTGGCTTTATAACTACCTTTCTCAACATCCTCTTGTTACTTTCAAAGAAAACTATTGTAATCTGTAATACTGGCTAAGAATATTTGGTGGGATTACCCTTTTTGTTTTGAAAAACTTCACGTGATGAGGTAAGTCAGCACGTAATGGGTGATCCCGAAGGATAAAGCCAGGATCCAGATAACAATTAAGTATCGCATTATGTAACTTTTTTTCATGCAATTTGTGATTGAAGTTTGGAGATGCCACGAACCTGTTATCCAAATACCCGTCGCCAATGCTGTGGTGCCAAGACCTACGTGAGCTAAGGTAACTGCAGAAATCAATATGGGTTTTTGCGAAAAGCCATTTTCAACTATTACTAAAAAAGCAGGGCCCATGATTAACATGAATGAGACGAACTGCATTGCAACCGCAACCAGCATTAAGGTTCCATGTTGAGCAAACCTCGTTTTCCTCTTCAAAATGTATCCATAAATAACTATTGACAGAGTTACTATCTGTACGATGAGGCTTAGCGATGCAATCAATGTTATGATGTTCATTTGTGATATTAAGAGGCTCTTGCCAAGATTATTAAGCTTACCCAAATTTTTCAAGGCAAACTGTTATTTTTCAGAATGAATGTTCTCTTTGAAGGCTTGAACTTAAATTTTAAGTTGGGAGAAAAATGTTGGACTGGCTGTGCACGGAACATCATCGTGACAGCTAAAGTGGGGAGGCCGCTTAAATGATGAAAAAATTACAAAGGATTCCTGATGCGGAATCCAAACACTTGTAGCCATTTTCGGTTGCAAAAAAAGAAAAGGAGGTTTTATTTTCTTGTTTTCTTGGTGTATGTGTACGCTCCGAATGCAACGATTACTAGTATTGCTGCGACCAAGGCTGCGGCTGCAGATGAGAACTCTGGTACTTTAGGTGTTGGTGAACTCGATGAGGAGCTGGTGGGGGTGAATACGGCCTGATAAGAGTAAGTGTTTCCGTAACCGTGGTTAACGTTATACGGGTTATCTGTCGGAGTGTCTGTGAATGAGTATGCACCGTGGTTCATGGGAGTCCCACCTATTATCCAGTGGCTAAAAGTCCAACCGCTAGTTGGAGTTGCTAGTAAATTTAATGTGGTAGCGCTAGCTAAAGCGTATGTTCCTGGTGCGGGGCTCACTGTTCCTCCGACTGCTCCTAAAACAACGACGATCGCGTCGGTCGACATATCTATAGTTTTGTTTACGGGTCCGGTGAAGATTATTGGTTCAAAGGTTGCTTGAAGAGCATAGGCACTCTGGTTTAGGATAAGGTCTAAGGGGTTATCGGTGGAAGTGACGCCTCCAGCAGCAGTGACAATCTCCCAGTATTGGAAAATAAAGCCGTTACCATCGGTTGCGGTAAATGTTTGGGTCGAACCATCCGCGTAAGTGTATGTTCCTGCGTCGGGACTGGTTGTTCCACCAACTGAAGAATAGACTACAACAGTATCTGTCCCTTGGGCTTTCACGGTTAGCGCGCCTGAATTTATGGCTGCAACGAAAAGCGCTGAAGATAGCAAAACCAAGACAAAAATTTTAAGTTTTTTTGCAGTATTTGACAATTTTCTTTCACGCCAAAATATTGATTGCTTGCTTGGTTGAACTTGAGCAGATTATATTATATTTAATTATGTGATTGCATGACTACAGCAACAAGAACGCAAATATTTCTGAAATCCACAGTAGATCTCGAAGTTAAAAAGCAAAGAGTTTGCCCTAATGTCCTAATAAGTGGTTACCAGATCAGAAATGGTTGAGAATAAAGCTTCTCAAACTGTTGTGAGTACTCAGGTAATCTGTTATGGCTTTCGTTGCTTTCACAATCTGCACGTCCAGCAGCCTAGAAACAGCTAGCGAGAATACAAATGAAAAAATACCCAGTGGAATGTCCAAAGCTAGGGTTATTGAGTGAAATATCAAAACAAAAACAATAGTCAACGACGCACTAAGCAGTCCCATAATGAATGATCTTATGATGAAGTAAAGCCTTGTATGCCAAGTTGAAACTAACAATGCTTCCACCACCGCCTTTTTCCCTACGTTTCGCTCATGTTGTGTTGGAGCTTCTTCGGCGTGCTCCAACAACGCTTTCGCGCTATGTGTGTTTGTCAAGTGCAGAATCTTTATCATTTCGTCGGAGCCTGCCAAATCTTTCGACTTTGCGTGTTCTACTTCTACAATGATTTTTTGAGCTATCTCATCAACTTGTTGATCTGCCAAGTCATTCATGATCTCATCAAACCCTGAAGTCAATTAATCATGTTCGATACTTAATACGTTTTCATGATGCATGCTCTTTCTTTTGTGCTCGAACCCCAGCCTGGTTTCTTGAAAAGAAAAGTCGAAAAGGAACGGGGAAAAACGGAAAAGGACGGGAATGAATGGGAATCAACGCGGGGGAACGGGAGACAACAGGAAAAAACGCAACCTGCAAACGCATCAAGCCCAAAACAAGAAAACCAACCCAAAACACAAACAACAAAAACACCTCGCGCCCAAACCAACCGCTTAAGGCATCAATTTACAGCTGATAGCGGAAAATGTAGCTGCTAAGTGTCCACGCATGTTTTGTCCTTGTATGGTGTGCTTAAAACCTCTTTTACCTTATTGGTTATTACTGGTCCTAGCCCATTCACTGATTTCAACCAATCGTCCGCGTTAATTAGTGCGTTCAGCGGCGTTTGGTAGGATTCAAGAATAGCCACGGCCTTTTCCCTACCGATGTTTGGTAGGCTGGCGATAAAATAGACCTGAGCGTCGGAAATGGTGTCACACTTCTTGAAAGCGTGGACCACCGGGCTTCTCTTTTCTACAATCTGCTCTTGTTTGGCAGCTGTGTAAAGGAAATCAACTGTTTCCTTCTGGTTTGCCGTGTTAACTATGGAGATGCCGTTCTTCGCCAAGTTAAACATTGCTCCCCAAATCGCGCTGGGCTGAATGTTGCTGAACTTGTAGATTATAGGCAAATAGCCTTCTAGCACAACAAGCGACTTTGGATATGCCTCTTTTAGGCTAAAAAGTTGTTCGAAAAGGTAGCGTCTTGTCAAAGTATAAACGAAGTCGTTAACAGTCTTGCGTTCAACCGCGCATTGGTCAGAGAGCACGTAGTCGCCTTTCTCCAGCATCTGCTTTTTGACGTTGACGCCACGGTCAACTAAGCCCCTCACAATTTTTTCGGCGCTGCCGGCTTCACGGCTATCAATTATGATTGTTGGCTCTTCGCCAGGCTTTTTGCTGTCCTTTACATAGGGAAGCAACGTTTCTGCTCCAGACATAATGTCAACCTTAAAGTACGATACCATAAACGCAGGCTTATTTCACTTACGCTCTAACCGCCACAACGTGAAGAAAAAAGCATGTACTCCTTTTTTGCGGGTTAATGTTTTTGTTGAAGCGACACAGTTTTTGCTGTGAAGGGCTCCAATATGTGGACTGGCACTTGAGGCATGGTTTCTTTGACTTTTTCTGCGAACTGCTGTTTCTGTTTGTCTGATCCATGCATGGCTATCGCAACATCGGGTTTAACGTCTACTACCATTTTGTAGGCGTTTTCAGGTGAAGCCGTTGGTGACATGCCGCCAACAGGAACAATCGCAACGTTCGAGGGGCAGTCTTTGAGGCTTACGTACCCCGAGTCGCCTCCGTGGAAGACCGTCAAGTCATCCATTTTTATCTGGTAAAGCATTATTGGGCCTCGATGGATTCCCTGGATGGCTCTGACAGCCACATCGCCTAAAGTGTAGTTTTTTCCGTTTTCAGCACTTACGAGTTTTTCAGCAGGTATTTTTCCATCGAGCTTCCTAGCCACTTTTGGCTCGGCAAGAATAGGAGCAGCCGTGTCTTTGAAGATATCCCGCATTTTGCCTGATGAGAAATGATCTAAATGATCATGCGTAAAAAGAACCAGATTGATACCTTTCAATGCGCTGAGCTCGTCGCCTTTAAGCATACCAGCAGGGTCAATTAAGAGCGCGTGGCTGAGGCTTCTTATGATGAAACCTGATACTCCCAAATAGAACATGGAAAGTTCATTCTTACTAAGTGGCATTGCAAAGAATGCGGAAATCTCATCAGCCTTGCTTCTCCTGAACAACTTCAAACACCTGCTTCTCTTTGAAAGAATCAAGTATAAAAATCATACCGCACGTTTAATGGGTAGCCAACAGCCATGCGACTGTGACCAAATTGACCTTGGCAAAGCCCGAAAAACATTGCCCATAGAGGAATTGAATAAGAAAGCCTTTCAAGTCAGTGATCGTGATTTATTCGTATCTCGTTAGGAACAAGGGTTCTCTTGCTTCCCGGCGCCTCACTTCTAATGGCACATCTTTCAAGGAAATAAGCTCAAGCCTTTCCTCTGAACGCTCTCTTTTCGACCTTTCTTGAAGATTTTTCTGTAACAGAGTGGAGTTCTCCGTGGGGTGATCCATTGACTGTCACCTTAGTAAAGGCACTCAGTACGATAGAATATACACACTTGTGACTGTCACGACGCTACAACAAATCAGAACCAAATAAACAAGACATGCCAAAGATTGTCGATGTAAATTAGAAAAATCAAACTTATTTGATTTAAACCAAAAATAAAATGAAGGGTTTATGGTCCCTTTTTGGTTATTTCTTTTATGACGCCAGCAGCTACGGTTGTGCCCATGTCTCTGATTGCGAAGCGTCCTAGCTCTGGAAAGTCAGTGTACTGTTCGACTGCAATCGGATGCAAAGGTTCCATTCTTACCCATGCTGCGTCTCCTGTTTTTAGGAACGCGGGCTTTTCTTCGGTCACTTGGCCGGTGCGCGGGTCAATTTTCTTGATGAGTTCTGTGAATCTGCATGCGATTTGCCCTGTGTGGTAGTGCAGTACTGGTGTGTAACCTGCGGCTATGGCAGTTGGGTGGTAAATGACGATGATTTGGCCAATGAACTCTTTAGCTACTGTTGGCGGATTGTCAACAGGTCCTGCTACGTCTCCTCTGTGAATGTCAGCTTTCGCAATACCTCTAACGTTCATGCCGATGTTGTCGCCTGGTTCAGCGATTGGGATCATTGTGTGGTGCATTTCGATGGATTTGACTTCGCCGGTCTTGTTGCTTGGCATGAAGATTATGTTTTGTCCAGGCTTAAGAGTGCCTGTTTCGACTCTGCCCACTGGGACTGTTCCGATGCCGGTGATGCTGTAAATGTCTTGGATGGGAACGCGTAGAGGTTTGTTAGTTGGTTTAGCTGGAACTTCAAGGAGGTCTAACGCCTCAATTAATGTTGGACCATTGTACCATGACAATTTGTCAGTTTTCTTGATCAGGTTTTCGCCAGTCCAGCCTGACACGGGTATGAAGTTGATTTTTTCGATTTTGAAGCCTACCATTCGGAGCATTCTTGAAACTTCGTTCTTTATTTCTTCGTATCGTTCTTTGCTGTAGTTAACGGATATGTCATCCATTTTGTTAACTGCGACGATTAGTTGGCGGATACCTAAAGTGAATGCAAGGAACGCGTGCTCTCTTGTTTGGCCTCCTGGACCGATGCCTGCTTCAAACTCGCCTTTTTTGGCTGAGCAGAAGAGAACTGCGGCATCTGCTTGGCTTGCGCCTGTAATCATGTTTTTAACGAAGTCTCGGTGACCAGGTGCATCGATTACGGTGTAGTTGAATTTCTTGGTTTCGAACTTCAAGAATCGCAGGTCGATTGTGACTCCTCTTTCTCGTTCTTCTTTGAGGTTGTCGAGTACCCAAGCGTACTTGAATGTGCCTTTGCCCATTTTTTCGGCTTCTTCTTCAAAGGCTTTGATTGTTCTTTCGTCGATTGCGCCTGCCAGGTAAAGAAGGTGACCTGTGGTTGTTGATTTTCCGTGATCAACGTGCCCCATGATGATGAGGTTTAAGTGGGGTTTTTCTGATTTGCTCATTTTTTCATCCTCTATTAGTGCATACCTAATTTATGAAATTCGTTAACACATCAGTTCTTCCAATTATTTTAAGTTTATGTGTCCGTTATTGTTTTAGCTGTAACTATAGAAAGCAAAATTGCATTTGAGAAAGCGCTTTGAGGCTTGCTCGAAAAACCCCTTCGAAGTTTTTTGGTCAATGAGCTTAATAGTTGTTCTTCAGCATTGGCTACTCATGAGCACAGGCAGCAAAATGGTTCAGGGCATATCCGTGGTTACCACTACATGGAATGAAAAAGAAAACATTGAGGAGCTAATCCTACGGGCCCGGTCTGTGTTGGAAAGTATTCCGCATGAAATAATAGTTGTTGATGATAGTTCTTCGGATGGAACTGTTGAGGTTGCAGAGGGGCTTGCGGATGTAGCGGTTTCCAAAGTTAGAGAAGGGCAAACTAAGGGGTTACTTTACGGGATGAAACTATCCAAGTTCCCTATAATTGTAACGATTGATGCTGACTTAGAAAATGACCCCGAGCTCATTCCTGTCCTCGTTCGGAAACTTGGGGAGGTTGATTTAGTCGTAGCTTCACGAACGGTTATTCCGAGATTTTCTGAGAGGGTAGCCTCCAAAACGCTGGGTAAAATGTTAGGAGTTTCAGATTTTTACTCAAATTTTAGGGCTTACAAGAAAGAAGCCATAGACGGGTTAACTTTGAAGGGCGAAGAAACCTTCGGAGGAGAACTGTTGGTTAGAGCAAGGAAGAGAGGATTCGTGATAGGTGAGGTAAAATATGAGGCACCGCCTAGACGCAATAAGCCCCGAATAGGCGGCACAATCAGAGCTAACTTCAGGATAATGGCTGCGACACTCAAATGCCTACTTATCTTTGCGGTATAGGCTATCTTTTTTGCAGTTACTAAAGCAGCTTTTATTTGGCTTTTGGATACTTCTTGTCACAATTACTGGGTTTAGTTCAGCGGCGGTTTCGGTTCGTAGGTTTATTCGGAAAATACAATCTAAGCTGAAATTAGTTGCTGTTTACTGACAGCCACAAAACGTTAAGTTCAAAGCTTCCCAGCACTAGAGTATATCAAAGTTCTTTTTTGGAAGGATAAAGAATGAATCAAACTGACATGAAAACGAATTTAGAGATTGCAACGCTTGCAGCCGGCTGCTTCTGGTGTACAGAAGCCGCATACAGCATAATAAAAGGCGTGCAGCGAATTGAGCCCGGTTACACAGGCGGCACCGTGCCTAACCCTTCTTACGAAGAGGTTTCAACAGGCACATCGGGGCACGCGGAAGCTGCGCAGATATTCTTCGACCCTAAAATAATAAGTTACCGCGAAATCCTAGAAATTTTCTTTACAATACACGACCCTACCTCGCTGAATAGACAAGGCGCTGACGTTGGAACGCAATACAGGTCAGCTATTTTCTACCATAACGAAGAACAGAAAGCTGAAGCCGAAAAACTCATCAATGAACTCAACAAAGAGGGCATATGGAATAAGCCGATAGTTACGATTGTGGAACCGCTAAGAGAGTTTTACAAGGCTGAAACCTACCATAAAGACTACTACAAGAAGCATCCAAAGGAACCTTATTGTCAAGTTGTCATTGCGCCTAAAATTGCAAAGCTGCAACATCGATTTGTCGATAAGATTAAAGCTCCGCCATGATACTAAAACCACCTCAAAGCGGCACCAACAAAATTTTAAGGCAAATCGAATAGGCAACGCAACGAGAATTTCTGCCAATATTGGGGGTAAACAAAGGCAAAATCTCAGCTAAAGAAGTCCGGAAGGCTAAGCTGGCACCGCTGGTTATTTACCTGTTATCTCGCATGACAAGTTCCGAAGATATCCAGGCATCTTCGACTATTTTTTGAACAACCTGCATCGACAAAGCCAGTTTTTCGCCTGCGCGGGTTAAACGGTAGGCTTTCAGTGTTCTTCTATTGAAAACTAGTTTCTTGCCTTTCAAATGCCTTAGGTATTTGTAGGTTATTCTTGTTGACAGCCCTGTTTCTTTTGCCAAGTTTCCCACGCTGATTCCCTGGTTAGCGATAGCATCATAGATTTTCCGCTCGGTTTTCGTTAATTTTTCCTGATTAGGGTCACGTTTCGATTTAAAAAAGAAAATGTAGTCCCTCTCTTTTGGTGTAGCAATCAGCCTGGCCACGCATAAACGTTTGAGTACGCGTGAAACGTTTTTTTGTAGAATAAACGGCTCTATGTCTTCAAACGTTTTTGGTCCTGAAAGTAAAGCTTGGAGAAGCGTTTCTTCGTAACATTCTGAATGGGCAGGCAGTTTTCTGGCGAATTCTTGGAAGCGCGCGAGCAATTGGATCACGCGAAGACCAAACGCGGTCGCGTAGTATTCCTCCTGAACCTGAGATGCTAGGCCGACTGCCACAAGAGGAGATAGGTACTCTTTGCTAATCGTGCTTTGGCTATGGTTTTGACCTGCTTCTTTAAGTTTATGTTGTAGCTGGCAAACTGTGAACCTGCCATTTGCCATGGCTTGGAGGATGCTGAGTCTTGTCTCATTCTTTAGGGCATTAAAAAGTTCTTTAATGTAGTTTGGGTTTGCCAAGGCCTTTTGCAGTGTGCGTAATTCATTTTTCAGCTTGTATGCTTGGCATCGGTCTATGCATTGCAGGGGAGAAATTGGGGAGCAGCCTTTGCATTCCGCTTCAAGGGATTTTACAATTACGGATAAGTCGCGTTTGTTTTGCGTTTTTTCAGGCGGTGAAGTTAGGCTAAGGGTAACTAATTTGCCCATCCAATTCCTCGAGAGCGTCTAGTTAGTTTTAATGTAAAAGCGTTTTCGTCAAGAGTTGTGAACTGAAGTTTAGTCAAACTTTCTTGACTAAGTTTAACACTTCAATTTTATATGCAAAAAAGTTTTCGCAGCAAGCAAAGCAACGAAAAGGGCTTGTGTGTTTTGATTTTGAATGTTCAATTCAACCTATCCCCTGACAAAATACCTCTCCTTCCACACTTTTACGAAACTGCGCCGCGCAAAATGGTCGAAATGAGTCGCTACGAGTCGAAAGGGATCGTTGCGAGTCGCTATGGGTCACGTAGAGTCGAAATGGGTCGCAACCTGCAACGCCTCAAGCCTCAAACCAAGAAAGCAACCCAAAAAACACAATGAGGCAAAATTCGCCGGAAAACCACCTCTTACACACACTTCTGTAAGCCTTTTCTCTCGGCGATCTTTTTGGGCTTCCTAAATGCCTGAGGTTTCTTTTGTTTCTGCGAGTTTTGGTCGGTGTTTGACTTTAGTTGACGTTCGTTGACGGTAATTGACGTTTATTGACTTTAGTTGACGTTGGCTGACGTTAGTTGACTTTTGTTGACGTTAGTTGACGCAACCCGCAGCCAATCCAAGCCCCATTCCAGAAAAGCAATCCAAAACACAAACAACAAAAAAACTAACCCAATCTTCACCAAATAGGCTTTAGACGCAGCCTTCTTTTGTGATCACTCAAGTATTTGGTGGTATGACGTTGAAAGCCGTTACCTTAACGTTTTAATCGTTGGGTTAGCTGTTTTCTTGGTAGGGTGGGCGATGACGACTCTGGCCCCGAAGACGTTAGGATGATGAGGATCTTGAGTGTGAGACGGTAAAAATGATAACTTTCAGGTAGGTACCTGAATAGTCTATTTTACCCTCAAAGAGCCCACCTATAGTCCAAAAGATTCTGGTCTGAATTTTACATAAAAATAATAATTATAGAGAATTTCCCATAAAACTATCCTTCGAATAAAAGTATCTAAGAAGAGCAGTACAAAAAAGGAAAAAAGATTTAGACTTTATACAGGCGTTGCAACTCACAAACGGTGGCTTGGAGCTTAAACCGCTATCTCTATGTCCTTTTGTTGCAGTATGGACAGATGTTTTGGTCTTCTCTTACAGTTCGTTTGCAGTTAGAGCAGGTCTTTGAATGCATTGGCGGTCGACTGTAGCTTGACTGCGGTTGTCTGTAACTTGATGGTTGGCTGTAACGCGATGCGTAGGAGCTTGTTCTATAGCTTGATGGCTGGTTGTATCGCGATTGGTAGGAACTTGTTGACTGCTGCCTGTAACTGTAGGGGGTGTATCGCGACGAGCCAGCAGGGCTTGATGGAGCCGGATTGTAAGTTGAAGGCTGCGGTCCATGGCCGTAACCTTGAGGTTGACCGCCGGGTCCATAAGGCGCCTGAGATGGCTCCGGCCCATAAGGCGTTCGCTCTCTATCACGTTCCCGTTCTCTTTCCAGCATCATTCGCTGCTTGCTTGATCTGCTATATAGCAGCACCCCCGAAATGGCGAACGCTATCAACACTGCTACAATTACGCCGATTACTGTGGGAGACCAAAATCCGCCAGATGAAGTCGTGGTTGGTGGAAAAGTGACAAATCCATTTCCTGAGCCTGAGCCACCCGAGCCGCCCGATGATGAACCTCCTGAAGAGGAACCGCCTGAAGATGAGGAACCAGAGTTTGGGGTAGGAGAAGCTGATGATGTGCTGCCGCCCATCACAGTGAATGATGCTCCAGCATGGTTGCCGAGACCATCTGTGGCCGTTACAGTGGAAAGTCCTCCACTCCAATCGCCCACTGTAATTGATAGTGTAAAGTCGCCTTTTGTATCCGTGGCGTTAACATACCCGAACAACTGATTTTGAATGACCATGCTTACTGGTTGCCCTGGGCCGAATCCTGTTCCGGTCACGGTCACGGTTGAGCCTGGGGGATCCGCTGTTGGGTTAAGAGTTATTTTGGGATTTCCTTGCGCTTTTACTACCGGAGCAGCCAACGAAACCAAAGCTAAAATGCCCACAAATAGAACCACAGTCATTAGTCTAACTGGTTTATGATTCAAACCTGTAAATGATTTTTCCAATACCTCTCCCCCGCTACCTAAGGGTTATCTTGTTTTATTTAACAATTGCTTATTTAACACTTTGCAAAATGCGCGCCAAACTGGGTGCCTAATGTTTCTATGAGTTAAGTTATCCAAAATCTCAACTAAGAGTGTTAATCGAGCTTATATGTACAGTCAAAATTGGCTATAGCCTTTAGAAGAGTAAGGTTTCTTACTTCTTTTCAGGTTTCTCCCACAACTGAAGTTTCTCTTTCTTGAGTTCAGTGCGCTTCCGTTGCAGGTACCTGTAGACTGTTTGATGCTGGCAACCCTCAATAATCATCTGCGCCGCGTGCCGTGCAGCATCAACCTGCGTAAAACTGCCGATGAACCCGACTGTATGACCGTAAACTACCATGTTGGCTTCTGTTAATTCCTCAATCAGTTTTCTCGTTTTTCCATCAGCGCCAATCATTCTGCCTTTTACTCGTTTAATGTCAGATTCTGAACGACCGAAGATTTGCCTTAGATCAATCAAGTCGAAGATTTCGTCTTCGTTACGTATCAGGCGATAGGTGGCATCAGGTGAAAAGCCTCTTCCTATAGCTGTCACAACATCTTTGGCTTTTAGAAGCATTGACGGGTCCGAAGCTTTTTCTGTAAGCGTGATGGTGACGCTGCCTTCGCTATCCACGTCGATTTTGACATTGAGCCTCTCTTCAATATACTGCTTCACTTTACCTTCTTCACCGATAAGTATGCCTACGCGGTCTTTTGGAATCTTGACAAATGTGTCTAAACCTGACATTTCAGCCAACAACCATTTTATGTAATTCTTCAACTGGAAAAACCTTAACATCTAACCGACTAAAGAACCTATTCAAGTTCGTCAAGTCCCTAATAAGCAGGAAATCAGCCATCGGGTGCTCAACGGAAACCGACTGGGACATGTCAAAGATCACGGGTTTGCCCTTCCACATCATTATATTGTATTCGCTTAGGTCCCCGTGCACAAGCTTCGCTTTTTGACGTAGCCGCGTCAGGTAAGTGACAATTAAACGATAAACATTTTCCGGGTTCTCAGGCGGCCGTTCTTTAAGGGATGGGGCGCTAACTCCTTCTTTTCCAATGAACTCCATAACTACCACGTTGCTTTTGACGGCGATGGGCTTGGGTACGCGGACTCGCGCTTCAGAGGCTTCTTTTAGGTTGCGGAACTCTTTCTGGGCCCATACTGCGATGAGAGATCGCGTGTCTCGCTTCACATTTTTGAAGCGGGGATCACCTTCAATATATTTGAGCATTCCTTTTTTAAACTCAGCTGATGAAGTCAAATAAATTTTTACTGCTAAATCCTTGCCTTCCTTATCCGTCCCCCAATAGACTCGCGCTTCTTTCCCTGAACTAACGACGCCGTTGACCTCATACAGGACGCCGCTGTTTAGCAAGTCGAAGACAACCATGCGGGTAGTTTGATCAAAAACCTCCTCTACAGTGGCGCGTTCCTTTGTCATGTCATGGATCAGCATCTTGTCTCTTCGCTCCACTCTTCTTTCATTATGCGCAAGACGTTCGACTGCTTTCCGAGACATAATAATCAACATTCCTAATCCATTAGGGTATTAAAACCGCTCGGAAAAAATTCGAGTTATTTAAATCATAATGTAAATTCTCAACGGTCTTTCATGGTGTAACATAAATCATGGACATTTTCAGATAAGATACCCTGCAACGTCCGTTTTGCTATTTTCTTAAAGCACAAATTATGAGCCTGAACGCGAAACGTAAAAATTATTTAGATTTTTAGGTTAAAGGGTTAGAATTCCCTTTCGTCTAAGTGTGTCAGCCTGCGAGTGAGTATATCGCCATACAACATCGCCGCGTTTGTCAGTTTGAAATTCCCAAGGTGAAACTATCACAATGTCGCCCTCGCGTATCCAGACCCGTCTTTTCATTTTGCCTCGGATCCGGCACAGACGTTCGGCGCCATCTTGGCATTTAACTAGGATGCGGTCGAAGCCAAGTAGCTTCACTACCACTCCTAGTACTTCGCCTTGCCCAGGGTAAGTCATCTCGCTGATTGCGCCTTCACTTAGCACTTTTTTCTTTCCCAAACAGTGTAACCCCGTTTTTTGGATATTGAAAAACAGTGCTTTCCGTGCTTAAAAGCGTGCTCATCGAACAATGCAAGTTTGGCAACCGAAAACAAAAATTGCGTGCTAGTTGCGGCTTTGACGGTTGGATGCATGTTTAAATCATTCTGTCCTTGAATATGATAAAGGAAGTTTCACCGAAGTGTCCTATGTCTTTAACATACCCTATCGAGGCAACGCTAAGCTGAAGAAGGTAATGGATAAGATAAAAGAAGACAAGAAACTGCAGGCTTACTGGAAATGCTGCAACGTGATGGCTATAGAACGCATGGGCTACACTGACCATGGTCCAACCCACGTTAAAATCGTGTCTAATCTTGCATTAAAGCTTTTGCGGATTCTTGTCGAGAAAAAATTGATTACCCCCAGCATCGTTGAAAATTATGGGATGCAAACTGACGATGCTGAAGTTGTCGTTGTTTTAGCCTCAATCTTTCATGACTTGGGCATGATTGTGCAGAGAAATAACCATGAAAAGTACAGTGTAACTTTAGCTTTGCAGTTCATGGATTGTTTAAAGCCGACTTACAATGATGAAGAACTAGCCATAATCACGTCTGAAGTCCTGCATGCTATCGTTGCACATGAGCAGCCGCCTAGCTCTGACCCAACTCACAGAATACTGACCAAAGAAGCGGGGATAGTGGGCATCGCTGACGCCTTGGACATGGAGGCAGGCAGAGCAAGGATTCCTTTTCAATCAGGCAAAATTGACATCCACGCGGTTTCCGCGCTTTCAATTGAAAAGGTGGAGGTTGAAACGATTGAAAACGGAAAAAAACCCATTGAAATAAGGATCAAAATGTCTAATTCAGCAGGTGTTTTTCAGATAGATGAGCTTTTGAAACCGAGAATAATTTACTCGGGGCTTGAACAGTTCTTTCATGTAATCGCAGAAATCACAGGTGAAAAAGAAACAAAGATTATCGAGAAATTCGAAATCTAAAGTTACATCTTGTGAAAAGCATTAAAGTCGCTCGGGTGAAAGAAATTGCTTTGGAAAAGAACTGCTAAGCCCTTAACAAGGTATTCGGCCGAAAGAACTTGATTAACGAGCGGTAAATCCAATTATGACGTTAACCTGCTGTGCCATAGCCACTGACAGTTACAACTGCATTCGTCGTGTTAGCGCTTGATTGGGCATCAAAGACTACGGCGACAATCACGCTTTGCGATGGGAATAGGGTTAAGATTTGGTCGTTGCTTAACCATGCTGCCCCGCTGCTCGTGAAGGTTTGAGTAACAGGGTTTGAGACAACGTTGTCTGCGAACAGCAATCGGATGCGTACCGTGACGGTTTCGTTGTTTGCGAAGCTTCCTTCAGCTTGGATTTTGGGTTCAAAGGTGAAAATGTTTAGCGGCACAGCTTGAATTGTTGCATTAGCACCATATAGTCCGTTCACACCGACTGGAACGTTAACGTTTAGTTTTTCAAAAGCGGTGCCGATGCCTGAAATCCAAATGCCGTAAGGGTTATGGACGTTTGCTGTCCAACTGCCCAGGAAGTTGACGTCGCCGTCTAACATCGGTGCGGGGTTACAGTTTCGACCAAGGTCAACAGCAAACAAGTTGTTGGGTACGTCTGTGAAGGATTCAAAAACTACGCTGGTCAGCAACGTCTGATACATTGAACCATTAACCAAAAGCCCAGTTTGATTAGTTACACCGTCCTGCCCCATCCACATCCTGACATCTTGCATTTGGCTGTCAGAAAACTGCGCCATGGGTTCAACGTTGATGCCGACTGAGTTGTCGCGGATGTTGAAGAAGCAGCGTTCGATGCTTGAACTGGCGTAGGAGCCTGTTGCGTTGGTTGTGGGTGTTTCGAAAACTACGCCTTGGGTGGCGTTGAGGAAGTAGCAATTGTCAATTTGGGTGTCTTCGCTCCATGTGTTTGTATTGGTTAATTCAATCCCTTCCGAGGTGTTTTCAAAAACCATGTTGGTTATCGTTGTTCCAAAAGAGTTCTCAATTCTCAGTGTTCCGTTGATTAACGTTAAGCCTGAAACAGTTGCGTACTGAGAAGTTGTGTAGTTGTCGCCATAAACGACTATTTCGTGGCCATTTCCAATTATAGTTGCTCCGTTACCTACAATTTTAGCGTTAACTTTGTTGGAAACCAAAATATCCTGGTTCAGAACATAAGTGCCTGCATTAAAGTAAACAGATAGCCCGTGAACTAAAGCTGAATTGATTGATGATGATACGCTGCCTGAAACGCTGGTCGTTGCACCTGTTAACATGTTTTTTATCTGGTAGTTGTTGCCGTTTTGGGACAGGACAAAATCGAAACTCACGACGTTTGAATTGAAGCTTGGTCGCTCCAGAATCATGTAAGTATTCAATGCAGATAGGACAAGCACAGCTAAGAGAATGGCAGCGACAAACCGTTTAGAGACAGTTATCTTTGGGTTAGCTTGCATATTCAAGGCTCAAGCGAGTTTAGTTACATTTAAAGAACATCGTTAATTAAATTTTGTGATAACGAGGACTCCAGCGCTCGTTTTTGTGCTGGAGCTACCTCGATATGCATCGATTAGCGGAGGCTTGGTCATTAGCGAGGGTTCAGGCAGTTTTTGTAGGCGTTTTTTGTTGTTTGTGTTTTGGGTTGGTTTTCTTGTTTGGGGTTTGAGGCATTTGCAGGTTGCGTTTTTTCCCGTGGTCTCCCGTTCCACCCCGTTGATTCCCGTGCATTCCCGTTCTTTCCCGTTTTTCCCCGTTCCTTTTCGACTTTTCCCATTCCTTTCAATTACTTATAGACTGCACGTAACCGGCCGCCAAGCCGAAACTGGATGAATCGACAAAAAATTTACCGAGCAACTAGAGCTCTACTATTTATGCGGCTATCTGCACCTTATATCTTCCTTGCCTATGCATATGCTGTAGAATAAGCCATATTAGCCCTATCAATAATCTATGAAGTGGTATATGGATGTACGAGGTCTATACCTACATTTTAATATCTATCGTCTTTGAAAGCGGAGGAGGCATGCTATACGGCGTCGCTGTTGGATTCGACCCACGGGTGGTTTTTGTCGTAACGCTGACGATAAATATTTTAACCGTTTTTGTTTCCATATTCGTGATCGATAGATTATTAGAATGGAAAAAAAGCCTGAGAAGTTGGCTCGAAAAAAGAACGGCCAGAGGTCAAAGACTAATTAACAAATATGCTTTGATAGGCATAATTGCGGGGGTGTTTGTGCTCTCGCCCGTACAGGTAGCAATTGTTTGTCGTCTACTTGGAATTCAGTCAAGCAAATTCTATCCTACACTGATCGGGGGAACAGCACTTAGCGCGCTGGCATCTATAGGAATAGCATTGGGCATATTCAAATTAATATTACACTGGTAGGCATTCAGGGAAAAAACGCCTTCACTCCTATAACAGCAAATTCATTTTTACAACACGAAAAACAGCCAGTTGAAACTGGAGAGGATCCAAAAACATAGGTGAATTGTACAAAACGGAAAAAAGCGTTCGGAAACACAACATTAGGAAAAGAAGATGACAATGACGGAAAGTTTACTATTTGCCCAAAAGTATGATCAAAGCTTCACGATTTGAGCATGTGGCACGCTCTCTATCTTTAGAACCGCTTCGGGATGAACGAAACCTTGTGCTATTGCTTTCTCCACGCAACACTTGCCTACAAGATTCACTATGGTTGAGTTGTTAATCATTCCCATGGCTTCTTCAACTGTCGCTTTTCTGCCGTTGTAGAACTCGTTTTTTATCTGGAAAACAATTTTTCCTTCCTTAAGCGTTCTGCCCAGCAATTCGCAGTCGCAAACGGCTAACAGGACATTCCTGCCGACCTTCTTCAAGTTCACGTAAACTTCCAATAATGGTCACTTATAGCTGCTTTATCGATGATTTTGCGCCGCAAGCGTTGCAAACCAAGAAAGACAAACGTTTCTCTTTAACGACCCTAGTATCGGGGCGCTTGCACACCGGACAAACAACGTAACTGTCTAGATATCTTTGCAACAGCCTTTCGAAGCTATCCCGCTGAAATTTGCCCTGAAAAATAGCTCTTGAATCCTGGAAGGTCGCAGCCGTAGCCATTTCCCTAGTTAAGAACTTCAGGATATGTTGAGGGTCGCGGTCTAAGGCGTCTGCAACTTCCTTGAAGTTTGAGATTATTGTTCGCATGCCCACCATGTTAACCATTAATCTGGGTAATTCTAAGCGCTCATGCTTTGTGGAAACTTCTGGCATTTGAGCACAAGCCTTCTTTAACAAGTCATCGTAATTATAGGACATATCGTGTACATCTCACCATGTCATTGGGAGCACCATGTATTTAAAAATGATAAGCCAAAATCGCGCTTTAGTACGTAGAAATAACGGTTTATTATGGAAAATCATTATAAATTCCGCTACCACGACAGTATCTTAAACGTACCAGAGGCTATCTCGTGACAAAAGAACAAAACATCAACCAAAAACAGGAAATCATCCAGCAAATCCAGAAGCTAAGAGAAGAAGCTAACAACGCAAACGTACAAATCAAAAACTGCGTTGAAAGAAGAAACGAACTGAACGCGGAAGTTCAGAAAGTTCGGGAAGAGATTGCTGGTCTAAAAGCCGGGCGCGACGACATAAATGAAAGAGTCAAGCTGCTCAAAAGTCAAAGAGACGCAATCAGGTCGCAATCCGCCCCGATCAACGATGACATACAAGCAGCAAGGACGAAAATCTCTGAACTTAAAAAGAATTTGCCTCGCGACAGCCAACGGGATTTACAAGAGGAACATGACGCGATTGAATGGAAGATTTCGACGACTTCACTCGACTTGCAAGAAGAAAAAATGCTTATAGAGAATGTTAAGCAGCTTGAAATACTGCTTAGTGGTTATAAGAAAATTGGCACTCAAAATAATAAGATCAAAGGTTTTCTGACTCAACGGAAAACGTTTGACGAGCAAGCAGCGGTGCTTCATAAGGAGTTAACTGATTTAGCTGCTAAAAGCCAAGAAATCCATTCAAAGATGATTGAAAAAGTAAATATCATGAAGATCAGCAGAGCTCAAGCTGATGGTCAGCATCAAATTTACATCAAAACGAAAGAAGAGGTTATTCCTCAAATATATGAAAAGATTGGGCAGTTGGTGGGGCAGCTTAATAGTTTAAAAGCTTCGATGGTAAAGGAAGCCAAGGCTGCCGCTGAAATTAGAGCTAAAGAAAGAGCTGTCGCTGATAAGGTTAATCAAGAACAGCAACAGTCCAGCAAGGAAAAGGAGCAAGCAATTAAAGAGAAGCTTGGTGCTGAAGCGAGGGATAAGCTTCAGAAGGGCGAAAAGCTTAGTTGGGATGAGTTTCAGCTCATGATGGGTGACGAATCAAAAGAAGATTCGGAAGCACAAGATTAAAGTTGAGTCGAAAGTATAATTGGATTGAATCAGATGGCTAAAAAGGAAACGCAAGACCAGACGCAAAAGCGTATCCTAATTTTATGTGTCGATCGGGACGGTGACTTGGAAGCCAAAGCAGGGGTAAAAACACCGCTTCTCGGAAGAACCGCCAACTTGGATGGCGCTGTTTCTTTAGCCCTGAAAGACCCTGAAGAACCCGACGCGAACGCTATGTTTGAGGCAGTTCGCCTCCATGACAGATTACAGAACGAGAAGCAGCCTGAAGAGATCTTCGAAGTGGCAACCATTTCGGGCTCTGACTTAGGGGGCGTTAGCGCAGACCGAAAGCTCGTTGCTGAGCTGAATAATCTGCTTGATTCCTTTAACGCCGACGAAGTAATTCTGGTTTCGGATGGTTATTCTGACGAGGCTGTGCTGCCTCTTGTGGAATCCAGAGTGCCAGTGTCGTCGGTTAGGCGGATAGTAATAAAGCACAGTGAATCAATCGAGGAAACAGCAGCCGTCTTCACTAAATACGTCAGATTATTAGTGGAAAATCCTCGGTACGCTCGCATAGCGCTAGGTTTGCCGGGGCTCCTAGTTCTAATTTTTGGGGTCCTCTGGGCAATCAACAATTACTTTTACCCAGGTGCTATTGCCTATTTCGGGATTGCCATAGTAATTGTTATCGGCGGCTTCTTACTTATCAAGGGGTTCGGCGTTGACAAGTCAGCTAAAGACGCCTACAAATGGATAAAAGAGTATTCGCCGCCGCCGCTGCCCATGCAAATCTCAAATTACACTGTATTCGCGGGTATCTTATGCATTGCAGTCAGCGTCTATTTGGGGGTTCAAAATGTCAATATTAACGCGGCGCCTTTTCCGTCTTCGTTTGGAGCCTGGGTTGCTGTTACCCCGAAAATAGCAACGTTCTTCATTAAAGGGGTAGAAACCCTGATAGTGATAGGTATAATCATAGTTCTTTTCGGGCGAAGCGTCCGATTATACTTTGAACGAGATTCAAAGATGCTGCGTAATGTTGGCCTAATCGTTTCCATCGCATGGGCCCGTTGGATTCTCGACGCAACAGCGAATGTAATCTATAACCCTGTAAAGTCAGGTGGGGGTGCAGTGTCTGTTCTCAATGACCCGATTTTTTCAGTTTTCATTTACACGATTATTGTTGGAATTCTGATCGGCATAGCTTCGGTATTGTTGATTTTCATTGTCAACAGATCCTCTAAGGATTTCTTTCAAAAATCCGATAAGGATGTAAGTTGCTAAATGAAAATTTTTCATCCAAAATTCGGGTCTGTGATTAGAGCAAGATTTAATTGAAAGTATTCAGGGTTAAACATAATGCAAATTGCCAAAGAAACATTTGAAAAACGTATAGTGCAAGGAGTCAAGCTTAATGCTTAAGAAAATGCTTTCTTTTATCGGGGCGTACAAGCTTTATGAGCGATGGCTTTGGCTACAGGTTAAGGGTGGATTAAAGCCTGAACATATTGCTATAATTTTAGATGGAAACAGGCGGTGGGCAAACGGACAGGAAAGTGACCCAATGCTAATGCAAGATAAGTGGGGGCACAGGCAGGGTGCTGATACGGTTGAGATGCTTTTAGATTGGACCCATCTGATAGGCGTCAAGTATGTGACCCTCTACACCTTTTCCACGGAGAATTTTTCTCGGAAATCCGAGGAAGTGGAAAAGATTATGCAGATTGCTGAGGAGAGATTCCGCAAACTGTTGAAAGACGAGCGCATACACAGAGATAAAGTTCATGTAAAGATCATCGGCAGGGTTAACCTTTTGCCTAAAAGCCTACAGGAAGCCATCGCAGATGTTGAGAACGCAACAGCGGATTATGACTCCTACTTCTGGAATTTTGCTTTCGCCTACGGAGGCAGAGCGGAAATTGTAGATGCAGCTAAGACTATAGCTGAGAAAGTCAAAAACGGCGAGTTGGAAATAGCTGACGTCACCGAGGGCACGTTTCAAAAGTACCTATACACTTCGCATATGGTGGACAAGCAGGATCCAGATATGATCATACGCACTTCAGGTGAAGAACGATTAAGCGGATTCTTACTATGGCAAGCAGCGTACAGCGAACTGCTCTTTTTAGACGTTTACTGGCCAGACTTTCGTCTAATTGACCTGTTAAGAGCCATAAGAACATTCCAACTCCGAAAACGCCGATTCGGCTCGTAACCGAGCGATTCACAGTATTAGTTTTGAAGTAAAGAGCTCTGTCTAGCCTCTGCTTATCGCAAAAAGAGAATCATTGGGCCCTAAGACATTGGTTGTCTTATGGCATTGGTGGAGGTGGTGGCGGGGGCGGCGGCTGTGCTTCTGGGCGTTTTCTCAACAGCATCAAAGCTACAACTGCAACTACAATGATAACAACGACAACAACTACTGGTAGCAAGGGAAACGGCGAAGATGAGCCAGTAGCAATTGGAGTTGGAGTATTCTGGTTCTGAGATGAACTTGAATAGGGTATGGTATCAATCACATAAGCGGATGATGCAATTTCATTTGTAAGCGTAGCTGTGTTATCCGCAGGGGTTGCAACCCACCTTGCCGGATGACCCTGATAAAGAGGTGCACTAGGCGTAATCAAATAATCTGTGAAATTTAAGCCTACAACCGTCCCTGCGCTGTTATAGAAAGTGGTTACAACCCAAAGGTAACCGACCGTCTCACTGCCGTTGTTCACAATCGTTCCGACGGTAGTGTAGGTGCCACTGTTGTTGAAGCTGGATGGTTGCTGTGGAACCGTTAAGCCCGTGTAGGGAGCCGTGGAAGTGTCAGTAACTGAAAGAACAGAGATTGTCACGCTGCTAACCGAAGAAGCCCAATAGGGATTTGTATTGGTGCTGCTTAATGAGGGAATATCTATCGAGAAGGGTGCTTTTTGCCCAGACGTCATTTCAAACACAAAAACTGTGCCCTCGGCGAAACCAAGCTCTGTCCCGTTGGAGTCGTAAGCGGTGCCGGTTACGGTTACGTTATTTATTATGCCCGAACCAACATTTTGTACTTCACCAACAACAACCAGGTCCCCGGACTTTGACGCCAAAACACTTTTTGCTCCGGCAGTATAAAAGCTGTAAGATAAAACCTTAGCCTCTGAAGCGCTCGCTTTCGCGTTTGGTATTGTGAAGACGGGTAAGGCAGCTAAGATCAAAGCTGCAAGGATTACGACAACAATGGTTTTTTTCAAGTTAGACCACTCCAAGCGTTGCAATAGTTTCCTCACCTATTGCTTTTAAAAGTTTGCCATATTTTAGTCCAAACCTTAAATATGGTTGTCCTTTCAAAGGAAGCTTCTTGATTTTTCTAAAAAGGTAATGCGACATCTGCGAAAGCGATGCTTACCGCTCCGAAAAAAATCAACGCAACCACAGCGCCACTAATACCAGTAAAAATACGAAGAATAGTACGGTAAAAATACGAAGAATAGTACGCTGTGGGGAAAATAGATTGTTTTGCGGCTCATAATTTTTCAGCTATTTTCAGTCATTTAGATTTGGAGAAGTGCTCTTATTTGCGTTATGCATTAAGCATTATCTGTTTCTTCAATCTCGCTAACTGGTTTTTGCCATTTGGGGAAATGTTTATTTTTTGCTCAGCTTCTAAACCGCCTAAACGTAATGCTAATGGTGCCCGCTTGAACTTCAAAAGAAAAATTGTGGTTGCAGCCACCTGCATTATTATCGTTGTAGTTACGGTAACATTATTCATAGTTATTAACCAGCAGAACCCCAGCATGGCAGCCTACGAGGCGCAGGCCCAAAAAATATTCAACAATGCCTACAGCGCTTGGGAGCAAATCAGAAATGGGTCCCTTCCTCACGTTGATCTTATGGTAGTTACCAAGCAGTGGGCAATCGACACTTGGGGTAAAGGTTACGCACAGCAGAACCTGCAAGCGATTGCGATGGAGCAGAACATCTATCAAGGGCTCTTTTTGATTCCGCAGAACCGTAGCCTTTACCAAGCAGAGGTTAATTGGCCAGGAAACTTCGTAGCGGCAACTTGGGAAGGCAAAATTTACGTGGTAAAAGAAAACTTTAATCCGTGGAATCTACCCAGCTCCGAAGCTACTTTCGTGCATGAGTTAACTCACATCTGGCAGAAGAGTCTTCCCTCGCCAACAACATTTGACGAGGACAAGGCACGCACTGCGCTCATTGAGGGTGACGCCACCTTTATGGCCGACACTTACACGAACCTGACTAACGCGGGTTTACTGAACGCTGATGTGATACCTCTGAATACAGATTTCCCTGCGGATATCATAACGTTGGCGGGTGTTCATCCTGATACGCTTTCTAACTTGGATTACTTCCCCTACACTCAGGGTGAAGAATTCGTTGAGGTGTTGCATAAGCAAGGAGGTTTCGCCACACTCAATCGAGCGTACACTGAAGGATACATTCCGAGCACCACAGCCCAGATACTTAACCCAGAAGAATACTTTGAAAACCTTACAGCCAAGCAGGTTAGCTTGCCAACCCGAACAGGCGGCAACTGGACTCAGAGGCAAACGAGTTACGGACAAAACTACAACTCCTACGGCGAATACTTCATTGAAGACCTTCTGGGCAACTGGCTTCAAGAGAGCCAAGCGCAAACCCTTTCAGCTGGTTGGACGGGCGACAACTTCACCTATTATCAAAACGTCGGCAACAGCAGCAGCTGCCTTTTCATCTGGAACATACAATGGAACAGCAGCGCTACAGCTAATGCGTTTTTAGGGGCTTTACAAAATATCGCAAAAGACAATCAAGCCTTCAGCGAAGGAAACAATCAATGGCTCAGCAACTCAAGGTACCTATCAATAAGCTTGAATATGGGAGAAAACTCGACCTTCATCGCATGCTCAACCAACCCAGCAGCGGTCCAACCATCTTACTTTACGTAACACTCAATAGCTTCACCAAGGTTAAGCGTTCAATCGCCGTCTTCTAATCGTTAAAGTGGCCCCAAAAACACCTACGCCTACAATTGCAGCTACTCCTATCGTATACAGTTCAATTTCAATCGCGTTGTGCGAATTGATAATATTTCTTACAAATGGTATGAAAGAAGGCGTCTTGTAAGTGCCTCCGGCGTGGCTTGCCATTGGCATGCTTGGCATATTCGGCACTATAGTAGTGTCGTTCCAAAAAATCACGTTTTTGTACCCTAACTGTTCGATGGTCCCGTTACTAACCGGATAAATTATGTCCAAGTTAGGGCCGAGCATCTGCAGGAATGTAACAACACACATGCTGATGTCAGCGACAAAGGTCAAAGAAGCTGCACCGTTCCAGTTAGCATTCCATAACCCAAAGATTGTGTCATTAGGATCACGGAAACCAAAGCCGAAATCCTGCGGAAGTACATAAGCTGTGCGGTCGCTAGGTTGACTCACTGTTCTCGGGTTAGCTTGAGCATACTGCCAAAACTGTTTAATGGCTTCTTGCTGTTGCGGGCTTAGCACGTTTTCAGTCCAGTTTGCATTCGTGTCAAATACTACGATGTATTTTGCACCGTTGTTGTAAGCCAACCTCATGTCGCTCATAAGATCGGTCGCGTTTTCCATGTAGGGAGCCTTGCTGTAAGCCCAAGTTATCATGACTCCCCAATTCTGGTTGAACGCATTGGCTGCTCCTCTACAGAGAGCTATGCTTAATTGCCGACTATAGTTTTCTCTTCCACTGTTAACTCCGAATTCCGTGAAAACTGTGTTATATCTCGCTCCGTAGTCATACCAGTACAGTCCATAATCTGAAGTGAAAAGTTGGTATTCTGTTGGGCTATCGAAATTGCGGGTTATACCTAATGTTGGACCGCGTAACCAAGAGCTTAAAGTTTCATTGTATTTGTCTGCTGCGTCTGTGAAGTTGTTTGCAGAAATAATCACGGGGTAGTCGGGGTAGGGAGCTTGGTCAAGCGTTCTCCCTCCAGGTTCATCAAAATAATAAATTCCCATGAAACTGCTACCAAAATTTTTCGTGGCGTTTTCAAGCCATTGCTTCGAGGGGTAACTGGGGTCATCGCTGTAGACTATGAAGTTTAAACCCTTGTTGTAAGCGTACCGGCTGATAATACTGAGGCTGGTTTCATTATAAATTCCGCCGCCGTAAGAATTGATGCCTATCTTTTGCGCGCATCCAATAACAAAGAAATTAGTGTAAGAGCTAACGTTATCAATCAATTGTTCAGTTTGCGCAACGCTTGCGAACGCAACGTCGACGCCTAGATAAAAGTCAGGGGCTGCTTGAGCCGTTTGAGCCTTAGCAATCAAGATGCAATTTATGAATAACGGCGAAATCAACAAGAAAACTAGCAAAATCGATAGTTGCTTAAATCTCATTTGAACATACATGAAATTCAATAACCTAATAAGACTTTTCCAAAATAACGCCAAAACGAGAATTTTTTTTCGAATGGAACTTGGAAAGCTTTTTACAGCAAGACACGCTAAAGATCTTGTCTCAGTCTGGAGGAAGCAAAAAGAATGGGTTGGGACAGTGAACATTTTAAACCGAAAAACAGAATTTCTAGAAACGAAAGAAAAGCAGACGAAAATGTGAGCCAGGAAAACAAAGCCGTCTGCTGCGTCGAATGCAACGACCTTATTACAATTGTGTCAGTAACGCTTTACGAAATCGAGGAAAAGCATTACTGCTCTAAATGTTATTCTCGAAAGATAATTAATATGGCGGTTGAACGAGACCATTTCGACTTAAAGCAGGGAAAAGGATCGCATAGAAACAAAACTGAAAAGCAAACGCTGAAACCGCACATACCATAACATAGAATCAGGTTCGAAGCAATCAAGCGATGTTTGATTTTTTCTTTGTTCATAATAATCACAATCTTCAAAAATAACATTGTAAAACAAAGCATAGCTCATTTTGCAATTGCACTTGGGCCATCATTCTTTCTAAAGTGACTGCTAACCTAATTAATGAAGAATCGGAAGGCTGACAATAGCCATATGACGGCAGCAAAGGTTGTTTATAGGGAGGGCGTGCGGGCGTGTTTTTCGGAGTGTAATTGTCCACCTGTTGCCCAATTGCTCTTTGGAGCTTCATAAATGACGATCTCGACTGCTTCCTTTGGAACTCCCAAATCTTCAAAAACTTTAGTTATTCCTTCAACCGTTTTCTTCTTGTTCTCAGGGGTCATTCCCTCCCAAACAGAAACTTGAACTATCGGCATTTCTTTTTACCTCAAATAACCTTTTTGTTGTTTTACTTAATTAATCATTCTTAATTACATCGCTACGCCATCTTTCGGCACTTAACATATCTGCCTTTTATAGCAGGAATTGCATCATGATCGATCTCCTGAGTGTTTATCTGCTTAAAGCTAAAACAAAAAAATAAAGCTTGAAAAAATACACTTGAAGAGACGCTAAAAACAGTGTAAACACGACTGACCCATTCAGTGGCTTTCTGACGGACATGAGTTCAATAATGCCCTCTGGATCACAAATTAAGACTCGGAACAGAATTTGCCTCAGGTGAAATATAAGTAACTGTTATCTACGGTCAATGATCTCCATCGCTTCAGGACCAGTACCAATCAAAACAACCGGCACGCAAGTTTTCGTTTCAACTTCTTTTATGAAATCCTTAGCTTCCGCAGGCAAATCACCGTACTGTTTGACGCCTCTGCATCTTGGGAAAAGACTATCTAGCTTCGTTAACGCCGCTTGCGTTGCACCGTTTATTTTCGCGTTTTTCTTTGCCAATTCGAAGTCAAAAGGTGCCGAACGGCGGTCTCTTCCAGTTCCAGCTGCGGTTTCAAACCAGCCTCTTCTCTGCGCCTCCTCTTTTGAAATTTCTCCAGGTAATGGCCCACCGCCCACCCGTGTAATAAAGGATTTGTAGACAATTAGGACTTCGTCAACTCTTGTGGGTCCGACTCCAGCTTCTGAAGCAATGGCTGATGCACCTGTGTCTCTGCCAGTGACGTACGGGTACCCGCCGCTCAAGAAGAGTGACAACATAAAGCCCTGCGTACCTTCAAGAAGAACTTTTTTGTTTGCGTCCAAACCGTCATTGACTTCTTGCACTTGGTCTGCGAGGTACGGTTTCAATTCAGGGATATCTTTGGCAAGCTTCGCTGTGCGTCTGACACGTTCTTCGATTGCTGGGCCTACTCCCCAACCAGTTGTTCCAATACCCTTGTTTATTGCGCTTGCTTTATCTTGGGCACTGTGTTTTTCCTCAATTATAGAAGCGTTTAAGTCTACCCCGATTCTGCCGTTTGCTTTGGTCTGTTCAACTTCGTCAAGAAACTTCTGAACATGAACATTCGCTCCAGCGGCGATTAGCAGACGGGTTTTAGAGTTAATGAACGCAGCAGGCACCATGTGTAAAGCATATTTTTTGCCTTCAAACAAGACTGTGTGAGCTGCATTTACGGAGCCGGTTCTGACGCAGAAATCAAGGTCGTCCTTGAGCGCTAAGTAGGATATTATTTTCCCTTTGCCTTCATCTCCCCAGAAGGCGCCAACAATTACGGTGCAAGGCATGCTGATTCACGGTTGACAAGTCATCGCAAGCATATTTAAACTTGTAGGGGTTCGAAAATGGCTTATGTTTTACTTGGCCAGTCATTTGTCTTCGGCCATAAGTTGTGACAAACGGTAGGTAACGTAGGCTGAAAAACTTCGAATGCCTTTCTTTATGGCGTATTCCTCTTTGACTTTAAGCCACTCACCAAAGAAGTAATCATAGACATCCGCCTTTAGAGTGATGCTTTTGTACCCCTTTTTCGGCGTCTTAGTGCCCCTCTCAAGCTATTTAGCGAACCTACATTAATATAAGCTTTTAACAACATTCACGTTCAACTGTCAATCACATATTTCATAGTAGTAAAGTACGGAAAAAGATAAAGAGCATTGCCGAGAAAAAGACGCAAATGCACAACCATTACGAAAAAAGTCCATGAAGACGCTAGAAGGCTAGCAGCAAAAGCCGACCAAAAAAAGATAGAGTATGTAGAATGGTTGATTGCCAAGGATAAAGCCTCAAAAGAGACTTTGATTTTTCCATTGATTCTTCAAAGTAAGAAATAATCGGCTGTAGTGCGGCTTTCTGTGACAGCTGTGGAAACTGATTAGAACAAGGCTAATGCTTACTGAAGAAGTAAAAACTCAAAGCAGCAATAGCGTAGTTTGCTGTCAATGTAAGCACTGCTAAGATTATTGGAAAATGGTTTTTCCAAAACGCCTGTTTTCTGCCTCATGGTCAATTCTTTCTAGCAGCTTAGTGACCCGTTTTCCCTTCACTCTTTTTTCCCTGTCTGTGATGGTGCCCCTGGATTGGCAGATGTCGTCAAGGACTATTCCCTTTTCGTCGTCAACAATGACGGGGTACACCCGGCACCCGGCAGGCCTATCGGCGTAAACGCTGCATTGACGACTTTTATCATCGTAGAAAACGCAGTAACCTTTTAGATTCTTAAGTTGAGCGTAGCCTTCCTTGTTGATTTTGGCGAAGAAGTTCTTTCTGAAACCTCTATTCATTAGGCGTTCGATGTCTTTTTCGGCTAGAAGCATCTCTGTTTCTGTACAGCAGACGCCGCAGTTTGAACAGCGCATAAAGTTGAATTAATTACCTGCTATTTTTCCTTTTATCCTGTTTGCTACAAGTTTCAGGCGGCTTCCTGCATGAGATTTGCATTCAAAAGTTCAGCCCAAGCGACATTTCTTAGGGGTATTCGGCTGGTTTTGCGTTTTCCAGAAGTGCTGTATTCGATGAAATTGTTTTTGCCAGAGATTTTACAGATTCCAGTTAAATGTACATTTACAATGACTGCGCCGTCTTTTAAGTGCAGGTTAACGTTTCTTCCAAGGTAGGATTTGGCGCTGTTAGCACTAAAGCTTTCCAAACCGCTTCACCACTCGATTTCTTGGTCGGCAATTTTGTTCCAGCATTGCTGGCAAATCGGTAGTTTTTCGCCTTTTAGCTCAATGTAGAGTTTGATGTTTTCGTTTTTGCAGCTGTCTTTCCAAGGGTTTTTACAATGCTCCATATTCTTACCTCTAAAATCCGTCTTTAGTCGCTAAGCACTTTTAAGGCAACTGCTCCAGCGACTGGATTGAGCAGGGGAGGGATGAGTGAAAGTGAAGCTTTATACTTTTAGAAAATTGTGGTTGATCTAGCGGAATGTCTCTTTTCAACAACCTCTTCCGGCTATTCGCAACCCCCAGTTTAACTGTTCAAGCTTTCATTTTGTTTCTTTTTACGGGCACCGGCTAAAACACATGGCAAAGTTTCAGCAACATGCACGCGCAATGACTGCCGCCTTGATTTTGTATCTTTTTTATGATACTTGGGTTTATGCCTTCGGCATTTCTTTAAGCTGTTTTCCCCGTTTTTGTTGTTCCTCCCCTTCCCGGGTTGACTTCACTCGTTTCTTTGGTTCACCTACCGCTATGGGCGCCATGGCTGTGTCGCGTGGTCTCTGGCTTGTTCTTGAATTGCGCAGTAGCGGTGGGAAAGGGTACTTTAAGAAGGAAAAAATTATGTTTTCGGCCCTGGCGGGTGGCTTGTGGCTTTCTCTTTTGGTGTTACTCTCTACGCCATTCTCTGCTGGTCTGCTTTGATGGGTTAAAGATCGATTATTTGAGGAGTTACCGCCTTCTTTGTTATCTGAAGCAACCCTATCGAGGGCTTGTTAAGAAAGGACGAGGGGTCAGTTGGGCTGCCAGGATTAACAAAGAGAATTTCTCCTTCCCATTTAATTCTTGGACTATGCGTGTGACCGTAAACCAAAACGTTAAAACCGTTTTCTTTGGCCACGTACACCATCTTATCTGACCCGTTTAAAACATCCGGATCGTGCATAACACCAATTTTCCAGCCGAAAATCAAGGGAATTAAGCGTGGGCAAAGCCTCACTGGCTTGAGGGCTGTCCATGTTGCCGTGAACCGCTAAAACCGGGGCGATCTGTTCCAACTCATCGATTACTGATAACTCAACTAGGTCTCCCGCATGAATAATGAAATCCACATTTTGGAAGATTTCAAAAACTTTTTGAGGCACTTTTGCGGCTCTTTTAGGCACATGTGTGTCTGAGATCAAGCCAATTGCTTTGGTCGGTTCAAAGTTTTTGGCGTCCGGATTAGTTAATGTTTGTATGCGGGTCATTTAGTAGATGACACCGAATTTATGCTCTGCTAGCGCTAGAACGGTTGATGTTAGTGTAAAAAATTTTAGTGCTCAATTTCTTCGCTTTGCGTGTTTGTGGCTACTTAGATGGTTTTTTGCTTCGTTTATTTGTATTTTGTTTTTTCGCAAACATTGTTTCCTGTAAATAGCATTCGGTCACCAAATAAGTCCACAAAGTAAACGCCGCCGCAAAAATCGATCAAAGACTTATTTTCAGCTCATGAAACTTTTCACTGTTTCGTACAGTACACTTGTACCGTAAACCAGGTTTTTTACCGTTATGCGCTCGTCAATTCCGTGCATTCTTTTTTCTATCAAGTCGTTGGGCTCGTCGGGAATCATAGGTTGGAACCCGTAGCATACACTTCCCATTTCCCTAAAGAAGCGTGAGTCGGTGCCGCCAGTCGTCAACGTTGGTGTTACTCCGCAACCGGGTTCGAACTCTCTCAGAACACTCGAGATGGTTCTGTAGAGTTCTGTATCCATGGTTGATTCGGAGCCGCCGTGTGCTTGGATAAACTCAAAACTCAGCTTATCCAGCCCCGCGTCTTTGAGCAAATCTTTTATTAAATCAACCGTTTCGTCGACGCTTTGCCCAGGCAGAATTCTGCAGTCAAACACCGCCTCGCATTCTGAAGGAATGATATTTTCCTTGACTCCGCCCCTAATTATCGTTGGCGCGATAGTCATTTTTGTACGGGGCCTGATTTCTTCGGCCAAAGCCCTGTCCTTTTTCGATAATTCATCTAAGATTTGTTCACTTTGCCGGGGATTTGCAAGCAATTGGGAAAATGTATCCTGCAGCTCTTGGTCTTGCTTCCCCATTTCAGCAAGGAACTTTTTCAGTGTGGGTACATAGATGGTTGGCGGTTTATAGTTTCCCAGCTTATCGATGACGTTGTTAATGCGCAGAATTGCATTGTCAGCCATGTTAGGGGTGGAGCCATGGCCGGGTGTCCCTTTTGCTTTTATTCTGAGCCATAGAATCCCTTTTTCTGCCGTCTGCACCGGGAATACGTAGCCTTTCTTTGATGGAAACGCTAATCCGCCTCCTTCGTTGATAACATAGGGACACCAGATTTTTTCTTTGTGTTTTCTTAGAAGGTAACCTGCTCCCTCTTCCCCTCCTTGTTCTTCGTCTGGAGTGCCCGCTAAAACTACGTCGCCTTTGAGCTTCACATGGTTTTTGTTTAAAAGCTTGATAACCATGATTTCAATTGCTGTCATGGATTTCATGTCATAGGCGCCTCTGCCGTAAACGTAACCATCTTTAACTGCACCGGCAAACGGATCAACGGTCCATTCTTGCTCGTTGGCTGCAACCACATCAAGATGTGACAATAAAAGCAGGATTGGTTTGTCCCCAGTTCCTTTTAGTCTCGCGGTTACACTGCCTCTTCCAGGGGCGGATTCTATGACTTCCGTTTTGAAGCCGTCTTTGCTCAGGTATTGGGCTATGTAGTTTGCTGCCGCTGTTTCGTTGCCAGGAGGGTTGGTTGTGTTTATTCTTATAAGGTTACAGAGGAGTTCGGTGACTTCCTGCTCAACTTCTTTCAAAACTTGGGGTGACATTGATTTTGAGGCTCCTTCAGCGTGTTCTATACTTGCTTTTTCTCTTAAGAGTATCTATTTATGTTGCCCTTGAGTAGATTCGAGGAATATTTGGGGTTTGGATGATGAGGTTTATATATGATAACAAAAACGCTATGAATGGTAAAAGTTGGTTGCAATGAAAGAACTGAAACCGATAGATTACAAAATACTGTTTGAATTAATGAAGGATTCGCATAGAAGTGACAGGCAATTAGCCAAGTCCCTAGGCGTGTCACAACCTACAGTTACCCGAAGAAGAGCCATGCTTGAAGAAAATTTCATCGAAGGATACACAGTTATCCCGAAGTTCGGGCAAATAGGGTTTGAGATAGCAGCCTTCACTTTTCTGAAAAGTAAACTCAAATTTAAGACGGGCGATGAAAAAACTGATGCATTACAGAAAATGAAAGATTGGTACTTGAAACAGCCCAGCGTAATATTGGTTTTGGATGGCAGAGGCATGGGTTGGGATGCTGTCTGCATCTCGCTTCATGAAGACTTCTCGAATTTCGCCGAGTTCATAAGAGCTCATGATTCAGAGTTGTCTGAGTGGGTTATCGAAAGCCAAACTTTCCACGCTGACTTGAAAACTGGAATCGTAATCAAACCGTTCCACCTCAAGTACTTGACAACGCCCAAACAATAACGCAAAAAAACTGCTAAACTTTAGTTGGCTTCTATTTCGTCTAAATATTTCATTCTTAAAAGAAGGATATTCGGTTAGAAGAATCGACGGTTTTTAGCATCTTTAATGCTAATCATTGGGAATATAGCAGGAGGCGGTGCTTAATTAATCGTTTATCTTCTATTCATTTTCTTAAGCAATCGCTTCTTGGGGAGCTTCGGTTTCTTTGTTCTTGACACATCGACAGCCAAACAAATCAACCTGAATTTATGATTATCGTTGACTGAATATAAGGTTTGGTATATTTTGCTTCCCTTAGCCCGCTGGCGATAATTCACAGAGGACTGGTTTTTACTTGGAATTTGGTGTTGGAGGGTAGTTTTGTATGTTGGCTACCTTAGCCATCCGTATCGAGGAGAAAGGAGAAGGCTTCGAAAACGGAAAAAACTTTTTGGCTTAGGTATTTAGCCTTCAACCTTAACTGACCCCCCATCACTGACAGGTAACTTGCCGAAAAATGAATATAAATTTTCAGAATTAGGAATATGATTTACAAATATAGATTTAGCCTATAGTTAAGTCGCCTTCAAGGATACTTTTTTCTTCAATTCGCAGTTCCTTCGAAAGCCATGCTTTTAGGATTATGGAGAACTTTGGAAGCGTGCCACAGTAGGATATTATTCGGTTTCCCTTCAGAGCGTCAGCTTGAAAGATCTTGTCTTCTTCCTTATAGGTAAAAGATAGCGTTTGAGATTGCGTCGCTAAGTTTTGAAAGTCTTCCCATTGCTTGCACCTTAAAACTAATGAAGGCCCGCCGGTTGGAATTGGCGAAGGTGCAGGTGTGGCTTCCTGCGGCTCTTTTTCCCTCGTTGGTGATACTTCCATGGGTACAGCGCCAGAAATAAAGCTCATCAGGTTTGTGACTTCCTTCTGTAAGCTTGTTATTTTTTCTTCGACTTTTTCTACTTTGCCGCCGAGGTCGCCGGTATCTCCAAGCTGCTCGGTTACGGTTGCTAACTCGTTGATTAGTTTATCCAGATCTTTTTCATGTTCTTTGAGAACGTTTACGATGAAGTCTAAAGCTTCTAATGAGTCATCTTTCGATTGCGGATTCGCCAAATTCAATTATCCCCCACTTGTCTGGATTCAATAGTGAGGGGAAGTGTAAATAAAGCTAGCGAATCCTCAAATAATATCCCAGTGGAGTCATATCTATACGTATTGTTAATTATCTTTTCTAATATCTGAAGAGTTACGATACACTCAATTGTCTACGCTTTAATCAAAACAGTTTATTTTGATGGAACTAGGCTGTTTCAGGTGCGGCTTCAAACAGTTAAAGATATTTTAGCTGTTCCTTGAAAACCGCCCGGGCGCCATCAATGACAGTTTGCTTCTCATCTTCCAAACTGATGCTTCCTTTGAGCGCCTCAGCATTAATTATGAAGTTAGCCTCAGCCAAACTTTGCAGTGCCACATCCAGTTCGTGAATTTCTCTGGCGTTGTTTTCGTCGCCGACGAACCTCCCAAGCAAGAGGTCATTTAACAGAAAATACGCTAAAACCAGATTTTTTGTAGTTTGAAAATTCGGCGAGTTTTCCATGATATCTTCTTCGGGTTTCAAGCCGTCGAAGTATCGATACGTTGCTTTTAGGATGTTGAACGCTCCATTCGAAGCATCCTTAGGCACTTGTGCTCTTGCTGCAGAAGTAATTTTTGTGTATTCCAGACTCAGAGGTGGCAAGGTTTGGCCGGTGAAATTGAGGTTTTCGCTAAATCCTTTTGCCGAGTTTTCTATCTGCTGCCAATTTATCCTTTTGTCCTGCAGCCCGATGAGAACGTCAAACGATAAGTCAACCGTGTGCACCGTTCTGTCAATTACCGATAGCAACTCGGTTCTTCTTTGAGTGGTTCTCTCGTTCGCTTGACTTGTTTTCTCCTGGGATATGTGTTGTTCCTCAAGCATCGCGTTTACTTGCTCCACCAATCCGGTAAAAGAACCCGTTTTGTCCTTTGTGTGAAACGAGTCAACGATGCCTTTGGAAGTCACGGTTAACTCGTTGTCAACACTCTCAATATGCTCTACTTCAGCGACGGGAATTTCCCGGGCAATAACCCATTGTTTTTTACTTAAGCCCTTGGCGACAAAAAACTTTATTTTGTCTTCGGAAACTTCGAATTTGCCAACTTCAAGACCTTTAGGCTTTCCCTTAGACTTTTCTTTATGCGGCGCCTGCTGGTCGGAAGAATCTTCAGGTTTCTTTCTTCTAAGTTTCATTTCGGGTCCAATTGCTAATGCTTTATTCAATTTATAAATTAATGCATAAAACGCCCCCAAATGCAAGGTAAGGTGGCTTAAAGACGGTGGAACTGCACCCCGTTCTTTCTTCCTTAGGAGTTGAGGTTCCGTGTGGAAATCCGGCAAATTTGTTGTTTGTGTTTTGGGTTGCTTTTTTGTGGAAAAGCTTGAATCATCTGCAGGTTGCGTCAACTATCGTCAACCAAAGTCAACTAACGTCAACTAAAGTCAACTAACGTCAACAAAAGTCAATAGGCGGCCACTACCGTCAAAATAGGCTGATTCAAAAAAATCTGGAAAGATCGCAAACGCAAGAAGCCTCCAGAAGCGTTAGCTGATGTTTTTTGCCCCCAAAACTCTGCTATTTCAGTTGCTCTTTGTGTTTGGAGCTTTGATCGCATGCAGATTGCATCTCAATCTCTAGAAATCTCTTAAAATTCCCTTTTTCTCCCGAATTCTGAAAAAAATCAACAAGGATAAGAATTTTTATTTTCCCGAATTTTTCTAATGACGTCCACTTTTTATTTCTGTCTTCGAAAAGTCAAGGTTTTATCTTTGATGAATCTGAAAAAGAAGTCTGGTGCGGTCGCCGATACGCAGACCTGAACAGGTTCAAGTCCGCTATTTTTTTACTTCTATTGCAACCACCAAAAATAGACGGGGTATTAATCCAAAATTGAAAGAAGAAAGAAAAAATGTCATATTCCTTTTCTATTTTTTTAACTGAAACGTGCCATTCCTTGACCTCAACGTCCATGTCCTTGAAATGCGCCATAACTGATTCCCTGTACTGATTAATCATTTCGCCGATCTTCGAGATTCTTTCAGTAATATCCATGTTTTTTTCAGGCAATTTCCCACCTCCCAGACAGAGAGTACTTTGTAAGAACTAAATTTGAGATTATTTTTAGAAACAAGCGATGGTCCCCTAGTTGTTATTACTCGTGTCCTTTTGTTTCATGGTGCGTTGTATCTCTGTGTCTCTGCATCTCCGAGTGACTCTTGAAGGTTTTGCCGCAGTCTGGGCAAGGAATGTGGCTTGGCTGAATTCCACTGATCGGTGTCTCTTGAGATGACGGTGCTCCTAATGTGTGGGGTTGATGAAGCTTTTTTTTGCTCATGATTTACACCTAACACCTACAATCCTATTCAAGCTTTCTTAAACATATGTGAGTGGGGTGAGACAACAACAATTGTAACTTCACTTGGTTTAACATAAGAATCCAGGAAGTAATCCCAAAATGTGTTTTCTCTTTGCGCTGCGCGTCCGTGTTCCTAAATTAACTAAGACCCCCGCATCTTACTGGGAACAGCAATAAAACTCTGTAAATCCCTACAGTTTAGCCTGTTCTATTATGTAGAGCTAAATATTCCAAGCCCCAACTCAAGACCAAAGGAAAGGGATTCCTTGAGGCGCATACGGTTTGAAGAGACCTTCAAGAAAACTGGTTTATGCCTTGATTCTGGTTGCAGTTTTTCTAGTATCTTACGCTGCAGCTTTCTTTGTAATTTCACTTACGCCCTATGGACGCTATAGTGCTCGTGTGTATTCTACCCCTAAAACCGCTCCAACCGAGTGGGACAATTCTTCCTATTGGGGGGGTGAATGGGCATACCAACTAATTTACCTTGGACCAGAGACAGGCGCAACCAATGTTCCCCGTGATACATCTATAATGATTGACGGACCCAGACCCGTAGCCCCCGTTAACGTCAGTTTTAGTCCAGCATTGCCAATCGCCAAAGAAAGCTACGTGTTATCTTCAGGGTTTAGTCCTCCCTCTTCAGTTCAAACCGTTTATCCTGCTGGTCTTTTGCAGCCGAATACAACCTATAATGTTTCAGCAACGGTAGCTGGCACACCGTCATGGTGGACTTTTACTACCTCTTCCGGTCCTTCACAATTAACTTTTGTCTATCCATTAGCATCTTATGATACTTGGGTAGCACTCACAGTAGCAATTCTTGTAACAACAATAGTTTTCGTGTCACTGTTTATTGAAAAACGGAGGGCTATCGTCCTTCCATGAACGCAAGAACTCCACTTGTAAGCAGCAAAACAAAAGGCACTATTGCCATCAATCCAAGAGCGATTACGGATACCGCACTTGCGATCACCAATAAGATACCACCCTTGAATTTGCGCGTTTTGCCGCCAATTATCCCAATTATTCCAGCAAACAAGCCGACACTGCCATAAGTTAAACTTAGCGCAGTTTCAAATCTGGCAATATCTGGATGAAGTTGAGCAAAAGAATATGGACCATCCCTTACGTAAATCCCGAAACTTTTGAAGACATCGCTATAGGCAAATCCAAGATAGATATTGAACAAAGCAACTAAAATTGTTATGACCGCACCGACTAAAGCTAATGCAAATATTTTGTTCATTTTCCGTCACCTGAAAGAATTCTTGCAGATTCTGTCTTCATTGCCCTTTTCCTGCTAGTTTGACTTTGCTTAAAAGATTTTATTCTCTATGAGGCGGGGAACTCCGCACCTAACCTGGGAAAAGAATAGTGATGCTGAAAAGAAGGCTTACTTATTTTTTGACGCTGTTATATCATTGTTAGAGAGAGTTTGGATGTCTAAACAGGATTGGTCCGATTGGAAAAAATGGGCTGGAAGCCTATTAACTAATGGAATATTCATGGATGTATTTAACGATAACAAAGGGAGTATGATGAAGGGTTCTACAAGGAAATAGAAAGCATAAAACAAATGAAGAAGACTTGAAAGTCCGAGAGTGTGAAATTGAAGCTGACTAGGGTTTGGTGAAGCCAGGGGGAGTATTCTAACTCTCGCAAAGCGCGCCTCGAGCTTATTTTGCTTGTAAAAAAAGGAGGAAAGCTCACTCGACCGCATCATTTCTAGCCTTAAAAAACACAAAAATGAGTTATGCTTAGAAGTTATTTGGATTCGACTCTAAAGCGATTTGGGGCTCTATGGAATTTGAACCAGAATTATGGTGCGGTAACGACGGTGCCGATGTCACAAGGCCGATAACTGAGGCGCGGGTTCCAGAGGTTGCTGGAATGCAGTGAGTGCCAGGCGAAGCCGGTCGTGTTCTTTCAGTTCAAATTTGGTCAGGCCAAGAAGAGCAGGACGGAGTGCGTTGGTATCTGCGAGTCTCATTGGATCAAACTGTCGGACACTGTGATCGGTTGGGAAGGTTCTTAAGCATAAATTTGATTCCCGATTTAGTGAGGAGGACCGAAAGAATGACGGAGGCGTTTAGTTTCCGGAGTTTTTTGATGCCATTTTACGGCGCTAGCTTGTTCGGCACGGTTCTTGACGTGTCGACAACCAGGATCGCTTTGCTGCTGGGCGCCTCAGAGAAAAGTCTCCTGTCCCGTTATCTTTTCGCATCCATCGGGTTCAACGCCACCGCCGTCTTCAAACTTGTTTTCTTCGGTGCCTTCATAGTTTTTTCTGACAGCTCGCTGCGGTACCTGCTTAGGCGTTTCCAGAAGGAAAATGTTCCGTTCCTGTTGAAGCTGTTTGCGAAGGTTCTGTTTCTGGGTTGCTGGTTTGCCGTCTTCGTTTATGTTTCTTTTACGGTGGCGAATAACCTGGCGGTCCTGCAGCATATAGGATAGATTTGCGTCAAATTGCAAGTGGCGACTTAGCTGACGCAAGTAGAGCAGACATAGAATAACATCGTTTAACGGGTTGTGTCTTTATAAACGCGCTCTCTACGCGTGTGTTGAAAGCAAAAAGAGGGAAAAAAAAGTTGTTTATTGGCTTGGTTTGCTCCTTAGGGTTCGATAACGTATCCCGTCCAAGTTCCAGTGACTTGGTTCGGACCATAATACGACAGTATCAGGGGCATTCCTTCAAACGTGCCAAAGCCATGGGCAACAACGTACACTGAATCTGGGTTTCCTGTCTCCGTTACTGCGTTATAGTTATATTCTATAATCACTAACTGCCCTCTAAAGCCATCCCACGGATATGAGCCGACAGTCCACACCACGTTAAAGTGCAAAGTTAATGTGTCCGTAGACGGGACATACACACCACCGAAAGTGCTGACACTAAGCGTGTCGTATTCACGGCTTCCAATCCACATTGCGTTTGGGATTGAAAATCCCCAATCCCAGCTAATGAAGCCTCCATTGGAAAAGTACTTAATATTACCAGGGGTCACTGTAGGGGGTCCCGTTGCATAGACGCTCGCTGGAACGAATCTGATCGCCTTTACGTTGGACATCGTGCCAGACATTCCAACCAGCAAAATCATGACTGCCAATATTGAGAATATTTTAACTGTCTTCTTCACTTTTTTCACCTACCTTCTTATCCGTCAATCTCAATTGTGGTTTTGGAAGTGAAGGTGAGCCGCAGGTAGCGGCTAATTTTCGGATTAGTTAATCTGTTTTTACGAGAGGATAAATAGCGATTCAAATTACGCATGCAATTTTATTTGCATTAGTTGTTTTTGTTTGATTACAGTGAGTTTGATAGCCTCTGCCAGCGGCTTCTTCTCCCACTTCACTTGGCTTATTGTCTGTTTCTTAATTTAAACTTGCGAAAGCTGTTATCAGGTTATTCACTAGAGCATGTTGATTGCATGAAATCTTCAATTACAGCTTCATATAAGTTTGAAATGAGCTATTCGAGTAGTTTTGTCTTTTGCATGGGTGACAGAGACAGAGACAGACAGGGAGACAGACTGACAGTGGGCACGGGGGCGTGCGAGGGTGCGTGGGTGTAGGCGTTAGTGTGGGCACGAGAGAGAGAAAGATTGAATTTTAATCCACACTCAAATGATACGTGAATGTTGCTTGAGAAAACTATTACTTTTCTTCTTGCTTACAGCTCAATTTTACATGAATTAGGCGAAAAACGAAAAGTGTATTATTCAGGAGGAATTACTTTTCAGCTGAGAAACTTTAAACTAAATTTTATAAACAAGTAATTTTTGTGGATAAACCAGAGTTTGAACCTATCCCGGGCTACATTCTACTATAGTCAGGTCGACTTTCAAACTCTCGGGTAACCATTGGACCTACTAGCCCTTCTGGAGTTGAAGCCCAGCTTCAAAGAATTGTAAGGAACCGATATGACCGAACCGAAAATCCAGTTTCCCAAGCTCAAAGGGTCAAACCTTGAAGGAGCTAATGACTTACGGCATTCTTTTAAGTAATTCTTGGTCAGCTAACTATTAGAGGGAACACAATTGACTTCAGCTGGAGAATATCTGCAAAATATGAAAAGGAATACAAAAAACACGGATCCAACAAAGATTGTGCGTCCCAAAGTCATAAGTGAAAGACACTCACGTCCCACTCTCCTTTCCAACTTTATTCTTGGGAGTCAGGATGGTCTAGTAAACGTGTTGGGTATTCTCCTCGGGTTGACAGCGGCAACAACCGACGTCCGAATTTTCTTCGTGGCCGCTCTGGCCGCTCTCGGAGCCGAGTCCATATCGATGGGAGCTGTCGCCTTCACCTCCACTGCAGCTAGACGACGAGTCTATCTGAAAGAAGCCGAGAGAGAGCGTAAAGAGATGAAGGACGTGCCTGAAATTGAAAGAGAAGAGGTGAGAGGAATCTTTAGACGCTGGGGTTATGAAGGGGACGAACTTGATGATTTGACGGGGTTAATTGTTAAAAATCCGAAGGCTATGCTCGATTTAATGATGTCTTACGAACTTGATCTTGCCCCAGTTGGCAAGTCTGAAGCGCGTCGCAGTGCCTTGGTTGTCGGAGCTTCCACCATATTTGGCTCGTTCATCCCTTTGATACCCTATCTTTTCGTTGGAAAAAATATTCTCATTGGAACGGAAGCTTCAGTCATTTTCAGCGGAGCTGCCTTGTTATGCATCGGGATCTACGAAGCGAAAACCACGGTGGGCTCTCTATGGAGGAGCGGCTTGCAGATGGCGGCAATCGGGCTGACTGCAGGTCTAGCAGGATTCTTGATTGGTCACTTCATAGGTACCTTACCATTATAAACCCCGAAATTGGCAGTCAAAAATAATATCCAGAAGCTACGGAGCACGCTCTACGCGCTCACAGATTGGCAGCGCGCGCTTTTGATCTTCTTTGAGAGACATTGAAATATATCTATAAACTGTATATGCTATTGAGGTCTAGAATTTGCCATTACCATTAATCGAGCGTTCTGAGAAAGAAATTGAGCAGATGGTCAAGAAACAGATTGAGGCAAACAAAGCTGTGAAAGGCTATCATAAACTTGAAGTTCATATCACAGGAAAGAGAGTTTATGTGGAAGTTCATGTCTTACTTGACAACACTCTCACTTTTGAGGAGACCCATAGGATATCTACAAATATCGAGAGTGAAGTGAAAAACGTTGTTCCAAACGGAAGGGTCACTGTTCATACGGAACCAGTGGGTACTGGTCATGAGAACATCTGGGAACTTGTCAAGGAAATTGCAGACGGAACTCCTGGTTCCAGAGGGGTTCACAACATACATATTCAGGATATCGATGGCAAATTGGGCGTTGACTTACATCTTGAAGTAAGCGCTAATATGACTCTAAAGCAAGCCCATGATGTTTCAGATCAGATCGAGAAGAAGATAAAGGAAGCGAATCCTAACATTGCCGAGATTATAGTGCACATTGAAACTGCCACGGAGTTAGTCCTTAGAGAGCAAACAGGCGTTCAAACAGAACTCGAATCATACATCCAACATTTGGTAGCTGGCTTTTCTGAAATTAAGAGCGTTTCGGACATAAAAGTCCGAAGAGTCGGGGAAGTTCTTCACTTGGTTCTGTGCTGCAATTTTGATCCAAACATCGAGATAAGGAAAGCACACGAGATTTCAAGCAGACTCGAGAAGGAAATAAAGAAAGCCTACCCAAACATCACACGAATAGATGTCCACGAAGAACCAGCAATTTGCTAGGAATTCCCCTTTTTAGGAAACAAATTAAGCAAAACACCTATAAGCGATAGTAAACCTCCTTTGGAGAACAGCTCCGAGGCGGATTTAAATCAACGGCAGTTCGTAAAACCGTCGGTCCAAGAACTGAAAATTATTGGTCACCTAAGCCTGAAGAGGTTTATGAAAGTCTCGGTACTTCTGAAAAAGGATTATCTGAACAAGAAGCTCAGCGACGTTTGAAAGCCAATGGGCGTAATGAGCTTCCTAGGCAAGCTTTTAGTGTTGTCCCAATACTCGTACGTCAGTTTAAAAATCCTATATTTGCCATACTGATTGCAGCGGCAGTCGTTGCTGGTTTCTTCGCTCAACCTGACCAATCAATATCGATTATTTCAATGATCGTTTTAAGTGTAGTCTTGGGATTTTACAACGAATACAAGGCTGAGAAAATCGTTGATAGCCTTAGGAAAAGTGTATCATATAAAGCTCTTGTGACAAGAGACGGCAAGTCTTATGAAATTAACTCGGAACTTGTGGTTCCTGGAGACTTGGTTTCCGTAAGTGTTGGAGACATTGTTCCCGCGGACATGCGGATAATAAAGTCTAAAGACCTTCATTGTAACGAAGCTACCCTAACTGGGGAATCTTTTCCTGTTGAAAAAAATTCTGATAGTCTTGATATACAACAACCGACTCCGCAGCAATTAACGAATTACACGTTTTTGGGCACGGTTGTAGCGAACGGGACTGGCTTAGGAATTGTAGTTTCGACTGGAAAAAACACGGAATTTGGGTCAATTTCAAGAAGTCTTGCAAGGGCTCATCCAGAGACCGAGTTCCAAAAAGGAATTAAACAGTACGGAAATTTGCTTCTCTCATTAACAATTGTACTTGCGGTTAGCATATTCTCATTGAATGCGGTTCTAGGTCATCCATTAATTGATTCTCTTCTATTTGCGCTCGCAATTGCTATAGGCTTAGTTCCAGAGCTTATGCCTGCCATCGTAACAATCAGTCTATCGCAGGGAGCGAGAAAAATGGCTCAGTCAAAAGTCATAGTGAAACGGTTGGTTTCAATTGAAGACTTCGGCAACATGGACGTTCTATGCACAGACAAAACTGGAACGGTCACAGAAGGAAAAATCGGTCTGAAAGATTATTCTTCAATTGGCCAAGAAAAAGATCCTAGGGTGCTCACCTATTCTTTGCTTTGCAATTCTGCGGTGGTGGCTGAGAAGATATCGGGAAACCCTATGGATGTGGCCATCTGGGAGTATGCGAGGGCAAACGGGGTTGAAGGCAGCCTTAAACTCTATGAAAAGATTGACGAGATTCCTTTTGATTATCAAAGACGAATGATGTCGATTGTGGTCAGGAATGATGGCAAAACTATCTTCATAACCAAAGGTGCTCCAGAATCGGTTCTCTCTAAATGCAAATACGCGGAAATTAACGGAAGGAATGAGCCTATTGACACTGTTTTAAAATCCATGAATGAAAAGTTCGTAACACTTTCAGCGCTTGGGTATAGAGTTCTTGCACTTGCCTCCAGGAATGTAGAGCCTGAGGCTTTTTATTCAGTAGATGATGAAGTTGATCTGACGTTTCTTGGCTTCCTCACATTCACTGATCCTCCAAAGAAGGATGCTCATCAAGCGATTGAAAAAATGAAGGGAATGGGTGTTGAAGTCAAAATTCTCACTGGTGATAACGAGCTTGTCGCAAGAAAGATCTGCGATGACATCAAGGTTTCAGTGAAGAAAATAGTCTCAGGTTCAGAGCTAAGTCAAATGAGCTTTGACGAAATCAAGGTCGCGGTAGAAGAAGCTACGATTTTCGCCAGGATAACGCCAGACCAAAAACTCGACATCATCAAGGCTCTGAAGGCGAATAAGCACGTAGTGGGTTTCATGGGAGACGGAGTAAACGACGCGCCAGCTCTTTACGAAGCTGATGTAGGCATTTCCGTTGACACAGCGGTAGACGTCTCAAAGGACGCTGCTGACATCGTACTTTTGGAGAAGGATCTGCTTGTTCTCTCCGATGGCATTGGAGAAGGACGTAAGATATTCGGTAACACAACCAAGTACGTTTTGATGGGCACGAGTTCCAATTTTGGAAACATGTTCAGTGCAGCGGCAGCATCTCTTTTTCTTCCCTTCCTGCCCATGCTTCCAATGCAGATTCTGTTCATGAACTTGCTCTATGATACATCGAACATGACGCTGCCAACAGACAATGTTGATGAAGAATATACCAAATGGCCAAAGAAATGGGACATTGGTTTCGTAAGAAAATTCACTCTATTCTTTGGACCTTTCAGCTCGCTTTACGACTTTCTCACGTTTGGTATCATGCTCTTCATATTCGGCGCTTCACCAGCTCTTTTCCAAAGCGGCTGGTTTATAGAGTCATTTTGGACCGAAGTTCTTGTAATTTTCGTAATCAGAACTAGACGATTTCCGTTTTTCAAAAGTCGCCCTGGGAAGTGGCTGTCGGTGTTGGTCATCGCTCTTGTTGCCTTCGGGACCATAGTTCCTTTCACACCTCTAGGCGCCTTCCTAGGATTCGGTGCAGCAATTCCAATTGAGTTCTGGGGACTTTTGATATTGATGGTTTTGACTTACCTGCTGCTGGTAGATGCAGGGAAGGTATTCTTCTATAAAATTTGCAAGTTTTAAGGAGGACATGAAAATGCAATATAGTGAATTATTCAGTTGGTGGGTTTACAGCATCAGCTTTAGCATCGTTTTTCTCATACTGGTCAGCATCTATCTTTACGCGAATCGGTGTATGAAAGAAAAGAAAACAACTGTTTTTACCCACGCGAAGAACTTTCTCTTTGTCTGGGTTCTTATAGGTCTACTTTTCTTCTATATCTTTTCAATTAATATCGCTTCTGCTCTCGTTTTTGCCGCAGGCAACGTTGTGGTTGAAGTTATACTGTTAACATATCTTCTAAAGAGTGGAAAAAAGGAACCTGAGGAAACAGAGTATCGATAATGATAAGGGAGCGCGCTGCTGACTTAAGTTAAGCACACTGAGACTGACGGAGTGTTACTGCTCGAGTGAGTGACTGAGTGAGTGAGTGACCACATGCGCGGGCGTAGGCGTGGGCTTAGCCGTATACGTAGGCGTTTGGGTTTGGGTTGTCTGCTCATCAACAATTACTTTTTCGTTTCAATTCTTTATTTTAATGGTCAATGCTATTTCGACCCCTTTTGCAGATTTAAAATTTATCTTTATGAAAACTTTTCATCGCACATAGGGCGCTCTATTATTGACTTCTTTTGCAGATACATTAGCTTAATCCAACAAAGATAGCAGAAGTAGATTTGACATTTTGGACAGCACTTGAAACCTCCTCCAATCATCTTTCCACATGCGTTGCAAGGTCTTGCCCCCGATTCTTCGGGAAGAAGCGGGTGGTGCGGTCGCCGAGATTTGAACCCGGGTCGTCAGCGTGGCAGGCTGATGTCCTAGACCAAACTAGACTACGACCGCACATACATGCTTCAGGATGGACTAGGGTATTGGGGTGATGTTTAAGTCGCCCCGTATCCTGCTGCCTTCGGTGATAATCTCGGGTGATGTTAAATAGTTTTTCGGTCATAGCTAATCGTGTCCTATTAGCGTAGCTCCTGCCGTAATTAATTTCCTGTACATGCTGGCGCCATCTCGCGGATCCGTCCTGATGAATTCGTAGCCTTCGTTGGATAGCTTGATTTCGTCTTCGCGGTTGTTAACCCAGATGCTATTATATTTCTTGACGCCGCCGAAATAGATCTTTGCGAGTTGAGCATATTTGTAGATGTATTTTCCGCTTGTGTGCCCAAGTAAGACCATTACGTCGACTTCTCGACCTGTCTCCTGCATTTCAACTGTTGCTCGCCAGTAACGGAAAGTATAAAAGTGAATCTTGCTGAGCTCTTGAACTCCCGTATCGATGACTGCTCTTTTACGCATAATTCGGAATGTTTTTTCATAACGGTTCTACCGACTTTAGTTCATATGGTTTCATGAATCTCAGCTTAATTGTTATAACGCCTCATGCTTTAATCGTAAATTGTAGCGACTTTTTAAAATCGACAAAGTTTACTTACGAAATTAACAGTTCTCTCCGTGAAAACGAAACTCCTATTCCCTTGTTCGATGCAAGTATGTCATCAGCAGACGAAATTTTTATGGGTCCAGCGTGGGAGAATCCTCAAACGGAAGGCAACTGGTCGATTTTTCCCTCAGCGCAAGCACCATATTACCAATCATATATTGCCTTTGTTCAGCCCGGTGTGACTCAGGTCAATTTTAGCATTCCAATGTATGTAAACATGTATCTTAATCAGGCATTGTTCAATAATATGCTAGAATCAGGCTCAAAATACGGGATACAAGCCCAGTTAGCGACTTTTAGCATTACAACAATATGTAGATGCTTTTTCTGGTCCACTCAACACCTATATTTGGGTGAATACTACCCCTAGTGAAGTACCATAGTTTTTTGCTTGCGTTTTGTATTAAGGTACTGTGAAGTCTGCGTCTTATCTCTCCTTGACGAAGGGGAAGTACTATTAAGGCGAGAAAGAAGAGAGGTATAGTTATTCATGATTCCAGCATTAGTGCCTGCGATTTGTGTTTGAACTCCTTAAGAACCCAAAGAAAAATGGCCACAGATAGACACCAACAGACACGAACAGACTGACAGAACCAGTTTTAGGGATCATTTCACTTCGCTCCATCCGATAACAGTGTCCGACAGTTTGATCCAATGAGACTCGCAGATGCCAACGCATTCCGTCCTGCTCTTCTTGCCCTGACCAAATTTGAACTGGAAGAACACGACCGGCTTCGCCTGGCACTCACTGCATTCCAGGAACTTCTGGACCTGCGCCTCAGTTATCGGCCGAGTGACGTCAGCAACAAGTGTTTCAGCACCACAGGTCTCGGTAATAGTAGGACAAGCTTTCTCAATTGGAAAAGCGAGATTAACAAAGTAATGTCCTACTAAGCCCTCAACTACGTTGGATATTCGACTACTAAGCGCGCGCACTCTGTTCTGGTGCCGGCACAAAAATGACTAGCTCATTCTGAACAGACAACTTCGGTTTAGCTCTTGGTTTTGCTGTATCTCTTTTGGATCCTGTCCAGTAAAGGCACCAGCCAATACCCCAGAGAAAGACAGCTACCGGCATCAGCAGGAAAGATGCTACTCTGTTTCGTTTGAGCATATCTCATCTATCACATTCCAACTGGTATAAGCTTTCTTGAGAAATGCGTTTTGCTAAATTTGTCAATTCCTGTGCATTCAGTTTGAGAAACCTAAAGGTTAACATGTCCATGTTTTCAGAGGGAGCGCCCGCGCTTTTAAAACAGAAAACAGACACCGACCCTAACGCATATTTATCTTTGAACGCAATAGATTATTAAATCCAAGCTTTCTATCAGGTTCTGAGGTAACCAGTTTGCTCTACAGCGAGATTTTTGGCTTTCTCGGAGGCGAATAGAATGCCCAGCAAGGCGAAAAGGACTAGTAGCCAGGTCACTATTGTCGACTGCCTATCGATATTTACATCCGGTAGTTTCGCACTCTCCGTAAATGGCGTTCCCACTCTTGCCGTTGACGCTGAGTCAAAGGCGGTTAATCTTGAAGCGAAAGGGGTGAAAAAGAGTGGATTTA
>JBEKTQ010000024.1:0-61417 GCA_049515895.1 Bathyarchaeia archaeon | reverse complement strand
TTTGTTACTTCTGGTTCTACTGCAACTGGAACTTGGAGTTTTGAGCTTGAGGTCATTGATGCCGCTTCGGCAGTGGTAAACTCGAGTTCTGCAACGGTTATGGTGAATGCTGCTCCGACTGTTACTATCTCTCCTGGATTTGCTATTTTGAATGTTGGTCAGTCTCAACTGTTTACCGCTACTCCTAGCGGGGGTTCAGGATTATACGACGCTTATGTGTGGTATGTGGGTGGGGCTGCTCAGAGTGGTCAAACTGCATCAACGTTTAATTTTTCTCTTTCTTCTTCGGGTTCTTACTCGGTTACTGTAACGGTTACTGACAATTTAGGTGCGACTTCGGTTCCGTCTACTGCCGCGACTGTCACCGCTTCGGTCACTGTGACTCCAACATCCGCTTCAACTTTAACCCCAACTCCAACGCCAACACCGACTGCTTCTCCGTCTCCAACAGTTCCAGAATTTCCTTACCAATTGTTAGGAATTACGTTAGTTGTCTTTATGATATTGGTCTTGTCTGTGTTTATTATTGTAAAGAAGCGCGAAACGAAAATTGTTCTAAACGGATTAAACAAAAATTTACCCCCTCAGTTGACCTAACTCTTAATTAAATAGGAGGAGTGCGCGTGCATGAGGTTTTAAACTTTTATTTCCGTATTTTTATTTTCAAGCTGGCTAAAACAATCTTTTGAAGTATACAAAAATTATTCTATTCTGCATTTTTGTTAAATCTAAGGTTGTCTAATATTATATTTGGACTTATTTACGGTCAAGAGGATGATCCAGTTTTCTTGAAAAAAATGCGAAGCATTGATTGACGTCCGAAAACTATCTCAGAGAAATGAACATTTGCTAATTCAAAAAACACCGATCACTTTCATCACAACAATGGCTATTGAAATTGCGGCAACAAGAAATATTAGTTTTCCTTTTGATTTGAACAATGAGTTTGATGTTGCTTCGCTTTCTTGGAATTCGTATTCTTTTATCTCTTTGGTATTAGAATTTATCTGCACTTTAGCGGTTAACCTATGAAGCATCATTTCAACCACGTATAATTCTCCATCAAGAGAAACCTTCATTGGCAACCAGCTTCCTTTATACCCCAGCCTTTTTAAGAAGTCAATTGTCATAGCCGTTGCATTTTCGGCATCAAATCTTGAGACTTCTGTTGTAACCGCAGACATGAACCTTCAGAGAAGAATTTGTTCTCGAAGGTATTAGGATTTATGAATCGAGAAACTATACTTCAAATAAACTTGGAGAACCCAGTGAGAAAAATATCTAGAAAATGCCTTTACGTTGAAAATACGGTAGTTTACGGCGTGGCTTGGCCCGGCAATACCGGCTGAGTTTGATTAAGTAGTTGATAGGTTTGATTTAGGAGGTTATTTTCAAGGTCCCTTATGGGGCCAAACTCAGGATTACTTGCATTATTAGCTGTTTGTTGTGCGACAGTTACGGCGTAATTGACAACTACACAAGCTAGCACTACGGCTGCAGTTACTAGAAGTAGCGTCGCTACCGAATTTTGCAAAGATACCTTCTCCCTTCAATCAAAAAAAGGCTGCAAAAAGTTAAATAGCTTATTCTAACTCTCACAGTATTCCCAATTTTGACAATATGTCCAAAAATGCGTGATAAGTGACTATAATGTCCGGTTTCTTAACTCATGATAACCCAATTTGGAAAAAGGTTTTATTATGCTAAATCAAAAATTAGAAGAGGGATAGATGTTATGAAAATCGCTATTAAATTGTCTATGTTTTTCGTCAGTTCGCTTATGCTTTTAGCTGCTTTTAGCCCAGCATTAGCTCTCGCAGGTCCAATAACGTCGCCTACAATGAGCCTGGTGGACTCAATTAACGGCACTGTCTACAGCACTAATTGGAGCGGTTATGCAGTGACCGGCGCAGCTGGCTCAGTGACTTCTGCGGGAGGATCATGGATAGTTCCAACAGTAACTGGTTCAAATGGTCAGTACGCATCGTTCTGGGTTGGCATTGACGGATATGGTTCGAGCACATTGGAACAAACAGGAATTCTTGCCCAAGTGACAGGCAACAGAAGAACTTCGCATACGATTTACTACGCTTGGTATGAATTCTACCCCCTAGAGTCAATTATTGAAATAACCACAGCAACGAAAATAGGGACAACAACATCGACCCCAGCCACAGTAAACGCCCAGGACACAATCTCCGCAATAGTGACGCAGGTAAGCGGCACCACATAAACACTCACTATTACTGACGTTACTGAAGGATGGACATTTACAACGACAGGAAGCCAATCAGGTGCTACAGAGTCTTCGGCTGAGTGGATCGTAGAGGCTCCCTCATCAAATTTTGGTGTACTGCCACTGGCAAACTTTGGCACGGCAACCTTGGGCAACTACTTTACCGGTGCTCCGAACACCTGCTACGCGACGATTAATAAAGTGACAGGACCAATCGGCTCTTTCGGGACATCAGTTCAGCAGATAAATATGGTCACAGGCAGGGGTGCACTCAAAGATTCGACATCATCATTGTCCAGGGATGGAACAAGCTTCTCGGTCACGTGGAAAAGCAGCGGTTCAGGATTTTTCGGCGGATTTTAAACTTCAGCAAGCCAACATCCCCGATTTTTTTACGCACACGCACCATGAATGGGCATTAATCGGTCACGTTTTTTGGGGTTAAATCTTTTATCAACCAACAAGCCTATCGGCCAAAAATGCGGGAGAGTCAACTTTTTGAAGCAGATTTCAATGTTTTCTTTTAGATTAAAAAGTGACTTATCAAAAGAATAATAAGGGTCATCAGCCGAGCTAGCAACGTCTTGAAGGAGGAAATCACCTGTTGAAGTTAATTTACGTTGCAATAGATGGAATGGGCGATCTGCCAATCAAAACCTTAGGGTACAAAACGCCACTAGAAGCCGCTAAGACCCCTAATATGGATGCGCTTGCCGCAGGCGGCAAAACAGGCTTGATGTATACGGTGAAGAAGGGCGTTGCGCCTGAGAGCGATGTGGCCGTTATTTCGCTTTTGGGCTATGACCCGTTCAAGTACAGCACAGGGCGAGGCGTCATTGAGGTGGCTGGAGCTGGTTTATCCATGAAGGATGGCGATTTAGCCTTGAGATGCAATTTTGCAACGCTGGGGCAAGGAAAAACCATAATTGACCGCCGAGTCGCAAGAAGCCTGAGCACTGAAGAAGCAACAGAGTTGTCCAAAGCCGCTAACGAACAGGTTAAGCTCGAATCTTACCCAGCATCTTTTGAGTTCAAGAACACGTTGGGTCACAGGGCAGTCCTTCTGATAAAAAGCAAGGCAAAGCCTCTTTCAAGCAGCATAACGAATAGCGACCCAGCCTACATAATAGTAAACGGCATCGGCGTAGCGGAGACAAACGTTGAAATGGTCCTTAAAACCTGCGAACCCACGGACAAAACAGAGTCCGCCAAAGTTTCTGCTGCACTAGTTAACGAGTTTATCGATAAAACCCACAAACTATGGGACAAACACCCGATAAACATTAAACGTGCAGCCGAGGGCAAACTCAAGGCGAATGTCGTATTAACCCGAGACGCAGGGCATCTGCTTCCTAAATTCTTTAACATTGATGAATGCTACCACGTTAACTTCGCTGCCCTAACCGACATGCATGCCGAAAGGGGCATCGCACAGCTTGTCGGCATGGATTCGATGTTACTTCCGCCGCCTTCAGGCAACCTGCAGAAAGACTGCGAAGTAAGAGTCAAAAAACTGCTAGATGTGCTGCCTAGTCATGACTGTTTTTACATTCACCTGAAAGGACCGGACGAGCCAGGTCATGACGGCAACTGCGTGTTAAAAACTCAGATTATTGCAGCCATTGACAAGTATTTCTTCGGACCGTTGCTGCAGCAGATTTCGCTAAAAGACAACCTTATCTGCATAACCGCTGATCATGCAACGCCATGCGCTCTTAAAGTGCATAGCGACACGCCCGTACCTATTTTGATTTCTGGCAGTAAGCTAGGCGACGGGAAGGCATTGAAGTTCTCGGAGAAGGAATGCGCAAAAGGAAGCTTAGGCACACTTGATCGCGGATGCGAATTAATGCCAGAACTGATGGAGTTAATCAAGAAATAAGGGAAAACGTTTTTCGGCAATCTCTTTTTTTGATTTTTGGCTTCCTTAAAAGAAAGGCTGCTCGCTTTATTAAAATCTAAGCAATCCTTAATAATAAAATCGTGCGTTATTTACATGGAGAGAATGATGGTTTCTCTTCTAGTAGCCCAAGTTAACCTTGCTTTTCAAACTGCAGTTTTTGTTTTGGTCGTCGCCGGCTTTCTTTTTATACGTAAACACAAAAATAAGGCTCATGCACAAATAATGTTAGCAACGGTAGTTTTGAATATTGTCTCATTTATGGCTGTAATGTCTCCAAATTTCCGCAACCTTAGCTCCGCAGTCACGGGTGCATCATCGACCCTCACAATGGTGCATGCTTCCGTGGGCGCTTTGGCTTTGCTTTTGAGTGTTTGGGTTATTGGCATCTGGTTAATGTCTCCTTTCATGGTTGTCTCCGTTAGAATGCGGTGTTATAGCGCTTTGAATAAGAAACTTATGTTGGCGGTAGTGTCCTTTTGGTTCGCTTCGCTATTTTTGGGTTTTCTTCTTTATGCAATGCTTTATTCTTAGTAACTTTGAATAGCTTGCCTGCAGCCTTACGGCCACTAATCTCGTAACTCCCAAAGAACGTTAATGCTTATTATCCCGAAAGATTCTTCTTAATTAGTGTTGTATATGGCTCAATCAAGAACCGTTTTCCTTCGCTTTGGAAACATCGCTGCCTTCATTATTACACTTGTAGTCAACGGCTTAGCAGGAGTAGGGGTCCTTAATGGCAGAACAACCGCTCAAGTTTCTAACTTGTACTCAAGCCTAGTCACACCAGCAGGCTATGTTTTTGCCATTTGGGGCATGATATATGCGCTGCTCTTCATTTTCATAATTTACCAAACCTTGCCAAGCAAAAAAGACAAGCAGTTTCAAAAACAAGTCAGCGGGCTATTCATTTTAAGTAGCCTTTTCAACTGCATCTGGATTTTTCTCTGGCATACAATTTCATTTCCCTATCCGTTGTAGCAATTCTTGTGCTCTTGGCTACTTTGATTGCTGTTTACTTTCGCTTGGGCGTTGGAGCCGCGAAGGTCTCATCGAGTGAAATGCTGTTTGTCCATTTACCGTTCAGCGTTTATTTCGGTTGGATAACAGTCGCAACCCTCGCTGACATCGCTGCAGCACTTGTTTATGGACACTGGAACGGCTTAAGCCCTAGCATTTGGGCGGTTGCGATGCTGGTTGTTGCCTTGGTGGTTACTTTGATAATCATAATTTTCCGGCGAGATATCGCCTACAGTTTGGTGATTATTTGGGCGCTAGTTGGCATTGCGGCAAATCATGATACCACTCACACTGTGGTCTATGCCGTTGAAGTTGCCGTCGCCGTAATTCTGATTGCGCTTGTGCTCTCAACAGCTGTGAAAAGGACGAGACACAAAACGATGCGCGAAAAGCAAAATCAGAACCATCTGCCTTAATAAAAAGTGCTTCTAGGGAATAGTATGATGGGCGAATAAGAATGGCTTATATGCGCGAAGGAAAAGAGACCTTTGAAGTCTCCTACCCGATTGACGCTATCTGGCAAGCAATCCCGAAGGCGATTGATAAGCTGGAGTGGAAAGTGGAGGAGGCAGATGTGGCCACGTATCACGTTAAAGTTAAAACTAGAGGCGCCTTCCTATCCTACGGCTCAAAAATGGAGATTGATTTGACAGCCGTAGATGAAAAGACCACAAAAATGTCCATAACGGCCGAAACTCCCGTTACGACTATCACGGCTATGGCTGATTACGGCAGAACAAATGAACGCATCAATGTGTTCATTGCAACTATAGGCAAAATAATGAGCGGCTAAAACAGTGTCTACTCCAGTATTTGTGAACGTTTGAATGCAACCCAAGCTACTACTAGCAACCCTGCGATATATGCTGCGGCTACTGCCACCGACCTTAGCGCCACCAGAGATGTCGGCTCAGTATAGACTAGTCCCGCTGTCGGTATTGAGGGTTCGCCTACCCTTATTGCGGTGATGTTTATCTTGTAATACGTGACGTTTGCCGAAGGATAAAGCGCGTAGTCAACAATGTTAAGTCCAATGTTATCGGTGCCCGAGCTCACTGTGGTATTGGTGCCAAGGATGTTTCCGCTAGCTCCAGTTCCAGGGAAATAGTTAAGCGTTGGAGACGGCCCAGAAAACTCCCCAATTATGGGGGCGGCAAAGAAGAAAGCCAGAAACAGGATGATAGCTGCGATAACCGTTATGATTGTGTTCTTTGAGATTGTCCCCACTGCAAATAGTAAGGCAACCCATATGAAGGTGCTCAAGAGGCTTCCAAGCACAATGACAGGCATATACTGCAGATTGTTCTGGTGGCCATAAATGATGAGTGAAGCCGCCGTTATGTAGCCATACAAGATAACGTATGAAATAATCAGAATAATGAATGTTCCAAAAAGCTTGCCCAAGAAAATCATTGTTCGTGAAACAGGCTTAGTCACCAAAGGCACAATGCTTCCAGTTTCAAACTCGCTTGAAAAAGTGTTCACCGCTGTCCCAATAGCGAAAAGCAAAAATACAAAGCCCGTGCCGCCAAATGTTATCGCGTAGTCTGGGTTAGCTTTTATCTTCACGCCTGAGGAGACGCTAAGTGCAAGCGGCAACACCAGAATTATTGTGGCGATAATAAATACAAGCGCCAGTATAAGTATGAATTTTTTCTTTCGGATGTTCCAAAGCATCTCGTAGCGTACAAGAGCCCAGAACCTTGTGAACCAGCTTGGTCGGTCTTTCTTCGGATTCGGCGTCATGGTCATTGCGGTTTTCCTCCCTTATCTTTTGTGACAAGTTGGATGAAGATGTCTTCCAAATTGGCGTTTTTTTGGCTCATGCCCACAATAATGCCCCCAGCGCTTGTAACCGCTTGGGAAACTTTAGCTCTCACGTCGTTGTAAGTGTTAACTTGGACAAGTAGGGTATCATCTGTTCTCCAGGTGCCAGAAACGAAATCTAAGCTCTTCACAGCAGTAATGACCTCGGGAGAAAGATTAACCAGTTCGATATGTATCATCGCTGGTCCAAGCTGGTGAGAAATGTTTTCAGGGGTATCGGAAACAAGCATCGACCCATTATTTATTATGGTGACGTGGTCGCAAATCTGCTCTACCTCGAAGAGCAGGTGCGAAGATAGAAAAACAGTCATGCCCTCTTTTGAGATGCTTTTGACCAGCTCTCTAACCTCAACCATCCCAACAGGGTCCAATCCGATGCTTGGCTCATCCATAATCACCAATTCCGGATTGTCAAGTAAGGCCTGAGCGATGCCGATGCGTTGCTGCATGCCCTTGCTGTACTTTCCGATGAGGTCGTTTTCTCTGCCCTTCAACCCGACCATCTCAATTAACCTCGGGATTTCTTCGCTTCTTTGCTGCTGCGACATCCCGTACATGCGACCATAAATGTCAAGGAGCTCAGCGCCTTTAAGGTGCCTAGGAAACTTCGGGAGTTCAGACATGTAACCTATCCTCAGCCGTGAATCAGCGTCGTCCACATGAACTTCTTTGCCAAGCACCTTAACTGAACCCGATGTAGGTTTGAGAAGCCCAACCAAAATTTTTATGGTAGTTGTTTTTCCCGCTCCGTTGGGACCGAGAAATCCATGAATTGAGTCCTTTTCCACTTTAAGATTAAGCCTGTTTACCGCGGTCAAAGTGCCGAAGCATTTCGTAAGGTCAGTGGTTTCAACAGCATAGTCCATAGGTTAGCGCCTTCTTCTTCTGAGTTTTTGGCACCGCTGCGATATAAGCTTTGACTCGCCATCCAGCGCCTAAGGTTTAACAAGAACCGATATGTCACGGTAGATAAACATCGCCACTCTAAGTGCGCTACAACGCTCTCATGAACCCGCAAGCAACTCGATAGAAATTCTGTTAACAGAAAATTTGAAGCAACAAAACGCGCTCCATTTTAGCAACCAAAAATTATCATTTGCAAAAGAAGCACCGAAGGTTATAAGACCATTCGGTATTCATTAATGCTTCAAGGTTTACGATGGCATGCATGAGTGGCAAGCGAGGACCAATCACTTACAAAGGCAGAGGCTTAGGCATCATTGCCTTAACGGTTGCTCAAATGCTAATCGGATCCATACATCTCCTCATCGGGTTAACGCTCTTAGCCGCTGAAATACTGAATAGCCAAGTAAGCATAGCCTACGATGTTTACACAGTGGCATGCGGCAGCCTAGTTCTAGTTTTCACCATGTACGTATGGCAGGGGAAAAAAGTGGGGTGGATTGGCACCTACATGGTTTTGTTATTTGTTATTGCGTCGGACACTTTAACCGTTTTGGGTTTGCCCAGCATTCCTGGAATTCCATCTTTTGCTGCGCCAACTGAGATAGGTTATAGTATAATTGTGATAGTCTATCTGTCCCTGCCTCATGTTAGAAGGAAATTCTTGGTTTAGATTATGATTTTGGTGCTGGCTTCATCCAGTCGTGCCCGAAAACTTCTGCTTCCCCGCTTTCGATGCCCGCCACTACTCGCTGTGCCGTGTACTCAGGCGTGTCAGCTCTGCAGAAGGCTTCCTTTGCTTCAGGCGATTCTTCCTGCATTTGCAATGATGAGTCCTTGATGGTGTTTTTCTCGAAGTCGGTCAGCGTTATAAACGGGTAAACAACGCTTACAACAATCTTGTCTTTTGCAAGTTCCGTTCTTGCTGTCAAGCTTATGTGAGCCAACGCCTTTTTCAGCCCTGAATACGGCCCGTTATTTGGGAGAATCATTAATGCCGTTCCCGAGCTAACGTTGACTATTGCTCCTCCACCATGCCTTCGCATGATTGGGATGGCTTCTTTCATTGCTGACAAAGGACCGACCACGTCTAAATCAAAAATGTATTGAAAGACTTTAGTATCTGTCTTTTCAACTGATGTATCGTATCCTTGACCGGCATTATTAACAAGAATATCAATTTGTCCGAAATGCCCGACAACTTTGCTAATCATGCTCTTGACGTCGTCTATCTTAGACATGTCCGCGGGAACTGCTATGGCTTCAGGCAGTTCCTTGGCCAACTGCTCAAGTTTCTCTTTTGAGCGTGCGACAAGTGCCAGCTTGGCTCCTTTGCTGGATAAAATCTTTGCAGTGGCTAACCCAATGCCGCCTGATGCTCCTGTTACGATGGCCACTTTGCCTTTGACATCCATAATAAACCACTTTACTCTATTCGCTTCAGAACCTGAGCTGGATGTTTAGGTGGAGACTGTGGGAAACCTTTCTTTGGGTACCCAAAGATGATTGCAGTGTGAACTTCATAGTCATCAGGGACTCCGAGTTCTGCCTTGATTTTCGGTTCATTTGCTAAAGCTACGGCGGTGCCTATCCAGCAGCTTCCGATGCCCAGTGAGTAGGCGGCGAGCATCATGTTTTGCGCTGCCATAGAGCAGTCGTAGACTCCGAAGCGGCTTTGGGCGCCCGAGATGAAAATGAGAAGAGGGGCGTCGTAAAAAACGTTGTATTTTGGGTCTGCTAGGCTTTTCTTCAGAGCTGACATCGCTTGGTTGCCGGCGTCAGGCAAAGTTCGAAGTAAGGCGGGCTTTGCTATGTCTGAGAGACGCTTCATTTCCTCTTTACTAGTTACTATCGTGAAATTCCACGGTTGGATATTGATGGCGGAAGGAGCATAAGTTGCCGCTTCCAACATCGTTTCGATTGCCGATTCAGGAACGGGTTTATCTTCGTAACTGCGGATCGCCCGTCTCGATTTTATTGCTTCTAAAACATAATTTTTAGGCATAAGAATTCGCCATTTACAGGGATATTAGCGGTTTATAAAAAGGGTTCTGCTCAAACGCGGCAGCAAATTTGTTAGTTAGCTTTTTGTTGTAGAGTGTTCAAGTAGGCGGGTAAGCTTTCAATACACTGGATTTCTCGACCAACCAACGCCTGTAGTTCCCGCCAAAATCTTGTTTCAGCTTTTATCTTGGCTCGTTCCAAATCACGCTTCAAAAGCAAAGTTCCTTCTTTCCCTCGCCTATCAAAATCCAAAAAAAGAATAACTGCATCAACGCCTAGTTTTTCTATTTCCGTGGTTGATTCAAGAAAGGATTTGCCGCCGGTTTTCACCGTTATAATTGCTCCTTCAACGCCTAAATCCTGCAAAGCCTGCGCGTCTTTTTTGCCTTCTACAACTATCGGCTTACCCTTGGCCGCATCTTCAGCCAGCTTAGCTAAGAGATGTTCAAGCTTTTCCAGTTTCTCTTGAAGCCTTGTTGACAACGCCTTTACCTTGTAACCCTAGCTTGCCGCACCGTCTCTAAGCAGTCTTTGGCTTCCTTGTTGTTTGCAAAGTAGCGTCTAACGGGCTCCAACACGTCTGCAAGTTCATTTGCAACGCTGTTTTTAAGATCCATTGGGTGCAGATTGCCTTCTGCATAAGCCGATTCAAGTTCTTGGAAACTGCAGAACTCAGTGTTTCCCCCGAACTTCGCAGGGCGCACGATACCAAAAACGGGTTTCTCACGGAAAATAATGTATTTGCATATGTCAAGCACTGGGTTGAACTTGACGGTTCTCTCTGGACAGAAAGCCTTCGCCATTTTCTGCTTAATCTCTTCAGGCGTGTCATAGATGAAGATGCATGTCTGCGGTTTACTCTTAGACATCTTTGCTGAAGCCACTGCCTCCTTTTCCTGCCCCTCAGGAATCGGCCAAATGGAAGGCTTCTCTAAACCTTGAAGCAAATGGTGATGCACGCAGACGGGTTTCCAGCAGCCTATTTTTTCCCCAATTTCCCTTGCAACGACGTTCGCTTTTCGCTGGTCCATGCCTAACTGGCAAATTTTCACTTTCAATTGGAAGATGTCGGCGACTTGCATAGGCGTGTAAAGGTAGTCTGAAACGTAATGAGCTTCAGCTTCTTTCCTGCCTGCTATCTCCAATGTGCGTGTGGTTCGCGCAATAGTTAGGTTTTTTGCAATTATGACTGTTTTTGCCCAGTAATCTATATCTCTGTACAATTCGTCGGAGTAGATGAATTCAACTTTTCCAGCGGGAACGCCGAGGGCAATCCACGAATGCCTGAACAGGTCAGCGGCTTTACGGATAAGAGTTAAGTCCCCGCCTAACTTGTTGTTTAGCCACGCATGCCATGTGGACAAGTATGCCTTGAAATGAACGCCCGCCTCAGCGAAGTCCTTCATTTTGTAGGCGCAAATAACGCCTGTTCCCAAGTGCGCTAAACCCGACGGTTCCCAACCGTTATAGGCTATTGGATGCTCTTCAGTTTCCAAAAGTTTCCGCAGGTCTTCTGGGGTGATTACCTCTTCAGTGGGAGGTCGGCAGATAAGCTCAATCTTCTTCTCTAAATCCAAATCATTCACGGCTCAGTTCTTCATGGCTAATAGGAACTAGGAATTTAAGAGTGACAATACTTTCATTTTTGATTATTTGGGTCGGTATCACCCTTTTGAACTCCCAATTTCATTTTTTCATTGGTTTAATGGTTCTAATGCCTTCAGCTAATTAATTAGTTTTCCCGAGAACAATCGATGTATCATAAATGAAAACTGGGTGCAATTTACTTTAGAGTATATAGCAAAGTCTTATTAATAATGTACGTCCACATGGGGTTCGGGGGAAAGCATGAAACGGGCTGAAGCGATAGCACTATTAAAAGAATTAGAAGCTGAGCATTTGCTCCAGCCAACTGCAGTTCTTATCGAACAAAGAAAACCGGATAATTTTCAGTTAAAAATTAAAGGAAATTATGACTGCGAACAGATCGAAATCTTTCTGAATAAAAGGTTTTCATTAGAAGAGCATAACGGTCTGTTAATTATTTATAAACCATAAGGAAAGACTATTTCATCACTTTGAAGCAGCAATTACACTCTTTGCACGTATAAACTTCGATGCGGAACATCTCGTTTTCTAATAATTTATCAGGCTTAGAAACTTCTTTTCCACAATTAGGACATTTAGTCAAATAGGTTCTGCCTCAAAATTTCATGGCTTATTTTGAACATGAAAATTATTATAAGGATTTGTTGGTGCCAAAAGGATACAACAAAAACTCGAGCTTTATCTTATTATTACCCATTTTACTTTCTCTAAGTTTCTTTCGCTGAGGATTCTTTTTCTTCTTTCATCAGTTGAGCCAAGGTAAAGGTAATGAAAGCTGAGAAGCTACGAATACCCTTTTTGATGGCGTATTCCTCTTTGACCTTTAGCCACTCGTTAAAAAAATAATCGTAAACTTCAGCTTTTACAGTGATGCTTTTGTAGCCTTTTCTCGGCGTTTTGTTTCCCTCTCAAGTTAGTTAGCGTATGTGTATTTATATAAGGTTTCACGATATACGCTTTTTTTTCAGCTATCCTTCACCGTTAATTATATATTCAATTGTACGGTAAAGTACTCAGGAGAAGATGTTTTTGCCTCGAAAAGGATACAAATGCATAACAGTCACCGATAAGGTTCATCAAGACATCAAGAAAAGAGCAAAAGAAACCAACCGCACATTAAAGGAATATGTCGAATACTTATTAGCTAAGGACAAAGTTGCCAAAGAAAGCGTTTGAATCATTGTCTTATTTCTAAACAAGCGCAACTGTGATGGTCTCCGCGCATTTCTGCTTGGTTTAATCCTTAAAGCTCTGCATATCCCTGAATTGCGGTTATTCTTTTTTCCCGGCATTCATAATTCTATAAGACTACTACAAGCGTGATCAGCTCATCAGGCAACTCTAACATGGAAGAAAAAGTGTGCACACTGCCTTTATCTCCTTCTTCTTTTCTCTTATAACTAAATGAAAGCTGTTTAAAGTCTATTTTACGGGCTTTTTGTCTCCCATGTAACCTAACGCTTAACCGCATAGCTGGGCGTTGCCTTTTGCTTAGCTAAGTTCTCTCGGCATGGGACTTTTCTTTCGCCCGCGCCTCACCTGTTCCATAATTGGGTAGAACCCTATCGTCATGGGTGCAAGATTTGTGTTTCTTGCGTTCCTCTGTTGAGTCCGTCGTTATGGGTGCTCAATTTCGGTGAGGCAATAAAAATAGGTGAGGGTGTTGGTTAAATGTTGCTGTATAGTTACTTTCGTTTTCTCAAGATTAGAAAACTATGTGTCGTTAAAAGTGGATTCATCCATCTCACCATCTAAGCACTCAACCTTTGTGTTTCTTGCAACTTTTTGGATGACCACATTTTGACAAACCTTAAATTTCAATCGAACCAATTACCAACAACAAAGAGTCAGCTTCATAGGTAAATGCAAGAGAGAGAATTTTTGCGGCTCTTGAAAAAAAGTTGTAACTTCAGATTAGCCTTCTTAGTTTTTGCTATTTGCTACCTTAGCATTCTTGTAGCCTTTCTGATTTTAAATCTTTCAAACATGCCTATCCAATGGGATGAAGCCGGCCATCTTGATAACGGGCTATTCCTCAAACTCGGAATGTACAAGCAATTCTCGAGTAACCTGTTCTATCCACCGCTTTATGATTTCCTAACCTTTCTATTCTACAACATTTTTGGTGTAAGCGTCGTTTCCGCTAGATTGATTGACGCCCTCTTCTCCGTTCTACTTCTATGGGCAGTTTTTGAGTTCACTTACAAAGTTTACGATGGCCAAACTGCGTTGCTGGGCTCAATTTTTTTGAGCCTAATGCCGGGCTACTTTTACGCTTCCCATCTTGCCATGTTGGACATAGCGATGACGTTCTTTTTTGTCCTCGCGATCTTCTTTTGTTACCTCTGGCTGCAAACCCATAAGGACAGAATGCTAATCCTTATCGGTCTAATCCTAATCCTCGGCTTCTTAGTCAAATACCAAGTTGTCGTCGCCTTACTTGTGATGTTTTTCACTGTCTTGTTTTTCGGTAGAAGTCAACTTAAAAGGCCTTTTTCAAGAAAAATCTACATTGTGGTAATCTTGGTGCTGTTGGTCGCCGCCGCTTATTTTGTTTACAGTTTTCAGCGATACGTGGGAATGTGGCTGAGCGTTATGGGAATGGACACCACGGGAGGAGCCATAAAGCCATTTTATTACCTGACTGAAATGAACAGCATATACCCCACCATTCACCCCATTTCGCTTCTAATGTATATCTCGGGCTTTCTAGGTTTGGGATTGTTCGCTATCAGGAGACAAAAGCCTGACAAACTCCTTTTGATATGGTTCATCACAGTCGTTGTCTTCTACACCTTGGTTAACAACAAAAGTTGGCGTTACGCTCTTCCTTTGTTCCCAGTCTTAGCGGTTTCAGCTGCGGTTTTTGTTACAGTTACGTTCACAAAACTGCGTGGCCTCAACAGAAGAGCTTTGGCGAAAGTGGGTGCTTCAATGCTGATAGTTTTTACGTGCCTGTCCCTTTTCTACAGCGTAAATGACACCGTTTATTGGATAAACTTTGATAAAGCGCCTTTTGCGTTGGAAAAAGCAGTTGTATATGCCATAGCCCATGACAGCGGAAACCAATCGATAACGGTGCTTTGCCCCGACAATTACTTCAGCAAAGGTATAGTGGATTTTTACCTCCTAAAAGACGGGGGGTCCCAAATCCATGCGTACGCGTATCCTTGGTCCAGAATCATAGATCCAACCTTCAACATCTCCACTCTAATCAGCCGATGCAAAGAGTACAACGTGAAATTCCTATTCACAACTGAAACTGGCGGGAACCACTTAGCCTATTTCAACCAAACGGTCACTTTAATGGACATCTACGCCCAATTATACAGCTCAAACAATTTCACTCATGTAACACCCGAGCAGACTTTTGGTCAATCGCCCAGAAGCATCTACATACTTGACTTCACTGGGTGACTAAGTAAAGTCTTCATATCTGCAGACAACCTGCTTACCCGGCTTCCTACAATCTATTATTCAGCCATCTAAAAACGGTAAAGGCCGCTAGCTAAATATTCAATCTTCGTTTTGCTTTCCTTGCATGCTCAGATCGTGACCGCAGTAGGGACAGAACTTTTTGCTCAATGGGAGTTTTTGCCCACAATCAGGACAGAACAGAAGCTTTGGCTGTTCAGTTGTTTGTTGAGGTGCTGGTGTAGATCTTTTTTTGAATGGCAGGATATTTAGCGAGGCACTCTCTGGATTTGGTGCCGAAGTAGACGATTCACTTGCATGTCTCTGTCTTATTACCCTTCTATTTCGCGTAATTGAGGCAGCTAACGCAGCTATCACGATCACTATTATCACGGCCAAAATCATTATTATGGCGGATTGGCTCATAAAACCGTTCAGGGAGAAAGCGTCGGTTGATCCTTGCGTCCACCAGCGATTCACTGAAGCGGGGTCCAAAGCTGAAACGTAAGACTGCAACTGGGATTCTGTAAAGCCGCTTTGCTGTAACGCTGGAAGCGTTAAAGCTTGATTAGTTTCTACAGTTACGGTGTTATTTGTAACTGGATCCATGAATATCACGGGGCCATTAATAACTTGAACTAAGGTTGTTCCGTTTGAAGAAACGTTAACAGTATACTCGGTGTTGTCGCCGGCAAGTCCCCCTTGAGGTACAGCTAAGAAATGCGACACGGTTTCTTTGACGTAAGCGACTCCGTTGGGTATTAGAAAGGCTCCGCCTTCAACAAAAAGGGCGACAGCTGCGGCTTCTCCAAGAGGATGACTGAAAACCAGAACTGCAAGTGCAATGTCTAACGGTATGGTATATTTCATTTCAGTCAACTGTTCCGCGCCGTTCGGAAAAATAGTTCCCCTTGACACTGGCGGATAAATGATGTATTGGATTCCGTTGTCTGGAGCAGGCTCCGAAGTGAGCCCCACCCAGCCACCATCGCTGTTGGGACCTATGTATACAGTTCCACCCTGATTAGGCGGCTCAAAAGCAACAATCCCACTGCTTCCAGTCAGAATTTCGGTGCCGCTTACTATTTGACCCGTAGAGAGAGGTGTATTTCCGTTTGCGTCATTTGTCCACGCTTGGCCATTGACTGATGCAATGTTGCCGTAGTAGCGACTGGCCAACGGCTGGGTTGTTGTTGAAGGAGACGTCGGAGCTTGAGTTGGCGCTGACGTGGATGAGCTTGTTAATGTGACAACTATGCCATTTTGATCTGTTGTTTCAGCTGTTCCGCTCAATGTGGCAGTTATGATATTTGTGGTGAATGTACCAGTTAATTGTTCGGAAGTCAATTGGCTACCTGTTTCACTTGCAGTGAAACCGGAACTTGAAACGGTTCCAGTGAAATCAATTTCTCCAGCAACTGGGGGAGCACCAGTGATGCCACCGTACTCTTGTAGAAACGCGGGGTCTGCGACCCAACTTATTGGGTTCAAATACAGAGCAATGGTTATTTGATTGCCATTTTGAGTTATGTCCATTGCAAACGTTCCTGTTACGTCCGCTTGGCGTATGCCAGTGCCGAAGGCATCCATTTCATAATACATTCCTGAAGAGGAGCTTTGCCACGTTCCACTCAGGTTTCTGGCTGCGTTGAGCTGAGCATTTAGAGGCGTTACCGCCAAAGAAAGCAAAATCACAAAACAAATCGCTAAGGCTGATATTTTTGCGGGCTGAAGAGATTTTTGGTTGACTTTTATTTTTTGCATTTTCCGCATATCCATTAGCCTTGTGGCTCCTGATTGATTCATGTTCCTATCGCTGTGAATATAAGATTTATTAACTCAGCGTATACTTTGCAGGAAAGAGTTTGCCGAAAAGGACTGTTTTTCTCCCCTTGAGCTTACCGGCAACCGCTTGTGAGCCACTTTATTTTCCGGTTCCCTTAAGATTTAGGGTGGCTACGAAACCAACCTTTGATATCAGTGTTTTCTTTTATTAGAAATGGTTTGTCTCTAATGAAGGTAGGTGTTACCTCCCTTTTGAGGTTGAAAGTATAATTTTTTGGGATTTGAGTCACGAACTAACTTTTGTTTAAGACTGGTTTTCGGCATAAGGACTGGGCAATTGGCTTAATCACAAGTTTTAAAGCATTATTCAACAGAAATAGAATTGTTGGAATTATGACAGAAGAACTTGTAGAATTGTTGAATGAAACAATTACCTTGGAGCTGGGCGATAGCATAAGATACTTGTGGCAGTACGTGATTTTGGAAAGAGCATCAAATCCCAGCTTAAAAGATACTTTCAAAGACGCCTCTATTGAGAAAGTTAAACGTGGGATGGCGCTTGGCGAACGTCTCTTCTCTCTTGAAGGATTACCTGCAACCCAACCGCCACCGGTTAACGTTGGAAGCTCGCTGAAAGAAATGGTTGAGCTTGATATCAAGTCGGAGAACGATCTCGTATCAACATTAAAGGAAATAATTCTGGAGGCGACGAAAGAAAATGATACGGATACACGCTTGCTTTGCGAGAGGATTCTTGACGAAGAGGAACAACTGAAACACGTACTTGTGTGCGAGCTAGGGCGATTACATACAAAACTAGTAAAATAACTTTGAAATAGGAAAATAGAATTCCCACATATAGCTTCGCTCCCTAACGCGTAACTGACTTTAGATGGAAACAGACCAAAAAGCTAGATCCGTAACAAGGCTGAAACATAGGAGTCTCCCAAAGCAGTTTGATCATCACACACAGGCGCCCTTTAACGGGTAAAGATTTAAGTGAGGCAGTCATGATTTATGTGCACGGTGTATTAAATGCCGACTCACGGTAGCTTATCGAAAGCTGGAAAAGTCAGGTCTCAAACGCCGAAAATCCAGGCGCAGAAGAAAACAGCGCCAAGCCCAAAAAACCGAAACAGACGTAACTACGAGAAACGTACAATTCTGCAACGTAAAGCGGGCCAAAACTGGATGTAAGCGTCGGCGAAAACTGTTTTTTCAAGCCTTAAGGTTTCTTTAGCTTTAGTGTACTTTTATCTATCCGTTGACTTAACCATATGTTGGTTCCTTAACTTGACGGATAAAACCTTAGCCTTGCGAGAAATCATTGAGATGTTAAAAGACATGCCGCAGGCGACTCATGACGATTTGAACCAGCTCAAAATGAAGGCGGCGGCCAAATACAAGCTTTTAGGGGTACCGTCGAACGCGGATGTAATTAGCCTTCTTACGCCACAAGAAACTAAACGGCTTCTGCCCCTTTTGCGCAGGAAAACAACTCGCACTATTTCCGGCGTCACTGTCGTCGCAACCATGACTAAGCCTTATCCGTGCCCGCAGCAAGAACCATGCGCTTATTGCCCAGGGGGGCCATCGCAGGGGAGCCCGCAAAGCTACACTGGTCATGAGCCAGCTGCAATGCGCGGCGCTCAAAATAACTTCGACCCGTACTTGCAGGTTAGAAGCCGTATTGACCAACTTACAGCGATAGGGCATAAGGTTGACAAAATCGAGTTAATTGTCATGGGCGGCACTTTCCCAGCCACGCCTTTAGAGTACCAAACCTGGTTCATTCAACGCTGCCTAGACGCAATAACAGGCAAAGCATCCGCCAGCCTGGAAGAGGCAAAAGTCAACGCTGAAACCAGTGTCGTGCGAAATGTCGGTATAACCGTGGAGACTCGGCCTGACTGGGCAAAACAGCCTCATATTGATTCATTACTCGGTATGGGCGTCACCCGCGTCGAGCTAGGCGTGCAAAACCCCGACGACGTCATTTATCGATTAGTCGGAAGAACCCACACCGTAGTCGACGTGCAAGAAGCAACACGCATAGCCAAAGACGCTGGCCTAAAAATTGTGTATCATATGATGCCTGGGCTTCCTGGCTCCAGCAGGCAGCGGGATCTTGCCGCGTTCAGGAGGGTTTTCACTGACACGGCATTTAAGCCCGACATGGTTAAGATTTACCCGTGCCTTTGCATCGCTGGGACAAAAGCGTATGAATGGTACCAGAAAGGGGCTTACACACCGTACACAACTGAAGAAGCCTTGGAACTTATCGCTGAAATCAAACGGTTCATTCCACCATGGATACGCGTTATGCGGGTGCAACGAGACATTCCTTCCGGTTTGATCCTTGCCGGTGTCAAGAAAAGCAACCTACGCCAATTAGCATTGGAAAAACTCAGCCAGCAAGGCGGCAGGTGCCAGTGCATCCGCTGCCGAGAGGTTGGCCATAGATTGATGGTTGACAACGTTAAGCCGGAATTGGAAAAAGTCCAGATTCAAAGCTTATGCTACGATGCTTCGGAAGGCAAGGAAGTTTTTATTTCAGCTGAAGATAGAGAAAACAATGTTTTGCTTGGCTATTTGCGTCTGCGTGTTCCATCCGCCAAAGCTCACAGGTCAGAAGTCACCACGTCGCCGTCGGCAATTGTTCGGGAACTTCACGTTTACGGACCGTTGGTGCCAGTCGGGAAGCATTCAGCGGGCGCGTGGCAACATAAGGGGTTCGGTGCTGACTTGCTGAAGGAAGCCGAGCGCATGGCACGCGTGGATTTCGGTCTCAAAAAGCTTTTAGTTATCAGTGCGTTAGGAACAAGAAGGTATTACATGCGTTTCGGTTACGAACGCGATGGAGTTTATGTATCCAAACAATTGGTGAATCAAGTATGAGTCAACTTGAAAATTCAGGTTATCGAGGCTCAGCGTTGCAAGCGCTGAAAAAAGCAGATTGCGAAGTCGGCGATATCATTCGTATCACCAGCAAAGGCAAAACCTACGAAGGTATACTTATTCCCCGCTCAGAACTCGGCGAAGCCACCGTGGTTATAATCAAAATCAAGAGCGGCTACAACATCGGCCTACGTATAACGCCACAGGAAAAAATCGAAAAAGCCGGAAAAGGCACCAAACCCGCGTTTGCCGCGCCGCCTCTGCCAAAGCAGAACCCCGCGTTGCCCCACGTCGTAATCATGAGCACTGGAGGAACAATCGCCAGCCGAGTAGACTACCGAACGGGAGCCGTACGTTCGGCATTATCTGCAAGCGACCTTTACGGTGTCGTCCCCGAATTATCCGACGTTGCCCGCGTGGACACTGAAATAGTCTTCAGCTTATACAGCGAAAACATAACTCAACAGCACTGGAAAGAACTCGCCGAAACTGTTGCCAAGCGGATAGAATCAGGTGTGGATGGCGTGGTTATTGCGCATGGAACAGACACGATGGCTTATACTTCAGCCGCGCTCAGCTTCGCTTTGCAGAATCTGCCCATCCCTGTTATTGTTGTTGGCGCGCAACGTTCCAGTGACCGCCCAAGCAGCGACGCAGCAACAAACCTTATTGGCGCAGTGAAAGCCGCTGGGGAAGCGCCGTTTGCTGAAGTCGGCTTAGCCATGCATGAACGGGTTTCAGATGTCAGCATAGTGATTCACAGGGGAACGAAAGTACGCAAGTGCCACACGAGCCGACGGGACACCTTCAAATCAATCAACGGGTTCCCCATCGCCAACGTGAAAGACACAATAGTAACCATGTTGACAGACAAGTACCAGCGCCGAGATCCAGCAAGGAAGCTGGTTTTGAAACCAAACTTTAGCGAAAAGGTTGCTTTAATCAAGTTTTACCCTGGGCTTGACCCAGCGGTTATCGACTGGTATGTCGAAAAAGGGATACGAGGAATTTTGCTGGAAGGCTCAGGCTTGGGGCATGTCAGCAAGTTCTGCTTTAGCCGTATCAAAAACGCCGTGTCTAAAGGCGTCGTTGTCGCATTGGCTTCTCAGTGCATATGGGGTAGAGTAAACATGAACGTGTACGACACGGGCAGGGACTTGCTATCATTCGGCGTGGTCCCGACTGATGACATGTTCCCTGAAACTGCGCTCGTTAAACTAATGTGGGCTTTGGGACAGACTGACGATCCGGATGAAGCCCTGAAGCTTCTTAAGACCAACATTGCAGGAGAATTCTCGCCGAGAACGCTTCCGCAAGATAGGATCGTTGAGGGAGATGAAAAAGTTGGCTGTTGACTACGCTAAAATCGGTTTGAAAGTAGGGTTGGAAATCCACCAGCAACTCAACGCCAAAACCAAGTTGTTCTGTAGTTGCCCCCCTGAACTTTTCAAAGAAGAGCCAGAAATCACTTTCCTTCGAAGGCTAAGACCAACCCAAAGCGAGCTTGGACAAGTCGATCCTGCTGCCTATTTTGAGTTCCAGAAAGGGGTTAAAATTCTCTATGAAGCCAGCAAAGCCAGCTCGTGCCTCGTGGAGATGGATGAGGAGCCGCCGCATCCGATAAATTTGGAAGCCGTGGAAATCGTTTTGACGGTTTCGTTGATGATGAACGCCGCTCCCGTTGATGAGGTTCATGTCATGCGTAAAACAGTCATAGACGGCTCCAACACAACTGGATTCCAACGCACGTGCACCATTGCCTCTGACGGCTGGATTAAGGCGGCAGAAAAAGTCATTCCGGTACAGGCTTTGTTCCTTGAGGAGGATGCCGCCCGCAAAACGGGAACGCAGGATGAGGGCAAAACCATCCGTTACCGTATCGATCGCTTGGGCATCCCCTTAATTGAAATCGCAACGGGACCAGTTATCTATTCGCCAATAGAAGCGCAGGAAGTCGCTTTAGTTATAGGAAGGATTCTTCGCGATACAGGCAAAGCCATGCGTGGTTTAGGTACGATTCGGCAAGATCTCAACGTCTCTTTGCCAAACGGGGCCTTAATCGAGATTAAAGGTGTCCAAGAACTGGAGCTAATCTCTAAAGTTATCGAGTATGAGGTTGACCGACAGCTTGGGCTCATAAGTGTGAAAGAGGAACTTGCCAAGCGGTGCGTCAAGTCTGATGCAATCAAGCAGAATTTTGTTGATGTCTCGAGCGTTTTTAAGGAGACAAAATGTAAAGTCATCCGCAAAGCCGTGGACAAACATCAAAAAGTAATGGCTGTAAAGTTGCCAGCCTTTGCGGGACTGCTTAAGCGGGAGCTTATGCTTGGCTTCCGAGTTGGAACTGAGCTTTCAGACCGGGCGAAGTTCTGGGGCAGAGTAGGTGGTATCTTCCACTCTGACGAAATGCCAGACTATGAGATCACCAATGAAGAGGTGGACGCTGTGAGGAAAGCCGTAGTCGCGGATTTGGCGGACGCCTTTGTTTTCGTAGCTGACACAGTAGAAAATGTTTCAGATGCCCTGAAAGCCGTGGTTGAACGAGCGCAAGAATTGGTGACAGGTGTTCCCGCTGAAACTAGGGCTGCGAAGGATGATGGGACAACTAGGTACATGCGTCCGAGACCTGGCGCAGCAAGAATGTACCCTGAAACCGACATCCCGCCGCAGCCAATAACCGACGAATTGATTGAGAAAATTCGCGATAACTTGCCTGAGCCAGCTGAAAAAAAAGTGGCGCGCATAATTAAGCAATTTGGTTTGAACGAAAAATTAGCCAAACAACTTGCCGATTCGGAGTACACTTTTTTCTTCGAAGAAATGGCTCGGTCAAGTGGGGTCCAAGCCTCAACGGCAGCGGTGTTCTTAACTGAGACATTGAAAGCACTCAAACGCGAAGGCGTTCAGATTGATGCTGTCAGCGAAGAACAGATTAAAAGCATCTTCCAAGTTGTCGGTTCAGGAGAACTCGCTAAAGAAGCACTCTCCGATGTTTTCACATGGCTCTCAAAGAACGAAGACAAAACAGTTAAGGATGCAATAGACGCTTTAGGCTTGAAAATGTTCACGGAAGCTGATTTAGCGTTGATTGTTGACCGCGTGATGGCAGCTAACAAACAGCAGGTTGAAAAACTTGGCAAGGGCGCTAACGGGCTGCTTATGGGCGCTGTGATGAAGGAAGTGCGTGGAAAGGCTAATCCTGAATTAGTAGCAAAACTTCTAAGGGACCGCCTCAAGTGACCCCGGTTTTTCTCGCAAAACAACGCTGAGCCGCAAATCCTAAAAAGGCTAGGCGTAGCTTATAGCATGAATGAGGCTACGTTATTGAAGCGGATTGAGGCACGGATAAAAACTCCTTTCGGGGAAGTCGTTATCGAGGGAGAGACCCCTCAAGAAATTCTTGATGTGCTGGGGCTTATCCCAGAAAACTTTGTGGAGAAGCTTTCAGATTTTGTTTCAGACAGGTTAACGCCGTCTGGGGCTCAGCTTAAAGGTATTATTGAATCCACAACCGAGGGTCCAGTGATTGTAACAAGGGAAAAATTGACCCATTATGAGGCTGTAGGCTTGGTTCTTTACGCTTCTGTAGACCGAAAGAGCACCGCCGCTCAAATAACAAAGCTTTTGGAGTCTAGCGGAATAAAAAGCATGGTTCCCGCCCGTCTTAACGAGATGACAAAGCGCGGGCAAGTTTTCAAGCCTGACCCCAACAAACCCGATTTCAAGTTAACGATTCAAGGCGAAAAATGGGTTGAAGATGAGGTTCTCACGAAGCTCCGAGGCAAAATGGCTTGAGCGAAAAACCACAAAAAATCCAAATTCAAATCAAATACAAAGATATTTCACAGGGTTTTTCAGCTGAGCCGCAGGAGGCCTGGCTTCTTTTGAAACAGTTTTTTCAAGAGTTTATTCCATCATTTGAGATTGCCCAGAAGCTTTGGTTAGGCATCGACCTCAATCAGCTTGCCAAAGACCTAGATGGTCTAGTTGCCTTTTCAGGCGATGGAGCAAGTTTGATGGCGCCAAAAAATAAGCTGACGGATAATGAAGCGTTGTCGATTTGGCTTACGGCACAGCATCTGGGGCATGAGCTTAGCCTGCTTGGCGGCGACGCCCTCTCGAAAGAGGAGCTGCAAACTAAGCTTGGCAAAAGCGGCAAAATAGTCAGCACCCGCTTAGGCGAGTTGGTGAAAAATGGTTGGGTGGGGAAAACTGCCGACGACAAGTTTAGGATAACCGCCTTTGGCATCTTGCAAACGCAAAAGGAAGTCGTGCCGAAGATTCGAGCTAAAACTAAAGTTTGAATTTCAGCTAAGCTTCTCCTTTTTCTTAAAACGCACGTTTTGCATCGCTTAGCTTGTTAATCTTTTCTTCATCAGGTTTATGCTCAGGACGAAGAAGAACAGAGTGACGCCTATTATCCAGACTAAGCTTATGAGCAGCAGGATGGGAGAGCTTAATCCAAGGATTGGTTCAACATGGCCTGAAATGATGCCTCGGGCGATATTAACGACTTGAGTCAAGGGCAAAATCGCCAGCGCAACTCCTTGGGCACCTTGGGGCAACTTTGACAACGGAAAGAATGTGCCGCATAAAAAGAACATCGGCGTCAGGAATAGAAACGAGGGGAAATTGAAGAAGTCAATGTTTGGCGCCGCGGCTGTGAAGCACATCGCGATGGAGCCGAACATGAGTCCGCCAAAGAAAGCCAGGGGTATCGCTAATAGAAACAGAGGCGTAAAAATTAGTGGCCTGATAGTTAAGCTGACTACTCCAATCACCGCCAGCACGATCGTCGCATTGATCGTGGCTCGTGTTGCTCCCCAAAGGAGTTCGCCCGCGACAACTTCTTCAACGCTTACTGGAGTGGCTACGATGGCATCAAAGGTCTTCTGGAAATACATGCGCACAAACGAGGCGAACGTGCATTCGAAGAAGGAGCCGTTCATGATGGCGATCGCAACAAGCGCAGGCGAAATGAACACGAGGTACGGCTGCCCCAGAACACTCGTGATGTAGCCGCCTAAGCCTAAGCCGAAGGCCAGCAAGTACAGAATGGGTTCAAGCAGTGAAGGAAAAAAGTTTACTGTGATTGTTTTGGTGAACACGTCGAAGTTGCGGCGCCAAACCTTCCAGACGCGATAAGACAACTTTGGAATAGCGAATCGTGCAGGAGACTTCCGAAGATTCGGGCCCGTCACTCTTCTCTAAGCCCCCTACCTGTTAGCTTAAGAAACACATCCTCAAGATTAGTTGTCCGAATAGTCACGTTCGGCATCGGATGATCCTTGAGAAAGCCTTCGAAGACGCCATGTGGCTTGTCAGTGAAGATTTGCAGTCGGTCACCCAGCCTTTCAAAGTCTCCGTCGGGAAAAGCCTCTTTCAGCGCTGGAAGCAGCCTCTCATCATAATCGACCTCCAAAACTTCCTCGCCGACATGCTTCTTGACAAGCTCTGAGGGGTTGCCTTCTTCAATGATTTTTCCCTTGTCAATGATGAGTATTCGGTCGCATAGGACAGCGGCTTCATCCATGTAATGAGTCGTTAAAATTATGGTAACTTGCTTCTTCTTTAAATTGCGCACTTCATCCCAGGCCAAATGACGCGCCTGCGGATCCAAGCCTGTTGTCGGCTCATCTAAAAGCAGGATTTGAGGCTGATTTATCAGCGCTCTTGCAAAGATGAGACGACGCTTCATGCCTCCTGACAAGGCATCAATTGTAACATCTCTTTTTTCTTCAAGCTGGAAGAACTTCAGCTGCTCATTCGCCCGTTTCGCCGCCTCGGCTTTCGAGATATCAAAGTAGCGGCAGTAAACGGTGAGGTTCTTCATGACTGTGAAGTCAGGGTCTAAATTGTCTTCTTGAGGAGCCACGCCGACTAGACTCTTTATTTGTCTACATTGAGTGTTAACGCTTAGACCGGCAATTTGCAATTCGCCTGAGGAGGGCGGCAGAAAACAGTACATCATCCGAACACATGTTGTTTTCCCTGCGCCATTGGGTCCCAAAAAGCCTACGCATTCTCCTTTGTAGACTTTAAAGTCGATATGATCTACCGCGATGACTTCACCGTACAGCTTGGTCAAACCCTTTGCTTCAATCAAAGCCTCAGTCGAACCCATGAAACATCAAAAATAAATTCTCAGGGATTAACTTAAAACTAACTATTTCATGAAAATCGGTTTTCTCTTCTGGTGAACATGCGAGCATGTTGAAAGTTTAAAGGATTAAAACATCTACGTTGTAATGGCGAGCCATGGTGAAAGTCAAGTTTTGGCTACTCGACATCAACCCACGAATCGAAGAGGGAAAACCAGTTGAATTGTGGCTTTGGGGAATTGACACTCATGAGAACCGGGTGCTCGTTGTTGACAGAAACTTTGCTGCTTACTTTTTTGTTATAGTCAATGAAGAATTTGACCCATCACTGATTGCAAAGGAAATCTCGGAACTTTACCAAGCATCGATATTGAAAACGGAAGTTTTGGAACGTCGCTTCTTCGGCAAAATTGTGCGGGCCATAAAAGTCTACTGTAAGATCGCAACAGAAACTGGAAAACTTGCACGACAGCTTCGAGAGCTCGAAGCAGTAAAAGAATGCCTCGAAGATGATATTCGCATCCCAATGCAGTACCTAATCGACAACGACATGGTTCCTTGCGCGTGGCACGAAGTGGAAGCCGAAGAAGAAAGAAACCAATCTAACTTAAGGGTCGACAAAGTCTACGGCGCCTGCTCTGCACCAAAACAACTTGAATCTGTTGACAAACCGACGCTTCGAACCTTGAGTTTCTCCATGGTCAGCTACAGTCGTGAAGGGTCACCTAAGCCAGACAGGAACCCCGTCGTAATAATATCTACAGTATCAAGCAACGGCGAAGAAAAGCATTTCTGTGTAGAGAAGAATAAAGACGATAAAGCCCTTATTCATCAGTTCGTTGAGTACGTTCGCCGCTTTGACCCTGACATCATCCTGAGCTTCGGCGGTAACTCGAAATACTGGGATTACTTGACAAAGCGCTGTCATAGGCTGCAGAGAACATTCGACGTTGACCGAGCAAAGAAGGAGCCGCACACTAGCGTTTACGGTCACGTTTCATTCATTGGCGTTGCCAACGTTGACCTCGCCGACTTTATGGATGTTTTTCCTGAAGTGAAGGTTCAAACCCTAACTAACCTGGCTGATCACCTTGGCGCGCAGAAAAATATTTCAAGCAGCGAAATTGAAGACGTCGAATTTGCTGATTACTGGGACGATCCGCAGAAGAGGGAACAACTTAAACAGTTTAGCCTAAACAACGCTCGCAAAATTCAAGCCTCCGCTGTGTTGCTGCTGGATTTCGCAATGCAACTCTCAAGCTTGGTGAGCCTACCGCTTGACCATGTTATGACTGCCGCGGTGGGTTTCAGAGTCGAATGGTTCCTGATCAAACAGACACGGAAAATCGGAGAACTCGTACCCAGAAGAATTGAGCAGCCTTATCATCCTTACGCAGGTGGGTTAGTGCTTCAGCCGAAGCCAGGTTTGCATGATGATATAGCGGTGCTGGATTTCAAATCGATGTACCCGAATATAATGATAAGGTACAACCTATCTCCCGACACATACCTTCAGCCTGAAGCGCCAGAACCGAAAGGCGGAGTGTATGTAGCGCCAGAGGTAAATCATAGATTCAGAAAAGAACCTCCTGGATTCTACAAAGAAGCATTAACTTTTCTGATAAAGGTCCGAAGCCAAATACGCGTAAAGATGAAGGCCCTTCATCCGGGCACCGTTGAGTACAGCGTTTTGGACGCTAGGCAAAAAGCCGTAAAAGTCATAACAAACGCAGCCTATGGGTACGCGGGGTGGATTGGCGCAAGGTGGTACATTAAACCTGTTGCCGAAGCCGCTTCAGCGTGGGGCAGGTTCTCGATTTTAAGCGCTGTCCGCTTGGTTGAAAGTAAAGGCTTAACAATTATCTACGGCGACACCGACAGCCTATTCTTGACAAATAACGAAAAGAAGATTCTCGAGCTGCAAAAAGAAATCGGCGAGGAACTTGGTCTCGAGGCAGAGGTCAGCGAGGTTTACATGCGTATTTTCTTTACAGAAGCTAAGAAACGATATGCAGGTTTGAGGGCGGACGGCAGCTTAGACATCGTTGGCCTAGAGGTTATTCGGGGAGACTGGGCTCAGGTGGCTAAGAACGTGCAAGAGAACGTGCTTGGTATAATCCTGCGGGAAAAATCACCCGAGAAGGCGGTTGACTACGTGCATAAAGTGGTGGCGGAGCTCAGGAACAGGCAGATTCCTTTCCACGACCTGATAATTTGGAAAACTCTCACAAAGCCTCCTGAACAATACGCGATTAGGAGTCCGCATGTGGAAGCTGCAAAAATGCTTAAGGAAAAAGGCTGGCGGCTAACCGGCGGCGACAAAGTAGGCTTCGTTATTCTGGCTGGGACGGGACGATTTTACAATCGCGTGAAGCCGTATGTCTTCGCCAAATACGATGAGGTTGACGTCGATTACTACATAAATAACCAAGTGGTTCCTGCTGCGGCGCGAATATTGAGCTTCTTCAAAGTAACAGAAGAAGAACTGATGCGCAATGAATCGAGTGAGCGCCAACAAAGCCGAAGCCTGACAGATTACCTTTAGTTTCTCTGGGTTCAATTTTCCCGTTTGCCTTCTCAATTGACGCTTTTTTCTACGTATTTTGATTTAGTCAAGAAAGCTTGACTGGATTTAGTAAATAAAAATTGACGAAAACCGTTTTATCTGAAGGAAATTTATAGAAATTGTGGCTAACGCCAAGCTGCTATGCTTATGAAACCAAAAAATATTAGCTTTTTACGAAAGAGAAAATGGAGATTAAGCGAACCCTTTGCCGAGTTCATTGTTCTTTCCTTGTTGTTCACTTTAACGTTAAACCTCGCTCTGGAAAGCGCACGTGCACAGTCCGCGAAATGCAAAATATCAGGTTACGTCTTAGATTCAAATGGCCGCGGAATCGCTGGTGCAGACGTCATTTTCAATCAGCCCACCGTTGCCCCCGGCGTTTTTACAGATAGCTCAGGCTACTACGAGACTTATGGTCCTTCAGGTACATATCACATGAATGTATGGCCTCCTTTCGACTCCAAGTACACAGATTTTGATCAGCCGACATTTGAAGTGGCGGCCGACGTGAGCAAGAACGTCACATTAAATACAGGCTTTAAGGTATCAGGCTACATTTCTGATCTCTCTGGAGCACCTGTTGTCGGGGCATGTTTCTTCCTGTATTATGGCTCCTGCTGGTACGGCTCAGGTTACTTCTCTAATTCGGCAGGCTATTACTTTGTAGCCGTCCCGCCTGGGACCTACAGAATAGACGCTCATCCAAGAGTAGGAACCTATCAAAGCACAACAACCAATTTCCCAACTTACTATGAGTACAATTTTACAGTTATTAGCGACACCGTCAAAAACATCACCGTGGGTAACTTATTGCCGACGCCCACACCCACGTTGTCCCCGTCCCCAGATACAGCCAGCTTTAAAATCTCAGGTTACGCCACAGACTCTAACGGCAAAGGTATACCGGATGCAATGGTTATTTTCAATGTTCCATCGATCGTTCCAAGCGTCTGGACCGATAACTCAGGTTACTACGCGATGTACGCGCCGGCTGGCATCTACCACTTCAACGTTTGGCCGCCCTTTGACTCAAACTACGTAGACTATGACCAACTAGGCTTCGTTGTGTCTTCGGACGTAACGAAAAACATTACTTTATACACAGGCTTCAAAGTCTCAGGCTATATTTCCGATTATTCAGGGAACCCGATAACGGGAGCCGTAGTTTCGCTGAATGACTATTGCTCAGGTTGGTTTTCCCAAAGCAACGGCTACTACTTCTTAAGCGTGCCAGCGGGAACCTACACAATAACCGCTCACCCAAGAACCGACCATAACTCAGCGTCTGCAAGTAACTTCACAACATATCACGAATACAACTTCACAGTCAACATCGACACAATCAAGAACATCACCGTCGGCAACCCAGCCCCGACTCTTGCATCCGTGCCCGCAAGCGTTCCAACTGCAACCCCAACAGAATCTTTGGGTCCGACCCCTTCAACCAGTAGCTTATCAATGCCAAAGTCACAGCCGAGTGTAGTACACACCCCCACGCCAACTGACCCAGCAAAACCCATCTCAGCCAACGAACCCGCGCAGCTCCAGCCAGACGAAACTTCATGGCAATACTTACTCATACTAGCTTTCATCTTAGGCGGGTTAGCGGTCTTATTAGTCTCAATAGTCAAGGCTTTTTCAAGCCTAAACAATCAAAGCCGATCAGAACAGAGGGAATTTAGAAGCTGACCGCTAGAGGCAATGGAATACTCAAAAAGAAGAGCTGCTGCGAGTTAAAACTACGCTTGAGAAATAGCTTCTTGGAAAGTTGCCAGTTCAACATTTAAAGCGGGCTTAACTGCTTCGGAAATTCTTGAGGCAATAATGCGTCTGATGTTTTTCTCGCCTGCTATGTCAACAATTCTCTGAGTGATGATGCCGTCGAAAACCACCGTATCAACGCCCGTCACCTGTTGGAGCTTTTCAGCTAGCTGGCTTACCGGCAACCGCTCTACCTGCTCGAACTTTTCGTTTAGCAAAACGGCTTCAAGCGTTCCCTGCAAGGATTTGGCGGCTTGTGAGACTGGTTCCGGGACCTCAATCTTTACTGGTTCCGGCATCTTTTTAGGGGTTGGTTGCGGCTTTCCTGTAACTTCTGAAATTGGAACTCTATTCTCAAGGGCTTCAGTTACTTCTTTGCAGTTGCACTCTTCAATTTCTTTGCCTCTTGGAGCGCGGCCGACAAACTTTATGCTTGTAACCTGCAAAAGTTCTTTCAGAATTAGGTCACCGCCTCGGTCGCCGTCAAGCAAAGCAGTGGCACTTTTTTCCTTCGTGAGTTTCTTTATTGATTCTGGAACCTTAGCGCCTTCAAGCGCAACGGTGTTGAAAATTCCACAACGCATCAAATTGATGATGTCTGCCCGCCCTTCTACAATTATGATCTCTTTGGCGGCTTCCAGTCCTGGGCCAGCAGGCAGGTCTTCTGGACCATACTTTTCTACTTTGCCTACTTTCATTGTTTCTGAGATTTCTTTGTAAATGTCCTCGACGCTTGGCATTGATTCGATGTTCCACTTGTGGAGGATTTCTTTGGCGCGGTCTATTATGATTTTTCGACGCGCTTCCCGTATGTCGTCGATTTTTTCAAGGCTAACTTTAGCTGAGCATGGACCGACACGGTTAATGCTTTCGATGCTTGCCGCGATAAGTGCGGTTGAAACTCTATCAAGGCTTGTCGGAATGGTTATTGAGCCGGTTGTGCGGTCGTTTTTTGAATGTAAATCGATTTCGATTCGTCCAATGCGGCCCGTCTTCTGTAGTTCTCGCAGATCAAGTTCTGGACCAAAAAGTCCTTCTGTTTGCCCGAAAACTGCTCCAATCACATCGGGTTTTTCTACAACGCCTTCTATTTCAAATCTAGCAAGTACAACGTACTTAATCGTAAATGTCTGGGATGTTCCCGTAAATATGCACTCCTAATGATTTATTATTGATTATTTGTTAATCACATAAAGCGAGCGTGTTTCTCGCAATGATGAGATTCTAATTTTCTATTAATTTGATACATTTTAGGTGTAACCTGTCTAATAATATTTATGGTTTTTAGCTCTACAAGTCTTTCTCAAAACAATGAAAAGCGAAGTGCTGACAAACCATAAGCTATTTCTCTTCTTGCAACCACAAGCAGTTAGCCTATGACAAGATTATTTTGGCAAAGACGCCAAGGCATAACCAAGAGAAAACTAAGACCGATTTACAGACGAGCAAAAAGAAGATATTGTTTCTTATTTCAAACGAAAAGTAGGGTTTGACGAACCGCCCTGATAACCGATGCAGCTACCAAAAAATTTTTGGGAAAGAGCGAGGAGAGAGAATCGACCGCATTTTTGTTTAACTGCTGATTCGCCAAACATGCTATTCTGTGCGGGTTTTCTTGTGCAATAATTTAACTGAACAAGAAAATAAAAGAATATGTGACTACAACGTACAACCAACATCTAAGGCAGTTAGCCTTAAGCAGCTGTAGACCCTTAACCGCCATTTTGAGGTAGGTTAGCTGACTAGAAGAAGCTTCCGCTGCTTATTGTCTTTGATCCTTCACCCTTAAATAATAAGGCTGACAAAAGATAAAGACCCAGATAGCGGCGATGCCCATGAGCTTACGCTTAAATCCAGAATACAGCAAACTGTTGCCAAAGATGTCCGAAGAGGAATTCGCCGAGTTGAAAGCGTCCATAAAAACGGAAGGCCAACATTACCCAATAATTGTGAACGAAGGCCTTGAAGTTTTAGATGGGCATCACAGATACCGGGCGTGCACCGAACTCGGAATTGAACCAGATTTTGAAGTCCGCAGGTTTGAGGATAAGTTGCTTGAGAAAAAATTCGTTATCGAAGCAAACCTCAGGCGTCGTCATCTCAACAATTTTCAGCTTGTCGAGCTGGCAGTGCCGTTACTGGAGATAGAAAAAGCGCTTGCGAAGAAGCGACAGTCTATTGGAGGCAAGGAGGGCAGAAACTTTCAACTGGATTTAGCGCTAGATGGCACTGAACCAGGGTTTAAAGCCAAGGCAACTGAGGTTGTAGCCAGAAAGGCTGGTGTTTCAACCCGAACTTTCGAAAGGGGCAAAAAGATAATTGAAACAGCAAGTGAAGACGACAAGCAGAAACTACGCGAAGGGAAAGCCAGCATCGCCAAAGTTTACAGCGAAATCAAATCGAGCGAAAATGCACGATTGGGAAAAGAAGTTGGGGCGTCCACCCAAAAGCATGATAGCCCTCATGACATTCAAAATATTGCCGAATTGATGAGTCTTTTGGGTCGTCTAAAGAAGCAAGAATTGTTCTGTCCTTCATGCGGGAACGCGATGTTTGCGTGCAGTAAATGCCACAAAACTCTGCAAGAACTGTTGAAATCCACGAACACTTCAGACGATTCAGCTTGAAAAAGTGGATTAAGTATTTTTAGACCTGTGTGAGACGATTTCATGTGAGTTTGGATCCGCAGCAATCAATCGGTTTAAGAAACGTTATTCGTGTCCAACAAAGTTTAATTATTTTGGTTCTTTACTAGTACTCGGAGTTATTTGAATGGTGCAAGCTTACATTCTGCTTAATGTTGAGCCTGGTGCCGAGAGCAAGGTTCTGGATCGGTTTAAGAGTCTTGATATAGTATGTGAAGCTTACGTTTCGTATGGAGTTTATGACATTATTATTAGGCTCAAGGCTGATACTATGGATGAGTTGAAAGATGCAGTTTCGCATAAAATACGAACCACTGACCAAGTGAGATCAACGGTTACTCTGATAATAATAGAGCAATAGAGCATATCTTTGCTTTTGCAAGTTTACTGATATAGCTTTCATTTTGCAAAAAACAACCTTTTGAATCTTAACTTCTCGCAATATTAGTTGCGCCTCGATGGCATATATCAAAGCATTTGCAAAAGGCTTAATGAATAATTGAGAAATACATCAGACTCGCAAGCAAACTTTTTATAATCCACGCGGCATTTAGCCGAAAGAAAAAGTCAGCCTGACCGAAATTATGGTACAGTATATGTAAGTTCAAACTTGTATTTTATTTTATACTAAGATTTTACTCCACGCCTTTTTCACCTTATTTTACAAACGTCGTTAAGTGTTAAGTTGTTGTGTATGTAAAGTTAAGCTGCAAGTTAAGAATAAAAGTAATAGTTTTGTCAGGCAAGTGTCACTTCGTCAATGGGGTGTGGATTAAATTTTAATCTTTCTCTCTCTCAGAAATTTATTTCCAACCGCTAACTCGTTAACTAACTAACTAACTGCTACTCCTATACTCATATACCCCTTCAACATACCCACCACCGCCACCGCCGCACGACACCGCACGGCACGACACCGCACAACACCACAAAACAAGAAAAGAAAAGCCAGAACAGATTAAAACTTAGTCCCCACATACCCAAAAAGTAATATATGTTTAGAGCACATCTGCTCAATAAGGGAGAAGTGAAGCGTTTTATGAATAAGAGGCTATTATTCACTTTTCTTGTCTTAATTCTCCTAAGTAGCATGATGGCTTCCGTTTTCCTCGGAAACTTAAACAGGGCGCGCGCGCAAAGCAGCGATTCAAACGGAAACCCCAACGCATGGCCAATGTATCAGGGTGATTTAAGCCACACAGGCTATTCCACATCCACTGGTCCAACAACAAACCAAATCAAATGGAGCTGGAACACAGGGGCAACCATAAGTGGCGGGACGTCTCCTGCTGTTGCCAATGGCATAGTCTACGTAAGCACAACGCAGGCCCTGTACGCTCTTAATGCTTCAACTGGAACTAACATATATACCTACACAACACCCGGAGGAGGCGCCTTTTCCTCTCCTGCTGTCGCCAACGGCATAGTCTACGTAGGTTCAAATGATGACAACGTGTACGCTGTAAATGCTGCAACAGGTGCACACATCTGGAGCTACACGACAACCGGCTCTGTGCAGTCTTCTCCTGCTGTCGCCAACGGCATAGTCTACATAGGCTCAAATGACGATTACATGTATGCTCTGAACGCTACCACTGGCAGCGAAATATGGAGCTACAAAACAGGTGGCACTGTCTCCTCCTCTCCTGCTGTTGCCAATGGAGTGGTCTACATAAGCTCGGACAAAGTGTATGCTTTGAACGCTATAACAGGGGCATATATCTGGTCTTACGCAGGTGTTACTGGGGGTGCGGGTTCTCCTTCTGTTGCCAACGGCATAGTCTACGTAGCTTTTTACAACGGCAATGTGTATGCTTTAAACGTTGCGACGGGCGCGTACATCTGGAGCACAGTAGCAGGCTTCTCAATCCAGTCTGTGGCTCCTGCTGTTGCCAACGGTATGGTTTACATAGGCTCATATAATGGCATTGGGAATGTCGGTACTGTGTATGCTTTTAATGCTACAACAGGCGCGCAAATATGGAGTTATAAAACCAACGGGTATATTAGTGGTTCTCCTGCTGTCGCTGGCGGCGTGGTATATATCGGTTCATTAGATAACAATGTTTACGCTTTGAACGGGGCAACAGGCGCTGCAATATGGAGCTATAAAACAGCCGGCTGGGTGTGGTCGTCTCCTGCTATTGCCAACGGTGTGGTCTACGCAGGCTCAACAGACGGCAAAGTCTATGCTTTTGGTTACTCTCCTTTGGCTCCTCCGACAGCTTCTGCTTCGCCCAGTGCGGTTGATCAAGGCCAGACTATCACTTTGTCTTCGTCTGGGATAAGCGGTCCTTCGCCCTACACGTATGAGTGGTTCAGTAAGGCTCCTGGCGGTAGTTATGTTTTGCTTGGCGGGGCTGCGTCGAGTAATTCTTTCGTGACTACGGCTTCTACCGCTCTGGGCACTTGGAGTTTCATTCTTCAGGTCACCGACAATACGGGCGCATCCGTGAATTCTACTGCAGCGTCGGTGACTGTTAACCCTCCTTTGGTCGCTCCGACCGCTTCAGCTTCACCCAGCGCGGTTAGTCAGGGCGAGAGCAGCGCTTTGTCTGCATCTGCCGTAACGACAGGGAGTTCCCCCTACACGTACCAGTGGTTCGAGGAAACGGCAGGCGCCTCTTTTTACTCGATGATTTACGGCGCGACCTACTCAAGCTACTACTTTAACGCCGCGACCTACGCGACTGTGGGCAGCTGGAACTTCATGGTCCAAGTCACAGACAGCGCGGGAGAATCAGTGAACTCCACCGCCACGTCCGTAAGTGTCAACACACCTCCAACTCCAACTCCGACGCCTTCCCCAACTCCTACTCCTTCGCCATCGCCTACACCATCGCCTACACCGTTGCCCACACCGTCGCCTACACCGCACCCTATTCAGTCTGTAAATATTTTAATTCCATGGATGTACATTGGCATTGCAGCGGTTGTAGTGGTTGTTATCGTGGTTGTCGTCCTCGTGGCTGTTACCCTTGGAACGCGTGGTCGCCATGTCTCTTCTACGACTATATCGTCGCCTCCAGTCTAAGCTGAAAATACTGTGAAGCAGAGAAGGGCGCGCGCTTGTGCCCATTCCAGAAAGCACCGTTTCGGTAAACTCGTTAGACAGGCGCTTATTCAGGAAACGAGGCATCTTGCGACTTTCTTTGTCGATCTTTCAGCCCCAATTTGCTAAAATAGCTAATAATCAAGCTTTATTTGGCAAAAGGAGCAAAGCGCGGGATGTTAGGTTTACATTCACGTTTAGTAGGAAAAAATACTGGTTTATAAATTCAGTTTAAAGTCTTAAAAACGATTATTTTCCAAGATAACGTTGATTCACTGTTTTCGAGCTTATTCGATATATGGAACGATAGCGCGCGCGCTAATCTTTCTCTCTATATCTTTTCATCTGTTCTTGGGCAATTTGCTCATTAACGAAGGGTATATCCAAAAAATTCATTTTCCGAATTATTCTCTTTCCATCTTTAACAACAACTATTCCATCTTTTGGTTTAACCTTACGAAGAACGTTCGACGGGAGTCGTACATCTGCCAAAGTCATCTTTTCAATAAACTTTTGGTCATTGGGTAAAGGTTCATAATCCCAAACTAGCCTGGTATCATTATAGAAGACTGAACATCTCTCTATAGCTTTGTTCGGGTGATAGGTTCTTATTCTATCAAAGAACTTCTCAGCATCGGCATCGTTAAAGTATTGGTATCGCAAAAGGTAAAAATCAACTTTTCTTCTCGATAATAGGTCTAAATAGAGAGGGACCAAACCAACATAGAGTGGAATAAGACCGATAGCAGTTAAGAAAAGTCCCATGTCAATTCCTGACATAACAACTCCATTCATTTAGGATTTGACCTGTATTAAAGTTTTCAGCTTTTTTGTGTTTTTCTATGGTGATGTTGCCGTTTAAGAGAGCAGAAGCCTTAACAAAATTCAAAATATTAAGAGTAAGGAAGTTTGAGTTGGGAGTTTGATTATTGTGGTTTAGAGAGAGAGAAAGATTAAAATTTAATCCCCTCCTCCTCAGTTACCACGGTGCCTTGCTTGCTTGAGAAAAGCAAGATCAATCATTCTTTCTTCTTGCCAGATAGCCAAAAATAGACACAAAAAGATTGATTTACTAGCTGGCGTGCACTTGATGTTGATTGCGTTATTTTTTTTATTTTAAATTGGAAATCAAAATTCAGTCCCATATGCTAGACGCAAAGCTTTTATAGTTTCTCAAAATAAGAGAGAAGCAGGTGGTTTCGTTGGTTAAAGCAATATACCTCGTTGCCACTGCAGTGATTATAACTGCGCTTCTTGTAGGCGGAATAGTATACATTGTTACGCGACCCCCAACTAGTTCTGCGAATGTGCTGGAGATTTATCATTGGTGGACCTCAGGCGGGGAAGCTGCAGCTATAAACGCGCTTGTGGCATACTACAACACACAATACCCCAATACAGCGGTGATACAAAGCCCGGTGGCCGGAGGAGCAGGCTACGTGTTCAAAGCAGTTATCAAGCCTTTGGTGCTGGCTGGAGAAGCTCCGGATTCCTTCCAGCTGCACGCTGGATATGAGGGCAGACCGTACTATGACGGAGGCTACTTGGAGCCTATTACTAGCCTCTACACGCAGCAAGGATGGGAAAACGTCTTTCCAAAAGTAATACTTGACATGGTGAAGTTCGGCAACGACTACTACGCAGTTCCACTGGACATTCACAGGCAAAATGTGCTCTGGTATAACTTACCAATTCTCAAAACAAATGGAATAGATCCGTCGACCTTAACGACTTGGACAGCTTTCTTTGCGGCATGCGACAAACTAGTGAGCGCGGGAATAACTCACCCAATATCGCTAGGGGACTCAGGCCCGTGGGCGGCTGCACATGTTCTAGAGACGATGATAGCGGGCGAAGGGATAAGCTTCTATCAGGATTGGATAAATGGGAAAATAACGGATCCAAACAACTCTATGATGAAGGATGCGTTAACTACTTTCGCAAAATATCTAACCTATGTTAATGATGACCATTCGGCTCTAACTTGGGATCAAGCAACATCAAGGGTAATTACGGGAGCTGCCGTATTCAACGTAATGGGAGACTGGGCAAATGGAGAATTCACACTCGCAAGCAAGACGTACGGCGTCGACTACGGAACAGTTCCAACGCCTGGAACCGCAGGGCTGTATGGACTTGTGGTAGACTGCTTCGAACATCCAAAAGGTGTCGCGCATCCCACTCAGTCCTTAGACTGGCTAAAGGTTGTCGGTTCCAAAGATGGACAAGACGCGTTCAACCCGCTGAAGGGCTCCATTTCTCCACGCAGTGACTCAGACATAAGCAAATACGGAGCGTATCAAAAAGCCGCCCAAGCCGACTTTAAGGCGGCTGCACACTTGTACCCGAGCGTAACTCACGGAAGTGGCGCACCTGAATCCTTCACAACCGACTGGGTCAACATAGTATCAAGCTTCGTAGCAAACAAAGACGTTAATGCCGCAGCATCAGCATTAGCTTCCTCAGCAAGTACTCATCATGCCGACTACACCAAAGTATGGTCATTGTAAAGCAGATGAATCGCGAGGCTAAACAACAAGAAAACACCAAATACCCCCTTTTTTTTTCTAAAATCGAGTAAAACGCGTTTCATTACATTTGAAATCGTATCCTGAATGTTTCTGCAAAAAGAAAGTATTTTCCTAAATGAGCTTTGGTCTAATTGAATTCGCGTACATAAGCCTTCTAAGAGGGGTTTGTCGAAAGGCTTTTTTATCTTCTTAATCTTCTATCTGATTGGAGTCTGGTGAAGATAGAAAGGGGATTAACAGCTTTGAGTTATCTCCTAAACAGCTAGATCAAAATTTCCTTTGGGCTGACCAAAAAATGAGACTTCCCTTTAGAAGGGCGTTTTCGCGTGAAACGATGGTTAACTTACTCTTTATTCTTCCATCCGTCGTACTAGTTGGCTATTTCGTCTACATCCTTATCGGATGGAATGTAGTGGTTTCAGTCTCAAACTGGAAAGGTCTTGCTCCGAGCTACAGTTTTGCCGGTTTCGGTCAATACGTGACCATGTTCCACGACCCAGAATTTATAACAGCTCTAACAAACAATATTATTTTAATAGTGATTTTTGTACCCAGCAGTCTTGGCCTAGGTATCCTTTTGGCCATACTTTTGGATTCAAAGGTGAGAGGTGAGGGCGTCTTTAGGAGTATATACCTGCTGCCTTTCGCCCTCTCGTTTGTGATTACAGCAACTTTGTGGGCGTGGATGTACAACCCAGATGTGGGTGTCATAAACACGTTGTTGAAGGCAATCGGACTCGGATTTCTGCAGTCTGGATGGACTACCGACCCAAATATTGCGTTATACTGTGTCATATTGGCCATTATATGGCAATTCTCGGGATACACTATGTTAATTTTCTTAGCGGGGATAAAATCCATTCCAGAGTCTCAAATAATGGCAGCGGAAGTGGATGGAGCAGCTGGTTTTACCTTGTATAGACGCGTTGTAATACCCCAATTAAAAAATTCTACTCTAAGCGCATTTGTTGTTCTCATGATATTTGCTCTCAAAGTGTTCGATTTTATTTATGTATTAACGGGTGGAGGACCTGCGGCTACCGCCACTTACGTGGTGCCCTTAAAGATGTTCATCGAGACTTTTCTAAGAACAAACTTCGCCTACGGAGCTGCAATTGCAACAATACTTTTCATAATTGTGCTTGCCATAGTTGTGCCGTATCTGTACTCCTTCATATGGAGGGAAAAGGACTGAGATTCCCCAAACCTAGACGAATAGTCCTTTACTTTGTGCTAGTAGTTTTCGTGTTTTTGTTTCTGCTTCCTTTATGGACCGATTTCACGACTTCTTTCAAAAGCATTCACGATATTATTTACACCGTCCCTGTGGAACTGCCCTCGTCACCAACCATTGATCCGTTGATAACAGCTTTCAATATAATGGAAAGACCTCTGCTCAACAGTCTCACGTTCACGGTCGTTGCCATGATTTTTTCTTGTCTTTTGGGTTCGATCAACGGTTACATACTGACCAAGATTAAGTTCCGTGGGTCCAACACCGTGTTTTTGCTGTTTGCCATCGGGATATTTATTCCCTACCAAGCAGTGCTTGTTCCTCTAGTTCTGACGATATCAAAGTTAGGGTTATACAACACTGTGGGAGGGCTAATCCTAACCCATACAGCATACGGCATAACCATCACGACTCTTCTTTTCAGAAACTTCTATGGGTTACTCCCTGATAGCCTCATAATGGCGGCCAAAGTAGACGGGGCAGGAACATGGACAATATATCGACGCATTGTGTTACCACTTTCTTTACTTCCGTTTGTTGTCGCCGCAGTTTTTCAGTTCACTAGCATATGGAACGACTTCCTCTTTGGTGTCACGCTAGCCAGGGGATCAGAGGCTATGCCAGCTTCGGTCGCACTGGCAAATTTGAAGGGAACTACCGCATTCAATTATAATGTTCAAATGGCAGGAGCATTATGGTACGCGCTTCCTGTCTTAATCATTTATCTCGTATTGGGCAAATATCTTATACGTGGATACATGGCTGGAGCTATTAAAGGATAATTTGGTAATGGCGAATGGTTAACATAACAGCGAAGAATTTAACCAAAAAATATAAAAACACCATAGCTGTAAAAGACTTAAACCTGCAAATTAAAGATAAGGAATTCTTTGTGTTTTTGGGGCCCTCCGGATGTGGAAAGACAACAACCCTTTTCGCTATCGCAGGCTTAATCAAAATAGATGCAGGAGAAATCTGGATAGGCGACGAGCTGGTAAGCTCTGCAGAAAAGGGCATACACAAAGCCCCTCAAGAGAGAGGAATTGCAATGGTTTTTCAAGACTATGCTATTTACCCTCACATGACCGTGTTTGATAACATTGCCTTTCCGCTCACCATAAGCAAGGTCAAAAAGGATGAAATTGAGGCAAGGGTCAAGAAAACCGCGGAGCTTCTGGGTATTTCTCACCTTTTAAACAGGAAGCCGAGGCAACTCAGCGGAGGTCAGAGACAGAGGGTAGCATTGGGGAGAGCGATGGTCAGAAGGCCCAAAGTCTTTCTGATGGACGAACCTCTCGCAAATCTCGACGCAAAGCTTAGGGTTCAAACGAGGATCGAGCTAAAGAAATTGCAGCTGGATACAGGGGTGACCACCATATATGTCACTCACGACCAAGTAGAAGCCATGACCATGGCAGACAGAATCATGGTTCAGAAAGACGGCGAAGTCGAACAAATAGGCACTCCCGACGAACTGTATAATCACCCTTCAAACTTATTCGTTGCCGGTTTTATCGGATCTCCAGAAATGAACTTCATCAACTGCACTTTGATTGAGGAAAACAAAGGACTGTACTTAGATGCAAAAGAATTCAAAATATCTTTGCCGACTAAAATGGCTTCTGAGCTAAGAAGCTACATTGGCACAGAGACCATAATGGGCATCAGACCAGAAGACTTACATGAAAGTGAATCCGCTGAAGGGACAACGCAGGAAAATGCCTTTAGAATGAAAATAAACCTTATTGAACCTGTAGGACCCTACATGCTTCTACACCTAAACCTTGGGCAGATTCCGATAGTGGCAACAGTTAAAGAAACAAAGGCGAAAGCTGGTCAAGGAGTAATCATGGAAATGGACGCTAGCAAGATACATGTATTCGATAAGAAGACAACCAACGCAATAATATAGACATTAAGTAATTGATTTTTGAAGATTCTATGCTTTTTGCAGGCATGATTTCTTTACGCAAGACATTTCATTTATACTTCAACTTAAATATCAGAATAATAAATGCCTGAATGAAAATTAAGAAATTTGCGATCGCAACAGGCGAGTCTTGCGTTAACATTCCATAAACGAGCCATAAAAACGTACCACCGCAAAAAATTGAGAACATTCCCAAGGAAATGTCTTTAGTTGATTTCGTTTTCCAAACCTTCGTTAATTGAGGAAGAAACGCAATTACTGTAAATGCAGCAGCCATAAAGCCGATTATTGCTACATAATCCATTTTGCATCCCTTTCTTACGTATATAATGCTGTTTTATTTAGAATTTACTTAATCGACGAGCGTTAACATGCTAAGGTGAATCACGTTCACTTTTTCTTTTATGAAGATTTAAACTAAATTTTATAAACAAATAATTTTTGTGGATAAATTTTAATCCAACCAACCAACGTTGAACCAAGACTAAGTTACCCATGTTACCATTGTAAAAGATAATCACGGGTAGGTAATCTGAAAAATAAGAATAGTTAATCAACGGTATATAGGGGGTAAAAAGTACAAAAAAAATTACCCCCTGCAAAATTGAACAAAAATAATACTATGAGGGGTAAAAAATATGAGAAAAGATACCCCTCAAGCAATAAATTATAGTCGAAAACGAGTATACGGGCTCAAGTTGCATAATTGCTGGTCAAAATTTCATACTTAGTCCTTGTTGGTTAGATTTGTATCCTCTACAGCTTCGACTAAAGCCTCAAAAAGAACATTAACCACGTTAATTATTTTAGTTTTGTCTTCAAACAAATATGCTTCTTGTGAAAGGGGCAATTCATAACCAAATTTTGCTTCAATTCTTCTCCTGATTATTTGCTTGTAAGCTTCTATACGTATGTTCTTAGATTTTAATTGGTTTAAGACGTCGTTATTTTCACTCATTTTTTCACCTCCAGCCCTAATCAGACCAGTAAGGATTTCGATTTTATATTTATTATAAAGTATGTTTTTCAACCATTTTCAGGCTAATTCTACGCTATGCAGATTTAAGACTATTGCCACCAATGCTTTTTCGGTTCAATAAAGAGAACCCTGTCATTTTGCGTTAATTCACAAACCTTATCTAAACCGTATTTTTCGACTTCAGCTTCATAGACGCCCTTTGTAAGCTCAGCAGTTACGTTCCCATCATTATCGGTATTCATCGAGAGCATCAACCTGTTAAATGGAGTTCCATTTTTGAGATTTTCAGCCCATTGTTTGAGCGTTATTGGTTCCGTTTCCAATCTGAAAACTTTAACGTTAACATTCTCGAGGGGATTATTTCCTTGAAAATTAACCACTCTTACAACAAGCACGTAAGTCTTTTCTAAAGCGTGAATATCAACTTCTTGTTTGTCCAATGTAAAACCCTGAATAATTTTATTCTGTCACTTGTAGATTTAAGACTTGTCTTTATGAAAACTTGGCTAAATACTACGAGTAATAAAAGAACTATTCTACCCTTATGAAGTTCGTACCGAATTATAGAAAAATCTTTTATGCCGTATCGTTTGATTATAGGATGGTTAGGGGTTGTGTGGCATTCGCCCATAGTCATTTCCCCTCTTAAAAATACTCAAGCCATTAACTTTCTCTATGTCGGCTAATCTCAGCTAGGCTGGAAGTAAATTAGCAGTAGTCGCCAATTCTTTGAGCTATTATAAAAGAAAGGGAGTTTAAATGATGTTATTTTTCTCCAACGATAATCATTGTTAGCGTTGAACGTAACATTATCTAGTCGTCGAACCCGCCACGCTACTATTTCTTTTAATTTATCCGTAGTTTCTGCTTTGACTCTTGCAACTATGCCGTAGACTCCATAAACGGCTGAACTTCCTCAACACCCTCGACCTTTTTCAGTTCTTTCAGCACGTCAGATTCCGAACCTATCTTGGTATTCATTAAAACAAAGGCAGCTGGCATATCAACCCAACCCTATATACTCGTTTAGTTAAGTGTGCATTAAAATCTTCCCTCATAAGCGCGCACGCAAAATACTACGGGTAACAAATCATCAAGCTTTTCAGGATACTGTTAAAGTAAACATAATTTTAGTCTCGATATTTAGACTGTAGATAGAAGTGGCGGGAGCTATATTGGCTTAAAAAAGAAACAATTTTGATGCAGAGTTCTTATGTCATGTTGCGGGAACTTTCTTTACTACTGGCGGTTTAGTTTTTTTTAAAACTCTGTATCCGCATACGATACATTTGATTTCGCCGTTTCTTTCCTCTATGTTTTCGCCCGTCGTGGTTGCTCCGCACCGAAGGCACTCGTAAGGTTGATTTCCTCCCCATTTACTACGTGGGCTTCTATCATATTCGGACATGTTCAAATTTTCCAATGTTTTTCATATTATTACTTCTTCAAGGCGAGTGCTACCACAATAAGGACACCTTGGACATAAAACGTTATTCAGTTTTTTCTCTGTTGCTTTTTCATCTACCTCTTTTCTCATGTTTACACTCACTGCTCTTACGCTTATACCCATTGCTTTTTTTAGCTATGAAGCACTCGTATTCTGGATAGTGACAGTTCTGCATCTTCGGGTTAACTGCGCGCTTAGTAATGGAAAAACAAGCCAATAATAGGGTATGGGTATAGTCGGAATCGAGTATACGGTCACTTGTTACAGTTGTTCAACAGTCACACACGCTTAATTGTTACCCAACCGACAATACCTTGTGAACTAAATGGTTTTTAGTGGTAGATTAGGAATTGTGTCTCATATTATCCGCTTCTGCGAAACATCAAAAGATAAGGGAAGAATTATGAACAGGTTAGGTTTGAACGATGTGCAAGCAGAATCCTATTTGACAATTCTCACGCAGCGAAGCATGATTATGCAAAACAACGGCAAATATCTCATCACAACGAAAGGACGAGATTACCTCTCATCCTACGACAGACTTAGAAAAATCGTTTTCTGAGTGCTAGTTGGACTAAAATTTAATACCCACACACACACACTTACTTTCAGAACTCTTACATTTAGAAAAACTATGTTACGCTTCAAAGCAGTTCTGTAAAGAAGAAATAAGTAAGATCTAAAGCTAAAGTTTTGAGGTCATTCTCTTCTGTGCAATGATAACTGAAGACCAGACCATGATCATAGAGATAGCTAACGTAACTGCTAGCATTGGGTTAGGAAATTCGGGAACTGTGGGGGACGGGGAAGGGGAAGCAGCTGGATTTTGAAATGACGTTGGACTGAGCGAAGGAGACGGCGACACCGGTGAAGGAGACGGTGGTGATGTAGGCGTAGGCGTCATCATTACTACGGAAGAGGAGGTCTCGCTGTATGTGCTTTCTGCGGCCTACACTACTGCGTTTGTTGTTCCTGCTGGAACGTTGAAGTCTGTGGGTCCGGTAATTTCCGCATTGGTTAATGAGGCTATGTTCGTGCTTGACGAGTTGTATGATGCTATAGAAATATATGCCATTTCATTAACTGGTGTTACTTGCAACGTAACGTCGGAAACTTTGGTAGCAGTCACGATGTCCCTGCCAGACAGCGTGTGCTGAGAAACTTGAGGGAAACTAAAATTCCCGTAGATAGGCTCGTATCCTATGGTCGCGCGCGCTCAGCTTTCAGATTAGCATTTACTTCCATTTTGCAGTATCTCTTCCCTGCGGAATGTGGACCTGCTTACGAAGAATAGAAGTACATCGACCCAACGAGAAACGCGGCGCGCGCGCTTGATAAGTAGGAGATAACCTCTCTTATCAAAAACATTAAAATTCAACTGATGAACAAAAAGGAAATCATGGAAGAAGTGGACTGGTCATCCCTGCACAAGATTCTCAGCGATACTACAAGGAGAAGCATACTGGAGTTGCTAGCAGAGAAAGAAGCAATCGGCTACACGGAAATAATGGCTCTCTTACAAATAACAAACACGGGCAGACTCAACTACCATCTGAAGGCTCTGAAGGGTCTTGTATCGAAGGATGACCAAGGAAAGTATCGCCTCACCGAGAAAGGACAGCTAGCCGTCAATTTGCTCCGGACCTTTCCCGAGAGAATACAGGCGGAGAAGAAGCAGCACTCGGCATTGAAAATTGCGGTGGCTGTAGTGCTGATACTCGCGGGTATTCTTCTAATCTCCGCCGGTCTTTTTCTTTTGGCATCTTTTCCTGCCACGATGACAACAGTCAACAGCATGCACGTATCCATATTAAATCAGACTATACCAAAAAACACAACGGTATTGCTCACATCCTGGAATGTCCCGTCAGGTGCCTCACCGTTAAACATCGCTTGGAGCGCCTCAAGTCCCGTATACATCTATGTCATGAATTCAACGCAACATGATGCTTTGCTTCTTCAACACGCTACAGACGGCCAGGTACCGTCAACACTGGAGAATTTCTCTGGGACGCCGCCGTCTTGGCTGAGTCAATACGATCTCCAGACTGGAAGCGTTTCTCTGAGCCTGGCTCAAGGTCAATATTACTTTCTGGCAGGCTCGAATGCTCCGGCAATCTTGGATTTATTCTCCCTAACGCAGTCGCCTCAGGCAGCTGGAGGCTCTCTCCCATCGCTCTTAGAGTACCTGCCAGGGCTGTTCTTCATTGCACTTGGAGCCTTCACAATCGCTATCGCAGTTTTAATCCTTACTCGGCGCATATGGCGCTAGCTTGACACACAATTTGCTTCCTGCCTTGATTATCCGATTTGGCTGAAGTAGAGGTTTCAGACTTAGAAGGCGACAAGGGGCGAGAGTGCAATAATAGAGAAAAACCCAATAACGAAGTGCGGACATCTCTTAAGTCATGAATGGTCAGGTTAGAACAGCGGAGTCGCGGCCACAGCCCAAAGAGTACACTAAAAAGATTAGTTTTGTAAATTTCTTCTTGGGCTTGTTCCTGATTTTTTCTTGGTTTCCAGAGGTCGTGCTATTCCAAGCGCCCATCGTTGCGATTTCGCTGAGCATACTCATAGCTTCTGTGGGAGTGTTCCTTTTGTCCTTCGCCCAATGCAGAATTGACCGAAGGTACAAGCATGTAACTGCAACTCAAAAGGACTATTTGGTACTAAATTTTCCGTTTTACTTGATGGCGCTTGTCCCAGGTATCGCTCTGCTCGGTTTCAAATACATGCTACCCAAGTTTGGCATTCTGACGGCGATCTACGCCGATGGTTTGCTTCTAATCACTTTCTTGTTCTTCGCGAGGGTTCCAGTTGCTTTAAGGCTTGGACAAAGAGCGGTTCCAATAACCGATGAATCAATCCTTTCATCTTTTTCTGGACTTGCAAACAAAATGAGTATTTCCCATGTCGACCTCTACTCAATAGACTGGAAGAAGTTCAAGATAGCTAACGCCTTCCAAGCGGGACCGAGCAAGTTTTCAGTCTTCATTTCAAATTATCTCTTAGAGAACATGAGCAAGGAAGAAGTGAACGCCGTGATGGCACACGAACTTGCTCATGCGAAACGAAAGCACGTGATGAAAATTAGCGGTCTTCTTTTGCTCACTTCCATTATTGGGATAGATCTCTTCGTTGTAGCAGCTACTTTAGGTCAAACTTCCATTTGGCCGCTGATATCTATTCTCGCAGGTTTTGTTGCGCTGTTCTTGAGTCCTCAACTTGTTTTGCGTCTTCAACGGAAATTCGAGCTTGAAGCAGATGAGATTGCTGTGAGGACACTTGGAGAGGGAAAACCTATGGTGAGCGCCCTTCAAAAACTGGTGGCGCTAAATCTTGTACCTGCTGACAGAAAATCAGGGACTCACCCATCGGTAGCGAAACGCATTCAAAGAATCGAACAAATCATGAGTTAGCCGTTTGCAAGTGCCCACGGCTGTTCAGAAAAATGTCAAAAAGAGTATTTATTTCCTTTTTAACAGCGGGCGTGCGCTTATCAACCAAGGTTTAATGGTAAGCACTTCTTACCATCAGTTATTTTAGCATCGAAGGGAAAAGGTAGGGTTTCCCAGTTTTCGTTTTCGCAGCATCCCACTCACTCAATATTCGAGCAGCCTCGTTGGCGATCTTGATAGCGTTTTCTTCCCCAGCATGCGGCTTGAACTCGCCTGTAACATGGCTATTGTAGATCGCCAATACAGCGCCTGCCCTCAGACCAAAAAGACTTGCCAACGTAAACAGTGTAGCAGCCTCCATCTCAACGTTCAAAACTCCCGCCTTCTGAAGAGTAGGAACCAGATTTTCACCAATAGAAATTCCTTTTCTTATGGGGCGGTTTTGCCCTGCATAGAAATCAGTCGTGGTCGCGGTAACGCCCACATGATAATTACAAATGCCCAATTGCTCGGCCGCTTCGACAAGTGCTAAAAGCACTTCATAGTGAGCGACAGCCGGATACTCAGGAACAACGTAGCAGTCGCTTGTAGCGTCTAAGCGTACGGCTGCAGAAGAAATGACTACATCGCCACAAGCTATGTTTGGTTGCAAGGTGCCGCTGCTGCCCACCCTAATAAAATTCTTCACGCCTATCCTTGAAGCCTCATTGACAACTATGGACATACAAGCGGGGCCAATTCCACTCGAAAGCGCCGAAATGCGTAGACCATGATAAACGCCTCTGATGCTGCGAAACTCGCGGTTGCTCGCTACTTCGGTCGAGGAATCCCAGAACCTGGCAATTTTCGGAATCCGATCTGGGTCTCCTGGTACAAGCAGAGTTTCCTCCAAATCCCCTTGACCGCAGCAGATATGATACTGTTTACCCATATCATTCTTAGAGTGCATCGGTGACCACCACTAATAGTGAAATTGCTTAACATTTAACGGTAACTATAATCTCCTGTACTCGAATGCTTGTCGATTAAGCTCATACACGCGTTGTCAGCCTCCAATCGCATCGGAATACAGTTATATCTTGGGCTTCGTCTTTGCGCGCGCTATCGATTCTCTTTAGTGTCAAGGCATTTTCCCTTGATAACCAATTCGTCAATAATCTCCTTCATAAACCGATCTACATTTTCGTGGGTGTTCCTACCAAACTTGGATGCTGCTTCAAGTGTTTTCAAGAGTCGAGCAGACAATTCTTGAGGTAAAAAATTCATACTTCCAGTTATGGTTTTAAGAATTTCTTCACCGTATCTTTCATCTTTTAGTAAAGGAGTGGCGCAACAAGCTGTCTTTAGAGCGGAGACTAGAAAAAGAAGTATAGCAGTCTTATTTTTCTCAGATAGTTTCCATGCTTCAAGCTCCTCTTCAGATGGCTTCAGGTAGTATTCATTGTAGGCCACCTGATCTATCGCGTACCCTTTTTCATAGAGAAGGCGCGTAACTTCATAATCTTTTACCGCTATAGAGGCCAAATAGACAAGGTCTCTTATCACCTGTCTCGAAACAACGCGGTTCCTTTCAAGTTCAATTAAGAACATTGGTGTGGAAAATGAGTAGTATTCAAGAGAGCCGTGAAGCGCTGTGTGAGCTGCTTCATGGCGCAAAGCACCTATTCCAACCAACTTTGGTACGTGTATCATCTTATCATGAGCTACCATTATTCTGGGTGTTCCCTGCCAAGCGTCATGAACAGCTAAGAATGATTCTTCAAAAGCCGACGTCTCAATTCCGAGTTTTCTCTTCTCGTAGTTCATAAACGCATTCATAGAAGAAGACTTTTCAAAAATGTAGACTTCCACAATATCTACAGGATGAGTACCAAGACGGTTATAGCAGTCATTCAAGATTTCCAAAACTTTCTCAACAAATCTCTCCTTAATATCGCCGAACCTACGTACAACAATCCTTATCATACCCGGTTCTCCCTTCGCGACGACTACTCCTTCTCCATGTTTCTCATTTTTGAATGCTTCCCTGCCATATAACAGATTAAGCTCTTAACCGTCAGAATCACCTGTAAGTCTTTTGAAAGCTTCATTAGCGCGCGCTGCCAAATCTATGAGCGCGTCCCCGACAAACATTACTTTTTTCTCATTGTCCAGCAATGAAATGCTTCCTTCCGTGTGACCGGGAGTATGGATTACGGTTAATCTTCCGATTTTGTCGCCGTCTTTGAGAACCATTTCCGGCTCCACAGGAGCTGGCTTAACAAAAGAGCTAAGCGCCTTAAACATCAAATTCTTAGGCTTAGGCGGTGCTTTCTTGCCAGAAACAAAATCGGCGTCGGCTTCGTGTACTACTACTTTGGCTCCAGTTTCTGTCTTCATTTTTTTGAGGCTTCCTACGTGGTCGATGTGAAAATGAGTTACTACTATCGTTGACAAATCATTCCGCTTGTGTCCTAAGCTTTCGATGTACTTTATGATTTTCGCGCTGCTTCTAGGTAAGCCCGTATCAATCAAAATTAGCTTATCATTATCTTCAACAAGGTAAACGTTGCAGTTGGCTCCTTCTACCTGATAGATTCCTTCGGCAATTTTCAAAGCGTCCCACTTCCAAGGAGTCTCAACAGCCTAAACTTAAAAATGTATTCAACGCTAAGAGTGCTTACAATAACGGTTGCAACTGCGTTTTAGCGCTTGAGGAGACAAGTGATCTTCCATGCGTCTTTGTGTCTTAGAATCATGATGCCGTGCCTTTTTGCTCGGCAAGACCCTCTTTTGTAAGCGTAAGTAATATAGCGCATCAAATGCAACACTATCTAAAGGAGCTTTACTCATGCAGCGGTCATATTCGCGTTTACTCGGGGTAGTTGGGAAACCTAACACGGGTAAGTCGACGTTTTTCAGTGCAGCAACCTTGGCAGCGGCTGAAATCGCAAATTACCCGTTCACCACAATCAAGCCTAACAGGGGAGTCGGTTACGTTCGCACCCGATGCGTTCATGAAGAATTCAAAGTTAAAGACAACCCGCGAAACTCTCTTTGTCTCGAGGGCGTGCGGCTGGTTCCTGTAGAATTGATTGATATTGCAGGTCTTGTTCCAGGCGCTTGGGAGGGACGCGGCTTAGGCAACCAGTTCCTAGATGAGATACGTAGGGCGGATGCGCTTATTCATGTTGTTGACGCTTCCGGCGGAACGGACTGCGAGGGAAAATCGTGCAAACCCGGCGAACATGACCCGCTGGAAGACGTGCAGTTTCTTGAACGGGAAATAACGATGTGGATGGTGACCATACTTAAGAAAGATTGGTCTAAGATCGCGCGTACTGCGGAAGCGGACAAGAAGGGCATCGCTACGCCGCTTGAAGACCGTTTGACTGGTTTAGGCATAAGACGTCAAAGCGTGGCTGAAGCCATTAGGAAGGCAAACCTAAATGTCGACAAACCTGCAACTTGGAGCGATGAGGACTTCTACCGGTTTGTCGACAATTTGAGACGTATATCGAAGCCTATGCTGATTGTAGCGAACAAGATCGATTTGCCGACGGCTGCTGCGAACGTGGAGCGGTTGAAGAAGCTTGATTACATGGTTATTCCATGTTCCGCGGAGGCTGAACTTGCGTTAAGACGTGCAGCCGAAAAGGGGTTAATCGATTACAAACCTGGTGACCCCGACTTCAAAATAAAGCAGCCTGAAAAGCTTTCGCAGGTACAAATTAGGGCTTTGGAAGCCATACGGGAAAAGGTGCTGTTGAAAAACGGGTCTACAGGTGTTCAAGACGCCATGAACATGGCATACTTTAAGCTGCTTAACATGATTACCGTTTACCCCGTGGAAGATTTGGAGCATCTCGCTGACCACAACGCAAGGGTTTTGCCTGACACGTTCCTTGTGCCGAACGGGACCACCGCACATCAATTCGCATACATAATCCACACGGAACTGGGAGAAAGCTTCCTCTACGCAGTCGACGCCAGAGACAAAAGAAGAATCGGTGAAGAAGCCATCCTCAAAGACAGAGACGTAATAAGCATAGTCAGCACCAAAAAACGCGCTTGATTTTCGGCTTTACAGCCTTTCAATGCTTGGTTTGAGGTAGTTTGTGAGAAGTTTTTGCGCATGGAAATAGCGGCAAATTTGTTCTTTGTGAAATGAGTTGCTTTTTTGATTTGGGGCTTGGATTGGTTGCAACTGTAATCTAGAAACATCTAAAAACATCTATAAAGATCTAGATTAATCTAGAAACATCTGAAAAAATCTATAACGCAGGAGAATCAAGCGTGCCGTTCATCTGCTGTTGTCGGCCAAAGGATATCGGCTCATAGCTGCGAGCATTACTTCACTAAAAGATTTTTTGCTCAGGTGCCTAGCAAAATCTGAAGTGGCTATTATGCCAACCAAAACGTTTTTCTTCGTAACTGGGAGTCGCCTTATTTTGTACTTGACCATTTTCCTCGCTGCATCTCTGAGGGAGTCGTCCTCCTCGATAGTTATGAGCGGGTCCGACATTACCTCAGATACTTTAGTATCAAGCGGTTTTTTCTGCGCCATTACCCTTCTAACCAAGTCTCTCTCAGTAACTATGCCCTTAGCCACAACGCCATCCATCACCACAAGATCACCCACGTCTTGTTGATGCATCAGTTTCGCGGCCTGAAGCACCGTTCCTTTGGCATCAATTGTGATGACATTGGTTGTCATAAAATCTTTTACCGTTGGCATCAATCTACAAAGTCTATAAACTACGGTATAAAAGTTTTGCAACGCAATAAAGACAGCAAAAAGCCGGAATGTAGTCTTTTGTTGTCTCGGTTTTTGTTTCTTTTTCTTTTGATTTTGTGTTTGGGAATTCTGGGGAAAGAATTGTATAGAGCGGAGGCTTGAGTTCGAATAATTTTTCTTGTTCCAACTCTGACAGGCGACTTTACAAGGCTTGTGATAAGCGGTGGGTAAGCCTTTTAGCTCACGCGATGTACGACGATTTTTCTCCAGGGGATAAAGATAAAAACACCTGTCAAATTACAAATTAAATGGTGATTTGTTTTGAAGAAATTTTTGGTTTTGTACATGGCGCCAGCGTCCGCTGTTGAAGCTCAAATGAAAGCGAGGAGTCCCGAGGAAATAAAGAAAGGAATGGAGCCTTGGCTTACCTGGTTTAAGAAATGCGGGAAATCCATAGTCGACAATGGGAACATGGTGGGAAACGGGATGAATTTTACCAAAGCTGGAAGCTCTAAAGGGAAGAGCAATGTGGCAGGCTACTCTATTGTGCAAGCTGAAGACATGGAAGGGGCGAAAGCGGTAATCGCTAACCACCCGCATTACATGATGCCGAAAGCAAGCATTGAAGTCCTTGAAATAATGCCAATGATGTAAAACGGCGTCGAAGAGCTCTCTTATTTTTTCTTTTTATTGCCGAGTATTCATTTTCGCTCAAGGTTTTTCAAAAATCTGCCTACACAAGGATAAAGGCTTAGCAGATGTGCCATTGTCATTAGAATGTATAAAAAACCATCGCAAAAACAAACTGTGGCTTAACTTATCCAACCCCGCAATTCGTGAAAGACCTAACATTTCTCGCGCTTTTTCCATGACTTTGTTTTGTGACAGTATCGCGCCTATCACTACTTCTTATATGCGACGATGTATAAGATAAATCCAGTTAACTCTCGTAATGTCATGAGTGAGTTGCCGTGAAAAGGAAAAGTATTCAGGAAATAAATTTTTCTGACCAAGTTCGACAAAGGAAAGTCGCTGTTCACAAAAAACGGATGCCTCTCGTTGGATGCACATGTGGCTTCGAGATTTTGGTGTTGCCTGATATGAAAGCCATGAACAGAGCCCTAAATAATCATGTAGCCCAACACAACAAAGTACGTGACAACTCAGAAAGATTGACGAAGTTCTTGTCAGAGCAGGTTCTAGTTTTGGCAAGCAAAATGAACCTGTCAATTTAAACTGATCATGAATTCCGCTTCTAACCTTAAGCTTAATCAATGATTCGTTGCCTTATCATAAACGATATTGTGGGGACGATTCTGACACATAGTAGTTTTCTTAGTTCAAACTTAGCCTACTGTTGAGATATTTGCTTTTTTAACATGCCTTGCCAGCTCGTGCTAGGATTTTTTCCAGAAATATTTGGCGATCAGGTTTAGTCATCATGTCCCACAATTATGACCACATTTCCCGTTTTTTGACCAGTTTCGACATACCTGTAAGCTTCGGCAATTTGTTCCAACGGATAGCATCTATCTATTAAGGGTCTAAACTTTCCCGCCTCAATAAGCTCTTTGAAAAAAAGAATGTCTTCTTTTTGTTCTTTTGGAATTGGAAATATAACTTTTTTGCCGCCAAATATTGAAGTCCAGAGTGTCAAAAATAGGTTCTGCCACAAGAAACCAAGATCGCTTGAACAATAAATCCCGCCTGGTTTCAGCAGTTTTTTACAAGCGCCAAATGAACTTTTACCAACTGCATCAAAAACAAAATCATACTCTTGACCGCTTTCTGTGAAATCTTCTACTGTGTAGTCAATTACCTTGTCGGCTCCAAGAGATTTTACCAATGTTAAATTCATAGTATTGCACACAGCGGTGACCTCCGCCCCATAATATTTCGCAAGTTGGATGGCTGCTGAACCGATAGCGCCCGTTGCGCCGTTGATCAGGACTTTTTGCCCGATTCGAACGTTCGCTTTTCTAATGTCGTTAAGTGCATAGTGTCCACCTTCAGTACTAGGGGCGGCTTCTTCGAATGTCACATTTGCTGGCATAATTGTCAGCATGCCTTGTTCGGGCATAGTCATGTACTGGGCATGGGCACCAAAACTAACTCCACTGAATCCAAAAACAAGGTCAGCACTCTTAAATGATTTGACGTCTTTGCCCACAGCTTCAATTTCTCCAGCGAACTCACTCCCTAAAATCGTTCTTTTTGGCCTGAAGAGACCACTGATAAGTCTATTTATAAATTGCTTACCGCTTAAAAAGGCGCAGTCTGTTCGGTTCACTGTTGTCGCATATATTTTTACAAGTACCTCGTTGTTCTTGGGAGTTGGCTTCGGCGCCTCTTTGAGTTGAAGAACGTCCGGTGGGCCATATTTTGACCGTACAATCGCTTTCATTTTCGTACATGCTAATTACTCTCAGGTTACATAAAAATCCAGTTTGGACTCTCCAAAATATGCTTTAGCGTGAAGCGTGCACTATCAGGTCATTTCTTAGGCATTAAATTTTAATAATCATCTGCAAAAGGATAACTATGAAAAATTCTGAATGCACAATCTACATCATGTTCAAAGACAGATGGCTACAGAAATTTAGAAAGGAAGTGGATGGTTGGAAAGAATACAGCCCGAACGGAACTGTTCGTCCATGCACTGCAGAACAAATGATTTCCCACCTTCTTCCACCTTTAGCTGGAATAAAAGGACCAAACGTCACGGTTAAGGTTGAACCCGACGCTCAAATTGAAATTTAGCAGGTCCAAGCTACATGCACGGTAACTGATACATGGTTGAGGTACCAGATGGCAATTTTTTGTTCATCGTACAATCGTAGAAACTAAGGTTAACTCTTGCCACTTCGGTAATATTACCTTAGAATCTGCGCCAAATTAGCCAAAATACCGGTCATGTGTTCTTAATCTTTATGCCATTTTCGAAGGAGCCTAAAAAGAAAACTTTAATTATACGCTCTATCTAGCATTGTTTGAGGTTTTTTCCATTGATTTTTAACGGAGTAACAGTAACTCTCGCGGGCATACTGGCAACCCTAATCGGGCTGATAATTCTGTGGATTGTCGTTTCTATCCCTGTTTGGCTCGCGGGAAAAGTGGCTACTGGTGGAAAAGCGACATTTGGAGACGCTCTACTTGCAACTTTAGCTGGACCAATCGTCTACATAATCGTTGCCTTTCTGGTTGCCTTCTTCCTAGGTGCAGTAATAGGATCCGCAGCGTTGGCTATTGGTTATATTCTAGCTCTCATAGCTTGGATTTGGGTTTTTAAAGCCAGTTTCGGTACAGGTTGGATTCAGGCAATACTCATAGCACTTCTAGCATGGGTTATCTACATCCTGCTAAGCATACTGATTGGATCACTATTTGGAATAGCATATCCAGCACCCTTCTTTCCAAGAATCTAAGTGACCCCTCTCTCTTCACAATCGAATCTCCGCTTCATGTTCAAAAAATGCTATAACGCGGCAGAGCCTGTCTCAACATTGGCTTCGAACAAGGAAAATCAAGAAACACTTGAAACTCGCGGCAATCGCGGTCCAGATTTAAGTTAACAAGAAAGACAGAATGAATGAAAAACATGAAGAAACTACAAATCATGACAACAGTATTTCTAATCTTATTATCCATCTGTGCATTCGCGAATATTCAAGCAAAAGCCGCTAAACCTACTCGTACCCCAAGGCCTACGGCAACTCCTAAACCTACTCCAACACCTACCTCGACAGCGACACCAAAACCGACAGCAACTCCAACGCCCACGCCAACACCAAGCCCCACTCCAACTGCGACACCTACACTTAAACCGACACCTACACCAACAGCAACCCCAGCCCCAACGGTAACGCCAACGCCGACATCAACACCTACACCTACACCGACCGCGACCCCAACTCAAACACCAACTCTAAAGCCGACACCGACCCCACCGCCCACGCAAACACCAACACCGACACCTACGCCCTCACCAACACCAACGATAACACCAACCCCAACACCCACACCGACGGCGATACCGACTCCAACAACAACCCCTTCACCAACACCTACGATATCGCCAACGCCATCACCTACACCAACGGACACACCAACTCCAACTCCAACGCCGACCGCAACACCAACACCAACGGCGACACCAACTCCAACGCCTCCGTCTACAACAGTTCCAACTCCGACACAAACGCCCCCTACTCCAACGCCTTCATCAAAATTGGTCAAAGCGACGGCAACTAACGGGACAACAGTTGATCTTGCAATCAGTGGAAACATAACCAGTTCACAGATTTCCAAGGTTACCCTCACAACAAACCAGTCCGTCACGACAACAACAGTATCTTTTGTCGTAGCAGGTGAAAAGGGCACGACAGGCTTCAGCAACATAACCATTCCAAAAAGTTCAGTGCCCTTCGGAGGCTTCCCAACGATCTACATAGACAAACAATCATGTCAAAATCAAGGCTATGTCCAAGACAGCAGTAACTATTACGTTTGGTACACGACGCATTTCAGTACGCATCAGGTGACGATACAATTCGCAATACCTTCAAAATCGATATCAACACCACTAATTCAGCCCTTTATTGCCGTGGGCATAACCGTGCCCGAAATCATCTTAGTCTACGCAATAATAGCAGTCCAACGTTTAAGGCGAAAACCCGAAAACGCCACGTAACCAATTCTAAAAATTAATTGATCTTTGCAACTTCGTTTGAATATTTTTCTTACAATTCGTAACTTTATACAAGCGTCGTTGGAAAATGGAAAACTTGCCAAAAAATTCTTAATGCTTTCGACATAACTTGTACGCGAACAAAATGAGCAACTTAAAGAGGCTTCTAAGGACACCAACTGCGGCAACAAGGCTCTTCATGATGACAATCGATAAGAATTATCTCAAGAAGAAACTGGCAAAAAGAACAGGAAAATGCCTGCATTGTGGAGATTGCTGCGTTAATTGCCATTTTTTGGATAGCGGCAAGCTTTGCAAGGTTTATAGTAACCGCCCGTTTCTTTGCTATAAAGAATTCCCAGTCGGTAAATTTGACCAGTACATGTGGAATGTTAGGCGCTGCGGTTACGAATTCAATGAGTAGTTTCGGATAGGGGCCTAACATTTTAACCATAAATGGTGGGGCCACTGGACCCCATTTCCAGTTTTCCAAGCCCACGGCTGCTCCGAATCAACCATAAATATTATTTCGCTCTCACAACTTAATGAATTCGTAAGATATAATAGACTAAGGTGAATTACATAATTAAAGACAAGTCTAAGCGGAGGCGGAAACTTAGGTCAAGGGAAGGGCGGCTTTCGCCGCGCAAAAATCCGGGCAAACCTTCGGGGAGCGGATGCGCTAACAACCTTCGAGAATGGTTCAGAGCGGAGGACTTTTCCCTAATCTTCAAATTGTCTTAGCAGAACCATTTTTTTAGCGTACCTTCCAATCCGCGAAAAGCTTTTGCCCAGCAATGTACGCTGTGTGAGGCAGGCCTTTATATTCTCAGAGTTTTAGCGTTGTTTTTGATGAAACCCAGTCTTCGGTAGTGAGGGTGCGTACGCGGGTTTGAGGACTGCTTGGAAAGCTTCGGGGTCGCATTGTTGCTCGACCCTGGTTGAAAAGCATGGCTGTTTCTGCGGGCTCATGACGAAAGGACGGCAAACGGTTCCGAAAATTCTCAGAATCCAAAAACCACATCAGAATTGTGCTATGGACAGAATAAATCTTCGAATGACGACTCGTCATCCGCATGTCTATTGCGCAAGATACTAGGATCCTGAATTTTTCTTACGCTTAGAAACTACCGAGTACAAAAATTAAATATACAACAACAAGTGTTTTTGTTTTTGTTAGGGTGTGAAGTGCTTTGACGGAAACAATCGTAACTGTCCCAACCGGGATCGAAGGATTAGACGAGCTTATTAGCGGTGGCTTCCCAAAGGGGCGAGTCATTCTTGTGGTGGGCGGACCTGGAGCTGGAAAAACAATTCTTGCGTCCCAATTCTTGTATAGGGGAATAACGAGCTTCAACGAAAATGGCATTTTAGTTAGCCTCGACGAGGCGAAGAATCACTTCTTCGCTGAAATGGCCAAATTCGGTTGGGATTTCAGGAAGGCTGAAGTAGACGGCAAATTTGGCTTTGTAGATGCGACCCGATTGTCAAGAGTTGCTATCTTGAAGGAGAAGATGCTCAAGGAAGAGGCCAGCAGCCTACGGGGCAAGCAATTGCAGGTAGACAAGCTTATTGAAGAACTGCAAGAGAAGATAAAGCAAGTCAATGCCAAACGAGTCGTCATAGATACGCTTGCTTCGCTGTTCTACAGGTTCTTTGACCCCACAGAGCGACGAACTGCAAGTGTTGACTTGATTGAGTCTTTGTCTGACCTTGGCGTAACAGTGATAGTAACAACAGAACTCGCCAAGATAGGCTTGGAAAGAAATATACTTGACGAAGAATTTCTCGCTCATGGAGTAATAATGATGCAGACTCTCTTTTCAGGCGGAACAACAACAAGAGGGTTACAGGTCGAAAAAATGCGCGGCGTAAACGTCAACACAAATCTTGTCCCCTACGCCATCGACAAAAAAGGCATAGAAGTTTACCCAAGAATGTCACTCTTTAGGGAAAAATAACTCTTGGCACTGACTTGTTAGATAATTCTAAATGCCTTAACTAGTTTCTTTACATTTTATTGTTTCGGTTCTTTTGCTGTGCCCGATAAGTCTTCCCACTTAAGCATATCAAAAGGAATCAAAGTCGTTGTGCTTCGAACATATGGCAACCGTCTCATTTCCAAGATCCTATTGTCTATGTCTTCTCTGGGTCCGCTGAATATGATGATGAAGTCGAAGGAACCATGCACAAAGTCCATTCTCTCAACCTTGGAGCTAAGAGCCAACCCTTTTGACACGATTTCATTAGCTAACTCCTGCTCTTTTCCTGGCTGAATTACCACCAGTACGTAAACATGATCACTTTTGCTGCTCATTAATACCCTCACCTTATTTCTGAGCTGGCCAGCTTAAGAAACTTTCCAAAGGCTTATACGATAGATTCACACCTAAAGGCATTTTGTTTGGTCGGTGTTCAAGCCATAGTGCCCTTTACTGGAAAACGCGATCTTTAGCCCTCTTTCAGCTCTTTCTTTTGATTTTACTAACCCATCTTCTGGCCGCACTCAGGTCTTCAGCATTTGGGTGACCTTTTGAAATATCACCCGGACATTCAAAGTATTGGGCAAGAAGTTTTTTTCCTTTAGAATCTAAGATGCCATTTATTATGTTAAACACCGCCTTGTCATTTTGCCCAAGTCTATACCAAGTTAAAAAAAGAGCGAATTGTTTCTCGCTATCCAGGTTTGCATTTTTTAGAAAACGAACCATTTCAACATTTGGACATGCCCCGTAGATGCCAGTCCCAATGAGCACTAAATCATAACCACTCAAGTTGATGGTAGAGAGATCTAAACTTTTGTTTATCTCCACACACGGGCAATTAAGTTCAGAAGCAAATTCAGCTGCAACTTTTTTGGTTTTCCCACCTCTTGTCGAGTAAATGACTATTGGCGATGTGCAATCATTCTCTAACTCTAATTCTAAACTAGGCAAGCCAACAACATCGTTTTTCCGCAGAGCATAGGCGGGGTCCTTCAAAACGCTAGATACATCGTCCCAGTTGAGCATTTCAAACGGAATTAGCGTTTCCGTGCTTTCAACGAATGGTATCTTTCTCATTTCTAGAATTCTGCGATCTACATCGTCTCTGCTTCCAGTAAGGACAACGATGAAATCAAAGGAACCATGAACAAAATCTAACTTCTCAACTGCAGAATCAAGAATCAATCCCTTAGACACAACTTCATCAGCGAACTCCTGCTCTTTGCCAGGCTGAATCACCACAAGAATGTAAGCGTGACCAATTTTGCTGCTCATAGACATCCTTTAGAAACATTATTTATTTACTGAATAATAATAATTGCGATCAATTTCAAATCTGCTCCAACATCACTCAAAAATTTATCCCATCGATGGGAGCATAAAAAAGGGTTCAAGACTCGGAAGCCGCACTATCAAATTGACAAAATTTAAAAAGCGATTGATTAATAGTGTTATAATGAGTGAATTAAATATGCCAGAAGAAGAAGGTTATCCCATAGAAGCTGTGATTCTGATTAATACAAAGCTTGGCGAATTGTGGCACGTGGTAAAAGAAGCCAGAAAGATTGAAGGCGTAAAGTTTGCGAAAGCAGTTGCTGGACAATACGATGTTGTCACTCATGTGGAAACAACAAACCTGTCGTGGATAATATCTCGATTGCAGGCAATCCAAGGCATCGTAAGAACTGAGACTTTAATAACGCTCGAAGCCAAGTTTGAAACATAGCTTTTTCCAATTTTCCTTTTTTTTCGGAATAAAGTTACGCAAATTTGCTTATTACCAGGTTTTTTGGTCGCCTTTGAGCTAAAAAGGTATTGCGAAATCAAGAAAAGAGAAAACTAAAGCAACTGTTAAAATAGAAAACTTAAACAACCGAGGCTTCTTTAATTTGTGATGACAAATATTGGAAGGCAAAACATCACAAAGTAATGAAATCAACCTCAATGCCGCAGCGTTAAAATTAGTTGAAAAACTAATCGCCAATCCCAGAAAATATCGGGTTTTAGTTGAACGAGCAAGTTGCGGTGCTACGTTGATCGATTCCAGCATTCAAGCTCGAGGAGGATTCTTAGCCGGCGAAATTGTGAGCAAAATATGCCTGGGCGGTTATGCGTCCGTTCAGATTCTTCCAATGCAATATGAAGACACGGTTTTGCCCTCAGCATTCGTATACACAGATTACCCTGTCCAATCGACTTTGGCATCACAATACTCAGATTGGAAAATCACTGTTGGCAGTTTCTCAGCAATCGCCTCTGGACCAGCCAGAGCTTTAGCGCTTGAATCTTCCGAACTGTTCAAAAGAATTCGATACAAGGAAAAACTTGATAAAGCGGTTTTGGCGCTTGAAACAGAAATAAGACCGACAGAAGAGACAATAGCCTACATTGCCGAAAAATGCAATGTTGATCCAAGCAATCTTTACCTCTTAATTTACTCGACTAAAAACCTCGTTGGTGCAACCCAAGTTTCAAGCGGAACAGTTGCCGCAGGAATGTTCAAACTATTGACTTTAGGCTTTGACCCGTGGCTAGTTCAACATGCATGGGGTTACGCACCGATTCTTCCTCTTCACCAATCATATGAGGAAAAAACAGCAGAAGCTACTGATGTAATATCGTACGGTGGGACAGCTTGCTACCAAGTTGACTTCGAAGACGACCAAAAACTCGCGAGCATAACAATGAGAATGCCTGCATCTGCATCGAAAATGTTTAGAGAAGCAAACAAACTTGCGGAAAAAAACCCAGAATTAAGAAACCTCCTGAATTTAAGCAATAATTATTCC
>JBEKTQ010000023.1:0-78223 GCA_049515895.1 Bathyarchaeia archaeon | reverse complement strand
CTGAGAAACAAGCGGTTCTCTGACCTTTCTCAAGGACAAAAGAAGAGAGCTGCCATCGCTAAGGTGTTCTTGAGCGAAAGAGATCTCTACTTGTTGGATGAGCCCACCGCAAATTTAGATCCAGCAGTGTCCAAGGAAATACGAGATATTATCGTGAGATTGAGCAAGGACAGGATGATTCTCTATTCTTCTCATAACCTCTATGAAGCAACTGACATTGGCACCTATCTAATCCTAATTAAAAATGGTTCCGTCACAATGCTTGATAGAATCTCGAATATTAAACCCAAGAATTATCGCGTAGGCATCAGAGCTTCAACCGATATAACTGGGATTGTCGAAGCCAAACACGAGGGCGACTACTACGTCTTAAGCGTTTCCAGCCCTGAAGAAGCGGGGCTTGCTCTCAAGAAAATCGTTGAAAACGGTGTCTTGGTTACTGAAATGCGCCAACTCGATAATCCGTTGCAGGAACTGTTTGAGACATCCGGCGCTGAAAAAGCTCAGGAGGGCTCGAAGAATGCAAAGTAATGTTTTGGTTTTTGCTAAACGTAGCCTCAACCTAAGTAAAATACAGGCAGGACTGGGGCTGGGCCTTGCAGCCCTTGGGATTTTTGTGATATTCGCCCTATCTCTTCTTGCAGGAAGTTCAAGTGCAGCGGTCTTTCTCATTTCCGTATCGTTCATGACTTTGGGCCTTCTAATGTTTACTATGCCAGTCACATTGCTCTATGTATACGACAAGAACAACGGGGTCTTGGAGTATTTGCTTTCTCTTGGTTGGAACCAAAGCGACGTCTTCAAGCAATATTTAAAAGCCGCTCTCTTCCTTGCAGTGATCCTCTTCACCGGAGAAGGTGCCGCAATTTTGATCGCCGGTGCTATTGCGGGGTCAACAGCTGTCTTTCTTTTGGATTTGTTGATGCTGTTTCTCACGGCGTTTTTGGGTTTTTCAGTGGTTTCTTTGGTTACTATGACTATGATGGCTTTTAGCTCGTTACAGAAGCAACGAGTAGGTGCTGACACTCCTCTCGGGACGGTGATTGGCGTCCCTTTTATTTTTCCAACCTTTTATCTTTCTTTTATTGGATTTATCCCAGAGCTCATAGTTGTCCTGTCACTTTGCATCTTGGCAGGCGGCCTATCAGCCGGGTTGCTTTTACTATCGAGCAGGCTAATTAGAAGAGAAAAAATGCTACCCTGAAAAGTTACTATTTGAATTTCTAGCGCTTGACACGCTATTCCGGTTGAGTATTCTGGCTCACTTAGCTATAACGACCCGAGGGTTCAGTGCTATCCCGCACGCTTTTAACAATTACTACCCAAAAAAACAAATTTTGCTTTGTAACCCAGCACTCTGATATTTTCCGCAAAAAGACGTTTGGACGCACTCATCCATAATGTGATTTAGATCAACGCTATTTTTCGGATAAGTCCGTTTGAAACACTTAGCGATAAAGTCAGCTTGACAAGATAGCCTGCTTTCGGAACATAGCTCGACCAATATTCTGTTATGATCAAAAAATATTTAGTCTTCATATTCCCACATTGAAAACAGAGGGCTTATCTGTGAACGCCAGCACTCAAGAAAAATTTATCAAATTATGGAAACGATATTTCAACGGATCCGAACTTCCAATCACATTCTATTACACAAACGAGGAAGGGCATGCAGAACTAGTTAAGGCTGGATCAATTCCAAGATGTGTGATAGCAGCGATTTCCACCGTTAGAGAAGGCAATTCATTGTGTTTCGACGCCACATCAATTGCCTGTTTTGGCGGGCGAAGATTTCTAGGCTTCAGCACTAACATGACCACCAATTTTGAGTACTTCCTGTCTTGCGGCATTCCAGGAAAGCTTGAAGGAGAACGCTACAAGAAGACACCTGAAATTGCGGCTGAATGGAGCAAGAACCTGCCGAAGTTCAAAGCTCCAGCCAAGTTTGTAGTTTTCAAGAGGTGGGATATGCTCAATGAAGCTGACAATCCTGATGTAGTAATTTTCTTTGCTAAGTTCGATGTGTTGGCAGGGTTATTTACGTTGGCTAATTTTGACGAGACAGATCCTAATGGTGTCTTCTCGCCTTTTGGTTCGGGTTGCTCCTCTATCGTGACCTATCCGTTTCTTGAGAAAGATGCCGCTAGACCAAGAGCAGTTATTGGTTTGTTTGATCCCTCGGCACGCCCATTTGTACCTGAGAACACGCTTTCTTTTGCAGTTCCCATGGGCAAGTTTGAACGCATGGTTGCAAATATGGAAGAGAGCTTCTTAATCACAAATTCCTGGAAGCAAGTTCAGGAGCGAATACAAAAATCAAAATAACCTTTACTTTACTCTTTGTAAAAGATTAGGCTGGTTAATCCAAGCCTTGAAAAGTCTTGTTTAATTACTCGAGACTACACATGCATCAGTCAAACTTACGCTTGAATTAGTCCATCTTCTGCACTGCGTCAACCCAAGGGTTCAAACAAGGCTCATAGCTATCCCCGCCCGCCATGGATTTTAAAATGGGATTCAAATCAACGCGATATTTTTTTCAGCTAGAATAACGCGTCCAAGTAGCCAAAGTAATATTGAGCGAAGGTGAGACTTAGATTGGATCGTTCCTGCGAGCTCAGGACGGATCGCTCATTTCTTTTAGAGCCGAATCACAAGATGTCGGCGAACCCATGTCAATTTTCTTAGCGAAATCTCAAGCATTAGTTGCAATATAAGGGTGAACCATTTTCCTAGGATCAACTATGCGGTCATATTCAATCTCTGAGACAAAGCCCAGTTTCAAAGCCGCTTCCTTGAGGGTCAAATCGTTGTCCAAAGCGTAATGGGCAATCTTGGAAGCCTTATCGTATCCTATCACTGGCGAAAGCGCTGTCACTAACATTAGCGAGCGATCAACATATTCCTTGATCTTTTTTACATTAGGGACGGTACCCTCTATCAAATACTTTCTGAAGTTAGTGCAACCATCGGACAAAATAGTTATTGAATGGGTTATGTTGTAGATGATAAGTGGTTTGTAAACGTTCATCTCAAGGTATCCACCTGCTCCGCCAAAACCTACGGCGACGTCGTTTGCCATGACTTGTGCAGCGATCATAGTGATTGCCTCACATTGAGTTGGGTTTACTTTACCAGGCATTATCGAAGAACCAGGCTCATTTGAGGGAATCGACAGTTCAGCAAACCCTGCGCGTGGACCGCAAGACATCAGGCGTATATCGTTTGCAATTTTATAAAGAGAAACTGCGAGAGTTCTAAAGGCACCAGATAGATGAACCAAATCATCATGCGCACCTTGGACGGCGAACTTGTTTGGTGCAGTTTTAAAGGGCAAGCCTGTGATCGCAGCGATATTAGCTGTTGCGGCTTTGGCGAAGTCTGGCGTGGAATTCAAGCCTGTTCCGACAGCCGTTCCACCGAGAGCCAATCTGTATATTCCTTGTAGTGCTGCCTCAATTCTCTCGACATCGTCTGACAACATCTCAGCGTATCCTGACCATTCCTGTCCCAATGTCAGCGGCGTAGCATCCTGCATGTGCGTGCGGCCAATTTTGATGATATCTTTCCACTCTTCGGCCTTCTTACTGATGGATTCTTGCAAAGCTTGCACAGCCGGAATGAGCTGTTGCTTGGTGTTTACCGCAGCGGCAATGTTCATTGCTGAGGGAAAGGTGTCATTGGATGATTGAGACATATTTACGTGGTCGTTTGGGTGCACGGGTCTCATGCTTCCCAGTGGAGTCCCTGCCAGCTGGCAACAGCGGTTGGAAATTACTTCATTTACGTTCATGTTGAACTGGGTTCCGCTGCCAGTCATCCATACATGCAACGGAAACATGTCCCGATGCTGACCCGCCAAGATCTCGTCACAAACCCGAGTAATTAATCGAAATTGCTCATCGTTGAGTCGGCCGCTAGCATGATTTGCTTGTGCAGCTGCCTTCTTCAAAATTGAATATGAGTCAATCATCTCACGAGGAATCAAATCCTTGCCAATATTGAAGTGCTCTATCGAACGTTGGGTTTGAGCCCCCCATAATTTATCCGCAGGAACTTCAACGATGCCAAGGCTGTCTCTTTCTTCTCGTGTTTTTGTCATGCAGTTTCTCCTCCACTATCTGGCCAAAGAGTTCGACGCATGCCTATGAATCACATGTTTCCGGATTGAACCATCGGCCCATTCACCATGAACAAGAATTATGCTCGGCTTAGAATGTATTTTACAATTTGTCTTCTCCATTTCTAATTTCTCCATTCTTGTTAAGGCATTACTTGTTTTTTAGCGTAGTGATTGGACGACAGCCGTAACACACGATCTCTTGCTTTTATTCCTGACGAACTGTTGAAGAACATCTCAGACGTTGAATCAATTGTGCAATCCACAGTCAATAGAACTTACCCAAATTAATTTGCATCAGTTAAAGAACCGTTTCTGCATTCGCCCGCGCTCTGCCGGCAGTCGTTTTGTCAGTTTCGACATTGGAGAAATGCGGTACCTTGTTATTGCAATTGTCCTACCACATACCTTAAAGTCTGGCGACAAATAGCTTGAGTTTAGGATAGGTCGTCAATTATGAGCCACATTGAATCTTTGCACACGGGTTCCTTGAGAAAGGTGAAGCGGATTCTTACTTCCCACACGACCATGGAAAGCGCAGGTGTGAGAGTAAAACGGGCTTTCGCTGATGACAGGCTTCTTTTGAGATTAAAACTTAGGAATTGGGATTAGAATGCCAATTAGTAATGAAGAATGGAATAGTGGTAGAACAGCGGATACACTGGAAGATCAAATTCTTGCATTTCTAAGACGAAATGCGTACCCTGTCAACTACGGCGATATTGCTAGTGGTTTAGGATACGACAATGACCTAAATTTGGAGAACCTTGTTGCAGCCTTTTCTATTCAAAACGCATTGGACAAATTAGTCAAAAAAGGAACAGTAGAAGCAAAAACAATAAAGCAGCCGGATGGAGAGCAAGTCTACTATAAGGCTAAGTCTTGAATCTGAAAAACGTAGAGCGCCAATATATTAGAACTAAGCCTGCAATTATAGGAAGAATTATATTGCTGATTTTTTTTAATAATTAAAATGGTGAAATGTTTTGGTGACTTTTGAAAATCTTTCAGGAAAATTTGTTATTTGTGCAGGCGGTTTTGATCTCGGAGAGGTTAAAGGCATAGAAATGAATACTACCAATTGGCAAATTACGCATTTAAATGTGAAGTTGTCGAAACCAGCTTCTGAAGACCTTGGATTCAAAAAAAGATTTAGAAGCTCAATTGTGTGTGTGCCCGTCTCATTAGTTGCTACCGTTGGAGACAATGTATTGCTAAACAAGTCTCTTGATGAATTAAGCAGGCACCCAGAAATTTCAGAATGCATAGAATGACAGTAAAGTTTTTTCCCAGGTCTCTTCTGTCCCGAACACAACACTTCCAAAGGCTTGTCTTACCCGGGTAATGCTTAACGAGATATCGCCTCCAAACAATCGGTTCTCCTGAGCAGGTCCTCCGCACATGGGATATTTCAAAGGAAGTTTGTTTTCGCGCTCCCTTTTTTCCCGTATAGTTCGGGTGGAAAGGCTTTCCAAAGGTTTCCAAGCATAAAATAAGTCGATTGATATTTTGTCTATTTGTTTCATATGTTCTGACGATAAGATAAAGCGCCGAAGACCTTGTTCTTCTTCGCAGCTAAAGTCTTCAATTTTGTATTAAGTAGTAAGATATATTAGTCTGGGCTGGCATCTTTGACTTAGGCTAAATAAATGCTAGCTTTAGTAATCGGATGCGTCGCCATTGCAGGCTTGGCCGCATGTATTGCTTCTGATCCAGAATACATACAATGCATAAAGGAAGCGATCTATTGGCTCGTCAAAGCCGGCTACGACTCGGACAAGATTGTGCAGATAATGCACATGTACGTTCACTATTAATTTGTTCTATGCGTTTATATCTGCAAATAGGCGCCAGGGCTTCTGCCTTTTCCGCCTTAGACCCGGATTTTGAAGGCCTTCCCACGCCAAGTCATGGACCGGGCTATCCTTAGTCTTTGATGCTAAGCTAAACAAGAAACGATCTCAAAAAAACAACTTAAAAACAAGCGTTGCAGACTTAAGGCTAATCTTATCAAATGATATCGTATCATAAGCTATCTTTCCCTGATTTAGGCAGTGGCTAAAGCATAAAAAATGGCTTCTGAAAAAGAATCCATATTCCCAAAAGAATTAGAAGCGCTCCAATCACAGCTATTACAATACCGGCTGTTTCAGTGTTCCAAGTAGTGTTAACATTGTTGGCGCTTGCCATAAATGGGCTATCTATCGCTTGGTTCATGGAAGATATGGCAACACCAGCACCCACGATTAAGAAAGCTAAACCGATAACTAGTATAAACATGGCAAAGGTTTTATTGCTCATATCAATGTTTCACCATTGATTGAGTATCGTAATTATGCAGATTTAATATTTATTAACTTTGAATACTTTGCTGGAATACTGCCTTAAGAACCTAGAAGTTTCTCGCCACAGGCAGGGCATTCTATCAGCGACTTCTTTTGAAAATACATTAACTCAATCCAACATACGTAGCAGAAGTAAATTTGGCATTTGGGACAATGTTTGAATGCTCCACCAATCATTTTGCCACAAGCATCACAAGGTCTAGTTAAATCCATGCTGTCAGATTATGCTGGACGTTTAAAAGTGATGTTTTGAAACTACCTTCCACATAAGGTGAGGGCTAAGTCAAAGTGAAGTAGCCTTTGCACCGAACTATTTTTTGGGCTTTCCAAAGCAAAGGCTCTCTTTCTACACGTTAAAGAAAAACAAGCATGATTGATGGCTTAATGATTTTTGGGTTCTTTTGCGTCTAAGGTAGATGATTCTGTTTTTTTCAATTTACTGTAACAATCATCACAAATAACTGGGGTGAATGCATACCCTTTCAGTATGTGGAAAACTTCTTTACTCTGCAATGTCTCCGAATAATTCTTTCCACACCAATCACAGATCATAAAGTTGCCTCTGGCCTATCACTTTTGAAGCTCTCCTCTCTCCTCGAACTAGAAACAAGAGATTGTTTCTAAGTCTTAAAAGGGATATTTCTGGAATGGATTATGTCAAAAAACCTATTCTAGGTTCGTTATTTTGGTCTAAACTTTTGAGTGCCAACTTGAATGGAAATGGTAAAACGGATTAAGAAAGAAAAAGCAAGAAGTCTTAAATCTACAAATCGAAGGATAGAAACTGGGCGAAAAATGCCAATAGTTAATGATGAATGGGATTCTGGAGAAGTACATTCACTTGAAGACCGAATAATGTCTTTTCTGAACAATAAAGGGAACATGCATCTTTCCTTTAATCTCCTCGATATTATGAATGGGTTGGGATACAGAGTTACATCAGACCCATTGAGTATTAGACGTAATCTGGAGGTAAGGAAAGCTTTAGAGATTTTGGTCAAAGATATGAAAATAGAGAAAAAGACAATTAAGGAAATAATAGACGAAGAAACTTATTACAGAAGTTTGTAGTCATTTCAGGTAAGGATTTTCTAGTTTGCTGTCGCCATTTCCATCTTTGTAGCAAATTCAGTTTGCCATAGTTTCTTAAAATAAGCATGAGTAGTATCGGCAATAGCTTAACTTCTGTTCGAGAGTCTCCATCAACAATTGCAGTTATTGCACTTCTTATTTTTAGTATCTTTACTTGGAACGGTTCTGATTAAGAGAAAACAACTCAAAAGGCGCACTATGCTATTGAGGGGGAAGTACTGCGGATTTAGCTATTTTCCCATGAACCATTCTTGCTGCAATGCTCAGTCCAGTGACTACGATAGCGAAGTAGAAAGGCCAATTAATGAGTGTTGAGACGTTAGCGCTTTGGCTTGAGCCATGAGGAGTTATCGTTGCTGAACTGTTAATTGGCACGTTTATTCCGCTAAAGACTTGTATTATGATGGGCAACGCGATCAATATTGCGATGAAAGCCACCAGCGTGTAGATTGGTTTTTTGTATCCGAAACCAAGCAACTGCTTAGAGTAAGGCTTGGTTGGTTTCAAAGCGTAGACAACAAGCGCGATACCTCCTGCCAGCAGAGTAAGCAAGCAGGCTATGTTCAAAGCCAAAACCAAAGGTATCGCAACTGAGACGCCGGCATGTGACAGGTTAAAGTTGACTGGCGAGAATCTAACTTGGACATTCGCTGGATTACTAGCCGTGAATTGCCACCAGGGAATAAAAAACGAGATGGCAATCAGAATCAAACTTGAAATTCCAGCCGCTAATCCTACGAAATTGATTTTTTCCATCATATTCACCAGCTTAATGCGATATTACCCAAATCCTGGGATTGTGCTCCTTGATTTGTTACGCCGTTTTCTGTCATTTGGCCGTTAACAACCGTGACATCCAATGAAGCGACATGGCTATAGTGATCACTCAAATAGTTTAGACCGTTTTGGGTTAAAGCGCCTGAAACGGTGATGGTAGCCGATTGGCCTGCAGGAATTGTAATCGGACCATTACTACTGACGGTTCCTATGGTGTATTGATCAGCGGTTATTTCTACGGTTCCGCTCATAGAGTTTATTGTCGTGCCTTGGCTTAAACCGTTGTTTAAGGAGAAAGTCAACGTTACTGTTTTATGGACAGTGTCAACCTGACCGCTGAGGAAAACTGGACTTACTCCTCCTCCAGAGTTGTTGTTATAATTATTGTTTGAGTTGTTTCCATTATTGTTGTTGCCGCTATTGTTGTTGTTACCGTTGGGATGCAGGCTTATTGTTTGAGGAGTGGTTATGCTTGTTTGGGAGTTTTGCGCAGATGTTAATGTGAATGATAATGTATCTTGGGCTTGGTCGATTGTTCCACTTAAGTTTAAGTTAAATGTGCTGCCTGAACTCAGACTTCCTTGAGCGTTTGCAGTAATCTGCGTGCCAGAACTTGTGCCGGATGTTGTCCCGTCAAAGTTGAAGAGATAATCGGTGTTACTAAATGTTGACTGAAGACTGCTGGGAACGCTTGTTGGTGATAAGTCTAAGCCAAGTTGGATGTTGTTTCCATTAAGGGAAACTAAACAATTAATGTTTGCTTGTATTCCGGCTGCGTTTTGATTATTCGGAGTAGTGACGTCAAATTGGCCTGAGCCGCCAAAACTGTTCATTGAACCGATTATAGGTGGATTATTATTGTTAATGTTTCCTCCATTATTTGGGGCACCATTATTTGGGAGGTTGTTATTATTCGAATTATAATTGTTATTATTCCCGTTATTATTTGAGTTGTTATTACTATTGAATAGTTGTTGGAGTTGAGGCGTTACAACCATCTGGCTTAAATTATTTCGATAGATTATCGCGACGGTTCCAATTGGCCCTGCGATACATGCAATTGTTATTAACACTAAAACTAAACGTAACATTTGCATTTAGTTCATCCCACAGTCGTGAGGCATGATATGCATGGATTTGTCGTTTAAGCAATCGCTAACTTCTCTCATATTGATAAAAGCCATAGTCACATCAACCGTTCCAAATTCAATAGTGTTTTCACCCATTTTCCCACTTATGGCTTATGAAATAGCAATTCATATTGACCATAAGAATTATGAATAGAATTCATGCTTTGCTACGAGTTGTGTTAGAGGGGGACTTCCTGAGGCGTAGACAGCCTCGTCGTAGGCAGAAATAATAAAAAATACTATTATTAGCTCAAACGAGGAACCTTTACTTCCTTCCTGGGTCAAAATTTTAGAAAGTATCACGCATGTCGCATTCAAACGTAAGCTGCATCTCCGAAAATGCCTACAGAAAAAAGAGCGCTTACGGGTGAACTCTCTTGTAGGGCGCAGGATTGAATTCCTTTCACGCGCGCATTAGCTCTTAATATGGCTGATTAAGAACGTTCAAACGCGTGGATGGCAGTTACTTTTTTCGGTAATTCTTTATCGGCGTCAGCGGAATTGTGTATGTTTCCATGACTCCTTCTACTAAACGGATTCTGTCTCCGACAAAATGCAGTGCGTTCTCGTTTGTGTCTGCCTGAAAAAGAACCGCGAAATCCCATCGGCCGAACACTTGATAAGCTTCCTCAAGAGTCACACCAGGAATCGGGCTTTCGCTGAACTCCATCAGCGGCTCATACAATTTCGCAGCCATGTTAGGGCTAATCCTAATCATAGCCAAGTACTTCTGCGTTTTTACCAACCAAGTCACCTACCAGCAATTCTGTTAGGCACACTAAAAAATATTATCCTTCACCAACCAGCACGATCTGCGCCTGATTTTGTCAAAACCTTTGAATATTTTGTTTCAGCCACTCGAATCTTAGCAGTAACTTTTATTTGTTTAATCTTTAATGTGAAGGGTGTAAAACTGGTTAATCCAGACTGCGCCTCGATAGCTCAGCCCAGTAGAGCGGCTGCCTTGTAAGCAGCAGGCCGCGGGAGCAAGGCCCGCTCGAGGCTCCATCCAAAATCTGTCCTGGTTTTGAGACCGTTGTCTGATAAAAAATGAGTGCTGAGGTTCTATTCTGGGGGTTCCTCGGGTTCTTCGTCGCCTTTGCCGCCGGGCATTTTGCCTGTGAGGCAGTACTTGCGGGCTTGGGTTGAAATAATTTCGTTTTCGAAGAGTTTACGCAGTGAACGGAACACCTTCTTCGAGCTCTCACCCGTCTGATCGGTTAATTCTTGAAGTCCCAACTCTTTGCCCTTTGGCTTAAGTGCGGCCACAACTTTCTCGTCTATCTTGTTAAGTTTCACCATTCTGATTCCCTCATGCTTTTTCTTCTTTCTACCACGTTTGGCTTTTTCAATTTATCGGTTAGTAAGGTGAGTTAGCACGCCAGCGGCGAGCAGTAGCGGTGGACCAATGTTTCGGGAATGAAGATCCAGGCGGCCTTTTACGCCTCATCCGCAGGTGTCAGCCCGTCGTATAGAGGGTTTACGGTTTCAATGGACCCCTACCCCACCGCCTAAGATCCACCGCCGAAAACTAAAAGGCGTAGAAGGAGCTTTAAACCCTTCGCACATGACATATAGTTTTTTCTGGCTTTTGCTTAAAATTTTGGTACTTGTCTCATCTGCTTTAAAGATTGTATCTTTCAGGGCTAAATTGCGAACCGCATTCAGGCGTGACAAAATAGAATATTTTTCCACATTGCTTGCAACGTTTCTCTTGATTCTGGTTTTTCTCTATCGCCTCAGACCCGCATTTTGGACAACATAGTCTTTCATTCGGCATTTTTCTTTTCTTTCCCTTCAAACATTGAGATTCGGTTTTTCGTTGTTTTTAAGTTCAAATGTGGTTGCTTGTAATTCTTTCATCACAACGCTGAGATGGTTTTTGCGTTCTCCGGATGATTTTTATGAAACATATATAGGGTATACGGTCTCAATGGACCCCTACCCCACCGCCTACGATCCAACACCGAACGTGTAGGGGCACATCAATCTTTAAAACTTTCGCAGTTGCAGGCAGGTTTTGGCGGGCGCCTTTGGAGAATGAACAGTTTGTTTTTCAAAGAGTTTCAGCCATTCTTAGTCTTAAAATCAAAAAATCGGAAAATTGCGTCATTTGCGATTAAGCAATTATTCCGTGCCGCTTCTGCCTTCTGCTTGCTCAGTTCCGCCAAGTAGCTTTTGGACCTGATCTACTTGTCGTTCGAGTTCGGCTAGGTCTTCATTGAACTGTCGTTCATCGTACCCTTTTGATATGTTGCCCATGACCATTCCAATGTTTGCTGCTATTTGCGCCCACAGCTGTCGTTCTTTTGGAGTTATCGACTGTAATTTATCGTCAACCTGCTGTTTTGTAACTTCGCCTTTCGCAATCGAAGTAGCGATGCCAAACAATTGATCAAGTTCCTCAATCCACCTGTTCCTTAACCCTTGTGTGTCTACCTTCGCGGTTCGTTGAAGATGGCAAATGCGCCTCTCAACCTGTACAGTAAAATCTTGTCTACGCCTCATTCCTTCTCTCACCTCCCATAAATTTGTTATTTGAATTTTGAAAAAAATGCTAACCGAAAATAACGCTCAAAATCCCAAATCTAATGCCCGAAAACAAAGAAAAGCCAGACAGCTTCTAATCTACATCAGACAAAACATTACGTCTAACGCCACTCTAAGGCGGCAAAAGAAAACACGCGCTATCGGTAAAAGAGCGCATACCCGCAAGTTTTTAATAGATTTACATTGATTCGGAAACTTAAAAGCGTTGCGAAAATCAGGTTCTCGAAACTTTGCGGTTGAGTTTTTGGCCATTTCATCGTTGGGTTTAAATGCAATGTATACTTTATACTAAGTCAAGAAAGCTTGTTTTAGAATTGGTTTAGGCGATTATGGTTTTGAAGAAAAAAACTATTGTGTCCGATGAAGATGACCCTGACACTCTTCAATTGTTAGATGAGATGGATGTTGAATGGGTTAGCCTCTGGAGAAAAGCTTGCAAGCCTATGAAGCAGAAATCTGGTCTTGGGACCTCAAGAACCACGCAAAGGCTAACGAGGTAAGAGCTGCTCCCGTCTCGCAAAGCAAGGAAATTCATTGCTCGATCTATTGCAAGGGTGCATTGATAAAGCATTGCGTGCTGCCCCAGCCTTCACGCTGGTTCAAGCGTTATTTCCAACACGTACCCCGCTAAGTTTGGCTGCTCGTCGTCCCCAAAGAGATTCAGTACTAGTTTGGGGATGGTTAATCGTCCGTCGTTGCGTATTTTTGCGTAAAAGAACTGCCATCCCTTGTGTAGATCCAAAAAGTTTACGCCTACCCTCAACGGTTGGTCGCACTCTAGCTTGAAACGGGACCGAATCAATTTTGGAATCTGAACCGCACTTGCCCCTTGAAGCGTGGCAGTGAAGGAGACTTTTTCAGTTAGCGGCATAACGACCCCATGCTTAATCACTTAAGGTTAGGTCTTAATAAACGCTAAGAAACGCGAATCAACGCGAAAAAACGGGAAGGAACGGGAAAAGACGCGAAAGAACGGGAATCAACGCGATGGAACGGGAGAAAACGGGAAAAAACGCAACCTACAAACGCCTCAAGCCCTGAACCAAAAAAACAACCCAAAACACAAACAACCAATTTTCTCCCCAAAAAATCTCCCGTAACCACTAGCGATAGTTTTTCTTGAATAAAAGCAAAAAAGGTCCTTTTGGCTATCACTCGCTAAATTAGTTCGGTTTTGCGCAAAAAATATATCCTTGCATAGCTTCTTCGATTGGCATTAAAAGGTAAGGCTAATTGTCCAACCAAAGCAAAACTCGGACTGTAGATGAGATTAACGAGAAAATCCGCATGGGCGACGCGCAGGTTTTAACTGCTGATGAAATGAAGAAACTAGTCGAAAGCAGCGGCGTCGAAGTCGCCTTCAAAGAGGTTGATGTGGTTACAACTGGGACTTTCGGCGCCATGTGCAGCTCCGGTGCAGTCATCAACCTTGGGCACTCTGACCCGCCTATCAAGATTGATCATGCGTGGATGAACGACGTGGAAGTCTGCCACCCAGGCGCGGCAGTGGACCTCTACATCGGCGCAACAAATATGTCGACTACACAGCCCTTCGAATACGGCGGAGGACACGTTATCCAAGATCTCGTGGCAGGAAAAGAAGTTGAGCTCCGCGCGACAGCTTACGGAACAGACTGCTACCCAAGGACCCAACTTAAAACTAACATAACAAAAGACGACCTCAACCAGTTCCAACTCCTCAACTTCCGCAACTGCTACCAACGCTACAACTGCGCGGTCAACACCAGCGACGAAACAATCTACACTTACATGAGCAAACTCTTGCCACGGCTGCGCAACGCCACGTTTTCAGGCGCGGGCGAACTGAACCCCCTCATGAACGACCCAGACTACGAAACCATCGGCATGGGCACCCGCATCTTCCTAGGCGGCGCTCAAGGCTACGTTATCGGCGAAGGAACGCAGCACAGCCCCAAAAACCTAAACGGCACCCTCATGGTGAAAGGCGACGCTAAGAAGATGTCGCCTGAGTTTTTGCAGGGCGCTGCCTTCACGCGTTACGGCACTTCAATGTATGTTGGCTTAGGCATCCCCATTCCAATACTGAACGAGGGATTAGCCAAGAAAACGGCGATTCGTGACAGCGAAATCTTCACAGACGTTGTTGACTACAGCGTGCCGCGGCGAGACCGCCCTAAACTTAGGCAAGTAAGCTACAAAGAACTCAAATCGGGCTCAATCATGGTTAACGACAAAAAAATAAGGGTCAGCAGCCTGTCCAGCATAAAGATGGCGAAGAAGGTTTCTCAAACGCTCAAGTCATGGATTGCAGACGGCTCATTCCTGCTTACTTCGCCCCTTGAACGGCTACCCCTTGACACCGTTTTTAGGCCCATGAGGCAAACTGAAGAAATTCCCTTCGTCGTCTCAGTCATGCACGCAGCAGTCACATGCACGGAGGACGAGCAGATACAGGCAATTGCTGAACGCATAGTCACCAAATCAGTTAACCACATAGTCGTCATCGACGGCGTGGGCAAACTGCGGGGCATAGTTACTTCATGGGACATAACTAAGGCTATGGCTGAAGGCAAAAAAGCTTTAGCAGACATCGAAACCCACAACGTCGTCACCGCTAAACCCGACGACCCCCTTGAGGTCGCCTCCAAACGAATGGCGCAAAACAACATCTCCGCCCTACCGGTCGTTGACATGGAAAAGAAGGTGCTGGGAATAATCACTTCAGAAGACGTCTCTAAACTGTTAGGAAGGCAAAAACCATGGTGAGACTTCTCCTAAGATTCACTGAAGAACAAGTGCCACAGCCGATAGCATCCCAAATAATACTCGAATACAAAGTTCCCATGGCAATCTTGTCAGCCCACATTAACTCTAAAGGCGGCGAAATACTCGCAGAAGTACCAGACGAGGCCCAAGAAAAAATAGTGCAAGCGTTCCGAAAAAGAGGCGTCTCCGTCACAGTCCCCAAACTAATCGAAGTTGACGCTGAAAAATGCTTCAGCTGCGGATCATGCGTGGCACTTTGCCCCGTTGAAGCCATAAAGATCGAAACAGATTATTCAGTAAAGTTTGACAAGGAAAAATGCGTCGGCAGCACCTGCGGCATCTGCGTTGACGCGTGCCCAGCAAGAGCCATAAAATCCATCAAACAATCCAACGGGGACCAATCAGCCACGAACAGGAAAAAATAAGTTGACAAAAAACCTTTTCAAAGAAACCTTTACCCTAAAAGAAACGCTGTGCACCATTATTTCTGACAAACCGCAAGGCATCCGGGCAGCCGAAGATTCAATCAGGCGAACCAGGCAAGAACTCGAAGTTTACATAAAAGAAAACCCCAAATTCCTCTACACGCTCAAACCGTACCCAGCCCCTGAAAAACCATTAGTGGCAAAAATTATGGCTCAAGCCGCCGAAAAGGCAGGGGTTGGGCCGATGGCAGCCGTCGCAGGAGTCATAGCGGACATTGCCGTTGACGACATGACTGAATTGGGTTGCGAAGTGGCGGTGGTGGAAAACGGCGGAGAAATCTCCGCAGCATCAAACGTGCCTATCGATGTAGCAGTCGCAGCTGGAGACGAACCCCTGTCAAGACGCTTCGGCTTCAGGCTCACTGAATTTCCCATAGGCGTCGCCACAAGTTCAGGACGGTTCAGCCACGCATTAAGTTTTGGCGATGCCGAAGCAGCAACCGTTTTCTGCAAAAACGCACGCCTAGCGGACGCGGTAGCCACAGCCGTGGGCAACGCCGTGAAAGGGGAAGACGCGGACGTAGGGATCAAAGCAGGTATCACGCGGGGAATGTCGATTGAAGGCGTGGAAGGGGTTTTGATAATATTCAAGGGCAAGGTTGGGATGGCGGGTAAAATCCCGGAAATAATCAAAGTAAACGCATAAAAATGAAGTTACCACTTTTTTGCGCCTTAAATTAAAGAAGGAAGGAGCAACGCAGGAACAAAAAACGCTGCCTAGCCATGCGGCATTAAGCTGGGGCGTGAGCCATATTTTTCTTAAGCGGCGGAAACAGAGAACCTCAAAACGCAAATGCCGTGTACTGACGTACGACAGAAGTTTTTTGGGATTGAAAAACGGTGAAACCCTGCCACGTTTATGAAAACTCTTAAATTACACAATTCCCAACTGAATGCGAGGTCTCTTTCATGTCAACGAACACTAACAAGCTTGAAATTCAAGGCTATGACGATAACGAAAAAATGTTCCTTGTTAAGTCACCCTGCGGAAACATCGTAAAGGTTCAAGACACTTTTGCCGAAATGTTCGCGCTTTGGGTAGGAAGAGTTTTAATCACCGCTCAAAACGAAAAATGGGCGCAAATCGCCGCGAGCCTAACAACGGGTTTTGCCACGAGCGTCATTGAGGCGACTGCGGAAGCAGCAATCGAACGAACCGTTCCAGCAGACCAGACCCCTGACAAACGACCTGGAATACTTATTCAAATCTATAATCGTGACCGTTTTGAACTCAAGCACCAACTTATGCAGCGAATCGGCCAATGCACCCTGACTTGCCCGACAACCGCAGCCTTCAATGGCATGGACAAGAGCAAACGAACTTTAGATGTTGGCAACAGCTTGCGCTACTTCGGCGATGGCTTCCAGAAAAAGGCCATGGTGGGAGGAAGAAAATGCTGGAGAATCCCCGTTATGGAAGGCGACTTCATCGTTGAAAACGGTTTTGGCGCTATGGAAGCGGTTGCCGGCGGCAACTTTATGATTTTCGCTGAGGACCAGCGTTCGGGACTCAAAGCTGCCGAGGCAGCAGCAGAAGCAATCCGCGCAAATGCTCCTGACGTAATAATGCAGTTTCCAGGGGGCGTTTGTCGTGCAGGAAGTAAAGCGGGTTCGCTAAAATACAAACTCAAGGCTTCGACCAATCATGTTTACTGCCCAACTATACGCGACCTCGTACCTGACACCGTGGTGCCAGAGGGAGTGAAATGCGTTTACGAAATCGTCATGAACGGTTTGACATTGGACGCCGTCAAAAAGGGCATGAAAGAGGGTGTAACCGCAGCCATCGGCGTTCCAGGCGTTGTTAAGATTTCGTCGGGTAACTATGGTGGGAAACTGGGTCCCTTCAAAGCTTATCTACGGGAAGCCATAGGTGTTCCTATGCCAGAGCCCGCTCCAGCTCCGGCAGCTAAGCCAAAAGCCTAATGTTCCCTTTTTTCAGTCGGAACTTTTATTTGATTCCTTTTAACGTTTATTGTGCTGATTAAAGATAGAATTTAGTGAAGTTGTTTGAGTACAGCGAAAAAATCGTCTCTTGAGCTATTCAGACTTCGAAAAATGCTCAATGCCTTAGCAAGCAAGGAAGGCAGCCACACGGAACTCATCACAGTTTATGTTCCGCCAGGCAAGCAAATTAGCGACGCGTTGAGCCTTCTGCGCAACGAATATGGAACAGCAAGCAACATCAAATCGAACGTTACACGCAAAAACGTTCTGGATGCCATCACTAAAGCCCAGCAAAAACTCAAGCTCTTCAAAGATCCTGGGGAAAAGGGCATAGTGATCTTTACGGGTGCTCTTTTGCCAGAAGGTGGTGGACCAGGCACCGAGCGCATGGAAGCGTACGTTATAGTTCCGCCTGAACCGATCAAGATTTTTCTTTATCGTTGTGATTCAAGATTTCACACTGAGCATCTGCAAGAGATGTTGCGGGAGAAAGAAACCTACGGCATTCTACTGGTAGATGCCAATAACGCTACCATTGCAACCTTGCAGGGCAAGCGGTTAGATATTGTCCGTCAGATGCATTCGGGTGTTACGGGGAAAACTAAAGCAGGTGGGCAGTCAGCTAGGCGATATGAACGTTTACGGGACATGCAGCTAAACGAGTATTTTACCCGCGTCGGTTCGCATGCTAACGAAACTTTCCTGCCCATTGACACCCTGAAAGGCATCATTCTTGGCGGTCCCGGACCCACAAAATATGATTTCGAAAAAGGCGGCTACTTGAACTATCAGTTAAAGGACAAAATTCTCGACGTTGTTGATACAGCCTACGTGGAGGAGCAGGGCGTCAAAGAAGTGATGGATAAAGCGCCTGAGATCATGAAAAAAGTTCGCTATATCGAAGAAAAAGAAATCATGCAGAAATTCCTCTACGAAATCGGCCATGACACGGGAATGATAACTTACGGCGAAGCTGAAGTGAGGCGGATGCTGCAAGCTGGAGCGGTTCGCTTGCTCATAATGTCTGAAAGCTTGGATCTGGTTCGTGTCACCGTGAAATGCAGCGCATGCGGCTACGAAGAGCAGCATACAGTGAAAGCTCAGGAAGAAGGTGCTTTCGAACAAGGACTCGTCGGCAAGCCCTGCGCAAAATGCAGCGCGCCATCCGTGACCGTGATTGACAAGAAGGATGTTGTTGATGACTTGGCGGAGCTGGCGGAACTTGCTAACACCGATGTAGAGATTATTTCGACTGAAACTGAAGAGGGGCAGATGCTCAAGAATGCTTTCGGCGGCATCGCGGCTATGCTTCGATTTAAGTCACAATCAGTGGCAATAAACGGTTATCAGCCGGGTTGGTTGGCTTAAGGTTTCAGTAGCGATTGACTTTTTGTAGTTTTTGAGTTGTCCGGTTGACTAAAAAATTTGGTCATTCAAGAAAATGGTCTTGGTGCGGATTTTTGAATTCAGACAAAAGTTTGAGGTACGTTAGTTTTGGGGTAAGGTGAGGGGTTAGTCCCTCCCTCTTCGAAGCTCAACTTTTAACATTATCGTTTAAGCACTTTTGCTTTAAAAGGCATATTTCGATTCTCGTAATATATCCAGTTCAACATATCAACAGCGAAGAAGTTGCTCGACTTTGTTTTTTGTCAAACCTTGAACAAACAGCTGCTTCTGCCTTGAAGTGGCGCCACTTGCTACCTCAACTTTGGCATGCAAAAGCTTTGAAAATTCTTTCAAAATTTCCTTGTTTACTTTTCCCTTGACAGGTTCTTCTGTGCTGTGGACAACTATTTCGTCCCCCTCAAGCTCAACGACGAATTTGGGGGAATTTGGTTTTACGAAAATTGTGATGATTGTGCCGTCTTTGGTTTCGGTGATACTCATGCAGTTATGCACTCGGCTGTTTGCGGTTGTGCGTGGCTGCTTTGAAGTGCCCAGCTGAACTTGTTGCGGAGAGTTTTGGGGTAGAATTTTTCGATGTCGAACTTCACTTTTTTCGCCCATTTCACGTAAGCAGTAGGGTCAATGTACGATTTCAGCGATGTGCCCAAATTGTATTCTTTGGTTACTCGCGTCAATTCCAAATCCAGCTTCGCTTTAGCAATTCGGGTTTCAAGTGACTCGGTTTTTTTGCCAGTTGCCTTCTTAATCTCAAGCTGCGTTTCGAGCGATTTAAGGTTGGCTTCTTTTTTCTCTAATCGATGGTCAAATGTGGGCGGAACTTTGCGTTTGTGGTTTGCCACCTCAGCGACTTTGAAATTAGCCATTTTCGCCGCGTAAACCTTCTTGTATTCAGGGTCTTCTTTGACGACGCCGCTTCTCTCAAGTTCTTCCCTTACGGTTTTTGTGCATCTCCAAGTGCGGAACACTTTGGCGGTTAACTTCGGCATTTTCTCGCTAAGAAAACGAGAGACCTTTTTGGAGTCGACGCCTTCGAATAGGTACTCTTTGCTTGAGTCAGCCATGTAAGCTTGTATGTTTCTGATAACTTGTGGTGGAGCTTCGAATCTCTTGTCCCATCTGACGCTGTCCTTCCCTAGGAAGTCAAAGTGAATGACGTTGTTCGTTTCAAAGGTGATGTGCTCTTTTCGAAGCGTGATAGCGCCTACCGTATCAGCTTCGTCAGGATCCTTTTCGTCGCCGACCCTCATATTGGGAACCAAAATAAGCCATGAAACCGTCGCAACCTTCCGTCTTGCCTCGTCTTCGTCATCCAGGTTACGTAGAATATGCTGCTCAATCGTCTTGATTTGTTTGCCTAAGGTTTCGGCTTTCTGGAATTTTTCTTTCTCGCGGTTCTGCTTCAAAAACGCGGTGTCACTGAACCAGACATACTTGATTTTGCCCGTAAGCTTGTCCTCCCATTTCGCAACGTACATTTTTTCGGGTTCCCAAACCACCCCTTTCCAATTTCCCTTGGGCTTAGGCGCATCAGGCGGCAAGTTCAAAATGATATCCTGCTCGCTTGGTCCGTCTTTCCACTTTCCACGCTGCGGATGGTCACCGCGTCCAGCGAAAAGACAAGATGGCTCAGCAGTCCAGTTGGCAATCTCAAGCCGCTGCCCGTCAACATCTGCGTAGCCGAATTTTTCTTTGAATTCCAGCCGACGGATTTTCCGTTCTTCGGCTTGCTGCTTTTTAACTTCATTATTTAAAGATTCTTTTTTTGCCTTTTCTGACTCGATAAAGGTGCAGACTTTGCTAAAGTCGATTTCTTCGGCCTTGCAGTCGCCGTTATTTTGGGTTTTAGGCGCGTGTTCGATACTGTTTAGGTATTTTGGAATAAATGAGTCCAAGAAGCCTGCGGCGGGGTTCTCCTGCTTTAGCTCGCTAAGGAATTCACGCATGAAATTATGTTTGAAAACTTTGTCCGGCGGAGACACTGTGGACAGGCTTTTTCTTACCCAAGCAACAGCCATCTGTTCGCTTTTAGGCGCCAGCTTCAATTCTTGACCATTGATTTTGACGCTAAAGCCTTTGTAATCGTAAGTTGGAACGAATATGCCGTTATGCTTTAGACTTTTCATAACATGTCGCATTTCTAAACCTCAATTTCCTTCGGCAAACGACTTTTTAAGGTTAAACCATTTTCCGAAGTATTTAACTTTACAGCCTTTTTTCGTGCTGAAGCTGCAACTTTTCATAACCCCCCGTTCGAAGCTTAAAAACATATAGCTGAAAACGCAAGATTTCTGGGGGCTATTCGAAAAACAGAGTTTTCTGTTTTTTGACAGCCCGATCGTTCTGTAGTTTCCGATAGACAGCATCCACGTTTTTCCGTTCAACGTACCCTTTGTGCGGGCGGAAACCGCCGCCAAACCCGCCAGGAATATGCATTAATTCATGGATGAGCGTTCTCTCTCTGTCTTCAGGCAACATTTTATCGTACACTTCTGAAATAACCTCAATTGTGTAAGATGGCGGCAGGTTCAGAACTCCTTGCCAAATCTTGCCCAACCCGTGTATGCGCGCTATTGTACGTCTGGCTTTGGAACCTTTGCTTCTGACGCAGAAAACGAATTGTGGCACGACATGGTAGAATTCACATTCTTCAGCTAGCTGGTCAACCTGCTTTTTGATTTCCGGCGCTTCAAAATACTTTATCGGCATTACTGTTCTCATCTCTTCCTTGAAAGCTTTATATGATGTTTGAGTTAAGAAGTTAAATGCTTTTCCACATCAAAGGCATATCCATAGTTGGAAGCCCAATAATCAGTTAGTACTGCCAATGCTTTTATCATCGAGGAAACCACCTTCTTACCTGATGCTTTATGCCAGCGGTTAAGGACATCATGACAAAGAAAGTAGTTACGATCGATGTTAGTCAAAGCGTCTTTGAAGCGGCTGAACTTATGTCTGCAAAGGGGGTAGGGTGCTTGGTCGTCACGGATAAGTCTGCTCCTGTCGGAATCGTTACTGAACGGGACTTCGTGAGGAGAATTGTTGCGAAACGTGCTTCATTGGATGTTAAAGTATCTGAAATCATGTCTAAATCCCTCGTTACAGTTAACCCTGACACCTCAATTAGGGATGCAGCGCGGTTGATGTCAAGGCATAAAATAAGGAGGCTGCCAGTTTTAAAGCAAAACCAGCTTGTGGGGATAGTTGTTGCCACGGATTTAGTGCGGAACGTCGGCAAAAAGACGACGGCGGAAGAAATCCTCGATGCCATTGGACGCTACCCTTCTGGACCCATTGCGTAACGCCAAACCGGCTAGATGGCATCAACCGTGTTTGCGCTTAAGACAGGCTTTTGGTGACATTAAACAATCCTAACCTCGAATTTTGCTTTTGCAACCTATTTAGCCCTGATTACGCAAAACTTTATTACAATGCCAAGCGTTTTGGATTCTAAAAAGGTAGAATCAAATTGAAATTCGGCACATACATGTTTGAAGCAAAAAAAGTTCCAGGCTTCGACTATGACCTTTTTCGAGTTAAACCCGAAGTAGGCAGACGATTACCACCGAAACCTGATATGCACAGCAACATTGCAATATTCGGAGATAACGTTACTGCTCGCAACCACCCAGACTGGATTTCCCAGTCAGCGCTGGGTCCGGCATGGAGAACAAACGACAACTTCAATGTCAGATGGGACGTTCTCTGCGCAACCCAACCCGAACACCGCGCAGAACAACTTGACTACATCGAAGACGTCGCTCGCAAAAGCCCGGGTATATGGCTCAACAGCATCCACTTTGCAGAGCATGGACACTGCGTTTGCCCACGCTGCCAAGAACTATGGAAGAAAAGCGGTTTAAGTTGGTATGAATGGCGAAGAAAAGAAATCGCAGACTACATGGCATTGGTAAGCGAACGGGTACGAGACAGAGCAAAAAGCAAGTTTGTCATCGGCGTCCTTCCAGACCCAGTTACTAATTATGAACGCTTCGGCGTTAACTTTGATGACTTAGCCCCGCTAACCGACGAGTTCCTGGTCGTCATGTTCAGCAAGAACTATGCGACTCCGTGGTACTGGGAAATGCTGACACGCAACTTCAAGAAACTCTTCAAAGACGTTAAACTGAACATTGCATTGTACGTTATCGGCCCCGGCGACGACCCAAGAGAAACACCCACCGTAAATGAACTCTTAACAGTCTCAGTCCGTATGGCAAGAGCCGGCGTAGATGGAATCCTCTATTTGACAGACAAAGCTGCACAAATGGTTGAGTTCCAGAAAGCTGCGATAGCTCAAAAAGACACCCGCGAGCGCCTTAAGAGCTACGGCGGCAAGGCAGGCCAAGAAGTTCTTGACTTAGTTACAAGCTGGGAAAAGATCGTAGAATAAGCCAATCAAAAAACGTACCGTTGCAGGCATGAGTGGCAAAAAACCACCAGGCTGCCCTTTTTATTTGATTTTTAATCTGATGTTTCTAGTGTATGTAGTCTAATGCTTTGGTTTTGGTTTCCCGTATTTCTCTCATGGACTCATATTGTGCTTCGATTAGTATCTTGAGCGCGTCAATGTTCTTTTTCACTTCATCCAGTTCACCTGTCTTGAGCAAAATACCCGATTTCACTAGCTGCTCATTCATCTTGTCAACAGTAACCTCAAGCACTTTAACTTTGAACGCGAAAATCTGCAGCATGCAAAGTAGGCTCAACTGGGAGTTCAAGGTTTCAAGCAGGTCAAGATAGCGGGTTTTCTTAATGAACGCTTTTATTTTCTTCTCGTCAGAAGCGTCGGGCGCCTGCATAATCTGCTCGTAGAGAGCTGACTGCTTCCAGGTTGCCTCTTTGGTTTCATCAACAACTTTCTGAATCCGCTTAACGGTTTTATCTAACATGTCTAGTACTTCATCCAAACCCTGTTCCCCCAAACGTGGCGTGACTATGGTTCCAACACTTGTATCAACCATTATATATAACAAACTGTTCTCAACATGGTAAATTCTTTGATTTCAACGTTTAATCGTAAGTGCGTAAATTGAGTTTTCGTGGTCAAATTCACTTAGGTTCAAGAAAGTGAAGAAGATAAAATTTTTTATTATTCTATTGTCTATGTAAGATTATTAATTTGTTTCCATGCGTTTTCCTGGCATAAACGCAACTGAAACAGAGACTGCTAATATTATGACTAGGGACAAGATCACAGGTGATGGGAATTCTGGAACTGAAGATCGTGCGGTGAATACAATTGATACTTTGTGTGTGCTGAAACTTGTTGTGTACCACACGTAGTAGTTGTTGCTGTCTCGTGCGTAGCCTTGGTTTGAAGCTTGTGATCCGTCAATGTAGATTACTGGGTTTGTTCCGTAGAGCACTGAACTTATTGGTATGGTTATGTTTCCATAGCCTGTGGTCCCGCCTTCTCCTGTGACTGTGAAAGATACCGTTGTTTTCGCGGCGGACTGGTTTGTTGCGATTGTCAGGCTGGACATCTGTGAACTGGTTATGTTTCCGCTGATTTTAAGGTCAACTGTTTCATTGTTGCTTGTCGTTGCAAGCACTGTTGCCGTAGGAGTGGGGGTAGTTGTGGCTGGAGTTGTAGGTGTTGGAGTTGGGGTAGTTTTGACAATTGTTAGTTGCGTCGGCGTCGTTTGTATTCTGTATGTTGGACCAGTCTCACCAATTATGTTGTAGATTCCTGGCGAGACTGTGTCTCCTTCAACTTGGGCGTTGAAATTGCATGTTTGCGACCAAGTGAAGTTAGCTGACCTGCTTTGTCCGACCTGAAGCGGCACAATGGTTATGAATTGAGGTATAGCTTTGAAATTTGACCACTGGTACACGATGTTGTTTGTGTCGTTGTAAATTTGAAAATCAAAATCTAATCCTGTATGCGTGAAGTTTATTGTCTGATTGCTGATGTTGGTAATCATTAATGTTAGATTGACTGGTTCGCCCAAAACGTATGTTGTTCTGTCGAGGCTCATTGTGAGTTCGAGATTGCCGTTTCCTCCAGATGCTACTGTTGCAGCAGGGTTTGAGGTTGCGGTTGCGGTCCCGCTTTGAGCCCTGCCCAAATTTACTATGGCAACTCTAATCACCGCGGATGCTGAGAGTGCCAAGATTAATGTTAGTGCTAATGCTGTTTTTTTCATAAGCACCAATTGATAATGCAATCAGCTATCTCTAATGTTTTGTGTTCTTTTGGGGTAAAGCAGATTTAAAACTTGCTATAATTAAAGAGAAACCCCGACAATCATAAATTAAAGGCAAAACAATCTTAAAGATTATTTCGTTTAGAAACAACAATTTTAGATCTAATTCTCGTTCAAACGTTTGTGACAATTGCCGCTGCATTTTTTATTTTGAATGTCTACTTTCCACATTTTGAGTTGTTCCCCTACTTTTATATGCAAAACATTGAATTGGCGGTTTTGATCTTTAGAAAACTCCCTAGGCGACGTTTTTTCTTTGAATTGCTGTTTTTAGGTAAAACATAAGAAATCGTGTCTCTATCGTTATTAGCGGTACGATTTGGGAAGAGGGAAGCAGTGGATGAGTGGAAAGAAGGTTGTAAATAGAAAAGTTATGTTGGGGATTGCAGGTTTGTGTATTATTCTGTTGGGTATAACGGTTGGCTTTTTGGAAAATCAAAATCGAGGTCTCCAAAGCCAAGTAGAGTCTGAACGCTCGATGATTGCTTCCTTAGAACCAAGCTTAAACTCTACAAATAATTCGCTGAACGCGCTAAACACACAAGTTGCGAGTCTTCAAAATCAAGTGACCTCAGCAAACACAACTAACTTAAATCTTCAATCGCAACTCACAACTAAGACTAGTTCCCTTAACTCTGCAAACTCTCAAGTTGCCACCCTTCAAGATTTACTTTCATTCTCCAACGTGAACCTGAAAGATGACCAAAACCAAGTATCCTCGGAACAATCAACAATTGTTTTGTTGAATGCCCAAATAGCTAACTTGGAGTCAACAATGGCGAACTGGGATAGCCCCAGTCACCGATGGATTTAGCTTAATTCAAATATCAGACACTCAATACTTAAGCGACACCAACCCTGCCTTATTCAACAACCTTACCGACTGGATAGTAAACAACAGCAACGCCCTGAATGTTTCAATGGTCATCCACACAGGTGATATCGTGCAGAACCCAGGTAACTCGACAGACTGGCGAAACGCCAACATTGCCATGATGCAGCTCTACAGCAACGGAATTCCCTACTGTTGGAACGCGGGAAACCACGATTTCATCGGAGAAAGAAACCCCGTCGGGAATGAAAATGGCGACTGGATAGGCGGCGAAGGATACTCGGCCTTCAATGCTGCAACTATGCAAAATGCGCTTTATTGGGTAGCAAGCGTTTTCAACGGCACAAGCACAGCGGTACAGTTTAGCTATGGCAACTATCATTTCATGGTCATTAACATTGCCTACGATTCTAACCAAACCGTTATTGACTGGATGCAGACCCTTCTAAAATGCAACCCGAACGATAACGTTATTGTTGCGACACACAACTTCCTCAATGGAGTGGGAGGATATGGGTACACGACCAGCCCTAACGATGTCGATTGGGCTAAAAACTTCGAAAAAATTCTGAGCAACTACTCGAACGTGTTTATGACTTTAGACGGGCATGATATTGGAGAAGGGGTAGCATACAATCAAAAAGTTGGAAACAGAGAAGAGATCTTCTTTAATAGACAAGAAATAGACGCGCAGGCAGGTGCTGCATGCGCGAGGATTTACACTTTCAACATGAGTAATCCAAATCGCCCCATCGTAAACGCCTATACTTACCAAGTATACTCGAACCCGCAGGGTGGACCACAGTACTTAACCGATCAAACGAATCAATTCAGTTTCACATCCAACATCACTGCCTATTCGCCTTTAACGGCTAGCGTTGCAAGCGGCACTCCATTTCTGGGAGCAAGCGGCTTTAGCACAAGCTTTGTAAGCCCAATAACTCTGGCAGGCTACAACCAGACAGGTGACTTGCTCAGATTCTACAATTTGACCTTGAACGGCGTCATTTCAAACTTGACGCTCAGTTCAGTCGGCGTCAATATCGTGATAAACAACTATAACTCCACGAGCATATCGTACTCAGTTAGCGGAGGCACCGGCACCCAAACATTTCTAGTTAACACGCAGCCGACGTCAGTAACCGTTGACGGGACAACTCAAACTTCTCAAGGCAATAACTGGAGCTATCTAAGTGGAATTGTCATAGTCACAGGGGCAACCAAATCAGTAACCATAAATTTAACCTAGAGCTGCAAATTCCACACGCTATGATGGCCCAATTGTCAATTGCCTACATGATTCATAATGAGAGGCTTCTTTTTGATATCTAACGAACCAGCGTACAGGCGGGTACAAACAGAATAATCTGATTTAGGCTGTTTCTTCTTGGTGATTTAGCGCTGTAACCCATTCTTTCGTGTTTATGAAGCATGGCGAAGAAGGATGCTTTTTCATGTAGGCGTGGCTGAATCTCACTGCCATAGGCGGTATTATCCCCGCTATTTCGAGCAACACCTCGTCTGCGAAGAATCCTCTTGTCGAGCCATCATAAAGCACTGAGCCTTCATGCATCACTATGACTCTTTTTGTATGTTCAGAAACAAGCGTCATATCATGTGTAATCGCCAAAATTGTTGTACCCGACTTGTTCAGTTCTTCAAGCAAATCCATTATGTCCTCGGACATTCGAAAGTCCTGGCCCGTTGTAGGCTCATCAACAATCATGATTTTAGGGTTCATCGCAAGAATAGATGCCACCGTTAACCGTCGTTTCTCGCCTTTTCCCAAAAACATTGGGTCCTCGTTAATCTTTGCCAGCAAGCCAACGCTTTTCAGCGCCTCATTGACTCTTTGGTCAATCTCCTGCTGCGGAATCTTCAGGTTCTTTAACCCGTAAGCTACTTCATCGTAAACTTTACGCATGAAAATCTGGTTGTCCGGGTTCTGGAAAACGTAGCCGACGTAACAGGGGATTTTCTGAATCACTTTTCTGTCACGCAGGTTTAACCCCATGACTTTTGCTTCGCCTTGAAAATTCTTGTATAAGCCGCTGATCACCTTTGATATGGTTGATTTGCCTGCGCCGTTTTGCCCTATGAGCCCCACGTATTCTCCTTTTCTTATGGTGAAGTTTACGCCCTTAAGCGCTTGTGTCCCGTCTTCGTAAGAGAAGTCAAGGTTTTTGATGCTTATTATTTCCTCAGCGTTCTCAGGGGGCGGGTCGTCCTCGATGTCTGTTAAGATTGTTTCTTTTTTGGATTCAAATGCCTCTAACATTTCGTCGACGGTGAAGGGGACTCTTCCTTGGTAGCTTAAACCTGATTGCCACCCGATCCTGGTTATGTCCGAAGCGTAGAGTCCATTTTCTTCAAACAGTTTCGACTGCGAGTAAACTTCTTCGGTGGTTCCATACGCAATCGCTTGCCCATTGTTCATCGCCAGCACTTTGTTAGCGTACTTTTGAATTACCTCTGGATTATGCTCAACCACAATTATTGTTAAATCGTATTGGTTTCGTATGCTGTCTATGGCTTTGATTATGCTGAGCTTACCTTCAGGGTCAAGGTTGGACATAGGTTCGTCTAGCACTAGCAATTCTGGTCGCAGGGCGATGAAGGAAGCTATGGCAGCCCTCTGCTTCTGGCCGCCAGACAATTCGTTTGGGTGAACAAGATCCGCTATTGGCCAAAGCGAGCCCAACCCGACTACTTCAAGCGCCTCTTTGGCTCTTTTCTCAATTTCGCTTTCAGGAAGCTGAAGCATCTGCATTCCAAAGCTGATTTCATGAAGAAGATCCATTCTCAGGAATTGGTTTTCTGGGTCTTGGAGCAATAATCCAACTCTGGGTGCTGTTTGTTTCATGCCGACGATTTTGTCGGCTGTTTTGCCTGTTTTTCCGTCCGTCACAGCTTCTACTTTGGTAAGTGTTTGCCCGAAAAGTTTTATTTCTCCTTTTACATGTTCACGCTCTTTGCCGTAGGGAACATTAAAAACATGTGGAATTATTCCAGTCAAAGCGTAGCAAAGAGTGGTTTTTCCCGCGCCGCTAGGCCCGATTATCCCGAAGAAATCTCCCTTGTTAACCTTGAACGTCAAATCCCTAAGCGTGTATGGGTTTTCCGCCCCTACGTATGATCGGTATTTCCACCAGAAACCATTGACCTCCAATACCGACATACATTTTACCTCACGAATAAGGCAGTGATGGAGTGTCCAAGGATTACCTCGTATATTAAGAATGCTACTAAAATACCCATTATCATGTAATCAATGCTGCTTAATCGTTTAGTCTCTTTATAGTCCGTCATGCCTTTTGAGGCTTCGAAACCTCTAGCGTAAAGCGCTACGCCCATCTCTGTAGATCGTCTAATCATGGTTGCTACCAACGGAATGGATACGTAAGCCAGATCCTTCATCCGCGACAATATGCCGCTTCTTATTACAGTGGACGCGCGCGCCACTTGAGCCATTCTGATGCTTTCGTAGTCAAGCAAAATTGTGTTTAGGTTTCGGAACATCAGCATGACAAAGAAGGCCTTTCGGAAAGACACTCGTAGTTGCCTGAGTGCTCCCCCAATCTCAGCATCTCTTGTCGTCAAAAGAAAAAGAAACGACGTGTAGATTAAGACCCCGTATCCCAGAGCCTTAGCGAATCCAACGTAAGCTGACCATTGAGGAAGGGAAAAAGAATAGGCTCCTCCGAGTGGAAACTTAAACCAAGTTGCTAAAGGTGAATAACTCAAAACGCTTGGCATAACAGTGAACCACCACAATAGCAAGGCGGGTGTAAGCGAAACAAAAATGCTCCGAGTTTTCAAGTAAACTAGAACGAAAGTAACTACCAGCACAACGGTGGAAATTCCTATTGGCAAAAATCCTGGCCACAGGTAAAACGTCATTTTAGCTCCGGGCAGCGATTCGCTGAAGAAAAGCCACCAGAAGAATTGTGCCAGAAGAACGGGGATTGACAACACAAGATAAGATGTCACCAAATACTTGGCTGTTCTCGAGATTGCTAATAGAATAAACGTAAGAGCCATCATGAGAAATAATCCGATGATGTCGGGGCCACCCTGAGAAACAGGGATATCGAACATGTAAAGAGTAAGGATAGAAAATGCAACTATCATGAAAACTTTTGTTATCACATGCAACTTCTCGACTGGGGTGCCAGTTCGCATGGAAAAAATAAAGGTTCGCACGTACTTTTTTTCAGTACGTGCATTGTCGTCTGGGTTTGCCAATTGCCTTCCTCTTTAACGCATTATTCTTGCGGAAGGATTCTTGTCAAGTTATCCAGCCGTGATTGACGAGACCCTGCCTTTCCACGAGCGTTGTTAGTCCTTTGACGAGCACTGGGGTGATGATAACCATGGCCACGAAGTCGCCGACAATCCACCCGATCCAAAATGGCCAGTACGCATTGGATGCAACCAGACCAAATTTGTAAAGTACTCCGACGCCGATCTCTGCGCTTATTATATTCAGTATAACTCCGTTTATCAGTATGAACCATACCCAAGCTCCCACCCTTTTTGTCTTGACGCCTGCAACTTCTTTGTCTGTCAAATCTCTCCACAAAGGATCATAGCCTCTGTTTGCTAGAAATCCACGGTAAAGTACGAATGCGAATAACGGAGGCACCAAATCGCTGATCGAATAGACTATCGATGGAACTGGTCCTGTGCCAACAAGTACGCCTGCACCGATCACACATCCAACGTATGCTCCTAGCATACCCCAAGCTCCCCACCACATGGTAAATACTAAGAAGAAGGGGTACACAAAGTAGAACAATGATATACCTGCATAGCTCAAAGGAATCACCGCGACGCTTAAGTACGAAAGAATGATAACCGCTGCGATCTGCACTGCATATAGCACGTACTGCGTTGTTGAAACGGGTTCTCCTCTGCCCAATTTCAGTGTATAGTTGCTCCAAGGAAACTTACTTTCAGTCGTAGGTATTGTATTTTCTCCTCCACTCAAACGGATCCCCGTTCCTCTTAGTCAGAGCTATCAGTATTTAACTTTTTTCAACAAAATTGAAACAAAAGAAATCTTGAGATTACAAGCAAAAGCGCAACACTTAGCGGTTAAAAACGTCTGGAAAGCCAAATTTAAGGTTTTTTCTGTCGTTTTTCTTTTAAACCTGCATCAGCGAGCGCTCCAAATAAGGGGATTTATCGCTTCGCAAGACGCTACAATCAATTATTTCATAATGGGTAGTAGCCATCAAGAGTCAACCTTTTTAGCATTATGGTTTGTTTTCGGGTACAAGTTTTATCTGGTAGAGGCTTGTCCAGTCTTTGCCTGTTACATAAAGCTTGTTGTTTTGTTGGTCGTACGCGATGCCGTTGAGTACAGCGTTATCGTTTGTTTTGCTTGCAATTGAAGCTGGTAGTCCTGTGAGGTCTATCCAAGCCTTCACCTGTCCCGTTTCAGGGTTGATTATGGCGATTTTGTTTGTGAGCCAGATGTTGGCGTAAACGTCGCCGTTGATGTAATCCAGCGAGTTAATCATCGATATGGTTGTGTTTCCATCGTGTACTTTGACTTCTCCTATGCGCTGAAAGGTTGTTGCGTTTAGGAAGTACAGGTGATCTGAGCCGTCGCTCATGATTAAGTCTTTGCCGTCATAGTTTAAACCCCAGCCTTGAGTGGGGAAAGTGAAGTTGCCAAGCAACGCGAACGTGTTTTTGTCGTAGATGAACCCTATGTTGGTTGTGTACGTTAGTTGTATGATTTCGTTGTTGATGACGGCTATGCCTTCGCCGAAGTATTGGACTGGCAGTGTGTATTCTTGCAGGACTTTACCAGTGGTTAAGTCAACCTGACGTAAAGTTGAAACGTAATCGGGGCCATTTCCGCTGCCGCTGCTTTCGTAAAGAAGACCATTCGAATACCAAAGGCCTTCAGTGAAGGAGGTTGTGTCATGGGGGTAGGTCTCAATAATCGAGTAAGTGTAATATGATACTGAAGATGCATTATTGCTCTTGTTATTGAGAAAAATCAGTAGCGAAGCGCCAAGAAGGATGACGGCTATCAACACTACCGTGAGCACTAACCACTTCTTCATTAAGCCTTCACCTTAGCGGTTCTCATTAATATGCAAAACGGAAAAACATCGTTCTTCTGGCGTTTCAAACGGCGAACCAAAGAAGTCTGCAGGTAGTCTTGAACAGCAGTCACTGGAAAAGTGGGCGTTTACTTGGATGCGCACAATTAACTGCCTTACCCTCTCTGATTGCTAAAATGTTTGTTGGCTGCAATAGGTTGTATGGCAGTATTCTTTCCTCTAACTGATTTAAGTAACTTGCGTTCGCATGGTTTGACCATTTGATGGCGAGTTCGGCATTCTCAAATGTTATTTTTCCTTTGCAATCTCTTGTTTACGTTTTCACTAAATTTTCAGCTAAATCAAGTACCCCGAATTTTTCTCCGCCTTCGAAGCAAAGCTTCTCATAGATTTGCATTGTTTGCTCAGCGGCTTCTCTCCATGTAAAGTATTGAATTACTCTTTTCCGTCCGTTTTCTCCCCATTTTTTAGCTCGTTCAGGGTCAGAAAGGGTTTCTTTTATGCCCCATGCGATGTCCATCGGGTTCCCGCCATTCACGTGTACTCCGTTTTGGTCAGTTCCAGAGGGTACTACCTGTTCTCTGAAACCCACGACCCCCTGAGCTCCGACTATTATCGGTTTCGCCATCGACATTGCTTCGAGACTTACTATTCCGAATGGCTCGTAAGTCGATGGGAAAATGCAGACATCTGCCGCTGCGTAATGGAGAATACGTTCTTTTTCAGGAACAAACTCAAAACGGCAGGAAACTTTATCTTTTATCCCTAATCTGTTAGCTAACTCGGTTATGTCATTTTGCTGCTCGCCCTTTCCCAGTATAACTAATTTAGTGTTTGGGTATTCTTCCAAGACTGTGGGCATGGCTTGAACCAGATTCGTGACGCCTTTAACCCATGTTAATCTGCCGATGAAAAGGATCATTTTATCCCCCGGTTTTATTCCGTATCTTGAACGTATTGCCTCAATTTCTTCAGGCTTCGCTATTTTCGGGGTATATTTTTGAGGGTCTACTCCGTTCCAAACGACGCTTATCTTTGATTTCGACCAGCCGTGCCGAACCAAATCTTCCTGCATCGCGTAGCTGACTGTCAGTATTCTGTCTACTTTTTCGGATGTTGCCCATTCGATGTGAGAGACAACTTCTGAGCCTGGTCCGCCGGCTCTTCCCCATTCTGTGCTGTGAACATGGAATGCAACGGGGATTTTTGTTTCGTTTTTTATCATCATTCCTGACATGCTGCTTAGCCAGTCGTGAACGCATACCATGTCGAAGTTGTGGCCTTCTTTTTTTATCATGCTGTTTATGAACTTCGTTGCGCTGAGTACGTTGTAGATGAAAATGTTGTTGAACATGCTGATGTTTGTGCCCCATTTTTTCAGGTCTTCAGTAACGAACATAGGGAAAATGTTGCTTGCGTTGGCGATTAATGGTCGATGGACCTCTACTCCCTTGACGATTTCTCTAGTTTTTAAGTTTCCTGGATTTAATGTGAAAACTGTTACGTCATGACCCATCGATACGTATTCCCGCGTTATGTATTCAGCGTAAGTGCCGAGTCCGCCTACGAGGGCTGGCGGATACTCCCAAACGAAGAACCCTATTCTCAAGTTTTCAGTCACCGTTTCGGGGCATTCATATTATTGACTCTTAAGGTTCAATAGATGTCCCTTACCTACAACAAGCATGAAAGTGAATAAATGGCTTATGAATTGCTGATTCGAATTTGGGATTACTTGAGTTAGTTTTTAATTACTAGACCTTACAATATGTCAAGAAAAGGGCTAATCTCTGTGGTTAAAATCAGTGGTTTGCTTCGATTGCTACGGCCTGTGAACTGCATAGTTATGAGTTTCGCGGTTCTCGTAGGCGTCGGCTTGGCAGGCAACAGCAGCCTACATTGGCTGAACCTGGTTTACGGCGCAATAACCGCGTTTACGTTGACTGGGGCCGCAATGGCTGTTAATGACTACTACGATTTTGATATAGATAAGATAAATGAGCCTTCGCGCCCAATCCCAAGCGGTGCAGTTTCCTTGAGGGCTGCATTGGTGTTAACTGGATTTCTGACGGCTGTGGGTTTGGTTTCGGCCTTCGTCATAAGCGTTTACTGTTTTTTGTTTGCTTTTGCGGCTTGGGTGATTATGATGGTCTACTCAACTGTTGGTAAACGAAGGGGATTTGCTGGCAACTTGCTGGTTAGTGCATGCGTCGCAGCGCCTTTTCTATTCGGCAGCTTGGTGGCAGTCAACCTAATCAGAATCAATATTTTGCTTTTCGCTTCCATGGCGTTTCTCTCAAACACAGGTCGAGAAATCGCAAAAGGCATTGTTGACGTTCAAGGTGACAGCTTAAGCAAAATCAGAACTCTAGCTGTAACCTTCGGTGAAAGAAAGGCTGCTTATGCCGCGGCTGCCTTTTTTATCTTTGCCGTCTGTCTATCGCCTCTTCCGTTGATTTTCCGTTTAGTCTCCGTATGGTTTGTTCCCTTTGTGCTGGTAACTGACGTCGGTTTGGTTTGGTGTTCGGCGCGGTTGATTAGAAATCCTTCAAGGGAGAATGCTCGACAAATAAAGAAGATCGTTCTTCTCCTGTTCGTTTTCGGTTTGCTTGCTTTCATTTTCGGAAAATTCGGATAAAAATCACTCAATTTTTTCCGAGTAAGTTTCTGTTAGACGCATATTTTTCGTTTGCGATTTATTTAGGGTCAATTCTGAGGTTGATTTTAACATTGAATCTAAGTGTGTGGTATTTTTGGTTGCCGTATGCAAAATCAGGCTTTTCTTGGCTAGTCTGTTATTGGACGACCCAGACGTTTGAGCTGGTAAGTTGCCAGGTGGTTGTCAACTGTATTTCGGGGTTTGTGAAAAATTGAATTCGGGTCAGTTGATCAAGCATCCCTGTTTGTTTGTCGAAAAATACTGCGATGTAGTCGTAGCGCATAGTGTTGCCTGTTTGGTCGGTGGTGTCGATAAATTCGTCTTCTGTTGCCCAATAGTTTGTTGCCCTGCTTGAGTGAGCGTACTGTTGGGTGCTGGTGTTGTTGACGACGAGTTTGCTGGTTTCCTGCGGGTATAGAGGATCGGTAAGGTTGAGGTTTGAGGGGTAAAGGTAGCTGAATCCAGCGAGCTCGGCGCACGCTCCTGTGGATAAATCGATTACCTGGGGATTTGTAACTTGTGTGCCGTTCTTGAACTGCCAGATTGTTTCAAGGGAAACGTGGGTGCCTTGGATTGCTGTTACGTTCACTTGATAGTATTCAGTGTTGTTGTACTGCAAAAACTCTTTGGGGGTAACAGCGTCGGCACTGCCCAGAACCGTGGAGCCCGACAACTTGTAAGTGAAGGTGTCTCCTACTGTCAGAGATGGGTTTTCTGTTGGGTTTTTGGATTTCTGGGCGCTACTGCCGGCAAAATATAGTGCTGCGACTAAAGCGCCCAAAACTACCGTGATGATCACGACGGTGATTCCCGTGTCTCTAACTAAGTGCTTGTGCTTTCGGCGGGTCATATTCACTCTGAAATCAAATCTATCTTCGCTCTTTGGATTTAAGATTATCTTGAGTCAAACCCCCCAACCCAAACGGTTTTTCAGCGTATAATTTATTTCGGTTGAAGCGGTATTTTGAGCTTTCTTGGTGCTTGTTTGCTAATGACGCTTTACACAATTTAGAATAAGATATTCCACCACTGAATTTATTAATTCCTTATCGACCTAGCGAGTTTAAAATGCGGTTTTCAGAACGATTAACAGGCGAAAACGCTGTCCTCACTGGCAATTTTCTAATACTATTAATAACCTGGGTTCTAATGAACAGCACGCAGCCGATACCGGACACCTTCAGCAGCAAATACTTCATCAGTCTCGGCGCCACGCCATTTGTGCTGTCAATGATGTTTTTCGCAAGCTCGTTAGCTATCGCGTTTGTCCAGTTCCCAGGCGGATACCTTGCTGATCAACATGGCAGAAAATGGCTTGTCGCAATGATGACATTCGGTTTATCCTTCGGCTACTTATTTCTGGTTTTCGCTCCCTCATGGCAATGGGTTGTCTTAGGATTGGTAATTCAAAACCTATGCTTGATTTATCGACCCGCCCTTGTTGCTATGATGCTTGATTCACTTGAACCAGCAAAAAGAGGAACTGGACTTAACTTTTACTCTGTTGTCACGGGTTTAATCGCTATTCCTGCGCCTCTCATAGCGGGAGTTTTGATTCTGGTTAAAGGCAACTATGTGTCGCCTCAGTCTGACTTCGGCATACGAATCGCCTACGCTATCGTGTTTGTTGCTTACCTTGCAGCCTCGTTCATACGGTTGAAACTAAAAGAAACGTTGCCGACAGAGGACCACACGGCCAGACCCAAAATGCTGCAGGCTTTTCGCAAGTATCCAGAAACGGTTAGGGAAAGCCTCAAAGTTTGGGCTCAAGCTCCAAAATCCGCGTATTACCTCTTCTTTACAACCGTTGGCATCAACAGCATTACCGCGGGCTGCCAGATTTTCTTGGTGCTCTACGCCACGGAAACGCTGAAGATAATCGGTTTGCAGTATGCGATTGCAGCAGCTTTCATGGCTGTTGGTCCCGTTTTGCCGGTGCTCATAGCTGGGTTCAGAATGGACATTGCTGGAAGAAAACGCTATCTTCTGCTGGGTTACCTGCTTTACATTCCTGCTATGCTGCTTTTCGTTGTCGCAAACTTTTACCTGCTCCTCATCGCCTTCTTTATTCTGGGGTTAGCCAACATTTTGGAAGCTAACGGTTCACAGGCTCTGCTTGGGGACTTAATCCCACGAGAAAAACGCGGCAAAGCCCTGGGGTGCCTTCAATTCTTCATGTATATAACTCAGGCCTTTGCCTATTTACTGGTCGGCTTCCTTTACTCGTACATTGCAACATGGGTGCCTTTCGTGCTGCTTGCCTTCGCCGCATTCCCCTTAAGCCTAATCGTCGCCACCAAAATTTCTGACCCAAAGATCCAGGAAAACTGACATCAATTTACAAATTGTGAGGGGCACATGACTCGCTGGAAGTCATGTTCTGAACTCCTTAAGCTCAACCGTTTCAGGTTTTCTTCCTTTTCAAGTAAGCCAGAGCAACAGCAACAATCACAATAACTATCACTGCAATTATGACAATTAACGAATCGACTGAAATCGGCGATGTGGATGAAGCGTTGGCTGTAGGTTTGATTGTGGGTGCCTGAGTTACGGTAGGAGCTGAAGTTTTGGCTGGAGCTGGAGCTGGGGTTGGCGTAACTATAGTTTGGGTCGTTGATTGAGCCGGAAATCCAGGCAAGAAACTTGTTGGTTCAGTGGGCGGAGTTGCTGAGGGGTACAGAGTTGGCGTTGGCATTGGGCTTAGTGCGTTTGCGCTTATGTTAGTTGCCACTTGATTTCTGTATATGGCCCACCCTGTTGGGAAGGTTATCGTTCTAACTATTTGTCCGGCGGCGTTTACATCAATCAAAACGGCACCTGCGTTGGTGAAGTTCCAGGGCTGGTTTTCGATGAATTGGTGGGTTGGTGTGCCAAAGTCGCCCAGCCAGTCTCCGTTGGGCAGTAGGTCAGTTGCCCCTAAGTATGATGAGTAGTATTGTATTGGTGCAGTCCAACTTCTGATTATTGTAGCTGTCATGTTCTGCTCATTTAACGTAAATTCTATCATCTGGCTGTTTGAGTCATAGTAGTTGGTTACGTTGTCGAAGTCGTCATTAAACATCGTGAAAACGTCCGGTGCAACCTGCTCAAGATCATGACTGTGGTACCATAGGCTTTCTCCGTTTGGAAGCACAGAACCGTTGGCATCTACAAGTGTGAAGTTGCCAAATTGACCGCAACCCCAAATAATGTTTCCGGTTGTCTGGTTTATTTTATAGAATGTGTTGGTGTTCCGAACATTTAGATAGATAACGTTGTTGTTGTAGTCCCATAGAAGGGCATTAGTGTGAGTGAAATCTATTACCGGCTGTCCGTTATACACAGACGTATTATTGAAAGGATCGGCTTCGCTGAGAGGTAGGTGGTTGAAAGCATCCCACGTCCAAAGCACATTGCCTTGAGCATCGACCTCAAGTATTTTGTCTATCAGGTAGAAATTGTTTCCAACTGGCCTTACATAGTCCTGCAAAGTGAGAAACGTGTTGTTGATCGGGTTATAATCGACGTCGTGATGCGAAATAACATTTGGAAAATCTTGAGTTGTGTTCGAGACAATATTCCAGATGTGCGTTGCCCAATTCGGCGCGATTTGTGACCCACCGCTTAGCTGCGGCTCACCCTCAAATAGAAAATTGTTCTGCGCTATGTTTTTTACGACGCCATAGCCGCTGGTTGAGGCACGAAGGTCCAGCAAGGTGCCGTTTGTGTCCATAATAACCAAATAATTGGTTCCGTTGGGCCCTGACAACCCAAAGGCTATGGGTCCATCCCAAGCGTTTCCATACGTGTCAATCGTGAATGGTAAAGCCGAATTCTGACTGGGTGTCACTTCAATTACGTTTTGCTGAGCCTTAAAGACACCGCTCGCAAAAACAAGAATTACTATAAGTGCAAGGACGACAAAAACCAATAAGCCTTTGTTTTTCCCAAGAATAGAGTACTCCTCCTAAATAGTCTAGTTTAAAGTTCCTTTTACACTTTTCTCCAAAATGCTCTATTCGTACATCTCTTTGATTCATGACAGCATCTTATTAGAGCTTAGTAAAATCATGGCTCGATTGCATCTTTAAAGCGCTAGTCTTTTGGGACTGCTTACCTCAAGAAGCATTTTAGCTGAAAAGGGATTTAGGGGTTACCAGTTCTCTAAAGAGTCTTTAGAAGGGATGCTGTTATTTCAAATCCCCGTTTTGCACTTGACTCTACCTAAACCGTCAGCGATTGTTGTTTTGGGAAAACGAGATAAAATATGACGACGTAAATACTTGCAGAATCAAGGGCTATTAGCTTCCTGGAAAACAGCCTTCCTTGTAATAACCCGTTGTTTCACGGTTATCACCGTTGAGTTTATAAAATGCTTTTTGCTTCATTCAAAAGGCTCTCTCATGGTTTGTTTTTGGAAACGAAGGACAAGTAAGCTATGAAATTAAGGATTTTCGCGGTCTTGTTAATCTTGGTTCTTTTTTTGATTTCAGGAGTGACAGCGCCAATTCGCCTTTCGAGCGGAGAAACATCAAAAATACAGCATTTAATATTCATCGTTCAAGAAAACCATTCATTCGACAATTACTTTGGAACTTATCCTGGAGCTAACGGCATTCCTCCAGGCATTTCGCTTCCATATGCAACCACTGACCTTGCGTTAGGGTACGTTCAACCTTATCACCTCAGCGCTACTGTTCCAGTTTCAATAGTTGGTGATGAGCTACCGCCAGGAGTAGCCGACCCAAGTGACCTTACAGAAGAACTTAGCAATTCTGCCTCCCCATTTCATCTGAGCGCCCAATCTACCGTCAATCTCGATCACTCAGCCACAGTAGCCCACGAAGCTTACGACAACGGCAAAATGGACGGCTTCGTCGTAGCAGAAGGAAGCTCGGTAACAATGGGTTATTACGATAGAAGCGATATCCCATACTACTGGGATTACGCGGGTCATTATGTTCTTGACGATAACTTTTTCTCTTCAGAGATGGGCCCAAGCCTTCCAAACCACTTGTACATAGCTTCGGGCACCGACGGCCCAGTAAATTCTACTGCGCCGTGGATTTCAAGCGGAAATATAGTTGATAACCCGCCTAACACTGAGTTAACCGGCGGCGACTTCTTGGTGAACTGGCCTGGCGCAAGCTTTTCGTGGGCAACCTTGGCGCAGGAGCTTTCCGCCGCCCAAGTGTCTTGGAAATGGTACGACGGAAACACCGATCCGACTGCAGCCACCTATTGGGATCCTCTTCCTTTGTTTGATTATTTCCAGAATCATCCTAACGAACTTACGGACCACGTTAAGAGTACAAAAGATTTTGTAAATGATATTCGGAACAATAGTTTGCCCGCAGTATCCTGGATTATGCCAGGAGCGTGGCAACCTCCAACTGAACCAGCGGTCTTCGCAAACCAATCGGTCAGCGAACATCCCCCTGCACGCCCTGATGCTGGAATGGATTATGTCTCATACCTTGTGAACCAAATCATGAACAGCACATATTGGCCGTCGACCGCAATCGTAATGACTTGGGATGATTATGGAGGCTTTTATGACCACGTTGCTCCACCGCAGATTGATCAAAGCGGTTTAGGCTTCAGAGTACCAACAATAGTTATTTCTCCCTGGGCCAAGCCAGGCTTCATTGATCATACGCAATACGAATTCTCGTCTATGCTTGCTCTTGCAGAACACACTTTCAACGTTACAAGCTTACATACGAGGGACGCTATCTCCAACGACATGAATGATTCTTTTGATTTCAGCCAATCACCTCAATCCACACTTATCGAACCTGCGGATTTTGTTGCTCCATCTCCAGTTACTACTCCAACGCCTACGCCGATTCCAACTCCAGAACATCCTCCAGTGCCTACGCCCACTTACCATCCAACCTACCCGCCTTCTTCCGTTTCTCCAACCCCTCCAACGAACGCGCCAACACCAACTCCGACAAGTTCGCTTTCAGTTACACCGTCATTGTCACCTTCAAACTCGCCGAGTTCAAAACCAATGGCATCTTACGAAAACCTTGAGGTTATGGCTGCAACAATTCTTGTCATAATAGTGCTTTCAGTCCTGATTCTATTGGTGGCTAGAAAACGCTTGAGCCAAACCAGACTTACTCCTAAACCAAACCGTATGAAAACAGAAATTGGAAAAGAAGTGTACCAGTAACCAAATATTTTACATGCTAGCTACTTACAAATATAATAGCATGAAATTATTCCTATTCTAAAATGAAAACGTATAAATAAATTCAAGAATACTCGGCAAAGAAGTGTACCATAAATGAACTTGAACAATTTTACCATTAAATCACAAGAGGCCATTCAGAAAGCCACGGAAATTGCCACTGCAAAACAGAACCAGTCAATTGAACCTTCACATCTATTGAAGGGAATATTGATGGTTGACGAAAATGTGGTTCCCTATTTATTGAAGAAATTAAATGTAAACTTTGATGATTTTTCAAAGTCGCTTGACAAGCTAATTGATTCCTTACCTAAAGTTAGTGGCGGACAACAATATCTATCATCTAATTCTAATCGGGCCCTTCAGAAGGCAGAAGAAATAGCTTCAGAATTCAAGGATGAATTCATTTCTATCGAGCATCTATTGCTGGGAATCTTGACGCTAAATGATGCGGCGTCTAGATTGCTCAAGGACAACGGGGTCACCGAAAAGGATTTGAGGACAGCTATCACGCAATTGCGGAAAGGATCGAAGGTTAATTCTCAAACTGCAGAAGAGACGTACAATGCATTGAGTAAATTTGCCTTGAACCTAAATGACATGGCTAGAAAGGGAAAACTTGACCCTGTAATTGGTCGCGACGAGGAGATCCGAAGAGTCCTTCAGATCCTATCACGAAGAACCAAGAATAATCCGATTTTAATCGGAGAACCAGGCGTAGGCAAAACCGCAATCGTAGAGGGACTTGCTCGCCGCGTAATCGATGGAGATGTACCTGAGAATCTGAAATCAAAGCAAATTTATTCACTAGATATGGGCGCCCTCATCGCCGGTGCAAAGTTTAAGGGTGAATTTGAAGAGCGTTTGAAAAGTGTTGTAAAGGAAGTCGTTTCAGCCGAGGGCGAAATAGTTCTATTTATAGACGAGATTCATACGCTCGTCGGAGCTGGTGCAAGTGAAGGAGCAATGGATGCAGCTAACATACTAAAACCCGCACTCTCTAGAGGAGAATTACGTGCGATCGGCGCAACCACTCTAAATGAATACCAGAAGTATTTTGAAAAAGACAAAGCTCTTGAAAGACGGTTCCAACCAGTTATGGTCAGCGAACCAGATACATTGAATGCTATTTCTATACTTCGAGGTCTAAAAGAACGTTATGAAACATACCATCACGTCAGAATCAAAGATGAAGCAATAATTGCCGCTGTTGAACTTTCGCAGAAATACATTTCCGCCCGTTTCCTTCCGGACAAAGCAATTGACTTGATTGACGAGGCCGCATCGAAACTTCGACTTGAAATAGATTCTGCTCCTGAAGAACTTGAGACAATAGACCGAAAGATTCGCCAGTTAGAGATTGAACGTGAAGCAATTAAACGCGAGAAAGATGAGGTGAAGCTTAAATCGCTTAATGAAGAGATCGCGAACCTCACTGGAGAACGTAATCAGCTCAGAGCGAAGTGGCTGTCTGAAAAGGACCTAGTTGAACAGATACAGATAAAAAAGAACGAAATTGAACAGCTCAAGTTTGAAGATGAAAGCGCAAACCGCATTGGCGATCTTGGGAAGGTCGCAGAAATTCGCTACGGCAGAATTCCCGAAGCAGAAAAAACCATTAAAACTCTAGAGAAAAAACTGTCAGAGCTGCAAAAAGGATCAGCCATGGTTAATGAAGAGGTCGATGCTGAAGAAATTGCCGAGGTAGTTTCCCGCTGGACAGGTATCCCAGTCAGCCGAATGCTCCAAAGTGAAAAACAGAAATTGCTCAATATAGAAACAGAACTTCACATGAGGGTTGTCGGACAGGACGAAGCAATCAACGCAGTATCGGATGCTATTAGGAGAAACCGTGCAGGTTTGCAGGATCCCAAACGACCAATCGGATCTTTTATCTTCTTAGGTACCACGGGGGTTGGAAAAACCGAGTTGGCAAAAGCTTTAGCTGAATGCCTATTCAATAACGAAAACAGCATGGTAAGAATTGACATGTCGGAATATCAGGAACGGCACACCGTCTCAAGGCTCATCGGTGCACCTCCTGGGTACATAGGTTACGAGGAAAGTGGACAGCTAACAGAAGCTATCAGAAGAAAACCATATGCTGTTGTGCTTCTCGACGAAATTGAAAAAGCCCATCCGGACGTTTTCAATATCTTGCTTCAGGTGCTTGACGATGGTAGATTGACCGATAACAAGGGCAGGACAGTGGACTTCAAAAATACCATAATCATAATGACCTCAAACATCGGTTCCCACATAATTCAAGAAAACCTCGAAAAAGTAAATGATCAAAACCGCGAAGAAATCTTAAATCAAACAAGAGAACAAGTCTTCGATTTGCTGAAAAAAAGCATTAAGCCAGAATTCCTGAATCGTATCGATGAGATAATCATGTTTCAGCCGTTGACCCGGGAAGAAGTGCGGAAAATAGTAGAACTTCAACTAAAAACCATCCAGAAGACCCTTGAAAAGAGCAGCATCAAAATGACTTTCACTAAAAAAGCCGTCGATTCCATCGCCACCATCGGTTATGACCCTCAGTTCGGTGCGAGGCCAATAAAACGTGTTATTCAAAGAAACTTGTTGAATGAATTGTCAAAAATGATCCTTGAAGAAAAAGTCGATAGAAACTCGATAATTGTTGTCGATGAAAAGGACGGTAAACTGGTATTTAAAAATAAATAATAAGAGTTGCTGTAGGCAGTGACTCCCTGATTGCTATTCAGGAAGGCCTCACAGCTTTCTACTCTTGCTTAAAGGTAGAACATGAGTCGATGGTGCTTTTCGGTCCTGTAAAATGAGTAGACTAATCCCATTAAGACAGCGAAGGAGGCAATAGCGGTTACAGCGAAGACGCTAGGCAGGACGCTGTTAGCGATGACTAGCATATACAGCAATAGAACCCCAACGGCGTATGCTCCGGCACTTGCAATTAATTTTGTTTCTACATTAAGAGTCATTTTTTCACCCTTATCTCATGTATTAAATCTCATTATATAAGTTTTGGGATTCTGGTTCAAGATTTTAAGACTGTTGAACAGTACTATTAATTGTCAAAATGTATTTTCAATCTTCCCCCAAATTCCTTTGCTTGAAGGGTTTTACGGAAGCTTGAAATGGACGATGCCAACTGACGGGGGCTTCCTTACTTAATGCTACGTTTTCAAGCATGGCAATACGCCAAGACCAACCATCCAAAAGGCACAAATTCTTATTGCTTAATGATTGGAAAGCTGGAAAAAGAAGTAGGCAATAAAATTTTATAGAAAAACACATCCTGTCAGAGTACTTACCTTATTGTACAGACAAAGTTTTTAATAGTTTTTGAGCGCAATTATTAATCAAGTGGTTACATTGAGCTGCAATAGTATTGACGGTTCGGTAGAATTGTTAGATGGTTCGGTTCTAAAAGTTGCTGTAAGCATCATAGATGCTCGCGAGGGCGGCTTCTCTGTATTTGGCGGAGTAAATATTGTTGTCAAGCATACAGGAGGCATTGCCATAACAAAAGTCGGGGCAAAAGCGTCTGAAATGGTAAAGGACAAGCCTCTTTTCCAGGCAGGTGAACAACCGACCGATGGATGGCAGATTGTTGATATTATCAAATTTACTCTAGCCTCCTCAGAGACTAAAGTAGAAACAACAAAAGGAGCATTCATGGTTACGCTAAAAGCAATACCTTCAATGGCTGCAGTAAATTCGAATTACAGAAATGAACTTAATGAGCCTGCTTATGTTGTTAATTGGTCCCCTATAGTCAGTTGGAAACGTGCTGTTTAAGGCGAATAATATTTATGTCGGTTGATTCGCCTTTTTTGTTTTGCAATATTTTCCAGCCAGAAAATGCCAAAGGCATTCATTCCCTTGCCCAGAATATTTTTGTCGTTAAATCGTTTGCGACCACGGCAAGCGCAGTTTTAGCCTTTCCAAACATCAGTGTTACAAGGACCATGAGCACTTTTGGCGGAGGGCAGTATGTAAGCACCATAAACACCGTTGATAGGCAACTATTCGATGGCTTCGAACATGTTACAGGTGCTGTTGGCTTATCGTTAGCTGATAAATCCCAAACTCCTCGTGTAATCGCGAAGCTGAAAAAACTTGGTCTTATAGACGACGACCTTTGCTTTAAAACTCTTGATTCCCTGTTGACCTTTGATGGACTTCTATCGCAAGTTAATCAAGACGGCAAGCTGTTAGCCGGGGATTTTGATTTAATCCGAAACATTCTAACATTATTCTCCAGAATTAAGCTTAATCTGTCTCAAAAAGGGGTTCTGGCAGAATATTGCGAATATAGGACGGAATCAAACTACTTTTGGCTGATCGGAATAACAGGCACTTCGTTCAATTACTTAAATTACTTAGCCAGTACTTTCTCCACTTCTTCAAGCACCCTTACACAGTCTTCTAACGTGGATTTCATGAAGTCTTCTGGGTAATCCATTTTCCCCAAAAAGTAAAGATGTAAGCCTTCGGTTTTCGAAGCAAAATGCAAGGGATTATCAAAGTGTGAATCGAGAAGTAGCTGTTTTAAATTGGAGTCTTCCTTTAATAACAGTTGAAACAGCTCAGCAAATTTTTCTTTTTTAACCGCAACTGATGCAACCTCTACTATTGACCATGCATTTACTAACGAAGATAAAGCTCCCCAAACATCTTCTGATGCTTGAACATAATCGGTTTCCAGAAGATGCTTTCGAGCGTCTAAAACGTGCTTTCCAAAACGCGTAAGATACAAGGGGCGTCTAATAGTCACCATGCCTTCACAGTAAGCTGGATGATAACTAAAGAGTTTTGGTTTGATAGCTCAAGCAGAGCTCCCAAAAATGCTTGCGAAGGGAGTACTTTCCGTGTGTGTGGCAACCTTAGTGACTTTGGCACCTGAAAACGTCACAGCGTCAGCACGAATCTTTTCCGAAGTACAAGCTATTTCTTGCACAGGTAACTGTTGCATGCTTTGAATCCTTTCTGAATCACGATTGAATGCTTCTTTCCTATGTCAACGAATGGAGAGAGAAAAACAAAAGATAGTCTCTTGGTTTCGCCATTTACACGAAATTGAACCTTTGTCTTTCCATCTGAGGTTGGCTCAAGTGTCCATTTTCCAGTTCCCACAAACTCACCCGCATATTCCTCTTCTATCGATTCAGCTTCCACAATCTTTGTTATCTTGGCAGAAAACTTTAGTGTCATTTTATCGTGAATTATTATGTCAAAAATTGCGCCTTCCTGGTCCATTGGTTTATCTCCTCTTGGCTTAAATTCAAAATAAGGCATCCACCAATGTGTGACCCCTGCGTACTCATCCAAAAGAGCTCTGTAAAATACTGTAGGCGGAGCACTAATGATGGCTTCATCAGTAACATCAAATTTTGGCATAACACCAAATTACTTCCCTCCGCTTAAAGCATTTTCTCTTCTCGGTCGTAAAGCCGTATCCCGCCGGGCCCCATTGCAATACCTTAAAGGTCCGAAGGAACTTGAAGCCAAACTGGTTCAAACCGCACTATGAACCGGGGGATTTGAACGTTTGTTGGGTTCAAACCATAAGCCTTCGCTCACGGAAGTATACCTTAAGCAACGTAGCCATCACGCAGCTGGATTTAAAATGGGATCAAAAAAGCGCATTCAGCACAAGTGTTCCAGCTCTGGAACGTTCTGTTCCTTGAGTAGAACTAAAAGTCACTTTGACTGTACATAGTGCAAGGCATGATGATGCAAAAAGGAATTGTTCTGCTTACAGTTCTTGTTTTTGGGCTCTCAGCTTCAATTATTACCGGCGTTCATGCCGTCGTGGCAAGAGGACCCACATCCATAGATGTAGAGCAGACATCCACCACAGCGCTTGTGAATCAACACGTTGAAATAACTGTGACGGTTGGTGGCGGGAATCCGCCGTACACTTATCAGTGGTATACTCAGTTGTGGACTACTTGGAAGCCAGGGGTGTCTTACAATCTTCCAGCTCTCGGACCTTTGCTTGCGTTTCCGGGAGCTACCTCATCAACATTCGATTTCGTCGAATCGGCACCTGGAACATACGATATTTCATGTGAAGTAACCGACTCCTTAAACGATACGTACGGCTTGGGTCCGTTGCCATTGTATGTCATCGTCTCCCAATCACCCACTGAATCTCCTCCGCCAACGCCTTCCCCTTCACCTTATCCTACCCCTTCTCCACCTCAGATTTCATACTTATCACTTGAAAACGGAACCTTTTTATCAAGTAACATATCGTTAAATTTCACCCTCTCAAAACCATCTCAATGGATTGGATACAGTTTAGATGGGCAAGCAAACGTGACAATTGTTGGAAATACAACTCTAACCGGATTAACTAATGGCTCACATACCCTAACTATTTACGCTAACGATACTTATTGCAACACAGCAACACCCAAGACAGTTACTTTCGTCATTACGAAGCCAGAGCCTTTCCCAACTGCAACTGTTGCTGTTATTTTAGGAGCAGTTGTGGTCGTTGGGGTGAGTGTTGTTTTGTTAGTTTACTTAAAACGGCACAAACGCTCAAGTCAAGCCCCTATTTTTAATCTATTTTTTTGAGGGCGCCTATATTAATCGCAGTCGGCGATTATTCCGACTTGGTCAATAAATGTTGACTGAATAATCGCGGTTTAGTCAAGAGATCTATACAAAAACACTTTTATCGTGAGTAAATCCATTGACCAAGTATGCTCAGTAGGAGAAAAGCATATGCGTTGATAGTCGTTGCGCTCTTCCTCAGTGTAATCGCTGGAATAGTTTACTTTAACATAGTAAATCAGCGAAATTCCAAACAAGTAAACAATCAATCTCAAGTTTCAGATCAAACATCGACTTTAAAAGCTCAAATTTTAAGCCTAAAAGGTCAACTAGCCAACCTCACCGGGATAGTGGAGAATTTGACGTTGGCAAATCTTGTGACCTCATTGGAAACACATGAAATGATAGGCGCTAATAGCAGTTACATGGGCGGCTTAGTGCCCACTCCCGTTCCATATAATTACCTTTGGATCGAAGGTTCAGTCACTAACACGGGAAAAGGCTACGCGGTTAACGCGGGGTTGCAGGTGGTTGCCTACGCCGCGAATGGCACATTAGAAGTAAACCTGACCGTTCCCTTCACTGGTACAATTTTTGGAAGTGACAACGCAACTAACGCTTTTGTCTCAAAAAATTATGGGAACAGCAGCCTGGTGCTTCAAATTTTGGACAGCGGACAAACCACGAATGTCGGTATAAACATATTCCACGAAGGCGCCGTCGACAATTGGACTATAACACCTGTCTGCTGGTCATACGCTCCAACTGTTCTCAGTCAAAACCAGCCGTTGAGCAGCCAAGTAGCCTATCTAGAAAATCAAGTGGAAAATCTCAACGCCATGATAGCAAGCCTATCAACGGCTAATCTTGTTGCTTCCTTGAATATGAAGGAGTATCCAGCTACCACTCAGTACGGGGTAAGTTTTGAAAACAGCCTTTTCATCGTTGGGTCAGTGACCAACACTGGAGAAGGGGCAGCGTATAACGCGGGGCTGCACATTGTAGCTTACAACGCAGAGGGTAAATTAGAAATTAACATGACCGTTCCAGCGGAAGGGGGAACGTTTACCTATGATTCATCAACTTACACAAATCCACCAAAACTTCCAACAATTAATAGCGGATACGGCTTCGATTCCTACAGCAGCTCAAACTCGGCGTCAATCGGGATGACAATTTATTCGCCAGAATTTGTTTCCAACTATACCGTAACGCCAGTATGGACAGATTCCCCGTAATTTTGTAGTTTATTTCATTCAATCAAATATCCACTTATCTAAGCTAAGTTCCTCGGATAGTCAACAAGTTAACAGGCAAAACGACTTTAGCAGCGTCCCCGCGTGTGCAGGCAACCTGAATTACACGTTCAGCAACGTGGTTATCGCACAGTTAGATCTAAAATGAGATCAGAAAAGCGCAACAAGCAACAGCTTCACCGCCAAAGGCATCCTAAGCGCAGTCGGCAACTTCTAAGAATTCGCTTTTTTCCTATTTCTCTTAAACCAACGAGAAAGAAAATCGAATAAATCGAAAGTACAATGGTTTTGTACAATTGTTCAAAAACGATATATTAAATATCAATCGCCTATTAAAAACAGGAGAACGATGCCATTCCAAAACGATAAGTGACCATAAAAAAAGATTAGCAAAGGACACTATTCCTTGATGGTAAAACGGAGAACTACTGGTTGAGCAAAGAAGAGGACTTAAAGGCTTTTAGTGAATTGAGAGGAAACACCTTGCTTGTCTACCTTTGCTTAGTGCGAAATGGCCGTGCGATGGGTGCTAGGGAAGTGCAGAGAAAACTGGATTTCTCAAGCCCAGGTCTTGCCACATACCACTTGGAGAAACTTGAGAGTCTGCATTTAATCGAAAAAACAACCGAAGGTTATGTTTTGACAAAAGAGGTTAAGGTTGGCGTATTGACGCAACTTGTAAAGTTTGGCTCCTTGCTTTTGCCTCGGTATGTTTTTTATGCGGCATTTTTCTCAACCCTTTTCCTGCTATATGTTATTTCAGTTTGGGTTGAAGGTTCTTTCCAGCTTAATCCGAGCAATATTCTCGCAACTCTCATTGGATTAACAGCCATTCTAGTTACAATTTATGAATGTGTTCGAATATGGAAACAAAAACTGGTTTGACCACGATATTTGAAAGTTGTACATTTGTACAAAAGTGTTGCATTATATTCGAGCACATTTCAATAAACACGTTAGGGGCTTGAGTAATGACTTCAACCGACAAAAAAGAAATCAGTAAGAGCATCATTATAGGAATTCTGATAGCCATAGGTCTGTTCACCTCGGTTGTTGTCCTGAGCAACTCTTGGATAGAGATTCTTGTGCTCAGTGTAACTGTGATCGGCGGGTTAGTTTGGCTAGTTTCTCGCGGCACTGTTAGGCGAATTTTCAAGTATTTGATAGTCGCAGTCATGATTTTCGCAGTGAGTTTCACAGCCGTTGAAGGAATTGTACTCTGGAATGCAGGTTACCCACCGTCCTTTGAACCTCAGCAATCCGGAGTTACCCTTTCATATTCCAACATTTTGAATGCTTCATTAACCAAGATAATACAAAGCGTAGAAAATTCGCCAGCCTTCGCATTTCTCGTGCTAGAGCACCCAAGCAAAGTGGTGGTTGAAGGTATATCATTAGATCCTTTTGGACAGGGAAGCATAGAAGTGGTGCTCTATCAACAAACGTCCAATTTAGCCTTCAGGTTCGCTGCCTCCAACGGCTACCCTTACCATGCATCAGTTTCCACTTGGGGTGGAAGACCATCATCTCTAATTTATCCTTCACAGCAAACAGATACGGATAGTCTAAAGCAGATTGACTCCTTGGGTCTAAACTCGTTCGACAAAGGTGCAATTGAAGCATACCAGAACAAGACGGGAACCCCCCCAAACATAAACACATTAAGCATATCCATTCAGTGGGAAAAGTATGGATCTTATCAAGGCATGACAATGCTACTTACCGGCGGATATCAAAGCGGCAACACTGGTCATGGCGTATTCTTCGCTGATTTCCAGCCTAACGGAGCTTTGCTATATATCAATACTGCCAATTAACTAATGGCATATTTTCCAATTCCAATTGTTTTTTGCATTTTTTAAAACCATCATAATTATGATAACAAGAATTCAGAGGAGGGACATTATAGTGAGTAAAATTGAAAAGGAAGAGTTTGATCGGGAAGGGTTTGAACGTTTGCAGCGTCAAGCCCAGGAATACGAAGCTAAGCTCAGAGAACGCCTTGGCAAGTTCAACATTAACGAGATTTTGTGGCAAGCTAAGGATTTGCGGTCTGTTTTCGTCGTGGGTCTTGGCGAGGTCAGGTTTGTGCTGTTGTTTGAGGCTGACATGAGCGAATTAGCTAAAAAGTACCCAGATGACGCGAGTGAGCGGAATTTGTAGGCTTGTTTAGGTCTATGACAGCTGCAGGACTGGAGTTATTCTTGAGAAACTTGGCATTACCTTAAGATGTTCAGTGTGTTTTGCAGGAGACTGTTTTGAATGCAAGTTATTTGCCCCAGCCGAAGACGTCCGAGCCTGGCTCAACCACGGCAGCGACTTCCTCCTCCTAATCTGCCATTACTACTCTGCCGACGACCTAGAAAAGCAGGAAGGCTTTAGCCGATTTAAGATCCAGGTCTTTCTAGAAGGCATCATGCTAATTTGGAAACTTGAGAATCCAGCTGTTATTTGGAATGGCCGACTACGCTAAGGCAAATTGCGCTTTCTTCCGTTCCATCTATAACCACTATCGAGTTAATTTCATCGTCAAAGAAAGCCCCGACTTGGCAGGAGCCACAATTGATGCTTGCCGTTGCCAACGCCAAGTTCTCGGCTACGTGTCCTGCATCCAAATAGATGTATCTGTAGGCTCTCTGCTTGTATTTCCACTTTGACCTCCTAAATACAGCGGTCCAGATGAACACGGCAGATGCGGTTGCACACATCTCTTGGTCCAAAGCAGCGTGGGCTAAGTCTGCGCCAAAACTTCCGGTCTTTAATTCTTCTAACTGATGATTCTTTATGTTGTAATGGTAAATGCCACAATCCACATTTTCCACGTTGTTAGCGGCTATGTATGTCTCGATGGGGTATAATGCGCCAGCCGACGGAGCGGTTCGGAACTCGTAACCGTGTTCTATTCTTTGGATGCCGGTCGATGCCCAAAGAAGGAAACCCAACTCAGCTCTCGTTAAAGGCTGTGTTGAGAAGGCTCGAATGCTCTTGCGTCTCGTGAGAACTTCAGCAAAGTTAAGGGTGGCCTCTTTTAGCTGGTCGGGTAATTGAACGGTTTTGCTCCCTGGGTAGCTTTTGTATGTTTCTGGTTTGTTTCTCCAGTCCAAGTTGCCACCGAGGATATTGTGGCGGGTGTACTTTGTCTCAATTTGGAAATCGTCTCCTGTAGTTTTACTCATTATCTGCACCTTTTAGAATCGGTATTCTCCAATAATTAGAGTTGAAACACCTTTATTTCTCTACGCAAGCGCGCAAGAAACGGTCTCTCTCCTGGCACAATAAGTGATTCAGATGACAAAGAAGAAGAACTGCTGCGAACCGCCAAGTCTATGAAAAGATTATCACTGAACGACTAGAACTGTAGCTGTGTAATGGCAGTTTTTATCGTTTCTATGGATTTTTCGAAGCGCTGTTTTGATTCGGATGCGAGTTCGAGTTCTATTATCCTTTCCACTCCATTTTTTCCAAGAACCACTGGTACGCCTATTGAATAATTGCTACAGCCGTATTCGCCGCTTGGGCATGTTGACACGCTCATGACCCGGTTTCTGCCTTTAAGAACGGAGTCTGCCATCATGGCGATGACTGCTGCTGGAGCATAGATTGTGCTACCCTTGAGTTTGATGACGTCTGCGCCTGAATTTATCGTCTGGTGGACTATCTTCGCAATTTGCTCTTTAGTGAGCAGTGTGGTTATGGGGATTCCCGAGACACACGCGTATTCCACTAATGGAACCATGCTGTCTCCATGTTCGCCTATAACTAAGGCGCATGTGTCCTCTCTGGACACGTTCAGTTCTTGTGCAATGTAGCTTCTGAACCTGAGTGTATCCAGAATGTTGCCCATACCAAACACGTGGTTAGGCGGCAAGCCTGATTCTTTGCGTGCGATGAAGGTCATAATGTCTACTGGGTTGGTGACTATCATAAGCTTGCAGTCTGGTGCATATTTCGCGACTTCCTTCACTATGGAGCGGATGACTTTAGCGTTGTTGTTCATGAGGTCGATTCTGGTCATGTCTGGCTTTCGGCCTTGTCCCGCAACCACGATGACTAGTTCGCTTCCTCCCATTTCTTTGAAGTCGTTTGTGCCGTGGATTTTTCCGTCAAACTCGATTGCTGGCGCTGCCTGCATCATGTCCAATGCTTCGCCCTGCGCGAGTTCTTGATACAAGTCAATTAAGACCACGTCGCTTATTCTGTCTTGTAAAATATTGTAGGCTGCTTCGCTGCCCACTTTTCCAGCCCCGATAATTGTTATCATGAAAAACCCACTAGATTATTTTCTCTTGCTAACTGATAAACCATCATGTTCTGTGGCTAATTTGAAACAAAATGAAAAGATGGCTTTAGCGAAGAAAAAAGTTAGAGGTTGAAAAGGGTTAAAGTAAAGCTATGGGTGAGGTGTCGTGAACAGTTTGGTTGCTTCTGCCTCTGTCCAAGCTTTCATAGTTATTGTGCGGATGTTTCCCATGCTGCCTAAGCACAAAGCTATTGCCGCCATGTCTTCATCCTTTGGAATTTCAACTAGAAGCACAAAATCATATTTCCCCATGGTTGTGAAGAACTGCATTTTTCCGCCGGCATTTTCAATCATTTTTCTGCTTTGCTTGACTCTTTCCGGAACCTCTGCGACATTTTTTATGCCCTGTTCAGTCCAGTTTCCTAGAACAATAAAATTCGACAAAATTATCACCAGTATGACTCTGAAAAGTTGGCTATAAAAGGGTTCTCACCTTCGTGATACAGCGAGTTTCCTATGACCGCATAAGGCACAACCTATTTGGGTACGCGCATGGTCTTCAGAAAATTTGGGGATATAGAGGGAAAGGCTTTCCGGTTTTACTTATCCTCAGTTCCTTTAGCTTAATGATTAAAGGGTTTTGAAAGCTTGTTAAAGGGTTTTTAACGGGTTTTAAAAAATGTAGGTTTTAAAGAGATTCTGCCAATTGCTTATCGATGAAAAATGTACAGAAAATGGACCTTTAAATATGGAGTAGCCGCAGTATTAGCAGCTATTTTGGTAATCGCCGTCGCGATGTTCGCTAACCCAAGTTTTCTGCCTAAGGTTTCTGCGAAATCTAATTTTGCAATAATGCTCACCGATCCGCCGACCGTGCCTGCTGGAACAACTCAGCTCAACTTCACTTACTCAGCCCTTTCATTACATGTCGTCCAAAGCGATGGCACCTCTCAATGGCTCTCCGTCGCAGGTTCAGGAACCGTCAACTCTTTTGCGCTTGTTAATTTGACCCAAACTCTTGCCTCAGCCACAATCCCATTCAACTCCACAGTAGACAAGGTTCAGTTCACAATCGCCAACGTGAAAGCTGAGATTAACGGAACTTCCTACGACCTCACAACTCTTTCAGACACCATGGTGTTGCAGATCGCAAACGCCCAAGTTAACCAAACCCTCTCAGGCGTGCTCGTCGACTTCAACCCCACGCTGGTGCAGATCCGATCTGACGACGCTAATGGAAATCCCGTTAGCTATTATGTGCTAGTTCCAAGCGCAAACGCAGTGGTAGTCAATGGTCTTAGCTCGGCTCAAATCAGAGTCGGAACAATCGTTAAGCTGGGAGAATACAATAGAGAAAGAATGATCCGCGTTGTCCAAAGTGTCTCAAGCGACCTCTCAATCTCGTCAGCCTCGCTTTCAGTTAAGGGTAACGTGACAAGCCTCTCTGTAACGATGCAGAACAGTGGCGACATAACCTTCAGAATCTTTGGAGTAGCCCTCAGCGGCGAATTTAACACACCCTTCAACCAGCCAGACTTCTATATGCCAGGCGTCAGAATGGGCCAACAATTTGGCACAACAATGATGCCCTTCAGAATCAATGGCACCTCACTGGTTCCGCCCTTTGGCCCTGGATTAATGCAACCGATGATTCCCCACGACATCAGTTCCCCTTCAGTTGTTGGAACAAGCTATGAACCCCAAACAAATGGACCTTTCTTAGTACCGATGGAGAGGCTTGGCATGGGGCGAGGAATGCAACCGATTAATCCGATTACTCGTTTACCCGATGACAGAACAGGCGCTGCAGAATCTTCTTACGTTGTCGTGCAACCCGGTCAATCAGTCACCTTAAGCTTCACAGGAGTCGTATCGCTGCCCTATGGTTTCCTACGTGATCTCAGCGACACTTCAATAACACCCATCGTTGGCAACAGCTACACAATACAGCTGTCAGGGGAAGGCTTCCAAACGGCCTCAGTAACTGCCACAGCTGCAAGCTAAAGAAACTCTCTTTTTATTTTCTTCTTTTAGAGAATTATCGTGTGCTTTTCAAAAAAGAACGAAAACCACTTGGGTGTGCTCTGAGAAATTATTTCATTTGTTCCGCGTAGTTTATTTGAAGGTCTGTTATTAGCCTTCTTAAGCGTTCTTTTTCTGCATCATCTAGGTAAGGCTCCATCTTGTCGACAAGCGCGATTATGCAGTCAATGGCGACGTGTGCTTTGACAAGATCTTTCTTTATTTCATTCGTGCCTGGATAAATCCTTAATCCTATGTATCGCCAGGCTTGTTCACTTAATAGCATGACGAACAAATTTAGGAGCTGATAGATGTCCAGAAGAGATATGTCAACAGAGCTTGGTTCTTGTTCCATCTTTTCAGAATTACTTGGTGTTGAGTTCAATTACGAACGCTTCTCCAAAACTAACGTGTTTCTTTTTTTCCTCAAAGTAACCAATCTCCAAGTCTAAACATAAGGATTGTCGAAGTAAAAAATTTTATGTGGATCGGGGATTTGAACCCCAGAACTGCCGTGATTTCACTCGCAAAATTCCCTTCTCCTTTATTTTTAAGAGTTAGTCTGTCAAGTGTTATTTTTTTGAATTAATACCGAAGTTTAGATTGATTTTGTGTTCTTTATTAATGGAAAAAGGCGCTTATTCGCTAAGATTCGCTCGTAGAAAATTAGGTAAATTACTTATACTAAAAAGGGTAAAGGGAGTTCTGCTGAGAGAAGAGGCAGCTTCATGCCTCTTCCCAGCGCAAAACAAGATTAGGAGAAAAATGAAAATGCTAAAAAATAAAATTGCAGCTATAACAATTTGTTTATTCTTTATACTTTCAATGACAGCTTCAATGACATTAATACCAAACGCAAATGCGCATTCACCGCCATGGACAATTCCAACGTATGCTTACATTAATGTCTCGCCTAACCCTTGTGGTATAGGCCAAACTGTTACCGTCGGCTTCTGGCTCCAAATACCGCCACCCACAGCTGCTGGAGCATTTGGAGATAGATGGCACAATCTTAAAGTGACAGTCACCAAGCCTGATGGAACTACCCAAACACTGGGACCTTTTACAACCGACGATACTGGAGGAACCTATACTCTGTATACGCCCACTACCCTTGGCAACTACACTTTTGTACTCAACTTCCAAGGCGATATATTAGCAGGTGCAAATCACTCGGCACCTAACGACTATATCAATGATACATTTGCCCCTTCCACAAGCAGTCCAGCAACGCTTACAGTGCAGCAGGAGCCAGTACCATCTTTACCGCAAACTCCACTTCCAACAAATTACTGGACACGCCCAGTACAATCCGTGAACGGCTTATGGTCTACCATTACAGGGAACTGGCTTGGGCTAAGCGCATATGCTTTCGCCACCACCGGAGTGTACAATATTACTGGAAACTATAATCCATACACTATAGCGCCAAAGACCGCTCACATCATCTGGACAAGGCCCGTTGCGTTCGGAGGCTTAGTCGGAGGAGAATTCGGCGGATCTGAAACAAGCAACTACTATTCATCTTCGCAATACGAGCCAAAGTGGGCAACAGTAATCATGAACGGCATAATGTACTACGAGGAATTCCCAACTTCTATAGGTACTCCAGCAGGCACGATTGCCATTGACTTACGCACGGGAAGCAAAATATGGGAGGATACTTATTCAACTGTCCAACCATCAACGGGATATTCAACTGCAAACGCTACCCTGCTAACAGCCACCGGCGGAATTCTGAGTCTAAGATGCGGTCAAATACTCGATTACGTGTCCCCCAACCAGTTTGGATCTATCGCATACCTATGGTTCACAGGAACTCCCGCTTTCATTACCGGTCAATCTGTCGCATCCAACGTTGCTGGGTTCCATCTTGCCCCAGGAAGCACCACTTATGACATGATTGATGCCATGACTGGGCAATATGTCTGCAGCATCATCAACGGCACTGGAATGACGCTTACGGAAAGTCAAGGCGGAGACTTGATAGGCTACTATATTAACTCGACCGCTGGTACACAAACAATCATAGGAACACAGGTCACTAACACTGGACCTTCACTTAACCTCTGGAACTCGACGCAGTGTATTCTGTACCCAAGCGGCTATATACCAGGCACTACTGCAAATTCTTGGTCTTGGAGACCTACACTATATCGGCTCTACGACTTCGCTAACGGAATAATGTGGCGCACACCTGTAGCTACTGCCATTAATACCGCACCAATAACTGGAAGCCTCTCGATCACTACTGTCGACAGCGGCGAGGTACTTATGACTGACCGACCTACAACAGCTTTAAGCTTTAATGTTGGGTGGGAAGTTGAAGCAGGCTACAGCTCAACAAACGGCGCACAGCTATGGGTAACCAATAGAACGCTATCACCCTACACTCGAGTAGATACCAGAGTAGGCGGATGGGGAGTCCTTGTTGAAGAAAACAACGGGTTCGGCACATTATATGGCTACAGCATGAAAACAGGCGCGCAACTATGGGGCCCACTTCAACTCACAGGTACAAACGGCGGAATCCCAGTCCCTAATCCATACAGTGCAATTGGCGGCTACCAATCCGTACTCGGCGACAATGGCACGCTTTACTTGATGGGTTTCGGAGGAGACATGTGGGCTATTAACATACTGACAGGAACTGTCTTATGGTATACGAATACAAATACAGCATCTGGTAACGCTGGCTCAGATACTCCTTACGGCGTATGGCCACTATGGGTTTTTAGCGGAGGTTCTGTTGCTGATGGAGTGTGGTTCCTCAATGAGGGTCATGAGTATTCTCCGCCCCTATTCCGCGGAGCATCGGAACTGGCAATAAACACTACTACTGGAAAGCTGATATGGAGTATAATGGGCTTTTACGTTACGGGTCCTGCCCCCATTGTCGACGGCATCATGACAGCGGAAAATGCATACGACAACCAGGTATACGCCTACAGCAAAGGACCTAGCGCTACAACCGTTGAAGTAACTGGCGTTGGCATAACGACCGCAACACCCGTGACGATAACGGGGGCAGTCATCGACACCTCTGCGGGCACACACCAACTAGAACAAGCAGCGAACTTTCCGCACGGAGTTCCTTGCGTTTCTGATGCAAGTATGACTCCGTGGATGGAGTATGTTTACATGCAGCAGCCTATGCCCTCCAATGTCACAGGCGTCAAAGTTGACCTGTTCGTCCTCGATTCCAACAACAACTACAGACAGATCGGCACAACTACAAGCGATGCCAGCGGCTCGTTCGGCTTCACATGGAAACCTGACATAGCAGGTCAGTATACCGTCTTCGCCAGTTTTGCAGGCACACAATCATACTATCCATCGACCGCTGAAACATATTTCTACGCCAGCAATGCAGCAGCAACACCAGCACCCACAAGCACGCCGCTTACCGGTTTAGCCACGCAAACCACCGTCATGTACATTGGAATTGCAATCATAATTGTCATAATCGTGGGAATCGCAGCACTGGCAATGATAACGCTGAGAAAACGACCGTAAACCAAGACCAAAAGCAAAAGACCTCCTTCCTTTTTTATTTTTTTAATCCTTCAAAGCAATGATTAAAGACCTAGACCTCAGAGGGCTTTAGTCTCCATTCGCTATCGGCTGCAATCAGATCTGTTTCTCTTCTTCCTTCCAGAGCCTCAGCAAAACCCTAATTCAAGCTTGTTATGTTCCGCAATTTGCGAATTCTTGAGACAAAACACGGAATGCATGGATGAGTGGATCGGGGGGATTTGAACCCTGCTCTGAGTGGAGATGTCACCCGCAAATCCCCTTTTTTCTTTGGTATTTTTAGAATACTAGATAGAAAATATTGTATATTAATTAGTAAGATTTAAGTTACTCTCTCTACACTTAGTTCTCATAAATCATAAAAAGAGGATGTCAAATTGCCGTTTTGCCCAGAATGTGGTGCTGAAATTAGCGTAGATGTAAAGTTCTGCTCCGATTGTGGCGCGAGAATTATTAGAAATGGCGAACGAGTCGCTGTAAGTCCCAGTGTTCCTTCTCATCAAATAAATAACAGAATGAAAAGAACGGCCGGCAAACCGCAAAAGTTGGGCCCTGTACTGGCAATCGTTTTTGTCCTCGGATTTATTGTTGTTATATTGGTGGCTACCGGATCTCTGGGTAATCTGCTGTCAACCACACCCTCATCAGGAACACCTACACCAACCGCAGCTGCCACTCAAGGAACGGTTTATCCAAGCTGGCTTAAAGTTAACAATTGGTACAAGGACCAGATTGTAAGATACGTCGCTGTTAGGTCAGATACTGGACAAAGTTATGAGGCAAATTATGCGGTGCCTCCATGGCCTGGGACTAGCCAGAATCCCGTGACTGGTACTCTTGCGTTGCCTATACCAGGAAACGGGGCGTATAAGGTAACTGTTTACACTGCTGGAGGACATAGCGTTTGGTGGAACTCAGTTTACCTTAATGTGGAAAACCAACAGAACCCCGCAAATTTGGACCTAGCAGGCCTTCAAAACGGTTACTCTAATTCTTCTGGTAATCTAAACACTAGCACTCTAGACGGTATTCAATGTAGCGGGAGCAGTTAGAACTCTCCACGTCTATTCCTTTTTCGTGTAGGACATTTGCATTTTGTTCTTTTCTCCTAAGGAAAAATATTCCAGAGCCTCAGCAAACCCTGCATCTGTCAACAGATTATTCTTGAACCTCGGAGTTTGTTCGAAAAGCTGAATCCTCAGGTTGGCATGTTTTGTTTAACCCCTCCAAAATAGGCACAGGCTTTTTGTTCTCAAGTATCTGTCAACTGCAGTTCAGAAATTCGTTTCTGCACTATGTCAGTTAACTGTTGCGGCAAACTTTCTTCTGGCAATTTTTTACCCAATTTGTCGATTCTACGGGCAAGTTCCTCATCCCCGATTGTGGTTCTTATCCACTTTTGAAAGTCGGTGCGCTCGAAATGGAACTTGATTGATTGCCCGTCTAACCTTCCCAGGTCTCTTAGGAAAGAGCAGAGAGACATTGCTGTTTCGCCTGTATAATGGCCGTCCGGCATGAAGAAGTGGAAACCCTGGGCGTACGGAACTGTGCTGAGGATTTTCTGCGCAGTTTCTGCATTGCAGCTAGCCAAGTTGACAACCTCTGATTAATATCAAAGATAAGATGGTTAAAATGGTTTTGGCTGCCCAAATTTTCTAGCATCTGGAAGGCCAGCCAAGGTCTTCCAAAATTTTACCCCCATAGAGGAAAAGGCTTTTCAGGTTTTACCTTATCATCAGAACATATAAAATACAATAAACAAAACGTAGGTTGACTTATACTATGGCTGCCAATTCGTGGAAGACCTTTGCCCAACACAATGTACATTGCATAGGATAACGCAGCAGATTGAAACTTTTCTATAAAGGGGTTTTGCAGTTAGATTGCCCATAATCCTCATGCGAGGAGTTCCAGGCTAACTGGCTTCCCTGGCCTTTTGCATAGGCTTCTTATAAGATAGTTATTGGGATTTGAAGAGGGACGGCTTCATTGTTTTTTGTCGATCCATGTTTTTACCGCTTCTTGGACAGCTTTGGATAAGTCGCCTTTTTGCCTCCGAATCTTTCTACGGTTTTTAGTCTGAGCTGTTTGTCTATTTCGTCTGAAATGTCAACGTTGATGCGGTCCAATTTTAGTCACCTGTTTTTTTTGCTGGTTACATGTTTTTGAAATAAGTGAGTAGCCAACTTTTGTATTCGGTTCTTATTTGTTTCATCTTTTGTCCCTTCGATTTCACTTATTCACATTAGCATACATGTACATACGCACTTATAAGTGTATGCGTTTAAGTGCGTAATATGCATGGGAATATTGCAGTGAAAGAGGCATACGACCGTACCAAGGTCTGCCAAAAATTTACCCCCATAGAATGGGGCCTGCCTGAATTTACCTTGCCATCAGAACATTAAAAATGAATAAAATAAATTTTGATTTGACTTATCCTAAAGGCTTCAATCGGAGACAGGCCTTTGGCCCCAAACAATGTACAATGACCGGGCAAGTTTGCGCTTCGGCGATTTTTATGTATCTTGAATGCATAAGGTTTAAAAAAAGTAAATCGTTTGCTTGATTGGGCAGGTTCAGAGGGAACTGTTGGATGGTTCGCCGTCTTCACGCAGTTCCGCAAACTCTAACCTCCCCGCTTGAATTCTTCAAGGTCTTTGCCGCAATCAGAGTACGGCGTTTGTGAAATAGATTTCAACTGTCACAAAGGCAATAATAGGTGTCCCCTTGCTTTATCGTAAGGTATAGATAATAGCTCAATTTTTTCATTAACTGCGCTGACCTTAATCTCAAAAATTGTCATTTCTTTATCCGTCACGTAGAGTTCTACAATACAGTCTTTAGGATGTTCTTCGGGGATTCCTCGGACGAGAATTGCATAGTAATCGTGTTTTCCCCTTGAAAAGAGGCTTCCATCTGGGTCAACGGTTGTCCATTTTAATGATGCCAATTGCTTTCTCTCCAATGCCTCTTGCATTCTTTGGTTGAGCTTTGAAGTCTTTCCGCTTCATGCACTTAGCTCATCTGCTTATTTATGATATAGGGGTTTTTCTTTTTAAGTTAAACAGAATTAACAGTATTATCAAATAAGGATTGGAACTTTGCCCCTGTAACTCGTTCGTAAGGCCTTTCAAAGTCTGGAGCCCATAGAGGAAAAGGCCTTCCACAAATTATCTAATCATCAGAACATTAAAAATCAAATAAATAAATTCAAACTTACCCACTCTATACCCACCAGTTTTCGGAGGACCTTTGCTCGCAATGTACATTGTATCGATTTTGCCCGATTTTTTTTCCGGCAATTTTTCGGGGCGCCAAGCGTACTGGCCTAGCCTTGGTTTGGGACAACATTTCTGCCCTTGCGGATTTTCGGGCGGTTTTTGGAACTTTCAGACCTTTCTGACTGTGGCTACGCGCTCGTTTCCGGCTGTTTCCATTCGCCCCTCTAACGCATCTCCTGGATTTAGGCTGAGGAACCGCGCGCTGATAAAAAAAGAGGGAAAATACCGCGAAGAAAACAAATGCGTGGCATCTGTAGTGAAAATTAGGGTGTTACGCATAGACCTGCTCGTGTTACCTGATTATTCATATCTTGCTAGGTATAACGGTTTTTCCGCTTCTATACGTCTCTCTTCAAGAGACACACCCTTCACGATAACAAAATCCGCAGTAATGCTCAAGTTTTTTTTCGGTAATTCCATTTTTTCCTCCTTTGCTTGTTTAGAGTCCACGTTTCTGTGCTCAAAATTGAGGTGTTCTATCTTTGTTTGAGCTTGACTCAGTGTAATCTCGGCATTTCTGATAGCGCCTCGCGCCACTATTGCGGCTGTCATCTGGTCCGCGATATCGTCGCGAGCTTCCTTCATTTCTAGTGCCGCCAAAACAGCCTCATTAATCTCTTCGCGAGCGTCCTTCAGCTTTTCATGAGCATGCTCAAGTCTCTTCAAAACCGCGGACTTTTTGTTTTCCAACAGGTAGGCATTTGTTAAATCCTCTGGATAAGAAAAAGCCACGGGCCAATGAGTATGTGTTCGAGTAGTGTCTGGGTGTCCAATTAAACAGGTTTTCCTTTTTGCATTGTTTGACTTTTCCAGAATAACTTCGCTCATTCTTCGTTCCCACCTCCAAGTTAGTTGTGTAGAAACGTGTTTATGACAAATATTTATCGAGGCTACTTATAGTATTTATGAATTTGAAATTCATATTTATCAAAAAGAGGAGCGCGTGCGCTGCTCAGTTTTCTGTTTCTTCAACGATGGGGAGCACTTCTTTGAGTTCTCTGAGCTGCTTAAGCACTGTCACGCCACGCTGGGTGATCGCATAGACTATTCTTTCTCTTCCAATGATCTTCTCTTCAACCAGCCCCTGCAGAGTCAAGAAGTCAAGGTACTTTTTCGACACGCTGCAATTAAGGTTAGTCATATGCATAATATGGGTGAGCTTCAGCGGATCGCGCTGAGCTAAAACTTTGAGAAGGTCAAGGTACATTTCTAGCTTAGATCGTCTAATAGTGTATCGCTCAAGCTTAGATCGATTCATAGCGAACAGCTAACCAAAATTAGAATTAGTAGTAATATAAAGAGTTTATGAATTAACGTAAGACTAGTTTTGTCTGAAAGCCCAATTCTATGGAGGGAAAGCGCCATAACTGAAGTTTTGATTTTGAGCGCGGGCGAAGAGACTATTCAAGCCTTCAGCTAAACTGTCAGCTTTAAACCTGCACAGCGCGTGGTACAACTTCAATTTTGAACAATATGTACTGTGAGGGATTTTTTGTTTTGCCGGGTTACCTTTTTTTCGCCTGCTAAACACATGGTCCATCCAATCACCCATGCGAAAACGGCAAAAGGTAACATGACGAATGTAACTGCTCTAATTCTCTTAGGCATGGCACATCCAATTGGTGAGTGCAGCCAAACTGGAAATAAGTGTTGTTGCGAAATACACTTTACTAATTTGTCAATTCCTATGACACGTGTCAAAAATGCAGAGCTTACGTTCAATCCCTTAACTTTTGACATTAATCCAAAGCCCTCAAAGACTTGGAAGAACCGACATCGATGCTTCTGGAATTTTATAATTCTTGCTATCGATTGATAAGCCTTTTAGCCCGCTCCGCTTTGCAAAATAGCCCGCCTCAGTTCTCAAAAATGCCTAAAAGCTGCCTGACCCGCTTAACTGTTTTTAATGACCAATATGGAGTCCAGTAATATTCAAGGTCGGTTTGAGGCCTCAGTTAACATTTTTGTTGATCCGCCTCAGAAAGCGCAAGTCATAGATGCCCTCGAAAAGGTTGAAAATATCGAAGAGATTTATGACGTTAAAGGCGAATTTGACATTGTTTCCATAGTTTCGGCTTCGAGCATAGAAGAGTTCCGCAACGTCTTGCATAAGAAAATCATGAAAATCAAAGGCGTCCAAAGCACCATAATCTCCGTAGTACTCAAATCCCACAAACACGCCTTTAAGAGCATTCGCATGCGCTAAACCGCTACCAAGGGCTTCCAAAAATTTACCTCATAGAGGGAAGAAGGTCTTTATGATTTATCTTATCACCAGAACATATAAAATGCAATAAATAATCTTGGGGTTGGCTTATCCTATGGCGCCCGTTTCGCGACAGGCCTTTGCCCCCGCAATGCACATTGAACAGCCTTTTGAGCGTTCTAATTTTTTGCGGTGCATATAAGTGCTATTTTTTAAACTAAAGTGGGTATAAGTACAAAAGAATAAGTCGAGCATCAGTCTTGAAAGTGATAAGGATGAGCAAAACAAAATTGCAAAAAAAGCAAACTGGACAATTAATAATTCGCGGGATTACTCAAGATAACGCTACAAAGCTTATCGGGTTTCTCGCACAAGGCGCATTGCAGTCACAAGATAGATTGTTTGAATCAGCTGACTTTTGGCCTCAGAACGAAATGGATGATTATACAGATGCCGTAATTTCAGCAATGCTTATAGCAAAAAATACTGCGCCGACTAAAGATCACAAGATTCATCGTAGGCCCCAAAATGTTATTCATTATGAGTAACTATTTTATTTTGGGCTTAAACTGCGGCGACAGCCTTTGCCCTCGCAATGTACGTTGATCTCGGCGTGCTTAAGGTCTTCCAAAATCTGGCGGGTATAACAGGAAAGGCCTTCTCGGTTTACCTTATCATCAGAACATATAAAATAACAAAATAAAATATCAAAAAGACTATCTCTATGCGAGTCGATCCGCGGAAGGCCTTGGTGCCAAGGTAGCTCTCACCGAACAAGAAGCTTGGCAACTCATTGAGGCGGGCTTTGAATTCGTCTGTGACTTCGGTGACAACAAGCTATTCAGAAAAAGAAAGTAATTCAGTCCAAGCGTCACCAAAATGACCGGGAGTTATTCTAATGGACCGGGGGATTTGAACCTCGCTCTGAGTGGAGATGCCACCCGCATATCCCTCCTTTTTCGTTGGTTTTATCTTCTGTACTTTAGTTTCAAGACCCTTGGTGTCCGCTGGGACTTGGAGCCCCTGGGCGACTGTTGACCTTCTAACCTTCTGCTGCGGGCTTTCTCAAATTGCGGTCATTCAAACATAACCGAAAAGCTGAAATTCGCTTTAATCAATTCTTTTATCAGGTGATTTTTTGCCAACTAAAGGAAAAGGAACAAAAGATGATCCTTGGATGCTGAAAACTCCGCCCGGAACTTCTGAGTTCAAGGCCTACAAAGATGAGGCTGCTGACCCGCCAGTAGTCGTTGTGTGGGTTGGCAAGTCAGAACTTAGATATCAACTTCGTTGTATTGACGATCTGCATAAGATGTTGAAGGCTAAAGGAGATTGGATGCCGCTTGGCAGTGCGGATGAACAGAAGCCAGCTGAGGAAGGAACCGTTGAAGCCTGGGGTAGGTCACCGAAAAACCCTGTGGGAGGATGGTACGGCCTCAAAAAGGGCTTACGCGGTCGATTTGCAAACTATATACCGCCAATCTTAGAAGCACTGGGACTAGCCGAAGTTGAACATAACCCAAGGAACAATCGAATGCGAGCACTCTGATTTTTCTTCTTTCTTTTTTTGTAGTTGCGGAACAATTGAACAGGATAAAACAGGGATTGTCCGCTGAAGAGTTGAGAAAAGAAATTTTCAGCACTGTAAGAGCACGTGCAGCTTGATTGAGGAGACTCCCTCCTTCTAAGTTAGCCGGGTAGTAACGCTTTTTTGAGGATGGGATATAGCGCCGCTCTCTCTCGGTAAGAGCATCATTTTGAGGCAAAAGAATTTAACTCAAATGGCCGTAATTGTTAATTGGCGATTTTTCGATGGCTCTTGAAAAGGTGAAGATTAGGGCTTTGGACGAGAGTGACCTTGACGCTATAGTCGGGATCGATGAGAGAATACTTGGAAAGGAAAGGCGAGCTTTTTGGAAAAGAAAAATAGCGTATTCAGGCATTTTTCCGCGTCCTGCTTTAGTTGCCGAACTCGAGGGGAAAGTGGTAGGTTTCATATTGGGCTACGTGAGCGGATGGGAATTTGGTGTGCCCGATTGTGTTGGGTGGATTGACACTTTGGCAGTTGATCCAACGTACCAACGCAGCGGCATAGGCAGAACAATGTTTTTGGCGTTGATCGACATTTTTAGGCGAAGTGGCTGTGAAGAAGGAACTGAAACGATGGACACGGGAAAAGCGAAGGTAGAGGGTGTAAATGTAATTTACACTTTAGCCAACTGGAACGATTGGGATTTGTTGCAGTTCTATAATACGATGGGCTTCAAGAAAGGTGAAATGCTTAACCTCGAATTCAAAATAAAATAACTGTTGGCGCCGACTATTCAAAATTCACGTTTGGGAGCGGGGGCTAGGCGGAGAGTTGACGTGTAAAGGCGTGCTTTTTGATGGACCGGGGGATTTGAACCCCCGACCTCTTGAGTGCAAGTCAAGCGTTCAACCGACTGGATTACTCAAATATCGGTCTTGAAAGATTTCTTTACTCAATTATTCGGCGGATATCAGTAAATGCATCGAAGTCTTTGTCAAAAGAGTAGATTGCCTGTATGGCTTGTTCTTTCATGAGTACGTAAGCCAATGCATCGTTAACGCCCACATTATGGTCTTCCGCTATGGATACGGCTTTAATGTAATCCTCTTGGGCTACTTCACAGATTGAAACGTTTTCTCGATACAGCAACCCCTTTTCTAATAGAATCGCTTCTTCAGACGGGAGGTGGTCTTCTAAAACGTTGCAGACTTCGCTAAAGTGGACAACGGATGTGATTACTTTTTCTCCTTTGCTGATTCTGGTAACAATATTTTTGGCTGCTTGCTTTATTTCTAACTCGTTTGGTTGCAGTTGCCTTTTAGTTTTAAGAAAAGCATAAATGAACACGTTCGCGTCGACGTAGGCTTGGGACACTTCATTTGCCTCTTAGTTCTTTGCGGACTTTGTGCCAATCTGCGAGGTCTGCCTTTAAGTCTACGTCCATTTTATCGAAGTATTCGGTGAGGTCAACCGCGGAATAAGGCTTGATTTCGATGGTGTCGCCTTTGGCTGAGACGATAGCCTTCTTGTTCTTGAGGTATTTTTCACGCCAGACCTTCGGTAATATGATGCGTCCCTGCTCGTCGACACCCTTAACCTCCACTTCCAAGTTAAATCACCAGAAAATGAGTAGTTTTGGGAGAATAAAGGTTTTTTGGTGGACCGGGGGGGATTTGAACCCCCGACCTCTTGAGTGCAAGTCAAGCGTTCATACCAGCTGAACTACCGGCCCTTGCTCTTTCCCCAAGAACTAACTGATCAATAATATTTAGCTTTTGTTCGCAACAAAAACTCCGGCAAGCACATATCGAGGCATAGATGGAGGAGGGTTTCGAAGTAGCCGTCACCAACAAACTGCATCTTCTTATTGCAAAAGGGAAAGTTAGCCGCCGAGAGCTCTTCCATTGGACTCCTAACTTGATAACGTCTGATGCCATGTCTTTACATGAGATTGGCAAGAAAGTTCAACTGAACTAAACACTGGTATACGCCAGCTTACAAGCAACTTTTGAGGAACCTCCAAAACACCTTCCCATAGCTGCTCCCAAGGCAACCCCGACCAACGCACTTTTTTGTCATACAGTTGGTTCAATCAAGATCCGCCTCAACATCAAAATAGTTCAAAATATCCAACCCCTAAAAGCCGTTTTCACGCATTTTTTCCAATTTCAAGCCCAACCCAACCATGTTTCCGCGGAAATAAAACAGCTTTTTGAACCTGCAAGTTCAATTAAACTTAAAACTCAAAACAACAATGCCACCTCAACGACTCAGCAGCCTACGTCTTGTTTTCAGCATAAGTTATATTTCCAAAGAACAGTTTTACTTCTTAGACAAGGAGGCTAAGAGTTGGAGTTCACTGTTGTCAAAATTGATCCGCCTAAAGACTGCAACGTAATCCTGGGTATGGCTCACTTCATAAAGACGGCTGAAGACCTCTACGAGGCGTTAGTTAACTCTGTACCCAACATACAGTTCGGCTTAGGTTTCTGCGAAAGTTCCGGACCATGCTTGGTCAGGCACGAAGGAAACAACGAGGAACTTCGCCGAATGGCAACGGAGAAAGCCCTTGAAATCGGCTGTGGCCACAGTTTCCTAATTTACCTAAAAAACGCCTACCCGCTCAACGTTCTTGACAAAATCAAAAAAGTGCCAGAGGTATGCACGGTTTACGCCGCTACTGCTAACCAGCTGGAAGTGCTGATAGCTGAGACCGCTCAGGGCAGAGGCATCATCGGGGTTGTCGACGGCCAAAAAAGCAAAGGAATAGAAACCGACGCTGATGTTGCAGAGAGACGAGGGTTTGTGCGGAAAATCGGTTACAAACTGGGTTGACAGCGCCTATTCTTCAGCGGCAACGATGCTTTTAAAAAGGTAAGGGTCGATGTTTCCACCGCTTATCACCACAGCTACTGTTTGACCCCTAAAGGAATCCTTGTTTTCCAGGAGCAACGCAACGCCTGAGGCACCAGAGCCCTCTACCATTTGTTTTTCATTCTTCCAAATCAAGTAAACTGCCTGCCTAATCGACTCTTCCCTTGCCAACGTCACCTCGTCAACATATTGCTGCGCGATGCTAAATGTGATTGAGCCTTTCTCTACAGCCCCGACGAGTCCTTCAGCTATGGTGTAGCGTTCATGCCTGTGAGGCGGAACAATCTTGCCAGCCTTAAGAGACTCATACATAACAGGTGAAGCCGTCGATTGAACCCCGACAACCTTAACAGTTGGTTTTTGGCTTTTGACTGCGATCGCGATGCCTCCTATTAATCCGCCACCGCCAACAGGAACAATGACCACGTCCACGCTCGGCAGTTCCTTTAGGATTTCCAACCCGACGGTTCCGTGTCCAGCCACAATCAGCTCGTCATTGTACGGGGAAATGTAGAGCCGTCCATCTTGAACCGCTAGCTGCTTAGCTTTCTTTTCAGCCTCATCATAAGTGTCACCGTGTAGAAGGAGCTCAGCACCGTACTGCCTTATCCCATCCACTTTAACTTGCGGAGCACGGGTAGGCACAACAATTTTTGCTTGAAAACCAAGTTTTTGGGCGCCATAAGCCACCGCTTGACCGTGATTGCCTGCAGAAGCCGTAACCACCCCCTTCGCTCTTTCCTCGGACGACAAACTCAGCAGCCTATTGAATACTCCACGGACCTTAAACGAATGTGTCACCTGTTGGTTTTCCAGCTTAAGAAAAACGTTTCCACGTACCAATTCGCTTGCAAATCTCGACTGAACAAGTGGCGTCAACTTGGCGTAGGATGCTATGTTCTTTTGTGCCTGTATGATGTCTTCAAGTTCAACCATTTTTTCATCTCAAGGAAACAACTTAGCCCTATTATCTTGAATAAGATACCATAAACTATTTTAGTTTACTTAAGAATCAAACCTTAACAAGATTTCAGGACTGTATTTTAATGGCTTTAGAAAGAAACATGGCGCAGCTTGAAGCATACAAGCATCAGCAAACGGACGAGCAGCTTAAACTGAAAGAGCGGATGGGTAAAATCAAGCATAAAATCGCAGTCATCAGCGGCAAAGGTGGAGTCGGAAAAAGCACCGTAACCGTTAACCTTGCCATGGCGTTTGCTGTTAAAGGGTTTAAGGTTGGGGTTTTGGATGCAGATATTCACGGGCCAAGCGTGCCTAAGCTTTTAGGTTTAGAAGGACAACTTGTCAAGTCTGGTCCCCCTGGCGCATTTCCAGTTCAGGGTCCTTTGGGCATGAAGGTCATGTCCATTGACTTCTTCCTGCCTGAAGAAGCACCTACCATTTGGCGTGGACCACTAAAAATGCGGGCAATCAGGCAGTTCCTGGTCGATATCGTTTGGGGAGAACTTGACTTCTTATTCATCGACTTGCCGCCTGGAACGGGCGACGAACCTCTAAGCATAGCCCAGCTTCTGCCCGAAATCGACGGCGTAGTCATTGTAACTATGCCTACGGGGCTGTCAAGTTCAGTGGTCAAGAAGGCAATCACCTTCGCCGAGACGTTAAAAATGCCTATAATCGGTGTTGTGGAGAATATGAGCGGATTCATTTGCCCTCATTGTGGACAGAAAACCGAGATTTTTGAGTCTGGGGGCGGTGAAAAAATGGCTAAAGAAGCTGGTGTCCCATTCCTCGGCAGCATCCCGATTGACCCAAAAATCGGCGTGGATTCAGATAAGGGACAACCTTTCATTGTAGCACAAAAAGACTCCGCCGCAACGAAGGCTTTCACGCAAATCGTTGAGAAAGTGGCAGCTTACTTGAAAGGAAAATAAGTTCTTGATTTTTCTCGTTCCCTGAAGGTTCGATTTGCTTAAAGGAACAAATGCTGGATAAACAACTTAATGTAAAAAGGTTGAGAGCGTAAAAAACTCCCATTTTTGTGTTTTGTTGGTCGCGTGGTTTACTCTTTTGCCATGCTTATTTCGATCGTGGAAACCATCCTAGACCTGTTTTCGCCCTCTCTGGGTGGCATCTCGGCTGTTCCAATCGCTATCTTGCTGACTTTAATGTCTTTTATGAACCGGCTTCTTGTTATTTCTGCAACGTCAACAGCGGTAGTTATTGCCTGTCCTCTGGCTTTCAAAGTTATTTCTTTTTGCCCGCTGGAGAAAGCTGTTATGAGAGCGAGCACATAGCTCATTGGTGGTTTGTTTCCAACGAATACGACATCACTTGATTTTTCCTGCATTTAATATCACTCCTTTTTATTGTTCATTGCGGAAGTACCCATTATTAAGCTAAACTTCCTAATAAATGCAATTCCGTCTTAACATGTGAGCTAGCTCTAAAATGGCAATTGGGTGATCCCTGTTTTTCCCCAAAAAACACTTCCTTCATAAGTTAATCTCTTTAAAACGAAACGAATGTTCATAACATCGAAGGACCAATAGTAGGTTTCCACGGTTACTTGGGTCAATGATTGGAGAACTTGCTGCTTTAGGTGCCTCCTTAAGCTGGGCTGTAGCACCAATACTTTACAGGAAAGCTTTGCTAAACGCTAAGCCCCTTTCTGCAAACATTGTTCGTTGTGCAACAAATGCTGGTGTGCTGGTTGCTGTTCTGCTGTTTTTTGGTTTAGCGGGTACTTTAGCCGCGTTGCCGGAGAGAACCATCGTCTTAGTTGTTGCTAGCGGTATAATCGGTCTGGGCGTCGGGGACACGTTCTACATGATTGGCCTCAAGTACGTAGGTGTGTCGCGTGCGGTCCCTTTGGCAGCTACTTATCCCCTGTTCAGTCTGATCTGGGCGACTTTTCTACTGAATCAACCTTTGACTCTGGCGGCTGTTCTCGGGTCTGTTGTAATCATCTTCGGAATCTGGCTGTTGAGCAGAGAGAGAAGTTTTGAGGATACAGGTGTTAAAGGCAAATTGGTTTTAATTGGTCTCGCCGTGAGTTTGGTAACGGCGGTCATCTGGTCGGTCAGCATCAGCATGATGAATGTTGCTGTATCAAGCGTAACCGGCCTTAGTGCCAACTACGCCAATTTAACTTTAAGGATAGCATCAGTTGCTTTTTTCTTCTTACTGCTTTCGCCTTTCCTTGACAAAGAACATGGTTTTGTGAAGATGAAGCGAAGCACGGTAGCGGCGTTATGCGTCGGGGGGCTAGTGGCTAACGGCGTCGGGTGGTTCTTGATGAACTACAGTTTCCTAAGCACGTCACTAACTCGAGCAGTACCTATATCTTCCACATCGCCTCTTTTCGCGGCAATTGCCGGCTTTATGCTTTTCCATGAAAAAATGACAATCAAAGCAGTTCTGGGAGCAATCGCCATTGTAGCTGGCATCTTCCTAATCTTCATACTTTAGGTCATGCGCGGATCCGCAATTTGAAAAAGCGCTATAGTTTTATACCTCAACCCTTAAGGAAAGACTGCAAGCTGGAGCTTTGATTCATGTCGGTATCGCCTAGTCTGAGGGAAGTTTTAGCAAGAAGGATTGCTGGAGAAATAATCCTTTCAGGCAAACCAGGCGCTACAATGCGAAAATGGCGTGAGCTTTTCGCGGTTTCCCAAATAACACTTTCAGAGACAATGGGGTTGTCATCTTCAGGGGTAATAAGTGATTATGAAAGTGGACGACGCAAGAGCCCAGGTGCAAAATTTATCCGAAGATTTGTGCTTTCGCTCTTACACATTGACGAAGGAAAAGGTAGCCGCTTCATAAGAGAATTTGCAAAACTAACAAGCTCGCCAAGCATGGCTGTTGTCGATTTACGTGAGTTCCCCATTCCTGTTCGGGTTGAGTATTTATGCAAGGCTATTGGCGGCGAAATAGTGGCTTGCAAGGAAAAATACGTTAAAGAAGTTAACGGATACACGGTGATCGACAGCCGAAAAGCCGTTGAAGCGTATTCCGGCTTGGAGTACTCGCAGCTTTTCGGATCAACGACCGATCGAGCGCTAGTTTTCACCAACGTCGAAGAAGGCTCCTTGCCTATGATGATCGTTCGAGTTAGCAGTCTCAAGCCACGGCTTGTAGTTTTTCATAAAACACCGCCGGATGCTGAGGCCATACGCATAGCTGAGTACGAGCAGATACCGCTGATCTACTCAACAGCGCCTACAGTGGAGCATCTGGTGAAATCCTTGCGAAAACTCTATCGTATAGCGTTGCGTGTGAAACTTGGTAGGCGACGTGTGCGTCCACCACCTAAAATAAGCGCATAGCGGTCTAAAGAACAGCTGAAAAAATATTGAAAGTCAATGACAACAAAAGAAAATGTTAAGAAATCCGGGACTGAACTTATTTTTTGTTATTGTAATCCGTTGTCAGCACGTTCATAGCGCTAAGTACAGCTTCCATGCTGGCCTTAACGATGTCTTCTCGCACTCCCATAGCCGTCACTGTCCTGTTTCCTTTACGCATTCGCACGACCACTTCAACCATCGCGTCTGTGCCGCCTGTGATAGCTTTAACCATGTATTGCTCCAGTGTGATCGGTTCAACCTCCTCAATGGCGTTTTTGACTGCGTTTATAGCGGCATCTACTGGGCCGACGCCGACGGCTGTGCCCCAAACGTCCTTGCCGTTTAACCTCAGCCTGACCGACGCTGTCGCTGTAACTTTGTCGCCGCCAACAAAAGTCATTTCCTCAAGTTGAATCGGCTTTTCTTTGCTTAAACCCATAACGTTCTCCGCTATTGCTAGGACATCTGCATCCATCACTGTCTTGCCTTTGTCACCTAAGCTTTTGATTCGTTGGAAAATCTCTTTAAACTGCCCTTCTGAAGGTCCCAGACCCATGTTTTCCAAGGCTGCCTTAACTGCATGCGTTCCCGAATGTTTCCCAGCGGAAATGCGTCGGGTTGCACCAACCAGTTCAGGAGCAATCGGCTCGTAGGTCAACGGGTTCGCAAGCATTCCCTGTGTGTGAATTCCTGACTCGTGAGTGAAAGCGTTTTCGCCGACAATCGCCTTGTTCGGTTGCACGTGAACGCCGGTTAACCTAGAAACAAGCTGGGATGTCCCGTAGATCAATTCAGTTTTAATGTTCAGATCCAGCTTATAGAGCGACCGCAACGAGAGAACTATTTCTTCAAGCGAAGCATTTCCCGCGCGTTCACCGAGCCCATTTATGGTTGCATGTGCTTCTTCAGCCCCAGCGCCTAGCGCAGCAATGGTATTGGCGACAGCCATGCCGAAGTCGTTGTGGCAATGAACGCCTAATGGAACCTTTATTTTTTCTTTGAGTTTAGAGAATAACTCTGCTGACCTCTCCGGAGTCAAAATGCCCACAGTGTCGCATGCAGTAACCCTGTCCGCCCCTGCGTCAACCGCCACTGAGAAAGCCTTTGTTAGGTATTCGAAGTCTGATCGCGTGGCGTCTTCAGCTAAAAACTCTACGACTAAGCCTTGATTTTTCGCGTACCCGACGCATTCTCTGGTGGCGTCAAGTATTTGTTGTCGTGTCTTGTGCAGTTTACACTCGATATGCAGGTCAGATGTGGGGATAATCATGCTTATTGTTGATACACCGCTTTTCACTACGGCGTCAATGTCGTTTTTTGTTCCTCTTGCCGCACTTGAGATTTGCGCCCTCAGCCCCTGCTTGGCGATTAGGCTGACGGCTTCCATTTCCCCTTCGGAAACGGCTGCAAACCCAGCTTCTATAACATCTACGCCGAGCTCGTCTAGCCTCCGCGCTATTCTCAACTTGCTTTCAGGGACAAGTGATACTCCGGGTGTTTGTTCCCCGTCTCTTAGGGTGGTGTCTAAAAACTTAACATGCTCAGGGAAGCGGTTAAATAAAGTAATACCCCATTCTAAGTCACATTCTATTTTTTGAGCGTCAACCTTAAATATAAAATTATTGGTGACTCTATCCTGCACGAAGTGAAATATTATGAGAAGCGACGAAATAAAACTTGGACCTGAACGAGCACCACATAGAGCCCTGCTCAAAAGTCTAGGCTTAACAGACCAAGACATTGCTAAACCGTTCATTGGAATAGCTAACAGCTACACATCAATCGTTCCAGGACATGTTCACCTACGAGCACTCGGCGAAGCCGTGAAAGAAGGCATCCTCGAGGCAGGCGGAACCCCGTTTGAATTCAACACGATAGCCGTATGCGACGGTATAGCAATGGGACACGAAGGTATGCGGTACAGCCTTCCAAGCCGCGAGTTAATCGCTGACTCAGTGGAAATCATGATGCAGGCACACCGCCTAGACGGTTTGGTAACAATTTCAAACTGCGACAAAATCACTCCAGGCATGCTAATGGCGGCGGCAAGAATTAACGTTCCCGCAATAGCAGTCACGGGCGGACCAATGGAGTCAGGCATTTTGGAGGGACAGAAAGTCGGCGTTAACAACGTTTTCGAAGCCGTCGGCAAAGTCTTCGCAGGCAAAATGACCCCCGCGGAATCAGCGGCGCTGGAAAACGTCGCTTGTCCAGGCTGCGGCTCCTGCAACGGCATGTTCACCGCGAACACTATGGCATGCATGACTGAAGCCTTAGGCATGTCTCTGCCATACTGCGCAACCGCGTTGGCGAACGGTGCCTTTAAGCAGAGAATAGCCAAAGAAACCGGCGAAAAAATCGTTGAGTTGGTTAAACGCAACATTTTACCCTCGCAGATTATGACTCAGAAAGCTTTTGATAATGCCACAGCAGTTGACATGGCTCTTGGCGGTTCAACCAACACAGTTCTGCATCTCTCGGCAATTGCGAATGAAGCGGGGGCTAAACTTAACCTTTCAACCTACGACGAAATCGGACGCAAAGTCCCGCACCTGTGCAGCATGGTTCCCAGCGGGATCTACGACATGGCAGACCTAGGCAATGCAGGCGGCTTGCCCGCACTGATAAAAGAGCTTAAGCCGTTTGTACACTTTGACGCCCTGACCGTAACGGGCAAAACAGTGGGCGAAAATGTTGCAGACGCGAAGGTGGTCAACGCTGACGTTATCCGCCCGTTGAACAACCCTGTTCACAAAGAAGGCGGCATAGCTATCCTGCGAGGCAACTTGGCGCCTCAAGGGGCAGTGGTAAAAGCAGCAGCCGTTTCGCCTAAAATCATGAAGATTTCGGGTCCAGCGAAAGTTTACGATTCAGAGCGTTTGGCGGAGGAAGCCATGAAACGCCACGAAGTTGTGGCAGGCGATATTGTAGTCATTCGCTATGAAGGTCCCAGAGGCGGGCCTGGAATGCCTGAAATGCTAATTCCAACGGCGACAATTGCGGGAATGGGCTTAAGCGAAAGCGTAGCGCTCATAACGGACGGCAGGTTCTCAGGAGCCACGCGTGGACCGTGCATTGGGCACGTTGCGCCTGAAGCCTTCGACGGCGGACCAATCGCCGCACTCAAGAACGGCGACACAATAACCATCGATATCCCAAACCGGGTCTTGCGTGTTGAGTTGTCAGATAAGGAGCTTAAGGAACGGTTAGCCGCGTGGAAGCCAAGGAAACCTAAAATCTCAAAAGGTTACCTCAGCAGATATACGCCGACTCCGTCAGAATAAATCAAAATGAAGGAGCTAGAAACCTGGGGCAAACCATCTCTTCATGGGTGTGTTGTGGTAGTAGCGTAACTACCGCAAATATTTTTACGCCAAAAAACGGTATTTTTTTTATTAGCTTTTGCCTTGCGCATGTGGTTTTGTGAAGGCAGAGCGGGTTGCGTGTTTTGATGGTTATGGTTAAAGGCGTGGAAATGAAAGCTAAACGCATACACGGAAGCAAGCTAATTAAAGCGTGGAAAACTCTGTCCAGCAAGCCGATGCCTAAAATTAAGGCGCTCAGACTTAGCGATGAAAACTTTGACATTGCTATCAAGCAGCGTCGTTGCTTTGAGGATGACTTGCGGGAAATTGAGGAGTGGGGCACAGTCTTGTCAACCAAAGGCACTGACGCCTGCGTTTTTAACTCTAACGACGAAGAAGCAGATGCACAATACATCATCCTCATCAGGGAAAAAACCTTCCATAGAATGGACGAAATCATTCTCCACGAGCTATCGCACATCGCCAGAGGCGACCTCTAACCGCCGCGGATAGGATCCATAACGGATTCGGCAAAAAGCCGTAGCCCTTCAACCCGAGGTAAATCAGCAAAATAAAGCATAAAGCAAGAGACCCCCAAATCAAGGTAAACCTGCAACTTCTCCCTAATCTGAGCTGGGGTACCCGCCAAATTAACCTGCTTAAACTCTTCCTCGCGTAAAGCCAAAACATTTTTCTGAGCAATTTTTTCTCGCAGCTGCCCTTCGGTCTCGGCAATCAGCACTTGTCCGCCAGGCCAACAGGATTTTTCAATCTCCCCGAAACTTCGACCAATCATCCCACACTTCTTCTCTAAAATCTCAAGCTTTTTTCTGTACAATTCAATGGTCGGTAAGAAGCCGAAATCTAATCTGTCAGCAAAGGGCGCAGTCGCTTTCCGCAGCAACATTTCTCCGCTGCCCCCAACAATTATGGGTGGATAAGGTTTTTGCACGGGTTTTGGCTCACAAACTGCATCTTTTAGGCTGTAATATTTTCCCTGGAAGTTCGACTTATCATGCGTCCACAGACGCTTTATCACTTCCAAGGACTCAACTAAACGTTCAATCCTTACCGTTGGCTTAAAAAAATCAAACCCGTAAGCTGCATGCTCAGTCCGCCCGATTCCCGCACCAACTCCAAATTCCAATCTGCCGTTTGAAACCACATCAATCGAGGCGCTCATCTTCGCCAGCAACATGGGGTTCCTATGCATAATGCAGGATACCATGGTTCCAAGCCGTATCTTGCTGGTTATTGACGACAGTGCGGAGAGCGTTGTCCAGGGCTCAAGGATTGGCCAGTAATCTTGCATTAAATGGTCGTCAAGCCAAACTGAGTGATACCCAAGAGTTTCGCACTCCAAAACTGTGTTTCGGATTAGGTTGAAAGGTTCTCTTTGATCTTTCGGGAACGCGTAAAATGGAAGGAACACGCCGAATTTGAGTACGCCCAAATCAACACTCAGCCCGCTAAGCCGCAAATCAAAAGAATAGTTGGCAGGCAAGTAATTAGACTTTACGAAGGCGAAAAATTTTCCCTTTCGAGTCGCGCCAAACATTTCACTTCGCATTAGTCGGATGGGCCAGAAAGAATCTGAGGTTTTGGGGAGATTTGGGGAGAATTCGAAAATTTTCCATCGCCTTACGTCGCTAATCCTCTCATTAGCTTTGACTTTTTAAGACGTTTATTGACTTTTTCAGACTTCTATTGACTTCTATTGACTTTAGTTGACTTTAGCAGACGATAGTTGACTTTAGTTGACGCAACCTGCAACCAATCCAAGCTCTATTTCAAGGAAGCAACCCAAAACACAAAGGACAAATTTCCGCGACAAAAAACCGCAAAAACCTGCGCCTCACTCTTCTCGACAAATATTTCCTTTGCGATTTTTTCAGATCTTTTTAGATGTTTCTAATTAATCTAGATCTTTATAGATGTTTACAGATGTTTCTAGATGACAGTTGCAACCGATTCAAGTCCCAAACCAAGAAAGCAACCCAAAACAACCCCAACAAAAATGGCTCGGCGCAGTGTCTCGTTTGGAACAAAAAAATCTATTTCTGTTTCAGCAGCGCCGCCAACCTTATATCTGCAAACTGCGCCTAACCTATCTTCCCGACGTCTAAGCCGGCAACAAACCCAAGGACTAAGCGAACGTGAAAAGCATGCAAACAAACACTAAAATCCGCCGCGGAGCGCCAAAACAGCTTTCAACAAACCTTATCTGCATGTATCACAATCCTTATATTTGCGAGAGCCGCTTTTAACTGAACTTAGCAACATGGGTTATACCATTAGCAAGATGCAACTCCCCATCTTCATCGATGTGGAGTGAAGGGTGATTGGCTTCGCCAAGACACGCGCGAAGATCAAAATGACACCATGCATAGGCCAAACAAGAAGAAGCAACGACGCAACAACACGAAATATATACGATAAGTGTTTTCACCAAACGCCAAACAAACACCACCTATGGCCCGAAACATGCCACGCTGTCTGGAGGATGGCTCGGCTTGAGAGCCGAAGAAGGGCGCGGCAAGCCGCGATACC